>JAEWBF010000126.1 GCA_023391285.1 Verrucomicrobiota bacterium
GCCAATCACTCGGGGGGCGGGGGGGCGGGGCCGACCCCGCCCTACAAATCAGTTGGCGTCGGGGCGGAAGCCGATGGCGTCGAGGGCGGGTTTGATTTCCGGGTTGGCCATGAAGTGTTTCCAGAGGAGGCCGGTGCGATGGTTTTCGATCATCACGGTGATCGGCGCTTGGTTGAGGGCCATGTAGACGGGTTCGAACCAGTTTTGGGTTTGGTTAAAACCATCGTAAAAGCCGTAGATGCCCCAGGTTTTCGCGCCGAGGTCGCGGTAGAAATGTTTCAACGCGGCCATGGATTCGGCGGGCGTGTAGGGGAACGAGGCGAGCGAAGCCATGATGTTGATGGTGCCGTTGTCGTCGCGGGGGAGCGGGCGGCCGCCGCCGGAGTTGATGCCGGCGGAAAGACCCCAGGTGTCGGGGCCGTAGCCGGCGAACTTGCGGGGGTTTTCGACGGCGTAGGCGTGATTGATTCGGGCGATGGCGCGGTTGTTGTGGAAATAATTTGTATAACGATCGCGGATACCGCGGGGGTCGAAACCCAGGAAGGAAAAGTGGGTGAAGAAAAGGTCGGAACCGTTGCCGACGCCGACATCGAGTTTGATGCCGTAGTAGGTGTTGCCGTTGACGTAGCGGTCGCCCTGCGTGGTGCGACCCCAGTTGCGGCGGTAGGCGATGTGGCGGTCGGAGGTGCCGGCCCAACCGGTATGGTAGAGTTCGGCGGGAACGGCGTGAATGGGCGAGGCGATGGCGAGGAGGTAGATGATGAGGGTTTCGTTCCAGCCGATGAGCGGATGGCTGATGTGAAAGGCGTGATCGGGGGACCAATGCCAGTAGAGGACATCGCTGTCCTTGGTTTTTCGATACCAGCTCCATTCGACTTCGCGCCAAAGTTTGGTGATGGTGTCGCGGAGCTCGCGTTCGACGGGATTGTCGCGCGAGAAGTAAGAGCGCGCGGCGAGGAGTCCCTGGATCATGAAGGCGGTTTCGACGAGGTCGCCGCCGTTGTCGTATTTGCCGAAGAACGGAATGGTCTTGCCGGTTTCGCCATTGAGGAAGTGCGGCCAGACGCCGTGAAAGCGATCGGCGCGCGAGAGAAAGCGGGTGATGAGCGCGATGCGATCGGCGGCCTGTTGACGAGAGATCCAGCCGCGTTCGGCGCCGACGAGGAGGGCCATGACGCCGAAACCGCTGCCGCCGAGAGCGAGGAGATTCTCGTCGCCGGGAAGGACTTCGGGAGCGAGGCCGGCTTTAGGGTGGGCGGCTTCCCAGTAGTAGCGGAAGCACGCTTCCTGGACCATATCGAGCAGCTCGTCGTCGTTGAGCGCGCGCGTGGCGGTGGAGGAAATTGCGGAGGGCGGGGATTCGTTGCCGGCGAGGTCGATGGCGGTGACGCGGTAATGGGCGACGCGATCGGAGGCGCCGATGAAGTCGGCGAAGCGGGAGCGCGTGCGTTGGGAGGTGCCAACGGGTTGGAAGTTGGTGCCGTCGAACGCGCGATAAATGCGATAGGCGAGGAGGTCGGGAGCCTCGCTGTGATTCCACGCGACATCGACGTGGCGATCGAAACCGCGCGTCGTGAGCGTGGGCGGAGCGGGTGGCGGCGTGGTATCTTTGGTGTCGGCGTCGCGGACCTGGAAGTCGTCGAGGATGAGCGTGTGTTCGCGGTTGTCGTCGAGTCCCTGCATGAACGCGATGCTGAGGAGCTTCTCGGGATTGAAGGCGATATCGGTGGTGCCGTGGTAGATCGTGGATTTGAACGTGGAAAACGGGATGGTGATGAGCGTCCACTTGTTCGCGGGGATCGGATCGCCGCGGACGAGGGGGATGGTGGGCGTGCCGTTTTCGTCGAGGTCGCGGAGATAAATGCGCGGCCCGCTTTCGGCGGTGAGTTCGGAATCGGAGTAGCACCAGAACGTGAGGGCGGAGCCTTCGAAGCGGAACGGACGCGCGTAGCGACGCGGAATTTCGAGAGTCATGCGCCAGTCGCCACCGGTGGCGGAACGCCATTTGAGGCGGAGAGCGTTGGGCGGGGAAACGAAGCGGCCGGGCTCGACGGGGAATTTGCCGTTGAAGGTTTCGAGCGTGCTCGGCGCGACGAGGTAGCTGAGGGAGGAATCGTAGCCGCTGTCCGCGAGGCTGTTGTCGAACATCACGTGGCGGTCGTAAAACGACGGCTGGGCGAGAGCGGCAGAGGAGAGGAGCGCAAGAGAGACAACAAGAACGAGGCGGTGCATGGCAGAGGGCGGAGCGGGTGATGAGTTGGCCGCAAAGAGGCGCAGGAGGCGCAAAGAGGAGGTTCAAAAAGTGAAAGGGCGGGTCGAAAGACCCGCCCTGTGCGCGGTGAGGGCACCGCGCCTCCATCGGAGGGATGGGTGGGTTAGAAGGTGAAGCGCGCGGTGAAACGGAAGGTGCGCGGGGTTTGGTAGAAGTAGGCGTTGCGGATGTGACGACCGGAGCGGTCGGTGTAGTCGTTGTGATAATCGATCACGAGCGGCTCGTCGTAATCGAAGACGTTGTCGACGTTGATCGCGAAGCGGGCTTTCACGCGGCCGAACTCGGTTTCGTAGGCGAGCACGGCGGAGTAGCTGCGAATGGAGGAGCCGAAGTATTCTTCGCCAGCATAGGTGCCGGCGTAGGGCTTGCCGGTGTAGTTGCCGCCGACGCCAATGGAGTAGCCGTCGAGAGCTTCGTTGGTGAAGATGTAATTCACGAACCAGCTCGCGGTGTAGTCGACCGACTTGCGCTGGGGCGCGCCGGCGACGGATTGCGCGAGCGTGTCCTGGACGCGCGAGATTTCGTTGCGCAGCTCGCTGGCGCGCACCGGGTCGGTCGTGGCGTCGAGCTGGGTGTTCCACGTTGCGAGATTCGCGGCGACGTGAGCTCGGGCCATGGGATAGAAATCGACGATCTCGGTTTCCGGCAGCGCGTAGCTGGCCTGGAGGCGGAGGTTTTCGAACGGATTCGCGGTGACCTCGAACTCGTAGCCGGAGGCTTCCATGGCGGTGGTGTCGGAGTAGGCGACGGCGCCGAAGCCTTCGTCCTGCGGCGCGCCGCGGGCGAGATTGTATTTCTGCCAGACGCCGCGGATGCCGACGGGATTTTCGACATTGCGATTGTTGGACTTGGATTCGTAGCGGCTGAAGCTCGCGTAGTATTTCCCGTCGGGAGTGGAGATACGGAGACCGTAGTCGTAACCCTCGTTTTCCTCCGGGCCGGGCCGCGCGCCGTTGAGGTAGGGCTGTGAGCCGGCGTTGGGCGGAAGGAGATTTTCCGAGTAGTTGGCGAAGATGCCCAGCCAGCCGAAGTAGTAAACGGCGCCCGCCGTGTAGGTCGTCCCGGAGTCGCTTTCGCTGACGCGCTGGTCGGTGAAGTTCGGACCGCGACGATAGCTGACGAGATCTTCGTCGTAGCTGTCGCGGCGAACGCCGAGCGCGATGCTGAGGTTGTCGTCGAAGAGCCGCGTATTCGAGAACAGCGCGTAACTGGTGAGCTCGAACTCGTCGTCGAAGTCGAACCAGTAGCCCTGCGCGGGCGCGTAGGCAACGGAGTAGCCGTTCAGGCCGTCGGGGATGTCGGTGAAGGTGTTGGGGCGGTCGAGGTAGATGCGGCCCCAGACCATGTTGTCGGCCCATTCGTTGATCGGCCAGGTGCCGTTGGTGATCTGCGCGAGATACTGGCGCGCGGATGTCTGGGTTTTGCGCTGGGAGGCGGAGGCGGCGAAGAGTTGGTGGAAACGCGAGCCGAAGAGATCGCCGTCGAACTTGTAGTTGAGCTGCGCGCGGATCTCGTCGACGGAGCGCGTCTGCACCTGACGTGAAAGGAAGAAGTCGGCGAACTGTTTGCCGAAGTTGGGATTCGCGGTGCCGTCGGGGAGCTGGCGGTTGATATCGATGGACGCGCCGCCGGTGCCCTCGTAATCTTTCGAAGTCGTCTCGGTGTCGTAGGTGAAGAACGCAACCTGGAGATCGACATTCTCGTTGAAGCTGTGGTCGAGGAAGACGCTGAGATTTTCGTAGTCGTTGGTGCCGCGACCGGCGCCGTAGGTCCATTCACGGCTCGGGCGAATCGGGATGTTGGCGGTCGAGGACCACTCGGTTTCCCAAGGGAGTTTGATTTCGTCGGGATACCAACCGGGGTAAGGGGCCCAGGTAAGGGCCTGGCCGATGTCGAGGAGTGAACCGGTGGAAGCGTAGCCGCCGTTGTAGACGCGGCCGGGAATGGTGGGATCGGGGTTGGGGATCCAGGGAGCCCAGAGCTGGAGTCGTTGGTTGTCGGACAGCGAAGGAATGTAGACGGGAAAAGCTTCGAGGCCGTCGCCCCAGGCGCCGGCGTTGGGCATGCGGATGGTGCGGGCGTTGCCGGTGGGAAGAGCGCCCCAGGTTTCGGAGGCGGTGGTGCCGTCCCAGCCGGAAGCTTTGTCGCCGATCGTGGTGGAGATGAGTGTGTATTTGGAACGGTAGCCCTCGACCTCGAGCCGGAGTGAGGTGCGATCGGTGAGCTTGTAGAGCGCGGCGAGGTCGAGCGCGCGTTTGGTGCCCTCGTCGCCCTCGCGCCAACCGCGAACGGTGTCGTGCAACGCATTCACGCGGAAGGCGAGGCGGTCGGTGGCGGCGAGGTTGTAATCCAGTTCGAAGCGAACGCCGCCTTCGGAGTTAGCGATCACGGCGGGGCTGATGAAAGTGTTATCGAGACGAGGGACCTTCGTGTAGGTGGACAACGTGCCGCCGACGGTGCCGAGACCGAAGAGGATGCCATTCGGGCCGCGGGTGAATTCGACGCGCTCGATGTTATAGGCATCGGCATTCTCGAAGAACGTGAAGTAGTTGCGCGTGGGACCGGCGCCGCCTTGCTGACCGGAACCGACGCCGCGGAAGCTGAAAGCCCACGGGTGAAAGGCCTGGCCGCCGAAACCGCGACCGGCGAGAGGATCTTCGGGAAGGACGTTGGGAGCCCAGCGGAGGGATTCGCGAACGTCCTGGATGCCGAGGTCGTCGAGGAACGTGCGCGTGAGAGACGACATGGCCGCCGGCGTGAGCTTGATCGGCATGTTCGTGCGACCGCCCGCAAGCGAATCGACTGCGACGTATCCACGATCGCGTGACACGTCGACCGTGAAGGTTTCGAGGACGATGGGCTGGTCGCCCAACGTGTCGGACGGGCTGGGAGCCGGATTAACCGGCTGGGCGAGGGCGACGGTCGTCGCGCCGAGGAGTGAAACCGCCGCCAGCATGCAGCGGGATTGCTTGGGGTTCATAGGCAGGTGTGTCGGGTGTGTTGTGCATGCTGGACCTACGTTTGGGTGTAATGCGGATAGAACAGAACGGCACCAAAGACGTTCCCGCAGAGAGATAGAGCGGATTTAGGGATCTGGCATCGGGGGACGGAGCAGGGGGGCAACTCGGGGTTGCGGTGTGGCCCGCTGGATCGTTGCGTGACGAGCGCGCAAACTACCGGAAAAGCTAGCGGAGAATGATCTTGCCCAGGCCGTAGCGTTCGTCGCGACGCTGGAAGAAGCGCCAGCTCAGCTTGAGAGAAGGCTCCCATTCGTAGCGGCCGTGAGTTGCGACGGCGGGGGTGAGGGCGACTTCGAGGCCGGGGCGGGGAGTGAGTCCGAGGACGGACCACGGGATGCTCGCGACCACCGTGTAGCCGGTTTCGGTGCGGCGGATATCGGCGGGCACGGGGCGATCGTGGTTCCATTCGTAGGCCTGGCCGGTGGAACGGAAGACATAGTGGAGGTCGGCCTGGCCGCGCCACACGAGACCGTCGTTTCTCGGATCGATCAGGAGCTCGACGAGTTCGCGGCGTTCGGGCGGGCGCTCGGTGCCGGCGGGTGTGTCGACGGCTTCGGCGTGGAAATGCAGGGCTTCGTTATCCCACGTAAAGGCGAAGCGAAGTTCGAGAAGCGGGTCGTCGGGGCGGACGTCGGCGGGAGATTCCTTGAACTCGAGGCCGGCGATCGTGGTCCACTGCCATTGCGCGCGAGGAGTGGAGGAGGCGACCGCGACGGAAGTGCGTTCGGGCGGTTCGGCGACGGGGCCGGCGAGTTCGTAGCGCATGAACGTGGATGTGTCCTGTCCGAAAGGAGCGGTGCGGAAGTCGGGGATGGCGGAGCGACCGGCGCGCACGAGCGGATCTTTTTGGAACCAAGCGCGGACGGAATCGGGAACGAGGACATTGGCGACGCTGATGAGGAGCGCGGCGCGATCCTGAGGAGGCGCGGAGGCGAGCCATTCGTCGAGCGGTGGGGTAACGGGACTGAAGCGCGTGAGCCACTCGGCGGGATAATGTTCGAGCACGAGGGCGGTCGTGATGGGATCGATCGGTTTCGGTGGCGGAGGATTGTCGCCGATGTGCACGGCGATGGCGTAGGCGAGTTGGGCGGCGGAACCGCCCGAGATGGTGGCGCGTTCGTCGAGCCAGAGACCGGGGCGAAGTTGGTCGTAGGGCTCGGCGGGAGAAAGAACCCACACGTCGCCGCGTTGCTCGGGAGTTCGCACGAGATTTGTCCAGGCGGTGGGTTCGCTTTGGAGGGTGGCGATTTTGAAAAAGGTGCCGAGCCGGCTGGCGGAGCCGAGTTTGGTGGTGCCGACCGTGACCTTGCTCCAGTCGATTTCGTCGAGGCGACGCGTCGCTTCCATCGCGAGGCCTGGGAATGCTTGCCGAAGGGTGATGAGGCCGGCGGCGTATTCGGCGACCGCAAGGTCGAACTCGGGAAGCTGGGCGGCGGCGAGGGCATCGCGCACGCGTTTAGCGGCGGTGGCGCCGGAGACGATGCCGAGAGTTTGTGCGGCGGGAAACGTCGTGAAGCGGAGACCGGCGGTGTCGGGGGTGATGGGATCGTTCTCGAGCGATCGCCATGCGGCGACGGCGAGGGCGCGGAGACGTTCGCGTTCGGCCCAGGTGAACGTGCGGCGGGTCGAGACGAAGCCGGCGCGGGCGAGCGCGCGTTGGACTTCGGGCGTGCGCATGAAGAGCGACCACACAAAACCCGAGCGGGCGTTTTCGGCCTGCAGGATCGTAATGCCCAAGTCGATACCGATGACATCCGGGTTGAACCAGCCAGTCTCGGGGTTGAAGGCGTCGACGAAACCGTAGCGTTTCCACGCGCGGTCGCCGTAGACCGTGCGGATGTGCTGGAGGACCATCATTGTTTCGTAGGGCACGAACGGCACGGACCCGGCAGCGGCGCAGGGGACGATGGTGCCGTCGAGTGAGTCGTAGCCGCCGGTGCGGGGCGGGCCGCCCCAGGCTTTGTAGCCCGACGCGGAATCGGAGGCAGTGACGCCCCAGAGACGTTCGCTCCAACTCGGGAACTCGCTGCGAAGATCGATGGAGAACTGGCGCTGGGCGAGGGTCGCGAGAATGGAGTTGCGGTAGTAGTCGGCGAAAGCGTCGCGTTTGTCGCGGAAGTCGACGAAGGCGTGGGCAAACTGGTGAATGAACAGCGGCGGGCCTTGAATGAAGTGATAATCGCCGTAGCTGCCGGCGGGTTGGCGGCCCCACGCCCGCCAGTAGTCCAGCGGCAGGGCATTCTTGGGCGCGCCCATGCCGAGGATACTCATGATCATGTGTTCGGAGTAGATGCGCCAGCGGTAGCGCGAGAACCCGGTTTCGTCTTTCCAACCGAGGGACAAGGTGGAGCCGCCGTTGAGGAACCACTGCCAGTCGATGGTTTCGTTGATCTGGTTGACGAGCTGGGTGATTTCGGGATCGCGGAAGTATTCGCGCGCGACGATCGCGCCGGCCATGAAGAGGGCGGTGTCGATGGAGGAGATCTCGCATTCCCAGGCGCGCGCGCCGGTGTCCATTTCCATGAAATGGTAGTAGAAGCCGCGGCGGCGGGGAGCGTCGTTGGCGAGGAAGCGCAGCATGAGCTTCACGCGATCGAGGGCCATCTCGCGTTCGACCCAGCCGCGGTGGGTGGCGATCGCCCAGGAGGCGAGCGCGAAACCGGATGCGGCGATGCTGGCCTTGCCCTCGGTGGGAGCGCCGTCGGCGCGGGCGCGGTCGCGCACGAGGCCGGTGACGGGATGCATCTGTTCGACGAAGAACAGGAAGGAGGCGCGTTGAAGCTCGTCGAGCAACGCGTCGTCTTCGGCGGTAAGGATCGCGCCGGGCCGCGCGCCGACGAGCGACGGGTGGCGTTCGGTCGATTCAGCCGCGCGCAAGGGCAAGGGAAGAAGAGCGGCGAAAAGAAGCGGGAGGAGGAGGAGCGGACGGGAGCCGGGGAAGACAGGCATGACGCGAGGCTCGAGCCGGGGACAAGATTGAGGAGAGGAGTTTCACGCGATCCGGACCGGCAGGCGCGGTGGTGATGCCACGGTGTTGAACGGACCGCGGATGCGGTGCCGCTTCCGGACGGACGCGGCGCAACGATGAGCGAGCGAGAACGTTTCGCAATCTTGCCGGGCAAGTTTCATGGCGGAATCTACGCGGGGGAGGTGGGCGTGCCATCGAGCGGAGTGAGGGCGAGGAGGTGGGGGAAAGTGCAAGTGGGACCGCGCGATGCGCGAGAACCCCTCATCGCGCAGACGGGCAAGTTGGAGCAGGCCCCTCGGTCACGGAAACGTGAACGGCTGACGCAAGCGGATGTCAGCGCACGTTCTGAGCCGCGCTGTTTTTTTTCTGGCTGCAACAAAAGGCGGCGGTGAGCGTCCAGCCCGCAAACCCATGACGAGACATACCCTGCTTGGTTCCTTCGCGTTGATGATCGTTGCGGCAACGGCGTCGCTGTCGGCTGCACCTGCCGGGAAGTTGCCGGCGTTGAAGGAGGCGGCGGAAGGGATGTTTCACATCGGAGCGGCGATCAACGAACAGCACATCCGTGAGACGGATGAGAAAGGCGTGGCGGTCATCGACCAGCATTTCGATTCGATCACGCCGGAGAACGTGATGAAGTGGGGTCCGATCCATCCTGAGCCGGGCCGTTACGATTTCGAGTTGGCGGACAAGTATGTGGAATTTGGCGAGAAGCGCGGGCTGCACATCGTCGGCCACACGTTGATGTGGCACAGCCAGACTCCGCGCTGGGTGTTCGAGGACGAGAATGGAGAACCGGCTTCGAAGGAGGTGTTGTTGGAGCGGTTGCGCGATCACATCCGCACGGTGGTGGGGCGTTACAAAGGACGTGTGAAAGGTTGGGACGTGGTGAACGAGGCGGTGAAGGACGAGGATGGAAATGTCCGGTTCGATCGTCCGTGGTATAAGATCCTCGGCGAGGAAGGCATTTACGAAGCGTTCAAGGCGGCGCAGGAAGCGGATCCGGATGCGGAGCTTTACTACAACGATTACTCGCTGGCGAATCCGGTGAAGCGCGCGGGGGTGCTGCGGCTGGTGAATTGGTTGCGGATGAAAGGGGCGCGGGTCGACGGTGTGGGGACGCAGGAGCATTGCTCGCTGGAGTGGCCGAAGATCGAAGACATCGAAGGGACGATCCGCGATTTTGCGCAAGCGGGCTACAAGGTGATGGTGACGGAGCTGGACGTGACGGTGCTGCCGCGGCCCCGGCAGTATTTTGGCGCGGAGATCTCGACCGTGTTCGAGACTGCGCCGGAACTCGATCCGTATCGCGCTGGGTTGCCCCCTGAGAAAGAGGCTGAGCTGGCGCAGCGGTATGGCGAGATCTTCGCGGCGTATGCGAAATACAAGGACGCGCTGACGCGCGTGACGATCTGGGGCGTGTCGGACAACGGGTCATGGTTGAATAATTTCCCGATTCGCGGACGCACGGACCATGCGTTGTTGTTCGATCGCAACTACCAGCCGAAACCGGCGCTGGAAGCGGCGATCAAGGCGCTGAAACCCGATGCGGATCCCGCGCTGACGCGCTGACGCAGGCCGAGTGTGGCGGCGTGGCGGTATTTATTACCGCTGCTTCACGCGGGTATTCTCTCGTATTCTTCGGGGGGGGGCGATGGCGCCGTTTTCCGCCGTTAGAAGAGGATCACGCCGCGGTGGGAGGGAGAATTTTTTTGCGCGATGGATCGAGGAGAGCGAGGGTGGCCAGCAGGAAAGAGTTTCCTGACTTTGCCGCGAGAGTGGTATCGTGGAGCAGGATGGAGCGTCTCGCTCCCCGTTGAATTTTCATCTCATGTATCCGAAGTCGTCTCTAATTCCAGCGATCGTCTTGTTGTTGGCCGGGTGTCAGCGCGAAGCGTCGGCACCGCCCGCCATGCCTCCTCCGGCGGTTACGGCGATCACGGTGCAGGCCGAAGCGGTGACATTGACCCGCGAACTCCCGGGGCGCTCGGCGCCGTATTTGGTCGCGGAAGTGCGGCCGCAAGTGACGGGCATCGTGCAGAAGCGACTGTTCGAGGAAGGTGCGATGGTGGAAGAAGGGCAGCCGTTGTATCAGCTCGACGATGCGACGTATCGGGCGGTTTTCGATCGGACGAAAGCAACGTTGGCCCGGGCCCGCGCGACGGCGGAGCTGGCGCGCGTGAATGCGCGACGAGCGGCGGAATTGGCGGAAGTCGACGCGGTGAGCCGGCAGGAAAACGAGACTGCGATCGCGACGCTCGCGCAGGCGGAGGCGGACGTGGGCGTGGCGGAAGCGGCGTTGAAGAGCGCGGAAGTGGAGCTGGGATATGCCACCATTCGTTCCCCCATTGCGGGTCGGATCGGGCGATCGACGGTGACGCAAGGCGCGTTGGTGACGGCGAACCAGAGTCAGTCGCTCGCGACGGTGCAGCAGTTGGATCCGATCTATGTGGACGTGACGCAGTCGAGCCGCGAGATGCTGGATTTGCGGCGGGATTTTGCGGCGGGGACGCTGCAGCGTCCTGACCAGCTGCCGGTCACGATCATGCTCGAGGACGGCTCGCAGTATTCGCATGCGGGGCGGTTGGAATTTGCGGAAGTGTCGGTGGACCCGACGACGGGGCGGTTTGCGCTGCGCGTGGTGGTGCCGAATCCCGATCAGGTGTTGCTGCCAGGGATGTTCGTGCGCGCGATTGTGAGCACGGGGGTGCAGGAGCAGGGAATTCTCGTGCCGCAGCAGGGTGTGGCGCGCGATCCGCGCGGGGCGACATCGGTGATGGTCGTGAATGCGGAAGGACAGGCCGAAGTGAGGCCGGTGCAGGTGTCGCGCACCGTAGGCGACAAGTGGCTGGTGGATTCCGGCCTCTCGGCGGGCGACCGCGTGATCGTGGAAGGCTTGCAGAAGATTCGGCCGGGTGCGCCGGTGGAGATTACCGCGACGACTTTAACGCGCGGACCGGTGCAGGCGCCGGCGGCAGCTCCGGCGGCGCCGGCGGTGCAGACCGAGAAGGAGTAAGGAACCCGCACCATGGCACGCTTCTTCATTGACCGGCCCATCTTCGCGTGGGTCATCGCCATCGTCATCATGATCGCCGGCGCGCTGTCGATCACCCGGTTGCCGATCTCGCGTTATCCGACGATTGCGCCGCCGACGGTGTCGGTGAGCGCATTCTATCCCGGCGCTTCGGCGCAGGTGGTGGAGGATTCGGTGACGCAGATCATCGAGCAGAACATGAAAGGCCTCGACGGATTGATCTACATGACGTCGACGAGTCAGGCCAACGGCGCGGCGAACATCACGCTGACCTTTGCAAGCGGGACGAATGCGGATATCGCGCAGGTGCAGGTGCAGAACAAGCTGCAGCTCGCGACGGCGCTTTTGCCGCAGATTGTGCAGCAGCAGGGCATCAGCGTGACGAAGACGGGCGAAGGATTTCTGCAGGTGATCGGTTTCGTGTCCGAGGACGGCAGCATGTCGCGCGACGACATCTCGGACTTCATCACGACGAACATTGTCGATCCCTTGTCGCGCGTTCCCGGCGTGGGCAGCACGCAAGTGTTCGGTTCGCGATATGCGATGCGCATCTGGCTCGATCCGAACAAACTCGATGCCTATCGGCTTTCGACGGGCGAGGTGATCACGGCGATCCAGGGCCAGAACCAGCAGGTGGCGGTGGGCCAATTGGGCGGAGCGCCCGCGGTGGCGGGGCAGATGTTGAACGCGACGATCAATGCCCGCGGCCGTTTGCAGACGCCGGAGGAATTTCGGGAGATCGTGTTACGCAGCGGCGCGGATGGTTCGGTGTTGAAGCTGGGCGACGTGGCGCGGGTGGAAATCGGCAGCGAGAACTATGCGGTGATCGGGCGCTTCAACGGCCAGCCGGCGAGCGGTGTGGCGGTGTCGTTGGCGACGGGCGCGAACGCGCTCGCGACGTCGACGGCGGTGAACGCGCTGATCGAGCAAATGAAGCCGACGTTTCCGGAAGGGCTGAAGACGGTGGTGCCGTTCGACACGACGCCGTTCGTGCGCGTGGCGATCTGGGAAGTGGTGAAGACACTGCTCGAGGCGATCGTGCTGGTGTTCGTCGTCATGTATTTATTCCTCCAGAATTTCCGCGCGACGCTGATTCCGACGATCGCCGTGCCCGTGGTGTTGTTGGGCACGTTCGGGGTGCTGGCCGCGGTGGGTTTTTCCATCAACATGCTGACGATGTTCGCGATGGTGCTGGCGATTGGCCTGCTCGTGGACGACGCGATCGTGGTGGTGGAAAACGTGGAGCGGTTGATGAGCGAAGAAGGGCTTTCGCCGCTGGAAGCGACGCGGAAGTCGATGGATCAGATCACGGGCGCGCTGGTGGGCATCGGATTGGTGCTGTCGGCCGTGTTCGTCCCCATGGCGTTTCTCGGCGGCTCGACGGGCGTCATTTATCGGCAATTTTCCGGGACGATCGTGTCGGCGATGGCGTTGTCGGTTTTAGTGGCGATCATCCTGACTCCCGCGCTCTGCGCGACGATGCTGAAGCCGATCGCGAAAGGTCACCACTATCACGATACGGGCTTCTTCGGCTGGTTTAACCGGACGTTCGATCGGGGCAGTGCGAAGTATCAAGGCGCGGTGCGCGGAATCTTGAGCCGCCGGAAGCGTTTCGTGGCGGTGTTTCTGGCGATGATCGGGCTGATGATTTTGATCTTCACGCGCCTGCCCACGGCGTTCTTGCCGGCGGAAGACCAAGGCATGTTGTTTGCGCAGGTGACGACTCCGGTGGGGTCGACGCAGGAGCGCACGATGGCGGTGATGCGCGAGGTTGAACGCTATTTCATGGAGGATGAGCCGGCGGTGCAGTCGCTGTTCTCGGTGGCGGGCTTCAGTTATTCGGGCGTGGGGCAGAATGCCGGCATGGCGTTCGTGCGGCTCAAGGATTGGGAGCATCGCGAGTCGGACGACCTCGGACCCGACGCGGTCGCGGTGCGCGCCATGGCGCATTTCAGCCGGATCAAGGACGCGCTGGTGTTCGCGTTTGCGCCTCCGGCGGTGACGGAGTTGGGCACGTCGGCGGGATTTGTTTTCTTCCTGCAGGATGTGAGCGGGCAGGGGCACGACGCGCTGATCGCGGCGCGCAATCAACTGTTGGGAATGGCGCAGCAGAGCCCCTTGTTGCGCAACGTGCGGCCGGGCGGTCAGGAGGATTCGCCGGAGCTCCAGATCGACATCGACAACGAGCGAGCGGCGGCGCTGGACATCGCGCCCGCGGAGATCAACACGACCTTGGGCGTGGCGTGGGGCGGCCGTTATGTCGACGACTTCATCGATCGAGGACGCGTGAAGCGCGTTTATGTGCAAGCGGACGCGCCCTTCCGGATGGTGCCGGCCGATCTGAACCTCTGGTCGGTGAGAAACCGGAGTGGAGAGATGGTGCCCTTCGCGCAGTTCGCGACGGCGCGCTGGTCGTATGGGTCGCCGAGGTTGGAGCGCTACAACGGCGTGTCGTCGGTTCAGATCAACGGCGAAGGCGTGCCGGGCGTGAGCTCGGGCGACGCGATGGCCGAAATCGAGCGTCTGGTCGGGCAGTTGCCGGCAGGCTTCTCGATCGCGTGGACCGGCGCTTCGTATCAAGAGCGGGCGGCCGGCGAGCAGACGCCGATCCTGTATTCCCTCTCGCTGGCGATGGTGTTTCTCTGTTTGGCGGCGCTCTATGAAAGCTGGTCGGTGCCGACGGCGGTGCTGCTGGCGGCGCCGCTGGGGATCCTCGGTGCCGTATTGGCAAACTTGTTACGCGGGATGGAACGCGACATCTACTTTCAGGTGGCGATGCTCACGACCGTCGGACTGACGAGCAAGAACGCCATTCTGATCGTGGAATTCGCCCGCGACAATCTGGCGAAAGGCATGGAGCTGACCGATGCCACGATGGCGGCGGTGCGGGACCGGTTGCGTCCGATTTTGATGACATCGCTCGCGTTTGGACTGGGCGTGCTGCCGTTGGCGATCGCATCGGGCGCGGGCGCGGGCGCGCAAAAGGCGATCGGCACGGGCGTGCTGGGAGGCATGATCGTCGGAACGTTTCTCGGGTTGTTCTTCGTGCCGTTGTTCTTCGTGCTGATTCAGTCGGTATTCGGAAAACGGCGACGTCATGAAGGCCGGAAGGCGTGAGTCGCGCGCCCCGGGCGACGGGGAGGAGCATCCGCGCGCGCTGGTGCGGAAAACGCTGCTCGAGATCGGGCGGCGCCGCAGCGCGCGAGACGCTCGCGCGTGCGGGGAGTTGTTCGCGCTGATCGAAAAAGTCCTGGCGATCCGCCGGCACCTCCTCGAAGGCCTGGCGCGGCGCGGATTGAGCGAGGCGAAATTTTGCACGCTGACCCTGCTGGTGGGCGAGGCACCGGCGCCATGGACGCCGAGCGATTTGGCGCATCACGCCGGCGTGACGCGGGCGACGATGACGGAGGTGTTGGATCAAATGGTGATCGCCGGCTGGGTGACGCGGAGTTTGTCCGACGAAGATCGGCGAAAATGGGTTCTCCGGTTGACCAAGAAGGGGCGGAACGTCGCCGAAGGCGCGATCGATGCCTTGATGAAGGCGGCGAGAGAATCGGCGGGAATCGCGAACGAGAAACACCGCGGAGCAACATTATGAACGAAGTATTGCGGATCGGGTGGTGGGTGGGGCTGCTGGCATGTTTGGGCGTGGCGCGCGGTGAAGGCACCGCGGCTGCGCTGGTGGCGGAAGGTGGGGTGATTTACAGCGTGGTGGCACCGGAAGGCGCGCAAGCGGGAGGGGTGGTCGCGGTGCGCGTGGCCGCGATGAATTCGGGTGCGGCGTCGGTGCAGGTGGAGTGGCCGGACACGATCGAAGTGCGCGTGGTCCCGACGAATGGCGCGGAAACGAGCGTGCGCGCGACGCGTCGAGGGACCGGCGAGACGAGCAGTCAGATCGCGGCGGGTGCTTTTGCGTTGCGGGAGTATGAGCTGCCGTTGGCGGGGGGCCGGGCAGGGACGGTCGTGCTGGACTGGGGTGTTGGCCGGACCGCGATGGTTATCGGGCCGGCGCAGGAAGCAAGTGGACGGGCGACGATAAGCTCGCGGGTGGCGACGACCGAGGAAGCGGCGGGTGAGCCGGCGACGCGGCGGCCGCCGACCAATCTCGGGCGAGCGCCGGCTGGGGCGGGAATACAGCGAACGTTTGCGGACCGGCTCGCGCCGCATGAACCGATTTATTTCGTTTATGGACCCGAGGCGCCGGCGGCGAAGTTTCAGGTCAGCTTCAAATACAAGCTGCTCGATTTTCGCGAAGTGGCGCCCCAGCGGATGGCGCGCACGCTGCACGTGGCCTATACTCAGCGGTCGCTTTGGGACCTGGATGGCGTGTCGAGTCCGTTCTACGACACCAGTTACATGCCTGAGCTGATGTATGAGGCGCTGGCACCGCGGCCGGAGGAGAGTGACCGGTGGTTCACGTGGCTGGGAGTGCAAGCGGCGTTCAAGCACGAGTCGAATGGTCGCGATGGTCCGGTGTCGCGGAGTTTGAACATGCTGTATGCGCGGCCGGTGTTCGCGTTTGGCAACCTCGATGGCTGGCACCTGCTCGCGATGCCGGAGGTTTTTGCGTATGTCGGAACGCTCGAGGACAACACCGACATCGAGGAGTATCGCGGATTCGGAAAGCTCAACCTCGTGTTGGGGCGGAACGACGGGCCATCGTTGATGGCGACGTTGTGGGCAGGAAACGATTTCCAGCATCCGACCGTGCAGCTGGATTTGAATGTGCCGATCCGGACGCGGTTGTTGAATTTTGAAACGTATCTGCTTGTTCAATACTTCAACGGCTACGGCGAAAGCCTGCTTTCCTATGACAAGGAATCGGAAAGCGTGCGGGCGGGAATTTCGTTGGTGCGGTAGGGTGGAGAAGGCCAATCGGAGCGGCCCGGACTCGACGTGGGCGATTCGGGCGGAGCGGGCACCGGCACGGGAAGATTGACGCGGGTGGCGACAGCCGGTCGCGTGGGGACGCGCGATGACGACGATGGTAACGAGTCCGGTGAGAGCGGCCAAACGGCGTGAGCCGGCGTTGCGCGGTGCGTGGGTGGTGGGGATGGGAATGCTGTGGCTGCCGTTTTGGTGGCGGCTGACGCCGGCGTGGTCGGCGAGCGTGGAGCAGTCGTATGGTTGGGCGGTGCCGCTGTTGGTGTGGTATCTGGCCAGTGAGCGCGGGAGAGGGGCGCCGGCGAAGGAGACATTGGGACGAGGCGGGCGAGCGGTTGCGTGGGGGGCGTTGATCGCAGCGCTGGCGGCGTTGCCGGTGTTGCTGACGATTTTGGAGGCGAATGGTCTTTGGCCGCTGGTGCAATGGGTGACGTTTGGCGTCGTCGCGACGGCGACGCTGGCGTTGCTCGCGTTGGACGGCGGCGGGCGGCGCGCGGCGCATTTCTTGTTTCCGGTGCTGTTTGCGGCGACGGCGCTGACCTGGCCGGCGGCGGTGACGACGCGGTTGGTGACGGGGTTGGTGAGCATGAATGCGCAACTGGCGGCGAACGTCGTTTCGATGTTGGGGCATCCCGCGGTGGTGAGCGGCAACGTGATCGAGGTGGCGAGCGGGTATGTGGGCATTGACGAGGCGTGCAGTGGGCTGAGGTCGTTGCAGGCGGTGTGGATGGCGGGATGGTTTTTTGGCGAATTGTTCCTGCTCAGCTGGCCGCGTCGCGTCGGGCTGGCGGCGAGTGCGGTGCTGGTGGCGGTGGTGGGAAACCTGATACGCACGGTGGCGCTCACGTGGGTAGCGGCCGCGGATTCGCCGGCGGCGAGTGCGCGCTGGCATGATCGCGCGGGTGGTCTGGAAATGGTGGGCACGCTGCTCGCGGTGGCGGTGCTCGCGTGGTTTTGGGGTGGGCGAAACGCAGCGACCCCGAAAGCGACGCGGGTGGTCGCGGGTGGTGGAGTGAGCGGGGGAACGAAGGCGTGGTGGGTCGCGGCGGTGGCGGGGGTGATCGCGGCGCTCGTGCCCGTGGCTTGGTTCGGCTGGCACGAAGCGGAGGCGCCGACGCGCACGCAATGGCGGTTGGTGCAGCCGGGGGCGGATTGGGAGGTTTACGAATTTCCGGAAAGGGCGAAGGAGTTGCTGCGGCCGAGCACGACGGCCGGGCTGATGCGCGACGAAGGCGGGGTGCGGGATCGCTCGTATGCGCTCTTGGTGACTTGGGATGGGGACAGTGCGACGGCGTTGAGCGCGGAGGTGCACGATCCGTCGATTTGCTTGCCGGCGGCGGGATTGGGAGATCCGAAGCCACAAGAGCCGCTCACGCTCGAGATCGACGGAGCGCAGGTGACTTTCGAAGTCGGACGGGTGGACGCGCGCGCGCGGAGCTGGCATGTTTTCTATTGTCACTGGGACGCGTGGCTGGGGCGACCGCGAGGGGAGATGCGTTCGGACGTGTCGAACATGCCGCGGTGGCGGTTGGAGCGAGTGCGCGAAGGACGGAGACGCGGCGACGCTGCGTATCTCGCGCTGGTCACGCCGGAGGCGGACGAAGCGGCCGCGCGGGCGTGGTTGAGCGACTGGGCGCCGCGGTTGTTTGCGCGGCGGTAGCACTTCGGACTTGTGCCGACGCGGGAGCGGATTGGTTGTGATTCGGATTCCGTTCGTCGAGAGCCTCCAACTTCAAACTCAATGCGTGAACGCCTGCTGAATTTTTGGAATGAACTGAGCGAGCAACAGCGCGACCTGTGGAAGGTTGTCGCCGGGCTGGTGCTGCTGGTGGGGCTCGGTGCGGGGGCTTGGATTTATGGTCGCCCGCTGTGGCAGAAGTGGCAGCGAACGCAGGCGCTGGAGCAGGCGCGGGATTTCGCGGCGCACAATGATTATCGGAATGCAGCGCTGGCGTTGCGGCGGGTGTTCGAGATGGGACCGAACGATCCGGCGACGTGGCGTGAAGCGACGAATGTGCTGGCGCAGATCGGGGCGCCGGAAGTGTTGCTCGCGCGGCAGAGGCTGGCGCAGCTCAGTCCGGAGGATACGGCCGTGAAACTGGCGCTGATTGGCGATGCGTTGCGGCTGGATCGGTTGGATGTGGCAACGGCGACGCTGGGCAAGATCGATGAGGCGGCACGGGACGACGCGGCGTATTTTCGGTTGGCGGCGTCGCTGGCGATGGCGATGCGGCGAGGAGACGAGGCGGAAGCGAATCTCGCGCAATTGGTGCAGATCGCTCCGTCGAATCCGCTGGCGCAATTCGAGTATGCGGCGGTGCGGGTGTGGAGCGTCGACGAAGAGAAACGAGCAGCGGCGCGGGACGAGCTGCGGCGGCTGACCGCCGATCCGATGGTGCGGGTGCGAGCGGCGCTGGAGTTGTTGAAAGATGCGGCGCGACAGCACGACGAGCGGTGGGCGATCGATACGATGACATTTTTGCTGGAGCGTTTCGCGCCAGGAGCGGTCGCGGATTTCTCGGGTCCGGGGCTGCCAGGGTGGCAGCGGCTGGTGGAGGCGTTGAAGGCGGCGGCGGAAACGGACGCGGACGACGCGGCGATGTTGGCGCGTTGGTTTGCGGATATCGGGCAGGCGCGGGAGGCGCTGGTGTGGATCGAAACCCTGGCGGAGGAGATTGACCATGCTGCGCCGGTGGCGGAAGCGGCCGCGGAATTGGCCGCGCGCGTGGGAGATCTCGACCGATTGGAGGAGCGGCTGCGTCAGGGGGCGTGGGGGGTGTGGTCGCGAGATGCGATCACGCTGGCGATTGCGTCGCGATTGCAGCGGATGCGTTACACGGATGCGAATGGCCGGGCGACGTGGCAGGATGCGTTGGATGCGTGCCGGGATTCGCTGACGGGCTTGCGGGCGTTGGTGCGTTTGGCCTCGGCGTGGCAGGATAGCGAAGGGTTGGAGCGGGCGCTGCAGACGGTGGTGGAGCGGCAGCCGAAAACGCTGTGGGCGTATACGGCGCTGCGGGGGATCTATGCGGCGCGACTCGATCTACAGAAACTTTGGCAGTTGCACGAGCGATGGGTGCGGCAGGAACCGGGAAATGCGGAACTCGCGGCCGCACGGGTGAACGTGAGCTGTGTTCTTAATCGCGTGTCGCCGGAGATCGCGAAGGAAGCGGAGCGGTTGTATGCGCAGCATCCGGAGATGAAGGAAGCGAAGGTGGCGCTTGCAGCGGTGCGGTGGCGGCAGAACGAACCGGCCGAGACGATTTCGTTGTTGAACGAGCTACCGCAGGACGAGCGGATGGACGCCTCGGCGGCGTTGTGGCGGGCTCTGGCGTTGGCGGATTTGGGGGACAACGCGGCTCGGGCGGCGATCGAAGACGCTTCGAAGACGCGAAGGGCCGCAGAGGAAAACGAATTGCTAAGAGCGGCCGTAGCGAAGGTGCGATCGGGGGCGGAGAATCGCGGTTGAGTTGCTGCGGAAGAGACAGTGGGGTGGCCGGCGGGTGAGGGGAGCTCAACGAGATGCGTGTCATCTGCGTATGGCGGAAGAATTTAACATTTTTTTTCGCCGGTTCTGACTCGGTCCCTTAATTTGAGACGTTAAATGTCGAACAGACTGTTTGACGATATGCCCATTCGGACTTTTGTTACCACGTCATGAGGAAGATACCCTATAGATCGTGGGTATTTCTAGCTGGGGCCGTTTTGGCCCTGGTGCCGGTTGCGCGGGCGCAGACCACGGCGGAAGCGATCAACATTTTCGACGGATTGGTGCGGAACTACAATCTGGTGGCGTTCGGGAATGCGAGTTTCAGCGGGCACTCCATCGAGGGGAGCTTGGCCGTAAGAGGAAACCTCTCGCTCAGCAGCACGCCGGTGGCCTCGCACCATGGGGCGGGCGCCGATCCGACGCTGTTCGTTTCGGGCAAGTTGACGTTGCAGAACGATTCTCACCTGCAGCGCGGTTACGCCTCGATCAATTCCTCGCAGAACACGCACCTCAGTGTTTCGGGGAATCAGGTGAGTTCGTCGGGTGGGAAGTTGATCCTGAATGGGAGCACGAGCAATCCGAAGACGAATGCGGGTCCGGCGAATTGGAATTGGGCGACGATCCAGTCGCAGGCGATTTCACTGTCGCAGACGCTGAAGAATGCGGCGCAGAGCGGCACGATTGCGGTGAATCAGGCGAATCAGACCCTGACGTTCACGTCATCGACCTCGCAAGCCGGCGTGGTGGTTTTCCAACTCGACGCGTCGAAGCTGGGGCAGAGCAGCTACGATGGGATCAACAACGTGAACAACGTGGCGTTCAACCTGGCGGCCAATCAGACGGCGGTCGTGAACGTGATCAATGCGGACGGGCGGACGATTTTCAGCGGTTACAATTTCAACGACAACGGGAACGTGGGCGGGCATCTGCTGTGGAATTTCAATGGCAGCGGGACCGTGCAAATCGGCAGCAATGGCGATTTCTTTGGGAGCATCCTTGCGCCGGAGATGGCGCTGCAGAACCGCAACAACCGGCTCGATGGGCAGTTGATTGTGAAGGACATCAACTACAGCGGCGCTCAATTGCATTTCGAGGAGTTCGCGCCGATCGGCGTGCTGGTGCCGGAGCCGTCGACCTATGCGCTGTGGGCGCTCGCGTTGTGCGGGGCGGGGCTTTGGTGGCAGCGGCGGCGCATCCGGCGTGTGGATACGCAGGGGTGAGGCGTGGCGCGGGGTTTTTGTGCGAAGGCAGGAGGCTGGCGCCAGGAAGTGGATTGCGGGCGAAATCGCCTGCAAGCAGGCTCCTGCATTTGCGTGGCGCGCGAACCCTCCGCCGTGGCCCGACGGGGCGTTGGGGCGAGGCACCGATGGCGAATCGGTCCCGGGCGAACTACGGTGCGAATCATGGGTATCGAAACCATTTTGATCGTGTTGGGTGTGGCCGTGGTGATTGCGGTGGCGGTGGGGGCGAGCCGCGCGAAGAGGAAGTCCGGAGGCACGCAGGCGCCCAAGCCGGAAAATCCTTCGGACGTCGGGCGGGGTTGAGGGAGCGGCGAGTTTGCGAGGGATCGGTTGGCGGGACGGCACGCTTTTTTTGAGGCGCAAGTGGGCGAAAGGCGGTTTGTGACGAAAGCGTGACTTCATCCGCGTCGCCAGTGGCCGATTAGGCAGGGTAACTCACGCCCATGCGAACTGCTGCCGGTGCACTCGAGGCGAAACCAAGCCGAATAATCCAAGGACGCGCGCGTCGCGATCCGGGGCGGACGCGTTGCGTTCGCTAGAAGGGTTGCCCGATGAATCGTGGTGTTTGCTCCACGACGGTCGCGGTCCGGGAATTCGACTGGAGGCGGACCGTGCGAAAAACGTGGGTGGCGCTCGTGGTGGTGCTGAGCGTGGTGGTGGAGTCGCACGCGCTGGATCCGGAGCGCAGCCTTACACAATACAACTGCCAGACCTGGCGGCGTTCGAACGGGTTGCCGGCGAGTGCGGTGAACGCGATTGCGCAATCGCAGGACGGGTGGATGTGGCTGGGGACATCGCACGGATTGGTGGCTTTCGATGGGACGGGGTTTCGCGTGCTCGATCCCACGTCGGCTGAAAACGTGCCGTCGAAGGCGATCGCGGCGATCGCGCAGCGTGCGGAAGGCGGCTTATGGCTGGGGTTGGATCGTGGCGGATTGGTTCAAACCGATGGAAGCGCGTTTGAGCGGATGCTCGATGCAGACTGGCAGGGGCCTTACACGATGGTGCGCGCGTTGCAGTGGAGCCGCGGCGGTGGGTTGCTCGTGGCGGGGAATGATTTGGCCGGTGTGCTCGATAAGGCGGGAACGTTCCAATCGACGGTGCCGGTGCCGGGGGCGGACGTAAGGACGATCTGCGATGACGAGCGCGGACGCATCTGGATGGGGACCGTCGACGATGGCGTGTTTTACTGGGAAGACGGAAAAGCGATCCCGTTTCTCGATGGGGCTTTCAGCAACCGGATCGTGTCATCGATTGCGATTGGGCCCGATGGGAAGATTTGGCTCGGCACTGCGAACGGGCTGTTTTGTTACACCTCCGATTTCGAGGTCGTTTCGCTCGGGGAAGTGCGAGGCTTCGATTCGCAGCCCAATGTGATCAAAGTGGATCGTCGAGGGGCGGTGTGGATTGGCACGGTGATGTCGGGCTTGTTTCGTTATTACGATGGGAAGTTCAGCCGAATCAGGAAGCAGGATGGACTGGCGAGTGACCGGATCCTGACGCTGGCGGAGTCGGATGACGGCAGCATTTGGGTGGGAACGGAGGACGGGGTCAGCCAGTTGTCGGACGTCCGATTCCCGGTGCTCTCGAGCCCGGAAGGACTGGCGCACGAAGCGTGTTTGTCCGTGGCGACAGCGCCGGACGGGAGCGTGTGGATGGCGACGCCGGGCGGAGCGTCGCATTTTCGCGACGGACGTTTCACGAACTACGGGGTGGAGGAATCGCACGGCTTTACCTCGCGCTGGATCAAGCGCGTGTTCGCGGCGCGCAACGGCGATATTTATCTCCTGAACGGGCGCCGAAACGTGGACCGGTTTCGCGAGGGGCGCGTGGTGAAGAGCTGGCAGCGGGAGCACTGGCCCGCGGCGATCGCGGAGGATTCGCGCAGCGTGTTGATCAGCTTTGGACCGGACTTGATGCGATTGGAGAACGACGAGATCGTGCCATTACGATTGAAGGAAGGATCGCCGGTATCGCTGCGGTGGATTCGCGACGTGATCGTCGCCAAAGACGATTCGATCTGGATCGCGGCGATCGAAGGCGTGCAGCAGATCAAGGACGGCGTGCTGCGGAATTTTTGTCATGAAAACGCCATTTACCACAGCACGTTCAACCACGTGCGGGAGGATGATGACGGCGTGATCTGGGCGGCGCAGAATACGGGCATCGCGCGGATCAAGAACGGCAAGATGAGCCTGATCACGCAGGAGCACGGGCTGCACGAGAACGAAGTGTATGCGATTGTGCCCGACGGACGCGGGACCTTCTGGATGGATTCGAGTCGCGGGATTTTCCGGGTGAGTGCGAAGGAATTGAACGCGGTGGCCGACGGGACGGCGGCGCGGTTGACCTGCACGGTTTATGACGGCGAAGACTCGGTGAAGACGACCAACAAAACGGCGCAGGAATTTTCCGGCTGCCGCTCGGCGGACGGGCGGGTGTGGTTTCCGAGTTCGCAAGGCGTGATCATGATCGATCCCGAGACGGTCGTAGGAGCGCGGCCTCCGCCGGCGGTGGCGATCGAGCGCGTGATGATCGACGGGCGGGAGTTTTCGGGCAGCGCGATTCCGGGGTTGGAGCCAACGGCGGGAAACCTGCAGTTCGACTATGTGGCGCTCGATTATCGGGCACCGCAGAAAGTGCGTTACCGCTACCGGCTCGAAGGCTATGAGAGCGACTGGGTGGAGGCGGGCGGGCGGCGCTCGGCGTTTTATACGAATGTGGGGCCGGGCAAGTATCGCTTCCAAGTGCAGGCGTGCAACGGCGATGGAGTGTGGAATACGACGGGCGCGACGGCGGCGCTGACCTTGCCGCGGCGATACTACGAAACGGTGTGGTTTCGAGGAGTGGCGGGGGTGATGGCGCTGGGGCTTTTCGCGTATGGCGGATGGATGCTGCATTTGCGGCGCAAGCACGAGCAACTGCGCCAAACGCACGAGCTGCTCGAGGCGAAGGTGCGCGAGCGAACGGCGGAGTTGACCGCGGAAATCGAGGAGCGGAAGCGGATGCAGCAGGAAGTGGAGCGCGTGCACCGCGAGCTGTTGGAGATCTCGCGACAGGCGGGCATGGCCGAAGTGGCGACGGGCGTGCTGCACAACGTGGGCAACGTGCTCACGAGCGTGAATGTTTCGGCGACGTTGTTGAACGACCGGGTGCACGATTCGAAAGTCGCGTGGGTGGGGAAAGTGCGCGACCTGATGAATGAGCAGCGAGGGAATCTTGGAGAGTTTCTGACGAAGGATCCGCGCGGGCAGCAGCTGCCGGCGTTTCTGGACTCGCTGGCGAAGCATCTCGAAACGGAGCAGGCGGAGTTGGTGAGCGAGCTGGCGTCCCTGCGAAAGAACGTGGAGCACATCAAGGACATCGTTGCGATGCAGCAGAACTACGCGACCGTGTCGGGCGTGACGGAGCGGGTGCCGCTGGTGGAATTGGTGGAGGACACGCTGCGCATGGACGCGACATCGTTCGACCGGAACGCGGTGAAGCTGGTGCGGGATTACCGCGCCCAGCCGGTGATCACGGTCGAGAAACACAAGGTGCTGCAGATTCTCATCAACCTGCTCCGAAACGCGAAGTATGCGTGTGAACACTCGGCGCGGACGGACAAGCAGATCACGGTGAGGGTGATGGTGGAAGGCGATCGCGCGAAGATCACGGTCATCGATAATGGCGATGGGATCACCGAGGAAAATCTGACGCGCATCTTCAGGTTTGGATTTACAACGAAGAAGCACAACGGGCACGGCTTCGGACTTCACAACGGTGCGCTGGCGGCGAAAAACATGGGCGGGGCCCTGACGGTGCGCAGCGATGGCCCGGGTCGCGGGGCGGAGTTCACCCTCGAGTTGCCGATCGCGCCTGAGTCGTGAAATGAGCGACGTGGGCGTAAAGCTGCTCTGCGCTAATCGGGACTCGTGACGATAGCGTCTTCGGCGAGACAGTAGCCTTCGCCGTGGACACGTTTCAGCCAGCGAGGCTCGTCGCCGTCGTCGCCGATTTTCTTGCGGAGACGCCAAACGTGGGTGTCGACGGTGCGGGTGTTGGGGAAACGGGTGTAGCCCCAGACGATGTCGAGAAGCGTTTCGCGCGAGACGGGCCGTCCGGGACTTTTCGCGAGAAGATCGAGGATCGCGAATTCGGTTTTGGTAAATTCCACGGGTTCGCCGTTGTTGGAGGCGGTGCGGCGCGTGAGGTCGATCAGGAGGCGATCGAAGACGAGGAGGCTGGGGCGTTCGGCGGCACGATGATGGCGGCGAACGAGGGCGTGAACGCGAGCGAGGAACTCGCGAGGTTCGAAAGGTTTCGCGAGGTAGTCGTCGGCGCCGGCGTTGAGACCATTGATTTTGTCGTCGAGCAGGGCGCGTCCGGTGAGCATGAGGATGGGCGCGTTGAAATGGAGGCGGCGGAGCTCGACGCACACTTCGATGCCGGTGAGCCCGGGCATGTCGACATCGAGGACGAGGAGGTCGGGACGTTCGATGAGGGCGAGATCGAGGCCGCGTTTGCCGTCGGCCGCTTCGATCACCCGGTAGCCCTGCCGTTCCAGCGCGATGCGCACCACCAGGAGCAGGTGGGGGTCGTCGTCGACTACGAGGATTCGGGCTAGGGGACTCGGCATGGGAAAGGCGAAGACCGAAGAGGCGTCGCCCGGGATAGACTATGGGTTTTCGCAGCGGTGTCATGTTGGATCTCGGGTAAACCGCGGCGGAGGTGGAGGGCTTCCGCAGAATTTGGGCGCGGTTCGTGACGAGGCGGTGACACATCGGAAGGAGAAATCCGGCAGAATGGCGCGGCTATGCAGATCGAGTGTAGTTCCGAGGATGTTGCGGCCCGTCGGGTTGGGATGCGGCGCGTCGTGGCCCTGGCGTCGGAGTGGGACGGGGGGATGCGGCGGGGATCCGAGTAACATGCGGGTTTTTCGCGATCTCCCTCTTCGTCGCAAGTTGACGGCGGTCAACGTGCTGATCAGCGGAGTGTCGCTCGCGTTGGCGTTCGTGGCTTTCGCGCTCTACGAGCAAGGGGTGTTTCGACGGCAGATGCAGCGCGACTTTGCGATGCTGGCGGAAATGTATGGCGACACGGTGGCGTCGGCGCGCGGGTTTGAAGATGCCGCTTCGATCGACAAAACGCTGGCGACACTGCAGGCGGATCCGCGGATCGCGTTGGCGTGCGTGTATGATGCGGGAGGGAGCGTGGTGGCGCGCTATGCGAGACCTGATGTCGGCGTGACGCCAATGTTGTCCGTGCCGCCCCTCACGGAGCAGCGGTTTACGGACGAGCGGTTGGAGACGTATCGCGAGATTGTGCGGGCCGGAAAGAAACTGGGAACGTTGTATGTGGGAGTGGAGCTGGACGAGTTGCGGGCGCGAGTCTGGCGTTCTCTTGCGACGCTGGGCGTGTTGCTGGCTGGTTGTTCGTTGGTGGCGCTGCTGCTGGCGGCGAAGCTGCAAGGCGCGATTGCGGAGCCCCTGGTGGAACTGGCGCGGGTGGCGGCGAAGGTGGCTGCGCAACGCGATTACACGGTGCGCGCGCGCAAGCGGGGGGAAGACGAGACGGGGCGATTGATCGATATTTTCAATGGCATGCTCGACCAGATTCAGGCCCGGGATGCGGCGTTGCAGGAAGCGCGCGACCAGCTGGAGCGGCGCGTCGAAGTGCGCACGAAGGAAATGGTGAAGTCGCTGTCGCTGCTCAGCGCGACGCTCGAGTCGACGACGGATGGAATTTTCGCGGTGGATCTCGAAGGGCGCGTGGTGTCGAGCAACACCAGGTTTTCGGCGATCTGGCAGGTTCCGCCGGATTTGTTGGCGCAGCGGGAGCGAAAACCGATTACCGAGCATGCGGCCGGCCTGGTGAAGGATCGGGCGACTTTCATGGCAGTCGTGGCGGAACGGTTGCGGACGCCGGACCTGGAGGCGCACGACACGATCGAATTGCGGGATGGACGTTGTATCGAGCGTTACACGTATCCGCAGCGGATCGACGGACGAACGGTGGGGATGGTGATGAGCTTTCGCGACGTGACGGAGCGCAGGGAGGCGGAAGCGCGGCTGGCCTACGAACGCGACCTGTTGCGCGTGTTACTCGATTCGAGTCCCGACACGGTCTATTTCAAGGACTGCGACTCGCGATTCGTGCGTGTCAGCAAATCGGATACGTTGAGGTTTCTCGGCCGCGAATCGGCGTTGAGGCGCGGCCGCATCACGGCGGAGAGGTGTCGGGAAGCGCCGGTGCCGGCGGATGCGAATTATCTGATCGGTCTCACGAGCATCGAGGCATTCGGGGTGGATCGAGGCGTGCCGATGATGAACGAGGATCAGTCGATCATGCGCACGGGGAAGGCGGTGCTTGGACGCGTGGAGAAGCTGACGGTGCACGACGGGAGCGTGCGCTGGAATTTGACGGATTGCATGCCCTGGCGGGACCGGGATGGGAACATCATCGGGACGTTCGCGGTTTCGAAGGACATCACCGCGTTGAAGCTGGCGGAGGAGAAACTCGCGCAGGTGCACCGGCAGCTTTTGGAAACATCGCGCCAGGCGGGCATGGCCGAAGTGGCGACGGGCGTGCTGCACAATGTGGGCAACGTGCTGAACAGCGTGAATGTTTCGACCACGATCTTGAACGATCAGGTGCGCCAGTCGAAGACGGCGCACGTGGCGAAAGTGCGCGACATGCTGCAGCAGCACGAGCACGACCTGGGCGAATTCCTGACGAACGATCCCCGGGGGCGGCAGTTGCCGGGTTTCTTCGCGGTGCTGGCGGAGCATTTGGACAAAGAGCAGCGAACGCTGCTGACGGAGTTGGAGCAGCTGCGGAAAAACGTAGAGCACATCAAGGACATCGTCGCGATGCAGCAGAACTACGCGAAAGTGTCGGGGTTGACGGAGCGCGTTTCGATCACGGAGCTCGTGGAGGACGCGGTGCGGATGAACAGCGGCGCGTTTGCGCGGCACGATGTGGCGCTCGTGCGCGATTATCGGGCGTCGCCGGAGGTGGTGGTGGAGAAACACAAAGTGTTGCAGATTCTCGTGAACGTGATGCGGAACGCCAAATACGCCTGCGACGATTCGGGACGGCCGGACAAGCAGATCACGGTGCGGGTGACTTCGGCGGACGGGCGGGCAGCGATCGCGATCATCGATAACGGGGTGGGCATCGCGCCGGAAAACCTCACGAGGATTTTTGGTCATGGATTCACCACGCGGAAACACGGACACGGCTTTGGGCTGCACAGCGGAGCGCTGGCGGCGCGCGAGCTCGGTGGTGCGCTGACCGTGCAGAGCGACGGACCTGGTCGCGGAGCGACCTTCACTTTAGAGATTCCACTTCGACACGAAGCCAGCGCATGAACCCAACCTCCGGCGACAAGAACCTGCGGATACTTGTCATCGACGATACCCGCACGATCCACGACGATTTCCGCAAGATCCTCGGAGGCGGTGGCGGCCGTGGAGGGAATGCGTCGGCGCTCGACGCGGCGGCGGCGGAGCTCTTTGGCGAAGAGGTGGAGACGCGGCGCGGACTGTGTTTCGAAGTGGATTCGGCGTATCAGGGGCAGGACGGCTTCGAGTTGATCAAAAAGGCGATCGAGGCGGGGCGGCCGTATGCGATGGTGTTTGTGGACGTGCGAATGCCGCCGGGATGGGACGGAATCGAGACGATCGAGAACATCTGGAAAGTGTATCCAGAAGTTCAGTTCGTGATTTGCACGGCCTATTCGGATTATTCGTGGGATCAGATGATCGAGAAGCTGGGGCATTCGGATCGACTGCTGATTCTGAAGAAGCCCTTCGATAACATCGAAGTGCTGCAACTGGCGACGGCGTTGACGGAGAAGTGGCGGCTGATGCAGCAGGAGCGGACGCGGCTGGAGGATCTCGAGCAAATGGTGAAACGTCGCACGACCGAGTTGGAGCGCGCGATGGAGCAGTTGAAAATCAGCCTGCATGACCGTGATCGATCCGAGGCGGAGCTGCGGAAAAGCGAAGAGCTATTCAGGACGTTGAGCGCGTGCTCGCCGATCGGGATCTGGTTGGCGGACACGAAAGGCGTGTGCCTCTACTGCAATGAACGCTGGGAGGAGATATCGGGTTTGAGCTCGAAGGAAACGCTCGACGATGGCTGGTGCGCCGCGGTGCATCCGCACGACCGAAGGGCGGTGACGTCGGCGTGGAAGCAGACGGCGGCGATGGCGGAAGGCTTCGAGCGGGAGTTTCGGCTGGTGCGCAAGGATGGTCAGACGCGTTGGGTTTTGGCGCAAAGCTCACCGATCGTGTCGGACGGGCAGGCGCTCACGGGTCACGTCGTGATTTTCGAAGACACGACGGAGCGAAAGCGAGCGGAGGAGAATCTGCGGATCGCGAAAGAAGCGGCGGAGGCGGCGGCGCGCGCGAAGAGCGAATTCCTGGCGAACATGAGCCACGAGATTCGCACGCCGATGAACGGCGTCGTCGGCATGAGCACGCTGCTGCTGGAGAGCAAACTCGACGAGAACCAGCGCGAGTCGGCCGAAGCGATTCGGGAGAGCGCGGGCAATCTGCTCACGATCATCAACGACATTCTGGATTTTTCGAAGATCGAGGCGCGCAAGCTGACCTTCGAGGTGCGCGATTTCGATCTGCGGCAGATCGTGGAAGGGACGCTGGATTTGTTGTCGGCCCGTGCGCACACGAAAGGATTGGAGCTGGCGAGCGCGGTGTTGCCGCCCGCGGTGCCGCGATGGTTGCGGGGGGATTCGGGGCGGCTGCGGCAGATCCTCACGAACCTGCTCGGGAATGCGGTGAAGTTCACGTCAACGGGAGCGGTGACGCTGCGGGTTGCGCTGGTGAACGAAGGGGCGGAGTTCGCGAAACTGCGTTTTGAAGTGATCGACACTGGCATAGGAATCACGGCGGAAGCGCAGAAGCGGTTGTTTCAGCCCTTCACGCAGGCGGATGCGTCGACGACGCGGCGATTTGGCGGAACGGGTCTGGGGCTCGCGATCTCGAAACAACTCGTGGCGATGATGCAGGGTGAGATGGGCGTGGTGAGCGAGCCGGGACGCGGATCGACGTTCTGGTTTACGGCGGTGTTCGAGAAACGGCCGAGCGCGCCGGTGAACGTGCAGGAGATCCAGGGAAGTCCGCGGGTGCTGGTGGTGGCGGGCTGCGATGAGCGGCGGGATGTTTTGTGCGAGCAGATGAGCGCGTGGCGGACGCAGGTGTCGGTGGCGGCGGATGCGACGGAGGCGTTGGAGCTCATGCGCGCGGCGGCCGCGGAGGACCGAGCGATTGCGGCGGTGGTGATGGATCTGCCCTCGGGGGGAGACGACGTGGTGTTCGCGCGGAGCGTGAAAGCGGAGCGCGGACTTGCGACGGCGAAGCTGGTGGCGTTGACGCAGGATCGCACCGCCGCGAGCGAAGGGCCACTGGCGCACGGTTTCGATGTGGCGCTGGCGAAACCGGTGCGGCAGTCGCGGTTGTTCGATGCGTTAGCGAGTGTGTTGAATGGCGTGTCGCCGCGAACGAGCAAGACCGTGGAAACGGGCGCAGGGGTGGGAAAACTGGAGCATGTGTCGCGCGCGCGAATCCTGTTGGCCGAGGACAATACGGTGAACCGGCAAGTGGCGCTCGGGATGTTGCGCCGCTTGGGATGTTCGGCGACGAGCGTCGCGAATGGGATCGAGGCGCTCGAAGCGCTGGAGGCGGCGGCTTACGACATCGTGCTGATGGATTGTCAGATGCCGGAGATGGACGGTTATGAAGCGACGCAGCGAATCCGCGAACGCGAGCGGGCGGCGGGCAGAAAGCCGGTGTATATCGTGGCGATGACGGCGAACGCGATGAAAGGCGACGAGGCGAGGTGCCTCGAAGTCGGCATGGATCGCTACCTCAGCAAGCCCGTGATGATCGACGAACTGCGCGCGGTGTTGGAGCAGTGGAGGCCGGAAGGAAACGAAACCGTAGGGTAACAGGGTAGCGCCGAAGCAGCTCGAACGTTCGTGGAATTCTGCGGCGGGGTCGGGAGACCCCGTCCTGCACTCCGCGGGGGAAGGGGCTGCGAACGACGGAGTCGAAATGTTCGGGTTCACCCGCGGGCGTGCCGGCCGAGGGTGTAGAACGTGTAGCGGAAGTTTTCGTCGGCGCTTTCGCGTTGCGAAAGCACGCGGGGAAATTCGTGGCGCCATTCCGGAAAGGTGCGGTCGCCGTCGACCTGCGCGTGGATGAAGGTGAGGTAGAGGCGCGTGGCTTGGGGAAGAGAAATCGCTTCTTCGAAGACGCGCTGGCCGCCGCAAATGTAGATGTTGCGGGACGATTGCTCGGCGAGCGCGAGAGCGGCGGGCAGGGAGCTGGCGACTTGAACGCGATCGCGGGCGAGCGCGTGATTACGCGTGAGAACGATGGCGTGGCGGTTGTCGTCGAGGATGCTTTTCCAGGATTGGAAACTGATGCGGCCGAGGATGACGGTGGTGCCGGCAGTTTGTTTTTTGAAGAAACGCCAATCCTCCGGGATGCGCCAGGGGAGCTGGCCGTTGCGGCCGATCACGCGATTTTCGGCGCAGGCGACGATGAGGTGGAGCGGGCGCGGCATGGGGGCGTGATTTTGAACCACGAAGGGTCACGAATAGACACGAAGGCCTATCCGGTGAGGAGACGTTTTCCCGCGGGCGAGTGACTTAGACCAAGAGGAGCGCGGGAGACTCGAGCAGCTGTTTCAGGGCGGCGAGGTATTGAGCGCCGACCGCGCCGTCGACGACGCGGTGATCGCACGAGAGCGTGAGCGCCATGACGTGGCCGACGACGATCTGGTCGTTTTTCACGACGGGCTTCTTGATCGTGGAGCCAACGGCGAGGATGGCGGCGTTGGGCGGGTTGATGATCGCGCTGAAACGCGAGACGCCCATCATGCCCATGTTGGAGACGCAGAACGTGCCGCCGGTGAATTGCTCGGGCTTCAGCTTTTTGTCCTTGGCGAGTTTGCCGAGGGACTTGGCTTCGGGGCTGATTTGAAAAACGGACTTCTGGTGAGCGTCGCGGATAACGGGTGTGATGAGACCGTCTTCGATCGCGACGGCGAACGCGACGTGTGCGGCGCCGTGGTAGCGGATCTGGCCCTGGCCGTTGGGCGCGGTTTCCCAGGAGGCGTTGACCTGCGGGACGCGACGGAGCGCTTCGGCGCTGGCTTTGAGGATGAAGTCGTTGACGGAGAGTTTGACGCCTTCCTTTTCGAGGCCGGTGTTGAGCTGTTCGCGCAAGGCGAGGAGCGGGGCGGCGTCGACTTCGATTTCAACGTAGAAATGCGGATACTGCGTTTTCGACTCGAGCAGGCGGCGGGCGATGGCGCCGCGCATGTTGGAGACGGGAACGGTGCGCTCGTCTTGGATTGGGCCGGTGCGAGCGGGCGTGCCGCCGGTGAATGCACCACCGGATTTCTTGGCGGGCGGATTCTTTTCGGCGGCGAGGATATCCGCGCGGACGATTCGGCCGCCGGGGCCGGAGCCGGTGACTTGGGAGTAGTCGATGCCTTTTTCTTCGGCGAGCTTGCGGGCGAGGGGGGAGATTTTGACGCGGGCGCCTTCGCTGCGCGGAGCGGGCGAGGTGGGCGCCGGAGCGGGAGCAGCCGAAGCGGGAGCGGACGCGGGGAGCTTGGCGGGTTGAGCTTCGGTCTCGTTTTTGGAGGTGGTCGCGGCGCCTTCGGCGGACGGCTTGGCGTTGTCGGAAGGTTTTTCGGCGGGCGCGGGTGCGGCTTTGGGCGCGGGGGCGTCGACTTTTTCGCCTTCTTTGCCGATGGCGCAGAGCGGATCGCCGATGGCGACTTGGGAGCCGTCGGCGACGAAGATTTTGAGGAGTTTTCCGTCGAAGAAGCTCTCGAGCTCCATCGTGGCCTTGTCGGTTTCGACTTCGGCGAGCATGTCGCCGGTCTTCACGTCGTCGCCTTCCTTTTTCAGCCACTTGACCAGGGTGCCCACGGTCATGGTGTCGCTGAGTTTCGGCATGTCGATGATGTTGGCCATGGGGCGGAAGGTGAGAGTTGAGAGATGAGAGTTGAGGGTTGAGAGCCCGGAGCAGGAGGTTAGGCGACGGTTTCGAGGGCGGCTTTGAGGACGCGTTGCGGGTTGGGGAGCTGCTCGATTTCGACCGGCGGGCTGTAGATCGCGGGGGCGTCGACGGTGGCGAGCCGGTTGATCGGGGCGTCGAGTTCGTCGAACGCTTCCTTCTGGATCATGAACGCGAGTTGGGAGCCGACGCTGGCGAAAGGCTTTTGTTCTTCGACGATGAGGACGCGGTGGGTTTTGGCGACGGACTTGAGCACCGTGTCGATGTCGAGGGGGCGGATCGTGCGCAGGTCGACGATTTCGACGGAGATGTCGTGTTCCTTTTCGAGGATTTCGGCGGCTTTCAGCGAGTGAAGGACGGAGCGGCCGTAGGTGACGATGGTAAGATCGGTGCCTTCGCGTTTGATGTCGGCCTGGCCGAGCGGGATGAGGTATTCGCCCTCGGGAACCTCGCCCTTCTCGCCGTAGAGGAGGGTGTTTTCGAGGAAGAAGACCGGGTCGTTGTCGCGGATGGCGGATTTGAGCAGGCCCTTCGCGTCGTAGGGGGTCGAAGGCACGACGACCTTCACGCCGGGATGATTGGCGAGGACGTTTTCGGGCGTGTGCGAGTGAGTGGCGCCGACGTTGGTGCCGCCGTTGGCGGGGCCGCGGATGACGATGGGAACGTTGATGGCGCCGCCGGACATGTAGCGGACGTTGGCGGCGTTGTTGAGGATTTGGTCGAAGGCGACGGAGTAGAACGACCAGAACATCAGCTCCATGACGGGGCGGACGCCGAGCATCGAGGCGCCGAGGCCGACGCCGATGAAGCCGGCTTCGCTGATGGGCGTGTCGACGATGCGCTGAGGGCCGTATTTGGCGAGGAGTCCCTCGGTGACCTTATAGGCGCCGTTGAACTGGGCGACTTCTTCGCCGAGGATGACGACGTTGGGATCGCGTTCGATTTCTTCAGCCAGCGCGTGGCGCAGCGCTTCGCGGTAGGAAATGGCAGGCATGGATGGGATCTCAGATTCGAGATTTGAAATTTGAGACGAGCTCGGCGCAGCTCAGTCGAAGAAGAGGCGGCCTTGGGATTTACGTTCGGAAGGGTTGTCGGCCTCCCAGTAAACGTCCTTTTGGATGTCTTCGACGGTGGGGAACGGGCTGGCTTCGGCGAAGTCGGCGGCGGCGTCGGCTTCGGCGCGGGCTTCGGTGTCGATTTTTTCGATGATCCCGTCGTTCAGCACGCCTTCGGCGACGAGGATCTGTTGGAAGACTTGGAGCGGATCCTTCGTCCGGCGGTATTCCTCGATCTCGTTCTTGCTGCGGTAGGTGTTGTCGGGATCGGCGACGGAGTGCCCGCGGTAGCGGTAGGTGCGGATTTCGACGATGGACGGCTTTGATTCGTCGCGGGCGGCGCGGAGGAATTTATCCATGGTGGCGCGAACCTCGTAGAGATCGTGGCCTTCGCATTGTCCCCAATCCATGTGATAACCCTCGGCGCGACGCGCGAGATCGCCGGCGGAGGAGCGGGCCTGGCTGGTGCCCATGGAGTAGCCGTTGTTTTCGATGACGAAGACGACGGGGAGTTTCCAGAGGGCGGCGAGATTGTAGGCCTCGTGAACGGCGCCCTGGTTGACCGCGCCGTCGCCCATGAATGCCATCGAAGCGCCCTTCAGGCCCTTGTATTTGATGCCGTAGGCGAGACCGGCGCCGAGCGGGATCTGGCCGCCGACGATGCCGTGGCCGCCCCAGTAGTTTTTATCGGGTGCGAAGTAGTGCATCGAGCCGCCCTTGCCTTTGGAGCAACCGGTGATCTTGCCGTAGAGCTCGGCCATGAGCGGCTTGGTGTCCATGCCGACGGCGATGGCGTGTCCGTGATCTCGATACGCGGTGATCACGTGATCGTTCTTGCCCATGAGGGAGCAGCAAGCGACGGCGACGGCTTCCTGGCCGATGTAGAGATGGAGAAAGCCGCCGATCTTTTTGGCCTGATAGGCGCGGAGGCTGCGTTCCTCGAAGCGGCGGATGCGAACCATTTTGCGGTAGAGCTCGATCTTCTCGTCGCGGCTGAGGCTCGCGTTGATATCGGCTCGGGCGTAGTCGGAGCGTGTGACGCCGTCCTGGGCTTTTTTGTCGGCGGTGGGAGTGGGCTTCTTACTCACGAGAGTGGTTCGTTTTGAGATGAACGGTGAAGTGTCCGGCGGTTATGGGAGAAATCAAGTGTTTGTTGCCCAGCGGCGGACGCGGACAGCGGGCGCGCGGGTCGGTGCGAGGAGGGCTAGATAATCTCCTCGATTTCGACGGCGACGGGTTTGCCGGGGGCGCAATCGGCGCGGAGGGCGACGAAGCGGTCGCGGTAGCGATCGTAGATGGGCCAGAGGGCGTTGCGGTCGGTTTCGGGAATCGGCAGGGCGGAAATTTCGTCGCGGGTGAAAAAGCCGAAACGGCCCTCGTGGATATCGGCGGGCAGGGAGGCGATGGGCAGGCGGCAGCGAAAAAGAAACATGAGCCAGTGCGATTGGCCCTCGTAGGCTTTCTCGGCGATCATGGCGAAAAGGTGCAGGTCGGCGGTGGAGATTTCGAGGCCGGTCTCTTCGCGTGTTTCGCGGACGGCGCACTCGAATGGGGATTCGCCAATGGCGGTTTCGAGTTTGCCGCCGATGGGGCTCCAGACGCCGAGATTCGGCGGCTTGGCGCGAAGAAGGAGCAGGTGCTGGCCCGCGGCGTTTTCGAGGAAGACGAGAACGGCTATTTTGTAGGGCAGCGCAGCAGACATGGTAGAAGTTAGAAAGGAGAGGAGCGGAGCGTGAGAGTGGGCGGAAGTCGCACAACGTGAAATTGAGCGTGACGGCGCAAATGACTTACGCAAAGTCGGCGCGTCCACTTCATGCAAGAATCCTGCAATGTTCTTGTTTTACGGTCGCGGCTGCACGCGTCGCGGCGGTTTGCGGCGCAGCGGTCTGCGATACGCGGCGTGTGCAGCGGACGCGAAATGGCGGAAGGGGCAGAAAGGTTGGCGACATGAGGCGAGGGCGGAGGACGTGGGGGCGGTGTTGGGTGGTCGATGTAGGCGTCAGCGATGTGAGTTGGGCTCGGTGCGTCGGCGGCAGGGATGAGTTGATGTTGGAAGAATGGGGAATCGAGCCGCTGAATGGAGAGTTGGAAAGCGAAAGTGCCTGGTTGGTCGGAGTGGCGGCTGCGTTGGCGAAGATCGGTGAAAAAGCGGGCGATGATGCGGTGCATGTCGGAATCCCGGGGAATGTGGCGCTGACGAAGTTTGTGCGAACTCCGGCGATTGTGGGGGCGAGGCGGGCGAAAGCGGTGGAGTTCGAAGCGGCGCAAAACATCCCGTATGCGTTGAACGAAGTGGTGTGGGATCACCTCGTTTTGGATGAGAGCGGGCCGGACCTGGAGTTGATGCTCGCGGCGGCGAAGGTGGGTGTGGTCGAGCAGCTGTGTGCGGGGGCAGACGAAGCGGGTCTGGACGTGGTGCAGGTGACGCCGGCGTGCGTGGCGCTGTGGCATTGCCTGCGGTGGAATCATCCGGAATCGGTGGCGGAAGGAGCGCTCCTCGTGCAGGTGGGAACGCGTTCGACGCATTTGATGTTCGCGCACGGCGCACGGCTTTTCGTGCGGACGTTGAATCAACTGTCGATCTCGGCCGATTTTCCCGCGCGTTTGCAGGCCGAGATGGTGCGGACGATCGCGCATGCCCGGCGGCAAGGCGTGGTGCTGGAGCCGCGAACGATTTTGCTCAATGGGGCGTTGGCTGAGCTGGAGGCGTGGAGGGTGAGTTTGGGCGAGGTGGCGAAGTTGCCGGTGAGGCGATTCGAGCCCTTGCGACGCGTGCAGTTGGGTGCGAGAGCGGTGGAAGAAGGGGCGAGCATCGTGTCCGGGCAGTTGGCGAGTGCGGTCGGGCTGGCGGTGGCGGCGCGCGAAGGCGAGAGGAGGCCGAATCTCTTGCCGGTGAGATATCGACGGGCGGCGGAGGCGAGTCGGTGGAAAGGGCGTTGGAAGGTTGCGGCGGTGGGGGTGCTGGCCGCTTTGACGCTGACGATCTGGCCGATCCGTGAAGCGAAGGACGTGGCGGAAGCGCGCGCGGAGGAAATGGCGGCGCGACTTGGACCATGGCGCGCGATGGAGAGGCGGGTGTTGGCGAATCGCGAGAAACTCGAGCGCCTGGAGGCGCGGGAAAAACAGCTGCGAGGTGTGGTTGAAGCGCGGACGGCTTGGGCGCGGTTTTTCGCGGAACTGCAGGAGGTGTTGCAGACGGTGGAAGATACGTGGCTCGACCGGCTGACGATCGAGGAGACGGAGAGCAGAAACGGGCGCGGCGCAACGGATGAGTCGGAGCTGCTGCGCGTGACGGTGAGTGGGCGGATGCTGGATCGGGTGCGTCCAACGGAAAGGGCGAATGCGACCAGCTATGAAAAAGTGCGGCGGTTGCTCGAACGGTTGGAGGCGTCGCGGAGTATCGCGGCGGTGGAGCATCCGCGGTTCGATAACCGCCGTGCGGGGGTGCTCGGCTTCGATGTTACACTCGTGCTGGAGGCGTCGTGGAGAATGACGGCGAGCGATGAGGAGGCGGTGCGGTGACACGCAGGCGCCGAATCCGAACGTGGCGGGCGGCGGCGGGGGTCGTCGTGATCGGAGCCTGGGCGGTGGTGGCGATGATCGGTCTATGGCGGGAAGTCGGGTCGCTAACGCGAGTGCGCGGTGAACTCACAGCGAAAGAACGCGAGTGGCGGGCGTTGGCGGACAAGGCGGAGCTCACGGAGGAAGGACTGGCCGCAATCGAAGTGGAAATGAAGACGCGGGCGGCGGAGATCGACCGGTGGTGGGGCGCGTCGCAAATGGGGCGGATCGAGCATGAAGCGGACAACGCGATGCGGACGGAGGAGGCGTTTTTCGAAGTTGCGGGGCTGGTTGAGCGTATGCGAGCACGCGCGGCGTTGGCGGGCGTGAACGTGAAGGAGGAGGAGCGATTCGGGTTTGCGGGATTCGCGCACGCGGGGCCGGAGCGGGAGAGAATTGGTGAAGTGGCTCGACAACGAGAGCTGGCGGAGGCGGTGTTGCTGGCGTTGTTCGAGGCGGCGCCGCAAGAGATCGTCGGATGCGAGCGAGGCTCGTCGGGAGGAGGCGGGCGAGGGCGGGGCGAGGCAGATACCTTCGTGGTGGATCGGAGATGGTCGCTGGAAGAAGCGAATCAAATCAGAGCGACGGCGTATCGGGTGAGGTTTGTTGGCGGGACAGAGGTGTTGCGAGACGTGTTGAATCGACTGGCCGAGGTGAAGTTGCCGCTGGCGGTGACGGCGGTGGAGATAGAGCCGGTGACGACAGGGCAGACGGGGAGTGCGGAAGAAGCGCGCTTGGTCGCGAGCACGTCGTCGGAGTTTTCGGTGACGGTCGAATGGTTGGAGCCGCTGAGAGGAGGAGAGCTGGCGGGATGGGGAACACGGGACGAGACGCAGGATGCGCATCCCGAGGAGGTGGTCGCGAGGCGGTGGGCGGCGCCGCGGGTGAGTGAAGAAACGGAATGGAGCTACGAGGTGTTTACGCCGCCGGATATTTTTTATGATGCGACGACCGGGCGATTGAGCACGAGCTGGGTGAAGCCGAAGGCGGAAGCTTTGCGCATTCAGGATTCGGATACGCGAACGGCGGCGGCGTTCGAACTCGTGCGGGCGAAGGCGGAGCCGTATCGGGTGCAACTGGTCGGATTCGTGGCGACGGAAGCGGGTGACTTGGGTGTGTTTGAAGAGGTGGCGACGAGCGGGGTGATATTGGCCGGAGCGGGAAAACGGATTTCGGAGTCGGAGGTGGTAATCGAAACGCTGGTGATTGAGCGGTCGGAGCGGGTGTGGCCGGACAGCATGGCGGTCAGAACCCTGGTGGCGAAGGCGGAGGTGCGGGATGAACGGAGCGGCGAAATGATCTGGCTGACGAGTTCCGAGCGGAAGTGGTTGTCGGATCCGGTGGCGGTGTTGAAGCCGGCGGGAACGAACGAGGAGCGCGAGGTGAGGGTGGGCGAGGAGATCGCGTTCGAGGGAATTACCTATCGCGTAACGAGAATCGAGGAGTCGCCGCTCGAGATCGAACTGGTGAAAGAGAGTCCCGGCCGGGGAGAGGCGGTGAGGATCGCGGCGGTGCGCGAACGATAAACTTATGAGGACGATCCAGGTTTGGCTTTATCTTGTTGGGTGCGCGGTCGGCGCGTTCGCGGTGCACCCGATGGCAGCGCAAAGCGAGGCGGATGGGGCAGAGGACTTGCGGCGATGGGTGGCGAAAGGGCGAGCGCAGTTTCTGGCGGGAGAGTATGCGGCGGCTCGAGCGACGTTTGAGGCGGTGCAGGCCCGCGAGCCGGAGAATGGCGAGGCGGAGGAATTTCTGCGAAGGATCGAAAAGGTGGAGCGGGTGGGTTCGGCGAGTCGCCGCGAACGGACCCGCGGTGAGTTGTTGGAGGATGTGGCGCGGAGTTGGGAGCGCCCGCGGGTGTTTGTGGAGCGCGGGCGGGCAGCGGCGCGATTGGCGGATGCGGCTCCGCTCGAGGAGAAACTAAACCGGATGGTGGTGCCGCACGTGAATTTCACGCGGGTGGAAATCGGGCAGGTGGTGACGGCGTTGAGTGCGATTTCGGAAGAGATCGACGAACCGGACTCGTTTCCGCGTGGGGTGAACATCGTGCTGTTGGATTCGGCGAACCAGGCGCCGACGGTGACGATCGCGCTGCGAAACACGACGTTGAGACGCGTGCTGGATTTTGTGACGGAAGCGGTGGGCTATCAATATGAGGTGCAGGCGGACGCGGTGGTGGTGCGGCCGGGAGGCGAGACGACGGCGTTGGAGACCGCGTTTTTCCCGGTGGCGCGCGCGACGGTCTTGCGGATGACCGGAGCGGGAGCGGCGGAGGCGCGGGCGGATCCGTTTTCTTCGGCGGGGGCAAGCAATGAACCCGCGGCGACGGTCGCAGCGGAAGGCGGGGCGATTCGCGGATTCCTGCAGCAGGCGGGAGTGAATTTCGACGGGACGCCGGGATCGAGTCTGGCGTTCGACGGATCGGCGCTGATCGTGACGCACACGGCGCGAAACCTGGATCGCATTCGCAACATCCTGAATCGCTACAACGATGTTCGGCAGGTGGAGATCGAGGCGAAGTTCATGGAAGTGCAGGAAGGCGCGCTCGAGGAGTTGGGCGTCAACTGGCATCTTTCGACGAAGACGACGCAGCGGAATGCGGGAGCGCAGGCGGTGTATGCGACGAATGCGCGGGCGCTGTCGGGGGCCTTCAGCCACACGACATCGAATCAGCAAGGACGGATCGTGCGGCCGGCGGCGTTCAATGATGCGAACAACAACGGCGTGCAGGATGAAGGCGAGGACGCGACGCAGCAGGAGATCAACATTCCGATCGTGAACAACGCGCCGCGAATTCCGGGTGCGCCGGATTTGGCGCTGGGAGCGGGACCGCTCGCAGCGATTGCGAGTGTGATTGGGGAATTCGATGTGAATGCGGTGGTGAGGGCGCTGTCGCAGCAACAAGGGACGGACCTGTTGAGCGCCCCGAAAGTGACGGTGTTGTCGGGCAATCCGGCGACGATCACGGTGGCGCAAGAGATGCGTTATCCGCAGAGTTTTGGGCAGACGCAGAGTCAGGTGGGAACGGGCAGTGCGAGCGGAGGCGGTTCGGCGGGTGTGGCGATCACGGCCGGGACACCGCAGGAGTTTACGGCGCGCAACGTTGGCGTGGAGTTGCGCGTGACGCCGACGGTGGAGGAGGACGATTACAGCATCAGCCTCGATTTGAATCCGCGTGTGACGGAGTTCGACGGCTTTGTGGAATACGGCGGGCCGAGCATCGCGATTTCGGGGAGCACGACGGTGACGGTGCCGTCGGGATTTTATCAGCCGATTTTTTCGGTGAGGGACATATCGACGAAAGTTACGATTTGGGATGGGGCGACGCTGGTGATGGGAGGGCTGACGCGAGAGGAAGTGAAGAAGGTGAACGACAAAGTGCCGATCCTTGGTGACCTGCCGTTTCTGGGGCGGGCGTTTCGGTCCAAAGGCGAAAGTGCGCAGAAGCGGAATCTGCTGATTTTCGTGACGGCGAATCTGGTGAGCCCGGGCGGATCGCCGAAGAAGCAGCACTTGCGTGAAGTCACAGCGAATTCGGCTTATCGGAATCCCTCGATCGTGACGCCGGGCGGCAGCGAGGAACGGGAGTAGCGAACCGGGGCGAGGATTTTGCGCGTGCGAGCGTGAAGGAATGAGCCAACGTGCACGCGTGACGATGCGAATCTTGGTGTGCGTGGTGGCTTGGGCGCTGGTTGGGCCCATGTGGGCCGCGCCCTATGTGGAGCCGAGGACGGGATTGGAGTTTCCCGATGAATGCGGTGGTTGGGTGCGGACCGGCGAACACGTTTACGAGCAGGCGGAACTCGGGGTGTCGGTGAGCTACACGAATGATCAGCAGAAAACGCTGACGGCGTATGCGTATGGCGGAGGAGTGACGGACCTTCCGACGGGAGGCGACAGCGAGGTGATGCTGCGGCTGACGGCGCAGACGGCGGCCGAGTTGAAGGAGGTGTGGAAGGAACGCGGCGGGGAAGTGGAGGAGATTTTGCCGTCAGCGGTGATCCGCGAGGAGCCGAGTGGCAAAGGCCTCGCGACGATCGTGGCACATCGCATCGTGATGAAAGGGCAGGTGTTGATCACGATTTCGGGTCTGACGGGATATCGCGGCACGATTATGAAGGTGCGCTACACTTACGCGCGCAGTCCGTTGGATGAAGGAATCGCGGATTTGAAGCGGTTTGTCGTCGGGCTGCTGACGGCGAACCGCGGGGGACTCGACGGTCATTTCGGCGAGGTGGCGGCGCAGTATGCGCCCATCGAACCGATGCCCACGCGGCAGGAGTTTGCCGCAGCGGTGCGGGTGCTGGACACGGAGATCACGGGGCAAAAGGCGGCGGAAGCGGCCGGGGTGGTGATTCGGTTTGTGGAGCGGAGCGAAGAAGTGGCCGTGACATTGGGCCGCGAGGTGGCGCCGTGGGTGATGGAAGTGCCGGAAGAGGACGCGGAGGCGCAGGAAATGTCGGCTCTGCTGCTCGCGGCCTATTTGGGCGCGAATGCGGAAGCGCAGCTTGCGAGCGGTGAGCGGAAGGACCACGTGCTCGCGGGGTGGAAGGCGGCGCTTGCGACGTATCGAAAAATGCGTGACGCGGGACGGACGGCCATTGCCGCGCTGGAAGAACTGGTCGACGCCGAGCACGGGGGGAAGTTGGAGCAGAAGGCGCGCGAGGCGCAGGAGAGGCTGAATCGCGAGTAGTAGGAATGGCACCATTTTGGGCCGAACGCACCAGCGGAGAGCCTTAATTCGGCGAAGGCGCGCCGCCACTTGACCCGAGGAGCGAGCGGGGCTGTGTTCGGCACATGGCGAAATGGCTGCTGGTGGACGGATTCAACCTGGCGTATCGGTGTTTCCATGCGTTGCCGGAGCTAACGTCGTCGAAGGGGTTTCCGACGGGGGCGTTGCATGGGTGGGTAAAGTCGCTGTGGAAGCTGATCGACCAGGAGAAGCCGGACGCGACGCTGGTGTTTTTCGATCTGGGTGAATCGCAGGATCGGTTGAAGTTGCTGGCTGAATACAAGGCGCAGCGGAAGCCGATGCCGGATCCGCTGCGGCAGCAGATCGAGCCGATCAAGGCGCTCACGCGCGCGATGGGGCTGGCGGGGATCGAGGAAGATGGCGTGGAAAGCGACGACTTGCTGGCGTCGGAGGCAGTGAGTCTGGCGAAGCAAGGGCACGACGTGCTGATCGTTTCGAGCGACAAGGATTTCGCGCAAATCGTCGACGAGAAGATCAAGATCATGCTGCCGCCGCCGTCGGCGAATCCGAAGCTCGGCTGGCGTTTGCTGGATGCGGCGGGCGTGCGGGAGAAGTTTGGTGTGCCGCCGGAGCAGATCGCGCATTACCTGGCGCTCGTCGGTGACACGTCGGACAACATACCGGGTCTTGACGGCGTGGGGCCGAAAACGGCGTCGAAGTGGCTGGCGGAGTGCGGCGGGAGCGTGGAATGCGTGCTGGAGAAAGCGGCGGAGTTGAAACCGGAGCGCTTTCGCGAGGCGGTGGCGGCGAGCGCGGATCGGCTGAGGACGAATCTGAAGCTGACGACGCTGAATCTGAATTTGCCGCCGGTGAAACCGGAATGGCGGACGCCGCAGCCGGAGGAGTTGTTTCGATTGCTCGACGAATTCGAAATGAAGTCGACGGGGGTGGAGGCGAGGAAGCGCTATGGGGCGGCGGCCGGTGGTGGTGGAAAAGCGGATACGGCAGGGAGCGCGGCAACGATGCCGGTGCAGCCGCCGACGAAGGCGATGCAGGGCGAATTGTTTTAGGGGCGAAGGGCGGCGGGAGCGTTGACGGCGATCTTGTGTCGAATGCCGAACGGGCGCTGCGAAAAGCTCACGCTTTCCGCTACAGAAACTACTCGCGGCCTTCTTTCGAGACGCCGGCGGGGTCGAAGATGTAGCCGATGCCGTGAACGGTGCGGAAGGCGGAGAGGTCGAGGCCGTGCTCTTTGAAGAGCTCGCGGACCTTTACGACGTATTGGTCGAGCGAGCGGCTGCGGACGTCGGCGTGAATGCCCCACACGGAGTGGATGAGGGCTTTGCGCGTGATCACGGTGCCTTGATTGGCGTTGAGGTAGGCAAGAATGCCCAATTCTTTCCGGCCGATTTTTTGAATCGTGCCGTCGGGAAACGCGATCTCGAGGCGGTCGGGGGTGACTTTGGCGCCGCAGAAGTCGAATGGCTGATCGCCAATGCGGACGTTTTTGGTGAGATTGTGGTCGGATTTCGACTCGGCGCGGCGTAATACTGCGCGGATACGGGCGACGAGTTCGGCGTAGCTGAAAGGTTTGGTGATGTAGTCGTCACCGCCGGATTCGAGGCCGCGGATTTTGGTCGTTTCGGTGATTTCGCCCGTGAGGAAGATAACCGGGACGCTGATGTCGGCGGCTTTGAGCTCGTCGAGGAGGTTGAATCCGCTCCCGTCGGGCAGGCTGATGTCGAGCAACAGGAGGTTGGCGAAGTTATGTTTGAGGAAACGCAGCGCGTGCGCGGTGCGGTTGCAGATCTGAGTCTGCATGCCGGCGCGTTCGAGATGCTCGGCGATGAGGTTGGCGAGTTCGACTTCGTCTTCGACTACAACGACCAACGGTTTCGGTTCAGCGCGCATTGGAAAGGGGGAACGATGCGTTCCGGGGGTATGTGAATTTTACAATGCTATTTGTCAAAAGCGAATAGCCGCGGAGAGATCAGGGAATTGCCGAGAACGAGAATTTTCTTGAAGGCGAGTTGTGCCATGTGAGCGTGACGCGCGTGTCCGCTCGAAAACCGCTTCTGATGCTCGGGTTGCCGAAAGGCAGTCTCGAGGAGTCCACCAAAAATCTGTTCGGCAAAGCTGGCTGGAAGATCACGACCAGTTCGCGCTCCTACAAGCCGTCGATCAACGATGATGAACTCGACGGCCGCTTCGTGCGCGCGCAGGAAATCAGCCGGTATGTGGAGCACGGGTTTTTCGACTGCGGACTGACGGGCAGCGACTGGATCAAGGAGAACGAGTCCGACGTGGTCGAAGTGTGCGATTTGGTTTACAGCCGCGCATCGACGCAGAAATCGCGTTGGGTGCTGTGCGTGCCGGAGGCGTCGGATATCACGAAACCGGAGCAACTCGCGGGCAAGCGCGTGGCGACCGAGCTCGTCGGGACGGTGAAGCGTTATTTCGAGCAGAAAGGAATTCCGGTTCAGGTGGAGTTTTCCTGGGGCGCGACTGAGGTGAAAGTGCCGGACCTGGTGGACGCGATCGTGGACATCACGGAGACGGGCAGTTCGCTGCGAGCGAACAAGCTCCGGATTGTGGATACGCTGCTGGAAACCAACACGAAGTTCATCGCAAACAAGGCGAGTTGGGAGAATCCGGAAAAGCGGAAGAAGATTGAGATGATCGCGCTGCTCTTGCGGGGGGCGCTCGAGGCGGAGACGAAGGTCGGTTTGAAGATGAACCTGCCGCGGGCCTCGTTGGAAAAGCTGGTGCAGGCGCTGCCCGCGCTGCGCAATCCGACGATTTCGCATCTGAGCAATCCGGACTGGGTCGCGATCGAAACGATCATCGACGAGAGTGTGGTGCGGGAAATCATCCCGCAGCTGAAGGCGCTCGGAGCGGAAGGGATAGTTGAATATCCGCTGAATAAGGTTGTCTATTGAGTGATGAAAAATCGGCGCACGAAACTTCCGGGCGGAGCAGGCTACAGCCATCCGTCCACGCGCGGCACGACGGTGAAGCTTGGGTTGCTTCAGCACGCCTGCTCGCCGAATCCCGCGGAGAACCTGAAGAAGACGATCGAGCTTGCAGAAAAAGCGGCGAAGCAAGGCGCGAACATCATCTGCACGCAGGAATTGTTTCGCTCGCAGTATTTCTGCCAGAGCGAGGACCACGAGCACTTCAAGCTGGCCGAGCCGATTCCAGGTGGACCGAGCACGGTGGCGCTGCAGAAAGTCGCGAAGAAACACGGAGTCGTGATCATCGGTTCGTTGTTCGAACGGCGCGCAAGCGGGCTGTATCACAATACCGCGGTGATCATCGACGCGGATGGGAAGTTGTTGGGCGTGTATCGAAAGATGCACATTCCGGACGATCCGCTTTACTACGAGAAGTTCTATTTCACGCCGGGGGACACGGGTTTTCGCGCGTGGGACACAAAGTTCGGCAAGATCGGCGTGCTCGTTTGCTGGGACCAATGGTATCCCGAAGGCGCGCGGCTGACGGCGATGCAGGGTGCGGAAATCCTGTTTTATCCGACGGCGATCGGCTGGCATCCGGGCGAGAAAGAAGAATACGGCGAGAACCAGCATGGCGCGTGGGAGACGATCCAGCGCAGTCATGCGGTCGCGAACGGCTGTTATGTCGCGGCGGTGAATCGCATCGGCACGGAAGTGCTCGAGAAGGTGGGCGGGCCCGGGATCGAGTTTTGGGGCCAGAGCTTCGTCGCGGGGACGAGTGGTCAGATTCTCGCGAAAGCGAGCATCGATAAAGAAGAAGTCATGATCGTGCCGGTGGAGTTGGGTAAGGTCGACGTGACGCGCACGCACTGGCCGTTTTTGCGCGATCGGCGGATCGATGCTTACGAGAACCTGACGAAGCGGTTTATCGATTAAAAACCTGATCTCGCGCCAAGGACGCAGAGGACGCGAAGGGAGGCAGGCGCTGGGTCCTCTGCGGTCTTTGCGATCGTTGCGCGAGGCGTCTGTCTAATCCGAGATATCCGTGGCCAAGACATCCAAAATGAAACAAACACCGTCCGCGCTCGGTTTTCGCATGCCGGCGGAGTGGGAGCCGCAGGAGGCCGTTTGGCTTTCGTGGCCGCATAACCGCAAGTCGTGGCCGGGGCAATTTCGCCCGGTGCCGGAGGCGTTTGCGACGTTTGTGGCGGCGATCAGCCGGTTTCAGGACGTGCGGATCAACTGCGCGGAGAAACTGCAGGCTCGGGCGAAGCGGTTTTGCGAGAAGGCTGGCGCGGAGATGTCGCGGGTGACGTTCTACGATCATCCGACCAACGACGCGTGGTGCCGCGATCACGGGCCGATCTTCGTGAAGAACGACAAGACCGGTGAAGTCGCGATCACGGATTGGGCTTACAATGCGTGGGGCGACAAGTATCCGCCGTATGATTTGGACAACGAGATCCCGCCGAGCATCGCGAAGAAGCTGAAGATGCGGCGCTTCGTGAACGACATGGTCCTGGAAGGCGGATCGATCGACGTGAACGGCGCGGGGCTGCTGCTGACGAGCGAGCAGTGTTTGTTGAACGAGAACCGGAATCCGCATCTCACGCGCGAGCAGATCGAGCGTAATTTGATGGATTATCTCGGCGTGAAGACGATCCTGTGGGTGGGCGAAGGTATCATCGGCGATGATACGGACGGCCATATCGACGACATCACGCGTTTCTACCGCGAGGATGCGTTCGTGACGTGCGTGGAAAAGAACAAGCGCGATCCGAATCACAAGATTCTCGAGGAGGTGATGGAGCGGCTGAAGAGTTTCCGCACGCCGAAGGGGAAGAAGTTCGAGATCGCGACGCTGCCGATGCCGAAGCCGTTTGGGTTCAAGGGGCAGATGGTGCCGGCGAGTTATGCGAATTTTCTCGTGATCAACGGCGCGGTGCTGGTGCCGAATTTTCGGCAGCCGAAGCGCGATGCGGAAGCGAACGAGGTGCTTGGGGCGTGTTTCCCGGGGCGCGAAGTGATTCCGATCGATTGCTATCACATTATTTGGGGGCTCGGGACGCTGCATTGTTTGTCGCAGCAGCAACCCGCCTCCGCCAAGGCTTCGGCGGGCAGGCCCGCCTGAGGCGCGCGGACGGTTTGAAGGTAGGCGCGCGCCTAAGTGGATTCTTCGCTTCGCTCAGAATGACAAAGGTGGTAGGGCAGTGGGGCATCGATTTTTCGAAACCCTTTCTCATGCGCGCATTCCTAGTTCTCCTCCTGACGTTCGGTTCAATTGCTTTCACGGGCTGCGAGTCGGCGGATTTGCCGCCCCGGTTGCGGGAGCGGTTTGAGGCGCCGCAGCCGAAGATTCGCGAATATCAGGCGGAGCAGAAAGAGGTGTTCGAGGCGGCGCGGCGGGCGATGAAGCGGATCGATTTCACGGTGTCGCGTGCGGCGGGCGCTCAAGGGGTGATTCGTGCGCATAGCGGGTTGCGGTCGGGGGAGGCGTTCGGGATTGCGCGCCAGAACGCGTTGGAGGTGAAGATCGATTCGTTTACGCCGGGCGTGACGCAAGTGGCTGTCGTCGTGCGTGAACAGGAGGAAAGCGAAGGCTTCCGCGGGGCGACGGATATCGCGGTGCGGGAGCATGGGTTGTATGGGTCGTATTTTGCGGCGCTGGAGGCCGAGTTGGGGGAAACCGGCGAAGAGGTCGTGGCGCCGTAATGTGATCCAAATTGGGGCTTGCGGGCCTTGAGCGGGTTCGGGAATGTCGGCCCTTCGCGGCACTTGCTATCGGTTCGGTCGACGTCGCCGCGTGCTCCCGTCGATCGCTACACGTCAGTTAACAGTCAACCTACGGCTTGCCGCTTAGCGGCGGGCCACCGGCCGGCGGATCGACGTTCTGGAGCAGACGGCGTTTCGCGGGTCTCCGTTATATGAGTTCAGTCATGCAAGAGCTGCTGGAGCAGTCCTCCTTCGACAAGTTGAAGGAAGGTTCGATCGTTCCGGGCGTCATCACCGAAATCCGCCAGAACGAAGTCGTCGTCGATATTGGCGGCAAATCCGAAGGCCTTATTCCCGCCAACGAGTTCATCGACATCGGCGAGCTGCAGATCGGCTCCACGATCGAGGTCCTCGTGCAGAAACTCGAAGGCAAGGACGGCGCGCCCGTTCTCTCCTACGATTTGGCCGAGCAAAAGAAGAACTGGGATAACATCCTCACCAAGTTCCCCGAAGGCTCCGTGGCCGCTGGCCGCGTGAAGGCCAAGGTGAAAGGTGGCCTGATCGTCTCGATCGGCGTCGATGCGTTCATGCCGGCTTCGCACATCGATGTGCAGCCGCCCAAGAACCTCGATCAATACGTCGGCCAGACCTACGACTTCAAGGTCCTCAAAATCAATCTCGAGCGGAAGAACATCGTTCTCTCGCGCCGCGAGCTCATCGAAGAGCAGCGCACCACGAAGCGTCGCAACCTCCTCGAGTCGATTCAACCCGGCCAAGTTCGCCGCGGTGTCGTCAAGAACATCACCGATTTCGGTGCGTTCATCGATCTCGATGGCATGGACGGCCTGCTCCACATCACCGACATGTCGTGGGGCCGCATCTCGCACCCGAGCGAAATGCTCAAGCAGGGCGAGGAAGTTCAGGTCATGATCATCGAAGTGAACCGCGACAAAGAACGCGTTTCGCTCGGCCTGAAGCAGACCACGAAGAATCCGTGGGACGAAATCGACCGCAAGTTCCCGGTCGGCGCGAAGGTCCACGGCAAGGTCGTCAACCTCGTGCCCTACGGCGCGTTCGTTGAGATCGAACCCGGCGTCGAAGGTCTCGTGCACATCACCGAGATGTCCTGGACGAAGCGCATCACCAAGCCCTCCGAGCTGCTCAAGGTTGGTCAGGAGCTCGATGCGGTGGTCCTCGGCATCCAGAAGGACGAGCAGAAGATCTCGCTCGGCCTCCGTCAGCTCGAGCCGAATCCGTGGGACATGGTTCGCCACAACTATCCGATCGGCGCTCGCGTGCGCGGCAAGGTCCGCAACATGACGACCTACGGTGCGTTCATCGAACTCGAAGAAGGCATCGACGGTATGGTGCACGTCTCCGACATGAGCTGGACCCGCAAGGTGAACCACCCGTCGGAAGTCCTGAAGAAGAGCGACGAAGTCGACGCGATCGTGCTCGACGTCGATCCGAACCAGCAGCGCATCAGCCTCGGCATGAAGCAGCTGCAGACGGATCCGTGGTCGGACATCGATTCGTTCTTCCGCATCGGCGATGTCGTGAAGGGCACCGTCACCAAGATCACGTCGTTCGGCGCCTTCGTGGAGCTGAAGGACGGCATCGACGGACTCGTGCACATCTCGCAGATCAGCGAGGAGCGCATCGACAAGGTGAAGGACGTCTTGAAGCCCGGTCAGGAAGTCAGCGCCCGCGTGATCAAGATCGATCGCGAAGAGCGCCGTCTCGGCCTGTCGATCAAGGCGGCCAACTACTCGGAAGAGCAGCTCGCGGCCGAAACCTCGGCTTACGAAGCGCTCAACCGCAGCAGCGCCGGCACCGACATGATGAACCTCGGCGACATTCTCGACGAGGCGTCGAAGAAGGAGTGATCAGCGGATCGCCCGCGAATCACGCCAAACCACGCGAATTAACCAAGCCGCCCGGAGAGATCCGGGCGGCTTTTTCGTGGAGGATTCGCGGAGGGAGTGACGGCGGACGTTGTAATATAATGTATTACAAGTCGGCTTGGGGCGTGAATCGGGTGGTGACTTGCTATTTGACGCGAAGCGAGCCGAAGAGCGGCCAGTCCCAGGCGAAATCTCCATCGGGGCCGGTGTCGACTCGCAGCACGAGCGTGCGGGCAAAGCCGGCAGGAAGATCGAGGCGGCGGCTGACGATTCCGCGATGGGAGGGGTTGTCGCGGGCGTTGAAGTGTTCGTGAAACACGACGGATTCGGTGCCGTCGCCGTTCAGGACAACCCAAGTGATTCCGACACCGTCGGAATGGCCTCCGCGATCGTAGGAACCCGCGCGCATCGTTTGGAGCAGTTCAATGCTCGCGGCTTCATCCGGGAGGCGAAACTTCACTTCCGAGTAGGGAGTAAACTGATACATCGTGCCGCCCTCCACCTGGAACTCGGCGAGCGGCGCGTAGAGACGCCAGGAGAAGGGCTGCAGCTCGAAGTCCGCAAGGTGGGCGACGGGGCGTTCTGCCGAACGTTCGAACTCCAACGCAGCGTTCGCGTCCGGGCCGAAGCTCTCGACGACCGAAAAGTGGCTGGGCGGAAGACCGGTTGCGGCGATGAGTTCGCGGGCATTTTCAAGCGTGGGATTCCAGATGTAGCGGTGATGAGACGGAGGAATGCCACCGGTGAATCCATTGACGGTGCGCTGTTTGATGCGCAGCGCCGCGCTCCAGGCATCGAGGTTGAGCCAAGTGTCCGGCTGGTTTGCGTATCCGTAAGCGAATACAAGGATCGGGCGCGTGCCGGCTTTGTGCCAGGCGGCGATCATGGCGTCGGAGCGTTGGCGGGCGACCGCGAGTTCGGTGACGGGTTGACGCGTGCCAAGGCCTTCGAGGGCGAAGGCGCAGCCGAGTCCGATTGCGATGACGCGACGCCAGCCGGCGGGGTGCCAGAGAGAAGTCAGGACGAGCGCCGCGGAGAGCGCGATGGTCGCGTGGACCAGTGCGGCCACACGGCCGCTGCCGCGGAAGGCACGAAGCACATCGATCTTGTCTGCGAGCACGACCCATGGGGCGAACCCTCCTTCGGTCCAGCGAGTGAAGAAGAGCACGGTCAAGGCGGCGCCGCCGGCGAGCGCCAGCATCCAAACGCCGGCGGCGCGGCGGCGGTTTTTCCAACCGAGCACAAGCGCGGCGACGAGCGCGATCCAAGGCAGAAATCCGACGAACCAGGAGTGTTCAACCTGATCGTGGTGTCCGCCGGGCCACCCGAGAGGATAGATGGCGTGTGCGGGCGAGGTGGTGAACCATGATTTCCAAGTTGGCGTGAGATAATCGATCTCCGCCATCGTGCGGGCGACGCCGGTGTGGCGTGCTTTGATGTAAGCGACGGCCGTCAGTGCAGCGAGACCGCAGCCGACGACGGCAATGGCGGTGGGGGCGATCCAACGACGATGTGACGACCGACCAGCGATTGTGTGGAGCTGGGGCGGATGGAAGCGTCGAGCAGCGAACCAGATTGCAACGACCGCGACGGTGATGATTGCGCCGAAAAAGGCGAGGTAGGGGCCGGCGGCGAACTGCCAGGCAAACCACCCGCTGGCGGAAAGGAGTTGCGTGTGATGGCGGTTTTCGCACCAGCGAACGAGTTCGCTCCAGCCAAGAAGCAGGGGGAAAAAGGGCAGCATCTGCATGTGCGTGCCGGTGAGCCACACGACGATCGTCGAAGACGTGGCGGCGAAAACCATCGGGCCCCGAAGGCATGCGGCGATTTTCAACGCTGCGACGAGACGGAGGGCAGCGAGGGCGTTGAGGGTGGCGACGGCGACAAACCAGAATTGCCAGGAACGGTCGATCGAGAGCGTCAGCGAACGAAAGAGTGCGTAGATGGGCAGCGTGCCAGCATGGGTGTCGCTGAAGCCGAGGGTGTTGCGCGCGGGAAAAAACTGGCCGGGGGAATTCCAATCGTAAACGCCGCGCAGAGTCTGAAAGCCATGTTCGAGGACGAGTTGGTTGAAACGGCCGTCGCCCAAGTCGCCGGGATAGGCCCTTCCGCCGCTCAACCAGATGCCCTGCGTCACATGGAAGATCGCGGCGAGCAGCCATGCGGTGGTCCACACCGCCAGAGCGATGCGGGCAAAACGGGCACGAGAAAGACCAGGTGAAGCGGGAACTTGCACCGCTACAACGTGCCGGAGCGCGGTCGGTCTGATCAAGCGGGATGACGCTGCAATGCGGGCGCGTGAGCGAGGTAGAAGTCGAGCAGGTGCGCGGCGCTGCGGGACCAGGAGAATTCGCGGGCGGAGAAAGCGAGCGCGCCGGCGGCGAGACGGCGGGCGAGTGCGGGATCGCGGTGGAGTTCGAGAACGGCGTCCGCGATGGCGGCGGCGTCGGCGCGTGGAAGAACGTAGGCGTCTTCGCGGTGTTTCACGACGGCGCCGAGATTCGTATGCGGAAGAATGACGGGGCGGCCGATGGCGAAAAACTCGGGGAGCTTGGAAGGGAAGCGATAGTCGTTGAACGCGCCCGGGAGGCCGGGTTGCACGAAGCAATCGGCGAGGCGCATGAGGTCGGGGAGGAAACGGTGCGCGGAGACGAAGCCGAGGTGCAGCAGTTGAGTGCCGATCTCGCGCGTGGCGGATTCCATCAACGTGGGATCGTCGCGGCCGGTGCGAATCAGGAACGTGCGGCGACCGCGGCGATTGAGGAGGGCGACGGCGCGGTAGAGTTCTGTGACTTCGGCGGCGTTGGCGGCGTGGACATTGCCGTGGTAGAAAAGAACGGTGTCGTCAGGCGCAATGCCGAGCGAAGCGCGCAGGGCGGGATCGGGATCGCGTGGGCCGAAGAGTGTGGGATCGGCGGCGGGCCAGAAGGTGAGTCGCGGAACGTCGGGCGGAACGAGTTCGGCGAGTTTTTCGACGATGGTGGTCACGCCCGCGGAACGGCGAAGGAAATCGGCGGAGCGACGCGGGTGCGAAAGATGTTCGGGAACGCGGGTGTCGAGTTCGGCGGGGGAAAGTTGAAGGAGTTCCGAGGTGGAGAGGCCGAGATGAGTTTCGAGGAGGGTGGGCTCGTGATCCTCGAGATGGATGAAGTGGGAAATCTGATACGCGGAGCAGATGCGTTCGGTGAAGCGGCGGACGTTCTCGCGCGGCGTCCAGGCGTGAACCAGCGCGGGGCCGTTATGATCGACGAAGTAGTCGGGCAGATTTTCCCATTCGTCGAACTCGAGCGCCATGAAACGGGCGCGAGGAAGGGCGGTGACGGTTTCTTTGTGGGAGGGGCCGGCGACAACGCAATCGTAGCCGCGGGCGATGAGTTCGTTGGCGAGTGCGGCGACGTGAAGGGCGCTGTTGCAGGTGAAGTCGCCGTAGAGTGCGAAGAGGATGTTGCGCGGGCCGGGCGACGGGAGCGCGGCGCGGTGAGTAGTGTGGGTGGAGCGGGTCGCGGACGCGGGCGGAACGGTGAGTGGCGTGCGGACGCTGGCGAAGGGGGAATTGCGCGGGGCGTTGCCATCGCGGATGTCGCCGCGCAGGGCGGACTCGAGGAAGTAGTTGCGGCCGCAGGTGGATTCGGCGCGGAGGCGGAGTTTGCCAGCGCCGCGCGGGAGGTTTTCGGACGTGATGAAACCGGCGGTCGAAGCGGCGGGATGTTGGGGGAAGAGTTGGGCGACGTCGGTGCGCCGGAGATCGCGGTCGCAGGTGACCTCGGTGTTGCCGAAGCGGAGGGCGAGATCGGCGAGCGTGAATTCGGGATGGAAAGCCCAGCCGGCAACGCGAGTTGGCTCGGTGATATGGGTGTCGGGCGGAGGATTTTCGAAGGCGCCGAGCAGCGGATGCGAGGCGACGGGAATCGCAAGGGTGCGAACGTGTATCCAGTTTGTGGTGTCAATCGAGGCTTCGATCGAACCGAGATGGAGGCCGAAAGGAAGGTAGCAGAGAAAGCGGAAGCCGCTGTGGAGCGCGTGCGGGTCGTTGGGGAACGCAGCGGCGACGTCGGCGCGGTCGAAGGAGGCTTCGGGATCGAAGGTCTTTTCGCCGACACGAAGGCGGACGCGCGTGGGTTGCGCGGCGTCGAGGATGAGCGCCCAACCCTCGAGGCGGAAATAGCCCTCGGCAGGTTGGAAAGGGTGCGGCGTTTCGAGGCCGTGCCGAATTTCGCCGGGCGTGGACATCGTCAGACTTTCGGACCGAAGAGTGCGCGCCAGGGACGGCCGAGACGCCAGAGCGCGGAGGCGAAGATTTTCTCGAGGCGACGGCGCTCGTGAGCGAGGGAAGCTTCACGGTCGGCGATCGTGCGTTCGGTGTCGGCGAGGCGGGCGCGCGTTTGGGCGAGGTCGTCCGAAGTTTGCGCGAGTGAGGCGGTGCGTTCGGCGAGTTCGCCGCGCGTGCGAGCGAGTTCGGCGGATTCGCGGGCGAGGGCTTCGCGGGTGAGATTCAGGTCACGCGCGTAGTCGCCGGCGACGCCGTGCATGCGCGAGATTTCCTGGTTCGCGACGTCGAGTTTCGCGACGAGATCCTGGATGATGGTCTCGCGGGCTTTGGATTCGTTTTCGGCCGAGGCGAGACGGGCGCGGAGGTCGGCGATCTGGGCGTTGAGGGCGCGATCGAGCTCGGTGATGTAGTCGATCTTTTGTTCGAGGACGAGTTCGACGCGGGCGAGGATGGCGATGGCGTCGGCTTTGTCGGTTTCCTTTTCGAGGACGCGATCGTTGAGATCGAGGACGATGAGCTGGGTTTTGATCAGCTCTTCGCGCAGAAGGCGGATAAGCGCGTCGTTGTCGGAAGGCGCGGGGGGCGAAGGAGAAGTTTCAGGATCGAGCGGCGCCGGGGTCATGCAGAGATGAAAGATAAATTCGCCACGAAATTCGCTAAGGACGTCGGTGCGGTGACGATGGTGGCGCGCGCACAACTGGATTCTTCGCTTCGCTCAGAATGACAAACTGAAATTGCAGGGGGGATTATAGAGCGGGAGCGGAGCATTGCCTGCAAGCAGGCTCCTACAAGGAGGCGCTAGCGGCGGCCCCAGTTGGCGTTGGCGGTCTCGGGGAAGTGCACGGTGGTTTCCGGGATGCCGTGAACGAGGTAGTTCGCGAGTTCGACGCCCTGCATGAGGCTGTGGTCCTGGTTGCTGACCTCGTATTTCCATGCGCCGAAACGGCCGCGGCTGAAGATGCGGAGTTTTTCGAGCGCGGGCAGGACCGTGCGGAGGATGTCGTCGCGTTCGAGCGAAGGTGTCGGATAGCCGTGGTGCGCGCGATAGGTCCAGGTGGAGACGATTTCGCTGCGGTCGCGGATGAGTTGAGTGTTGAGGCAGCCCTGGATGGTGTCTTCGAGGAGACGCGAATGATCGACCGGTTTGGCGGGCGATTCGCTGGTTTCGGTCATCAGGGACCAGTGCGTGCGGATGTCGGGGACGTTGTTGGGGCTGTAGTTGGAGAACAGCGTCGTGCGATAAAATGGGCAGTCGGACTCGGGGAAATACATCCAGCATTTCGTGCGGAGCGCGTCCGATGGCTGGCCGCGGAGGCCGAGGCCGATGATGTTGGAGGAGGAATATTTCAGGCGCGCGGCGGCGTCGGCGAGCGGCGTATGAGCGGAGCCCAACATGCGCGTGGCGACGTCGAGCGGGAGCGTGTTGATGAGCGTATCGTAGCGGAACTCGGAACCGTCGGCGCAGCGGACGACGCGTTGCTGTGCGTCGATTTCGGATACGGTCGTGTCGAAGCGGAAACGATCGCGCCCAATGAGGTCGGCGACGCTGCGCCAGATGGCGCCGGTGCCGCCGTGCTTGGGAAACTGGAACGTGTTGTTCGGTCCCCAGGAAAGGTCGTCGAGATCGAAGAGGATGTTCTTGGTGACGCGGCGGAGGTCGGTCACGGCGACGCGTTCGCCGACCCAGTGGTGGGCCATCTGCTCCGGCGGGTAGGCCCAGACCTTGAAGTTGTAGGGGAGCATGAACACTTCGGCGAGGCCGGGACCGAAGCGGGAGAGAATCCATTCGCGGAAATTCGCGGGGCGGGTGGCGGCCGAGGTATTGGCGGTGATGATACCCTCGAGGCAGCGCCACATCGTTTCCTTGGAGAGGTAGCGGATGTTGTTTTGGACGGGATAGGGGACGAAGCGGTTTTCCATCCAGGCCCAGGATTCGCGCTGGTGGGTGAGCCAGCCGTCGGCGCCGAGCGCGCGCTGCATGAGCTCGTCGAAGTAGCGGTAGTGGGAGAATTGGACGTGTCCCCCGATGTCCCAGGTGAACCCTTTTTCGTCGGTGAAACTCGCGGCGAGGCCGCCGGGGTGATCGGATTGTTCGAGAATCAGGAAATCGGATACGCCGAGTTCCTTGAGGCGGTAGGCGGCGCCGAGGCCGGTGGGGCCGGCGCCGAGGATGACGAAACGGTGCGACGACATCGGATCAGACGGCGGGAGTGAGGACGGCGGATTTCACGCGGGGAGCGTGGTCGTTGAGGATTTGTTGGAAACGCCAGAGTTCGCCGACGCAGCGGAAGCAGACGCGGATCAGTTTCCAGCGGACGATGGAAACGGTGCCGGTTTTGCGGTCCTCGTGAGAGACGGGAAGGTGCATCAGGTCGGCGTCGATGCGCGCGCCGAGGACGGCGAGGAAGATGTTGGGCGCGAAGGTGTCGGGCGGGATGACCGCGAGCGCCTCGGCGAGGAAGTCGGCGCGGAGCAGGCGAAAGGGAACGTTGGAGTCCTTTAGGTAGCGGCCGTAGAGCGCGAGCAGGACTACGCGGAGAATGCGCGTGATGACGAGGCGATGAAGGGCGTCGTGGCGGACTGAGCGATAGCCGAGAATGCAGGGCGATTCGTGGCGGCGCGACCAGAGGCGATTGAAGTCGGCGGGTTTGAACTGGTCGTCGGAATCGACGTGGAAGACGAACTCGGGCGAGAGTGCGACGGCTTCGCGGTAGGCGCGGAGGAGTGCGCCGCCGTGGCCGGAGTTTTTCTGGTGGATGACGATGAGGCGCGATTCGGAGGCGGCGAGTTGATCGAGGAGTTTTCCGGTGTTGTCGCGGGAGCCGTCATTGACGACGACGAGGCGGAAGTCGGCGCCGAAGAGCCGGGCGAATTCGTCGCGCCAGGCGGAGACGACGGGAACGATGCAGCCCTCCTCGTTGTAGGCGGGCATGACGAGGATGCAGGGGAGAGCGGACGGAGACGGGGACATTCGCGAAGAAACGGCGACGGTGAGGTGACTCGGGAGGGTTGCCAAGACGTTTGCGGATATCTCTCAACGCGCGCGGATGCCGAACGTGCGCCAGAGGAGTTCGATCCGGGCGCTGTGACGGAGGTAGCGGAAGAGACGAGAATGGCTTTCTATTTCGGCAGGAGGGACGGGGCGGCGGAACGTGCGCTGGCGAAGGGCGTCGATTTCGCGTTGGCCGATGGAGGAGATTTGGGCGGAGGTTTTTTGGGCGGAGTGGACGCGGAAGCTGGCGAGGAAGTAGGGGACGCGGACGATGTTGGCTCCGGCGGCTTGGAAGCGGAGGAGAAGGTCCCAATCGAGGGCGAATTGAAACGAAGGATCGATGCCGCCGACGCGATCCCAAAGGCGACGGCGCCAGAAGAGGGTTTCCTGGGGAACGAAGTCGTTGAGGCGGAGAATTTCGGGATCGTGAGGGGGGAGGAACCAACGGCCGATTTCGCGGGAGTGTTCGTCGACGACGACACGGTGGCCGTAGAGCACGTCGACTTCGGGGTGGGTGGCGAAGTAGTGAACGACGTAGGCGAGTGCGCCGGGGAGGTAGAAGTCGTCGGAGTTGATCCACGCCATGAGATCGTCGGGCGCACCGGAGGTTTTGGCGAAAGCGCGTTGGATGGCGTCGGCTTGGCCGGAGTCGGGCTCGGAGGCGAAGGCGTCGAGGCGATTAGCGTGGCGGCGGATGAGATCGACGCTGCCGTCGGTGGATGCGCCGTCCTGGACGATGTAGTCGCAGGCGATCGACTGGTCGAGGACGCTGCGGAGGGTTTCTTCGATGAAGGGAGCGTGTTGGAAGGACGGGGTGACGATGGCGAGACGCGGGAGCGGGTGTGGCGAAGGCGAGGAGAAGGTGGGAAAAGTTTCGGACTGGAGCGGGCGCGGGGCGTGGGAAGGGCCGGCGAGGAATTGGGTGGCGAGCAGCGCAGAAGCGGAGCCGCGGAAGGCGCGATGGAGGAGCGCGGCGGTGGGAACGCGGATGGAACTGCTGAAGAGGGTGTGTTGCTCGCCGGTTGAAGCGATTGCGGTGATCGAGAGGGGATGTTGGCCGGGAGGAAGACGAAGGCGCGGGGAGAAACCGGAGTGGGTCGGAGAGAAAAAGGGGAATTGGATGGCGACGTCGGGACGGGGCGCGCGGCAGGGGGTGGTCCAGTGGAGATCGCCGGCTTTGATTTCGATGCGGACGTCGGAGCCTGCGATGTGAAACGCCCAGCCACGAAGATCGAGACTGCCGTCGGGCAGAGGTGTGGAGGGCGTGGTTTCGAGATTTGCGAGGATTACAGGTGCGGTGGACGCGAGATGGGCGGGGCGCGGTGCGAGGCGGTAGTCGGCGGGAGAGCGAAGGAAGTGCGGGTTGTAGAAAGGATCGGGGGCGAGAGGGCGAGTGGAGGGAGGCTGCGCGGAAGGAGGTGGAAGTTCGCGCCAGTTGAAAGGGAGGGTGAGGTGAACGTTCGCGCAGACGCGGTGGAAGAGAGAGGCGCGGCGGAGTGTTTCGAGGAAGTCGAACCAAGTGGGGATTTCATTGGCGGCGTGGGCCAGGACGATGCTGCGGCGAATGACGACGCACCAGGGGCTCACGGCGGCGACCTCGCGATTGCAGCGCAGGGTGCCGTTGTAGCCGTCGCCGCCGGCGTCGAAGCCGTTCATGAGGGGAACGACGTCACCGGTTTCCGAATACGTGCAGCCGGATTCGAGAATGTGATTCGTCGAAGAGACCAACACGGGAGCGACGCAGCCGGAGTCGTCGAGCGCGGCGAGGCAGGCGAGTTCGTGGCGATCGTCTGGGCCAGGAGAAGGTGTGCGAGCGTCGAGCAGGAGGAGAAACTCGGCGGAGGTGGTGTTGGCGGCGGAGCGGAGCGCGGACAGTGGATCGGCGGGGGTGTTGAACCGGACTTCGTGAAGGGACGGAGCGAATTCAGGTGGTGCGAGGAGTCGGAGGCGATGCCCGCCGAGCGGTTCGGCGCGGCGAGGGTCGCGGATGCGTTGGAGGTGGGCTTGGACGGCGCGCGCTTGGAGGTCGTCCATGTTGCCTTTCACGTTGCCGAGGAGGGCACTGGATTGAGGAGACTGCCGCCAGTGGTAGAGGACGCGCGGGATGTGCTCGACGCGTGAAGTGCGTTCACTGAGGCGGAGGATGAATTCGTAGTCCTGGATGCCGTCGAAAGCGGAGTCGAAGCCGCCGAGCTCTCGCGCGAGGGAGGTGCGCACACAGAGAACGTGGCCGACATACATCACGCCGCGAAGAAACTCGGGGGAGAAACCGGGCTTGAGGAGCGGGAGCGTGCGAGTGTGGTCGGGGGCGAGTTTGTCTTCGTCGGAATAAACGGCGTCGAGATGGGGTTCAGCGATGAGTTTGGCGGCGAGTTCGGAGAGGGCTTGCGGGCGAAGCACGTCGTCGTGATCGAGCATGACGACGTAGTCGCCGGTGGCGGTGGCGAGAGCGGCGTTGGTGGCGCGAGAGATGCCGGCGTTCTGGGGTTGGGTGAGAACGTGGATGCGCGAATCGAGCGCGCGGTAGTGCTGGAGGAGCGGTGCGATTTCGGGCGAGGTGGAGGCGTCGTTGACGATCTGGAGTTCCCACCCCGTGTGATGTTGGGATCGAACGGACTCGATGCAGGCGCGGAGAAAGTCGGGAGGCGGGTTGTAGACGGGGAGGAGAATCGAAAAACGTGGAGTCGTTGCGGAGGTCGACGGAGGGGGCGGTGGCGGATCGGCATCAACGACGGCGGCCCAGTTGGAGTAGAAGCAGAGCACGGGACCGCGGCCGGGAAGATCGCCCGCGATGGCGGACCAGAAGGGATGCGCAGCGTTGGAGGAAGTGTGCGCGATCAGTTCGATGCGATCGGTGGGCGAGATCGGAGGGAGGAAAAGTTCGAAGCCACTGTGGAGCGCGCGCGGGTCGCCGTTGAAATGGGCTTGGACGTCGGGACGAGAGGTAAGCGTCGTGGAGGCGATGACGCGTGCGCCGATGCGCGCTTGGATTTCGACGAGAGAGAGCGCGTCGGCGGTGGGCGCGCACCAGCCCGAGAGATGAAGGGCGTGGGTGGGCGAATCGATGAGCCAGCGCGCGTGTTCCAGATGGAAATCGACGCTGCTGCGATCGGCGGACTGCGGCGGAGCGGCGGTGACGGGCCAGGGGTTGCCGAGTGAGGTTTGGGTCAGGGCCTCGGTCAAGCGGTGAATGTGGGCAAGACGGGAAGGCAGCCAGCGTTGGAGGTAGGTGGCGGTGTTGGCGGCGAGTTCGCGTTGGACCTGTTGGAGCCAGAAGAGCAGTTGGGCGGAAACGGAGGGAAACGGAAAAGCTTCGGCGAGGAGAGGTGTGACGCGGTCGATGCCGGGAGTGAGGAGGTAAAAGCGGGCGAGATCGGCGTCGGCGAAGTGAGTGTCGGCGGCGTATTCGCTATCGATGAGGAAGGCGGCGCCGGAGGAAGAAAAGAGGATGTTGCGGCCGGCGAGGTCGCCGTGGATCCAGCGGCGTGAAGGTGGCGTGGCTTGGAGGGCGTCGTGCAGCGCGGGGAGAGTGGACTCGCGAAGAAACGTGCGGCCGGGTGGATCCCAACAAGGGAGCGCGAGGAGTTGCTCGGTCCAGCGCGTCCATTCATCGAGACGCGCGGCGTCGGTTGAAGGAACGGGGAGCGCGGTGAGTGCGGAGGAAAGTTCGGCGAGGGCGCGCGCGTGAGTGGAGGAGAACTCGCCGCCGGAAAGAAGAGCGTCGAGCGATTGGCCTTCGAAGAAGGTTTCGGCGACGACATCGAGTGAATCGATGCGTCGGTGAAATTTCACTTCTGGAGTGAAGCGCGGGAGTTGGGCGTGGAAGGCAGACGCGCGGTCGCGAAAGTCGACGAGATCGGCGGCGACGGTGAGTTTGAGCGAAGCGCCATCAAGAGCGTGTGCGTGCCAGGATGTGCGCGCGGAGGATGCGGCACGATCGAGATTGCCGCCGCCGAGTGGTTCGGGGGTGGCGGCGATGAGCCCGTCGGCGATCAACTCGCGCCAGAGGGCAGCGAAGGGGTGATCGGGGGAGTTCATCAACTCGCGCGAACAAAGAAACTGGGGACGAATGCGTGCGCGACGCCTTCGTCGGCGAGGGAACGATAATGCGCGGCGAGCGCGGTGTTGAGCTCGGGCGCGAGCGGGGAGCCGTCGTAGCCGTTGTGTTCGGCGGGTGGCGTGTGGGCGCGCAGCCAGGCATTCAGGGCGGAACCGTTGTCGCCGAAGGGGACGACGGCGGCGGGGAGTTTGTAGTCGGGGAAGGCGGCGAAAAATTCGACGTTGGTGAAGCCGGCGCCGAGGAGCAGATCGCGCAGTTCCGACTGGGAATAGGTGAAGCTGCGTAGCGTGTGTCTGGATACGGCGTGCCAGCGTTCGGCGGCGAGCGAAGCGGGGAGGCAGGCAATGTTGGCGACACCGATGTGATCGTCGGGCGCGCCGAGAAGGTATTTGAGCCCGAGGCGATTTTCGATGCCGAGGATCAGTTGACCGCCGGAGGCGAGTTCGCTGCGAGTTTTGCGGAGGAAGTCGCGCTGGCGCTGTTGCGGATCGACGGCGGTTTGGAAGGCGCCGGCCCATTCGAGAACGCCGATGGCGCAGATGGCGGAGAAGCGGGTTTCGAAGGAGACTTCGAAGTAGTCGGATTCGAGGAAAGCGAGGTGGTCGTGAACGCCGTCCTGGTGCGCTGCGGCGGCGATGAAGGCGAGGCGTTCGGCGACGGGTTCGAGCGCGACGACGTGGCGGGTGCGGGCGAGCGGGCGGGCGATCTGGCCCCAGCCGGAACCGATGTCGAGAACGGGACCGGGAGGAGCCGTGAGAACGGGGTCGAGGAACGCGGTGCGGAGCGGCGAGGTGACGATCTGGTGCAGCCAGGGCTTGGTGGCGGCGAAACGGGAGTCGACGATGTCGCGCCACGGGCGGCCGGCATCGATTTCGGCGATGATGGAAGTGAGTTCGCTGGCAGGAGCGTCGCGGAAACCTTCATCGCGCGGGGCGGCGAAACGTTGGCCCCAAGGAAGTTGGTGAGGTTGGCCGGCGTGGTGGAAGCGGAGGGGAGCGTCCATCGCGTCTCTAGAGCTTTCCACTAAAATGCTGCGAAGGTGTGAGCCACGGATGGGCGCCGATGGACACGGATTGGAAGTGGGAATGAATCATGCAGTGAGATCGTAAACCACGAATGGACACCAATGAACGCGAATTTGAGAAATCCATTGAACCGCGAAGGGCGCGAAGGGACACGAAGCAAGCCGTGGGGCAATAACGCTCGTCATGGCATGGTTAGCTGCCGGGTGAATTCGCCCGGATCGGTTGCCCTCTGACCTTCGCGGATCTTCGCGGGCTTCGCGGTTCCAACTGCTTTCTTCAGGATCATTCGTGCCGATTCGTGGTTGAACTGCAGGGGCCCAGCTTAAAGCGCGCGGACGGAAATGCGGGTGGGGCAGTAAGCGATGCCGAAGGAGCGGTCGCGCGGCAGGATGTCGAAGCGGATGGCGTCGTAGCGGCGGTGGATGACTTGGACTTCGCCATCGACGATGCGAACCCAGCCGCAGGAGATGAAATAGACGCCGGGAAGAACGTTGAGCTGGAGATCGAAGAGTGCTTCGGCGCCGGAGCCGGCGAGGACGGCGGGTTGCGGGATGTTTTGGAAATAGGTGTTGGTGCCGAAGATTTCCTGGCCGCGAACGTCCTTCAATGTGACGGCGTAAATGGGGTCGACGATGTCGTGAGTGGCGCGGCAGGTGAGTCGGATGCGGGCGCGGGAGCCGGTGACGAAGGTGAGTTTCGGGACGTGGTTATCGTCGAGGAGGGAAATGGATTCGATGTGGCCGAGTTCGCCGCCGTAGGCGTATTCCTTGTCGGAGATTTGTTGGTGCGAACGCTCCTCGGCGACGAGGTGCTCGGCGTTGAGGTCCTTCGCGAGCAGGATGGGAGCGGGCGAATGAGAAGTGGACGTTGTGTCGAGATCCGATTCGAGCGGCGCGGTGGTAGGAGCGCCGCTGCGCAGAGCTTCGATATCGGGGCGGATGGCTTCGATGCCGTGCGGGCTGGTGATGAGCTTGGTGTAGAGATTGACGACGTCGTTGGGTTTTCCCTCGAAGACCATTTCGCCGCGTTCGAGGAGGATGGCGCGATCGCAGATGCGTTTGACGGAGTTGGTATCGTGCGAGACGAAGATGATCGTGCGTCCGTCAGCGATCATCTGGTCGAGGGTGGCGTGGCACTTGAATTGAAAGCGGGCGTCGCCGACGGCGAGGGCTTCGTCGATGATGAGGATGTCGGCGTCGACATGAGCGCAGACGGCGAAAGCGAGGCGGACGGCCATGCCGCTGGAGTAGGTGCGGACGGGTTGGTCGATGAATTCGCGGATGCCGGAGTAGTCGACGATGGCGTCGAACTTGGCGTCGATTTCGGCTTTGGTGAGGCCGAGGATGGAGGCGTTGAGGTGGATGTTTTCGCGGCCGGTGAAGTTGGGGTCGAAGCCGCTGCCGAGTTCGAGGAGGGCGGCGACGCGGCCGGTGACGGAGATGTCGCCGGAGGTGGGTTGAAGCGTGCCGGCGATCATCTGGAGCAGGGTGGATTTGCCGGCGCCGTTGCGGCCGATGATGCCGAGGCATTCGCCGCGGCGGATTTCGAGGGAGACGTCGCGAACGGCGGTGAACTGGCGGGAGCCGGGAGCGGCGCGACCGGTGAGGGCGCTGCGGAGCAGAGAGAAAAGGCGCGCGGAAGGCTCGTCCCAAATCGTGTAGGTTTTGGAAACGCCTTGGAGCGAAACAACGGGATCGAGCTGGGTGAGCGGTGGCGCGGAGAGGACGTCTCCAGACATGTCGGACACGATGGCGGCGGCGCGGGGCGTCGGGCCAGCAGGAAATTCGGTCGGTGCGTTTCCGGTCAATGCGGGAAACGCGGATCGGCGGCGGGGCCGGAAAGGATGGCGGAGATTTTCGCGACGGCGTCGGGCGTGAAGTGGAGGATGGGGTCGTTGGCGTCAGGCGTGGTTTCCACGTGAAGGATGTCGTGGATCAGCTCGCGGGTGTGTTCGAGTTTTGCGATTTGGTGCGCGGGCTCGAAGGAGGATTCGACCGGGAGGGTGAGGCGGACGTTGCCGTTGCCGTCGGTGAGGCGGATGCGGCGGATGTCAAGGCGGCCGGCGGTGCCGAGCGGGTCGAACCGGAGGGAGCGAAGGTAGCGCGGAGAGGAAGTGGTAGAGGAGTCCGGAGAAGGGGATGAGGGAAGCGGAAAGCGGATGGTTTGGACGGTGGGTGCGGGAGTAGGAGCGTAGGCGGTGGGATGGCTGTCTTCTTCGCGGATGCCGTGGCCGATGTCCCAGAAGAGTTGCGCGCCGGTGGGTTGGTGGACGTTGACGTCGAGTTCGAGGGCGAAATCGCGGGAGGGGGGAGGAAGCTCCGTATTCGCGAAACGGATGCTGTTGCGGATGAGGCCACGGTTGCCGACGGGGGCGAAGCAGGTGGCGAGGACGGCGAGGAATGCCATCGACGCGAGGGTTTTGCGGGCGGGCTCGGGGGCGCGGAAGGCAAAGAAGACGGCAAGCAGGATGATCCAGAGCATCATCGCGAGGTAGCCGGTGGAGAGAAGGCAGCGCTTGAGGTTGCGCTCGTTCATGCCTTCGGGGGCGACGAAGTGGGAGAAATCGATGTGGGCGAAGCCGCCGTGGTCACCGGTGACAATCATTTTCCAGCCGTCGGTGGTGGGCTCGACGGGCGCGAGGCCTTGCGCGCTGGTGAAGCTGTCTTTGGTGAAGCGACGGAGTTCTTCGCCGCGGCGATTCAGCAGGCGAAAATTGGTGATGCGCAGTTCGCCGGGGCGGTCGAGAGGATCGAGGCGAATTTCGCGAAGCGGGGCGTCAGCGAGCGGAAAGGTGTAGGTGAACGCCATCTCGCTTGGACCGATCGGAAACGAGATTTTCTCGAGCTCGTTGATGTGGCGACCGGTGTTGAGGAAGATCTGCGTGTTGCCGGTGGTGTTGGCGGCGCAAGTGATCTCGAGGTAACGCAGGCCGGACGAGGGGTTGTTGAGCGGATACCACTCGAGAGGGATCTCCTGCGGGAGGAAGAACGCGGCGAGTGCAACGGCGGCGGCGAAGAGGATGCGCGGCCAGGTGGGGCGGAAGAGGTCGGGGGTGACCTTGGGCTCGAGGTCGGATTCGGCGGCCTGCGATGGCGACGGCGGGAGCATCAGAGCGTATCAAAAGCTGCGAAACCGACGGAGAAGTCGAGTGACTGGCAGCTCGCTGTCGACGATGGCGGGGCTCGGCGAAACGCTGGAACCGCGGATGTCGTTCATCACGCGCTTCGGCGTCGAGATTATGCGGTTTGGCGCCGTCCGATATAGATGCCCAGCAGGCTCAGACCTGCGCCTAAGGCGAAGCCGAGCGCACCTCCGACGAGGCTGGCAACCGCGAGTGGCTTGAGGACGCCCTCGGTGCGGATCTGGCTGCTGAGTCGGATGGCGTCACCAAATTCCTGGCGCGCGAAGTCGGCGTGAGTCTGACGGATTTTGGAGATCAGATCTTGGTAGGCAGCCTCAAGTTCCTTCAGCGACGTAGCAACGCGGTCGAGCACCTGTTCTTGTGCGCCGATGTCGCGATCGATGAAGGAGTGCATGTTGCGGCGCAGCTCGGTGAGGCGGGCGATTTCGGATTGGATCTGCTTCACCTTACGTCCGGCTTCAAGCGTCTGTCGGATCAAGAAATTATAGGCGTCGTTGGCGAGTAGCGAGTCAACCAGGCCTTGGTCGAGGACGGCAGATTCGTTGCGTGGGGCCGAAGCCTGGGATTTGATGCCGAGAACGTAGTTCTGATTCCGTTCTTGGGCTTGGGCGAGGAGGCCACGGACGACGCTCTCCTCCTCCACGGCGCGGCGCTCTTGGTTTTCGAGAACGCGGATGTAATAGTCCATCTTCATCAACGCGGTGCTTCTGTCCCGCGACAGGCCGTTCTGATATATCAAGCCGAGCGTCTCATTGAGGCGAATCTGCTCGAAGAGCCGGGTCTGCTCGAGGAGGTCTTTGAAGGAGAGGTTCGTGGTGGGGGAGCGAAAGGCGCTGGTGCGTTCGACCATTTGTGCCTCGCGTGGATCTTTGCCGGCGCGGGAGAGCAGTTGCTCCAAGTAGCCGGTGATGCTCTCGATTTCTTTGTCGAGGATCAGCTGATACTCGGGGTAGTCAGCGTTTTGAAGCGTTTCGAACGCCGTGCCGAAACTGGCGGGGGTCTGAGCGTAGGTGCGATTGAAGTTTTCGCGATAGACGCTGACGATCTCATTCAAAAGCGCGTTGCGCTGCGAATCGGAAACTTCGGTCGACCGCGGGAGGGAAAGGGCCAAGGCGTACTCGTCGGGAACGTAGGGGGGAGGAATTTGTCCGGTCGCTCGGAGGCGGTCGCGTTCCTTGACGATGTTGGCGGGGATGATGCCTTCGATGCTGAGCGCGCCGCGGATTTTGCTTTGGAATGCCGTCGAACTATCGAGAGATTGGCGACGAAGCGCTTCGGCGATGACCGCCGGTGCGCGAAGGTCATCGGGCTGAAACTGTGAGTTGTCAGGATACAGCCCCCGCTCAAAACCTGCGAATGAGAAGAGGACGCGAGTGGTTGTGTTAACCGGCTGGAACCGGCTGGAGATGAGGGCGAGTGCCGCACCCACGGTTCCGCAGATCAGGAAGAGGGCGAGGATCTGAGGCAGACCACGCCATACCCGCGCGACGAGGTCGCGAAGGTCGATAGCGTCGTCTGTGTCGTCGATCGACTGGAGGCGGTTTCGTTCCGCGTGATCCGATGGAAGGGTGGAAGACATGCAGCGTGATTTCCCGAGGGGAGAATCAAATGCGTGGCGGCAAAGCAACGGAATATCTTCATGACACAGGCGAAGCGGCGGATGGCCTCGCAGTCCAAACCCAGAATGTGTCATCTCCCGCGGTTCGTACTTCACGGCCAACGCTAGGGAGCATAGGGCTGGAGCCGCGATGCGTTTCCAGCCGAATCGCGACTACGTCAGCAATGACGACGTGCAGACGCCGCCTGCATTGGCGCGGCTGCTCGTGCGGCACTTCCAACCGGGCGGGAAGGTGCTTGAGCCATGCCGCGGGCGAGGGAATGTCTTTCGTGCATTGCCCCTGGGAGCTATGTGGTGTGAGGTGAAGTGCGGCCGCGATTTTCTTGAATGGAACGAGTCGGTCGACTGGATCCTGACGAACCCGCCATGGAGTTTGATGCGCAAGTTTCTCCAGCACGCTATGCGAGTTTCGGACCACGTGGTGTTTCTTATGACGGTGAATCATCTTTGGACCAAAGCGCGAATTCGCGACATTCGTGCAGCTCACTTCGGCATTAAAGAAATCGTGCTGGTGGACATGCCGCGGACATTCCCGCAAAGTGGATTCCAACTCGGCGCGGTACACCTCAAGCGCGGCTGGAAAGGAAGTATCGCTTTCACCGATTTGCGATCAATGGATAAGTAGGGCAGCGAAGGTCAAAATAGCTGGGTCCCTGCCACTTTGTCTTGAATCAGAGCGGCTGTCTGTTCATGTCCGCCGGTCACCTTTTGCAAAATTTTGAGCTCCATTCCCTCCAGTGCAGCGGCGCCAACATGCTCGAATCGCTCAAGAGAGTGGTCAAGGTGGTTAGAACCCAAGTGCATGCAGTTGTCGTTCCACTGCCGTGGTAATGCGTGCGTGAGCGTCTGGATGTGGTGCCTACGTTTCGTGGCGAACACGTGAAATTCGCTCGGCTCGTGATCCGACCGACAGGAACTCGATGTGCACGGCGAATGGAGAGGGCTCTCCTGAACCGTGCAAGCGCTCTACTTTACAAGCTTCATACTCAAACCCAAGACTCGCTTCTTTATCCATGAAAAAGATCACCCAGTGTCGCGTTTCCGGAGGTCAGAATCTGATTTCAGTGCTAAACTTAGGAACTCAGGAACTCACTGGTGTGTTCCCTCGCTCGCGCGAGCAGTCGGTAACGGCCGGGCCATTGGAGCTGGTATGGTCGCCTGAGAGCCAGCTTCTGCAATTGGGATGCTCGTTTGAAGCTGACGAGATGTATGGGGAAAACTATGGTTACCGTTCCGGGTTGAACCAATCGATGGTCAATCACCTAACAAGCAAGGTCGCGAATCTAGAACGAAAATATGGGCTCGCTGCTGGTGATTACGTGGTGGACATCGGAAGCAACGACGCAACGACGCTGAAGGCCTATCGCACGGGCGGCATCAAACGCATCGGTGTAGACCCTACCGGGCGCAAGTTCGCTAGCTTTTACCCCGAAGAGATCAAGTTGATTGCCGACTTTTTTCCCACGCCGGACCTCGACATGCATCTCGGCGGAAGAAAGGTCAAGATCTTCACATCCATCGCGATGTTCTACGATCTGGAAGACCCGATCGCTTTCGCCCGGTCAATCGCGGCGATGCTAGATCGGGATGGTGTGTGGCATCTCGAACAGAGCTACATGCCTTCGATGGTACGAATGAACTCGTATGATACGATCTGCCACGAACACTTGGAGTATTACTCGTTACATAGCATCCGTTACGTGATGGATCGGGCGGATCTACGCATATTGGATGTACAGATGAACGGCGTCAATGGGGGGAGCTTTGCCCTTACGGTTGCGCACCGAGATTCATCGTGGCGCGCGAACGATGCAGTGATCAACTGGCTCTTTGAACAAGAGTTGAAGATGGGCTTTGATACTCCTGCACCGTTTCGAGATTTCGAAACTCGCGTCTTCGCGCACCGGAAGGCCCTGCGCTCGCTCATCGAGGCGCTAAATGCGGACGGTAAGAAAGTGTTCGGGTATGGTGCATCCACCAAAGGGAATGTAGTTCTGCAATTCTGCCGACTGGGTCCGAAAGATATTCCTTTTGTGGCTGAGATTAACCCAGACAAATTCGGCGCGTTTACGCCGGGCACGCATATCCCGATCATTTCGGATCAGGACGCGGCCGCGATGAAACCCGACTATTACCTCGTGTTGCCGTGGCACTTCAAGGATGGCATTGTGCGGCGTGAGCAGGAATACTTGGCCAAGGGCGGCAAGTTAATCTTTCCGTTTCCCGAAATAGAGATCGTAGGGGGGTGACTCGAGAGTCCGTGCATACATACCAACCCAGGTTTGCATGAAGGTAATCATAACAGGAGTGCATGGTCAGGACGGCAAGCTGCTGCGTGCGTTACTAGAGGCTGGGGGACACGAAGTGCTGGGCATTGATCGCCCTCGGGGTGCTGCGGCGCGCGGCATAGCTGGCGGGAGAGCGGAGTTGGACCTCTGCGATCGTCCGGCTGTGGAAGCCGTTATAGCCGCGTTTCAGCCTGACCAAATATACCACTTGGCGGCGTGTCATCACTCCTCAGAACAGGCGGGTAACCCAGCCTTAGACCAGGAGATGGTCCGGACAAACTTCCTGGCCGTCGAGGCGATGCTTGGGGCTATCTTGACGAGCCGCCCCTGCTGCAGGCTGTTGCTCGCCGGTTCCAGCCAAATGTACAGCCGCGTGGACGGTCAGATAACCGCGGTCGATGAGGATACAAAAATGGCTCCATCCACCTTTTACGGCCACACGAAAGCGTGGGCCCGGGAGTTGCTTGGCCATTACCGACAGCACTACGGCGTGTTTGGAGCGACTGCGATCCTGTTCAATCATGAGTCGCCCGAACGGCCGCCGAGTTTCCTTTCCCGCAAGATCACGCGGGCGGCGGCAAGGGCGGCCGCGGGGCTAGCTGCGGACCTGCAGGTGCGCGATGCGAGTGCTGCAGTGGACTGGTCAAGCGCGCGGGATATAGTGGAGGGCATGCGCCTCATCCTAGCAGCGGATGCGCCAAGCGATTATGTGCTCGCATCCGGGCGGGCCCGTTCGGTCGTGGAACTACTGGACGTCGCATTCCGGCAGGTAGGTTTGAACTGGAAGTCGTATACCCGGGTGGGGAATCCGCGTCGTGGGCCGGTGGCAGTGTTGCTTGGCAATCCTCGTCGGGCGGAAGAGAAGCTTGGCTGGCGCCGCCAAGTTGGTTTCGAACAGATGATCGGTGAGATGATCGCTCGAGATCGGGCGGATCTGGCCCGCGAACTGCAACGAATGTAATGCGCATTCTCTATATCGATTCTATCTGTCCATTCGGGCATCTCGCGCTCAATCGGCTTTATATCTCGACTTTGGTAAAAGAAGGCTTCGACGTATCGCTAGCTCTCAAGGAAGGTTACTATGAAGCATTGGGTGCTCCCGGAGGCACCTTGAAGGTTACGGTGCCGGCCAGATGGTACGACGAGAGCGCGAAGCAAATTCAGGCCCGGGTAAACATCTGGCGAGCCCTGCGGTACATCCGTCGACGAACTGATGAGTCGGATTACGATATAATTTTTCTCTCAAGCTACGAAGAGATTTCCCTTTGGGCCGCCAGCTTTAAGACTCACTGCCTGATAGTAAATCACGCTAATGTGGCCGGTCTTGACCATCCCGTCCGCCGTTGGTTCGCTCGGCGACTCGCGCGCAACGCGACGGGCCTTGTATTCGCCGAGTTCATCCGTCAACGCGCGCTCTTTCACGGTATTCATGGGGTTCAGGTGATTCCTCAAGGGCTGGTAAAAAGGTATGCCCCGGAAGCGGACACAAAGGAACTGTTGAGGTCGATTGATTCCCGCTTGGCCGAAGCCGAATGGCGGCATTTGGTTTTTGTTCCCTCGGGCGCGAAGTATGACGACGGGTTCATTGGCAGGGTAGTTGACGATGCGGATTTCCTCCGGTTCCTACGCGATCGGAATATTGTGTTAGTGATCAAGTCAGTCGAGTTACGCAGCGACTGCGAGAACATCATAGTATTCTCCAAGCGCCTTACGGCCGCACAGTACCAGGCGTTGTTCAATGCCAGCACATGTCTGTTGCTGCACTATCCAGCATCCTTCACATATCGGGTTAGCGCGACTCTGATCGAGTGCTTCTCAAACGACAAGGCTTGTTTGCTTTCGGACATTGCAAGTTTCCGGGCTTTCGCGGGGAAATTCCGCTATGATCCCTTCTATGATTCGCAACCGGCGTTATGCGCGGCGCTTGATCGTTTGCTGTCGGCTAAGGACCATATCGTGCGCCCTTACCAATCGCTGGAGGACCAGGTGCTTTCTTTTGAACGCCTGATCCATGGTCGGCTATACGGTCCATTTGCGGCGAAAGGCTCCCACGGGATCGCAAATAAACCTATTTCTCGGGATCAACATATCCGATGAGTCGTCAGGCCATAACGGTCGGAGGGCTCCAAGTTGTCCATGCTGCTGCGGCGACTTTGGGGGTGGTGCTGCTAGCGCGCTTGTTGTCCAAGGAAGACTACGGTCGCTATGTATATCTCCTTACGCTGGCATCGCTCGTGCCGTTGGTCGCGGGGTTGGGTGTCGAGCATGTATTGGTGATGCGGGGCAGTCGGTGCGGGGCTGAAGTGGCGGCCCTATTCGGTAAAGCGATCATCATGCGCCTTTTGGCCGTTTTTGTTGCCGCTGTGGTGGGTGTCCTCCTATGGGTATGCGCTACGGCGGGGGACGTTCTGGCTTCGGTGATGATGTTCGTGGGCGCAACGATTGCGGCGTTTCCGAATCCTCTGTATTTGGCCGTTTACCGCGTTCACGGCGTGCATCTCCGCCCCTGGGTTCTGGGGCTGATTGGGCCGCTGACGTTTATTGCCTACTTGTTGGTAATCGGATTGTGGTTTCACGACGCGGTATCTCTCGAAGTGGCGGCAGCCGGCTTTATGGCATCGCACCTTTTATCGGCTTTGGCCATATTCCCCGATGTGTACGCCTTGGGGCGTCCGAAATTTCATAGTTCCCGGTTTGGTGAGGACACACGGCTCGGCCTTACCTTCGCTTCTTCGCAGGCGATCGACTACGCCAGCGCGCGGCTGGACGTGTTTGCATTGCAATATCTGCTAGGCCCTGCGGCTCTAGCTGTGTATGCTGCGGCACAGCGTATTATCGGAGCGCTCCAGATCATCCCAAGCTCTTTTCATATCACCGAGTTGCCGGAGTTCCACCGTAGTACAGGCGATCGAGATGCCTTGAAGCGTCGGTTTCGTTCTCTGAGAGGGGCAATGCTGGATACCTCCCTCTTACTGGCCGGTGGAATCACAATGTTCGCACCGGAAATAGTCCGTCTAGTCTACGGCGATAAATATCTGGGAGCGGCCGGGCCGCTGATCCTTCTCGCGTTGGGCAATGTGCTTGTCTTCCTGAACTATCCTTACTACATGCTAGCCGAGGCAGTTGATCGGATCGGTGCCCGGCTCATGACCAAGATTGTCGCTGCGGGCTCATCGATGCTTGCCTTCGTGTTACTCATTCCCGCGGTCGGTGCCGCTGGGGCGGCTGGAGCTCTCATCGTCGGCAATACGATTTTTGTGGGCGGGCTGCACCTAATCACGCGTAAGCATGCTGGCGGGATTCGGGAGTTGCTATTTGACGCCCGGGCGCTACCCGTGGTAGTGGCTGCGGCCGGCGCCGCTTGGCTACCCCTGGAATTCGGTCGCACAGCCGTGAATCTAACTATAGCAGTTGTGCTATATATGGCGGTGGCGTTCGGCCTCGGCCTCGCGCTGAGGCTGCCGTCGCTGCGCGTCATTGCATCAATGCTGCCACGCTCTGAGAGAGAGCGGCTTGAGCGAGCCAGCTGACAATGACATCGCTTCTCAATCGATCAAGTTTGCCACCGCACTCCGAAACACGAATCTACTGGAATGCCTGCGCCCAGCCATGAACTCTAGGTAACGTCGCGACGAATATGAAAAAGCGCATAGTATTAGTCATAGGAACTAGGCCTGAGGCGATCAAACTCGCGCCGGTATATCAAGCGCTGTCCCGGAACGATGCTTTGGAACCGATCTTAGTCTCTTCTGGACAGCACCGAGAGATGCTAGCCCAAGCACTTGCCGTCTTCCACCTGAAGCCCGATTTTGATCTCACAATCATGCAGCCGGGCCAACCGCTTCCGGAACTTACTGCGCGTGCGATAACCAGCATCAGTAATATCTTGCAGGAGACTAGGCCAGCCGCGGTATTACTGCAAGGGGACACTGCCACAGTCCTCGCCGGCGCCTTAGCCGCGTTCTTTCAGAACATACCGATTGGCCATGTCGAAGCAGGGCTGCGCACCGGCAACATGCGTTCACCCTTCCCAGAGGAAATGAATCGTCGGTTAACCTCACCAATTGCGACTTGGAATTTCTGTCCTACGCCCGGCGCTCGTGAAAACCTGCTGCGCGAGAATGTCGCCCCGGAAAGCTGCCATATCACCGGCAACACTGTCATCGATGCTCTGCTCGACGTGCGCAGCCGCTTGCGGGAAAATAAAGTGCGCTGGCAGGATGTAGCTGCGCGAATCGGAATCGCCTCCGCGTTCGCCGAGCGCTTCTTTGGCGATTCGACAAGGCGGTGGCTGTTAGTCACGGGTCACCGGCGCGAGTCTTTTGGCGCGGGCTTCGAGCAGATTTGTGCCGCCATCAACGGACTTACGGCGGCGTTCCCGGAACTGGGGGTAGTCTATCCCGTTCACCTGAATCCCCGCGTGCAGGAACCTGTCAGGCGCCTCTTGGGAAACAATTCGCAGGTGGCGCTAGCTGCGCCGGCGGGATACGAAGACTTTATTTGGCTGCTGGATCGCTGTCATTTCGTGCTCAGCGACTCCGGAGGCGTGCAGGAGGAGGCGCCAAGCCTCGGCAAACCGGTGCTTGTTTTACGTGATACGACGGAGCGCCCGGAAGGCGTGAACGCGGGAACAAGTCGCCTGGTCGGCACCGATCCATTGAGGATCCTGAACGAGTCAACGCTGCTGCTGAGCGATGATGCAGAATACCGGCGCCGATCCGCCTTGGCGAACCCATTCGGAGACGGAACGGCCGCACAGCAGATCGCGCAGGTCTTGCTCCGCAGTCTGAGATGAACGGAACCGGCTAAACCAGCAGGATGCCGAACTAGCGGCGGCTGTGCGGGCGGTCACTTAGCACGCGCCCCGCTCTTTCATCTCCGCGCTTGGCAAGAAGCATCGTTGAAAAATCTACACCTAAGTATCTCGCATGATTGACTACTTGTTTTTGTCGTCGAGCAGCCCGGCTCCCGCCATGCTGGCCAAGGTCCGAATCGCCCAAGAAGCGGGGCGAAAGCCGATGTTAGTGTATTTTTGCCGCCCGGGGGACGAGTTGGTACCAGACTTACCGCCGGATTGCGTTTGTGTCGCATACCCGGTTGCATTTACGGGCGTGTCACCGCGGCGTTTGCTGGTGCTCGCGGGATTCGAGCGTTGGCTGCGCAAGAGGCTGTACGAGCAGGTCCGGCCGAAGGCGGACTGTTATTGCGAGACTTTCGACATGATGTTCATCGCGATGATTGCGGGGCGCGGACGAGGGCTTCGCCACCGTTTCGAGGCGCGCGACCTGCATGCTCTGCAATTTGGACGAGGGCTGCTTTCGATTCTGACTAGGTTGGCCGAGCGCTGGGCGATCCCTAAGCTCCACACCTTGGTACTTACCTCGGAGAAGTTCTGGGAGGAATATTATCACAAGTATGCCCCCCGACGGTATGTCGTCGTGGAGAACGTACCCCGCCGCGACCACTGGGCCGGCTTTGCCCGGCAGGAACCCGACCGTGTGTTCAGGATTGGTTTTGTGGGTGTCATCCGCTACTACGAATGCTTGGTTACCTTAGTGGATGCAGTTCGCCAATTGCGCGGGGAAGGTCTGCCGATTGCCGTGCGTTTCGCCGGCGGCGGCGACGACCTCGTCCCGTTGCGCGCGTACTGCCGTGGTGAGCCAGAGTTCGAATTCACTGGTCCATTCGCGTATTCTCACGCGGTGCAGCGCATTTACGCCGACCTGGACCTGATCTACTCCGTCTACGACTCCCGGCAGACTAATGTCCGGTATGCGATGCCCAACAAGTTCTATGAGGCTCACATCGCCCAAATACCGATCATGGTCGCGGCGGGAACCTATCTCGAAAGCCGGGTGAGGAAATCAGGAATTGGAATCGGCGTGCCTTGTCTGGAGGCGGACAAAGTCGCGGCCGCGCTCCGCGAGGCGGTCGCTGGTTGCGGGTGGTACGCCGCGGCGAAAGAAGTATGCGAACGGAACCTGGCGGAGTCCTATTTTCAGCAGCACAACCGCGCGATCCATGCCGCAGTGTTGGAATGAAAGCCGCGCAATCTGTGCGTGGATGGATGCGGCCGCGGACTTCTCGCTGCCACTCGTATCGCGCACGCCGGATCGCAATGGGCCGGACCTAATTTGAAGGGAGCACCTGAAATGAGCATGCTCCACCAAAGATCATTTTCTCTGCGCGCGCTGTTGCAGTTGGCTGGCGCTGGAATCCTCCTAGGATTCCTGTTCCGGAGCGAGAGCACAAATCCAGCGCTATTTCTCGTCGGACGGGTGTGTGCGCTCGGGACGATCGTCTCGCTGTTTTTCCTGCCCAGGCGGTGGATCATTCTGCCGCTGATGTTGTTGATGGTGACGATGCCTGATCTGACGCAGGGGCTGGAAGACAGTCAGGATCGCGGCACCGTGTTTGCGGCGACGGCTTGGCAGATGACGATAAGTTCCTTGCCTCCTGCAATCATCATCTTGGGAGCACTTCTAGCGACGTTCGTTCGTTTGCGAGACCTGAAGGTGGCTCGGGGGTACCAGCTGCCGGTTTTGTATTTCTGTATCGTCCCAGTCCTAACCTCACTCTACTTCGGCTACGCCTTGACCGGGCTGGGACGGTTCGCGACGGACGCGAAGCTGGGGGCGTTCTTCTGCGCCGGCCTGCTTTTTTTTAGCAGCTATTACCGTCGCTATCCGAATGAATTGTGGAGGGGTAGCCAGCTCTTCCTGGCGCTGTCGTGCGGAGTAGCGACGCTTGATGCTGCTCGCCTGCTTCTTGGCGGTGCCACGCCTGCGAGCCACCTCAGTTACATCAACCTGAGCCTCGATTCCACTAAGGGGTTGATTGTCGGGGTGGTATTCTGGCTGTTCGCGCGGATCATTGGCCGCCGCAATCTGCTGCTGGGGCCCTTGGCGGGCGTAATGGCGTTGAGCGTGATGTTCGCCTACCAGACACGCTGGCTGGTGGTAGCGCTGATTTTGGGGATACTCCTGGTATCCCTGCTTTTGGGCTGGAAGCGCTTGGCGCTGATGATGTCGGCCGGAACGATCATTTCGCTCGCGACCCTGCCTGTTCTTCAGCGCTTCTTCCCGCAGGTGTGGGAGGTGACTGCGATCCGCTTCCGGTTCGTCGGCGAGATCGGGCGCGGCACCGATCTCCTGGAGGTGGAAGGCGTGAGAACCGGGGCCATCTACAATTCCTTACGGCTGGTTTGGGACCGGAGCGCCCTGGCAACCGGGATGGGCTATGGAAGCTGGTATACGGACGCATATCTACCCATGCCTAATCTCACAGAGGCCGCGTTTGATGAGGAATCGTTGCGCAGCGGTCGCTACTACCGGGTTCACGACTTTGCATTCCATTTTGTTTTCAAGTACGGGCTGATCGGCTTGTTGCTCTACACCTACGTCTTTGTCAGGCCGCTGGTGGCAATCTGGAGATTGCGGTCGAGGGTCTTGAGGTGGCGACCGTCTCGAGAGGTTGCCGTGGTGGTGTTCGGGCTGATGCCGATGGTACTCACACAGCTTTGGTTCAGCGGGAAAGGCCTGCTTTTCGCGGCGTGGTTCGTGGTAGTTGCCGATCGTTGGGCCGCTTGCTTCCGAAGGATGAGGGAAGCGTCGGCCCGCGGAATCGGACGGGCAGAGGCTCGTGAAGTAATAGGGAAGTCCGTCACTTTGCCGCACCTAGGAGCGGGCGTATCGACGTGAAACAACCCGCGCGCATCCCAATAAAATTTAGGATTCTTTGCGTGCTGCGCTGCGGTTACCCTCTGGTGGCCGATAGGCTTTGGCCATGGGAATGGATCGCATCGGATTTGTGACTTGGACGAGTCGGGTCTCGACGTCAGACGCCCCAGCCGTTTTACAAAATCCTTTACCTATCATGAATCTCGCAATCGTCGGTCTCGGGTATGTTGGGCTTCCATTGGCGCTGCAGTTTTCGCGCCGAGGTGTTCGGGTCCTCGGACTGGATACAGATCCGGCCAAGGTCGACGCGATAAATCGCAACGAGTCCTACATCAAGCATATAGCTGCAGCTGATATCCGCGCGCAACGGGAAGCAGGCACTTTCCATGCGACGGTCAACCATGCCGAGGTTTCCAAGGTGGATGCGATCATCATTTGCGTGCCAACTCCGTTGAACAAGAACCGCGAACCGGATATATCGTATGTGCTGAACTCCGGACGCGCGCTTGCTCCGCACCTGAAGCCCGGCGTTCTCGTGGCCTTGGAGTCCAGCACCTATCCCGGGACGACGGACACCGATCTGCGACAAGTGCTGGAGGAGGGGTCGGCTCTAAAAGCCGGCGTGGACTTCCACCTCGCGTTTTCTCCGGAACGAGAAGACCCCGGTAATCCGGACAGCAAGGTTGCAAAAATTCCTAAGGTTCTGGGCGCACTGACGCCAGCCTGCCTTCAGAAGGCAACCAAGGTCTACGGTCGCGCCATCGAGAAGCTCGTTCCTGTTTCGTCGTGCCGCGCAGCCGAGGCCACGAAGTTGCTAGAGAACATCTTTCGAGGCGTGAATATCGCGTTGGTGAATGAGCTCAAGCTCGTTTACGCGGCGATGGGGATCGATGTTTGGGAAGTGATCAATGCGGCGAAAACGAAGCCCTTCGGATATATGGCATTCTATCCAGGACCGGGATTAGGCGGCCATTGCATCCCGATCGATCCATTTTACCTAACGTGGAAGGCGCGCGAATTCGGGCAACTGACCAAATTCATCGAGCTTGCCGGCGAAGTGAACGCGGCGATGCCTCATTACGTGGTGAACCGCGCAGCCGAAGCCCTGAACGCCGCTCGCAAGCCGGTCAACGGCAGCCGGGTGTTGTTGATTGGTCTGGCTTACAAGGCCAACGTCGACGACATGCGTGAGTCGCCGACTTTTGTGTTGATGGACGAATTAAAGAGGCGCGGTGCAGAGGTGGCTTACTACGATCCGTTTATTCCCGTGATTACGCCCACACGCGAGCACGGTCATTGGACGGGAAGGAAATCGATTGAGTGGGCTAAGGAGCAGGTGAGTTCTTTCGATGCTGTCATTATTGCGACGGCGCATTCTGGAGTAGACTACCACCAGCTGACCAACTGGGCTCCGCTCATCATAGACGCCCGCAATGCGATGGCGGGCATCCCGGCGCGTGAAGGCCAAGTTTGGAAAGCCTGATTTGTTGCCATGCAATTCATCGATCTAAAGACTCAGTATCAGCAACACCGAGCGGCCATCGATGGCCGGATCGCCAACGTGCTCGAGCACGGCCAGTATATCATGGGTCCTGAGATCGAGGAACTTGAGCGCGAGCTGGCAGCCTATGTTGGCGTGAAGCATGCGATCACCGTGGCAAGCGGCACTGACAGCCTGGAAATTGCGTTGAGGGCACTGTGTATCGGTGCTGGCGACGAGGTGATCACGGTTCCGTTCACGTGGATCAGCTCGTGTGAAGTGATCGGCTTGGTGGGAGCGACTCCGGTCTTCGTCGATATCGATGCGACCACGTATAATCTGGACGTTTCCAAGCTGGAACGTGCCATCACGCCGCGGACCAAAGCTATTCTGCCTGTAAGTCTTTTTGGTCAGATGGCAGACTATGAGGCTATCAACCGGATCGCCGCGGCCCACAACGTTACTGTGATCGAGGATGCAGCACAGAGCTTCGGTGCGACTCGACGCGGAAGGAAGAGCTGCGCGGTGACGACGATCGCCAGCACGAGCTTTTTCCCGGCGAAGCCCCTCGGTTGTTACGGAGACGGCGGTGCTCTCTTTACGAACGATGCTGATCTCAACGAGAAGATGCGGGCGATCCGCACTCACGGTGGGATCAAGCGTCATCATCATCCATTGCTCGGAATGAACGGACGGCTCGATACCCTTCAAGCCGGTATTCTGCTGGCAAAGTTACCGCATTTCCCGGCTGAAGTAAGCGCGCGGGAGCGGATCGGAGCCCGCTATTCGGAGCAGTTGCGCGACGTTTGTGTCGTCCCGGAAGTCGCAGAAGGCAACACACACGTTTACGCGCAGTATACCGTTCGTGTAACAAACCGAGATGAGCTCGGGGCAAAACTGAAAGAGCAGAACATCCCGACGGCGGTGTATTATCCTAAGTGCCTGCATGAACAGCCGGTCTTTGCTCCGCTTGGCTATAAATGGGGGGACTTTCCAATTAGCGAGCGCGTGTCCCGTGAGGTTATCAGCCTCCCGATGCATCCGTATCTCACCGACGCGGAGCAGGACACGGTTGTGGCGGCGGTGAAGAAATACGCGAAACCGGTGGCCGCTTCATCCTGATGAATCCACGCAAACTCGCACTGATCGGTGCAGGGTATTGGGGTAAAAACCTCGCACGTAACTTTCATGCGCTCGGTGCTCTGCATATGCTCTGCGACCTCAGCCCTGCGATCCTCGAATCCTATGGTCCGGATTACGCAGGAGTGGAAAAGACGACCTCGCTGGAGTCCATTTGGAGCAATTCCGCTGTCACCCTCGTTGCGATCGCAGCTCCGGCGGTTCATCATTACAGCCTTGCGAGGACTGCGCTTCTAGCGGGGAAGGACGTGTATGTGGAAAAGCCGCTGTGTCTACTTGCGGAGGAGGCCGAGGAACTCGTTGCCATGGCGCGGGCCGGCGGGAGGATTTTGATGGTCGGGCACCTGTTGCAATATCATCCTGTGGTGCGTCACCTTCAATCGTGGGTGCGGCAGGGAGAACTAGGACAGCTACAGTATATCTCATCGCATCGCCTCAGCTTGGGAAAGTTCCGTCGCGAAGAGAACGTCCTGTGGAGCTTTGCGCCGCATGACTTATCCGTGATTCTCTCGCTCGCTGGGGACCGGGAGCCAGAAAAGGTGCTCTGTTCCGGTGGCAGCTTTTTGGCGGCTGAAATCGAGGACACGATTGTCGCGCAGCTCTCGTTCTCCGGCGGTTTGAGGGCGCATGTGTATGCGAATTGGATGAACCCCTTCAAGGAGCAGAAACTGACCGTGATGGGATCTAAAGCCTCGGCGGTTTTCGACGACACAAAGCCGTGGGCGGAGAAGCTCGCGATCTATCGGGGGGCGGTGGAGTGGGGAACGCAAGGTGCGTCACCCAGGAAGGTAGCTCCCGAATTTGCGGTCGTGCGTGAAGCTGAACCATTGAGAGAGGAGTGCCGGCATTTTCTCAAGTGTTGCGACAACCGATCTACGCCGCGCACAGACGGGGCGGAGGGAATGCGGGTTTTGCGTGTGTTGCAAGCGGCCCAAGCTAGCCTCGAAAGCCGTAGGACGTAATGAGCACTTCTTACTTCGCCCACCATACCGCCGTTATTGATGCCGGTGCGACTATTGGCGACGGCACCAAAATATGGCATTTCGCCCACATTAGCGCCGGAGCTTGCATTGGTGAAAAATGTATTTTCGGTCAGAATACATTCGTCGCTGACGGTGTATCAATCGGTAGTAATGTGAAGGTGCAAAACAATGTCGCAATTTATACCGGCACCTTGATTGAGGACGATGTGTTTCTCGGGCCATCTTGCGTCCTGACGAATGTCACCAACCCGCGCTCGCAGGTCAATCGACACAGCCTCTACGAGAAAACCGTGATCCGTCGCGGAGCTACTGTTGGTGCAAACTCCACCGTTGTTTGCGGAATCACGCTCGGGCGTTATTGCTTTATCGCCGCTGGCGCCGTCGTGACGAAAGACGTGGCCGACTATGCCTTGATTCAAGGAGTCCCGGGCAGGCATGCCGGGTGGATAAGCCGTCACGGGCATATCTTGAAGGCCGGCGGCCTAGGCGAGATGCGATGCCCGGAATCGGGTTATTACTATAGATTATCATCACGGGGCGAGTTGTATTGCCTCGATCTCCCCGAGGAGCAGCCGTTGCCGCCGGCTTATTCCACGGGCACAAAATCCTACGAGGACTTCAAACGCGAGTAGCGCAGCGCAATGCATTCGGCCTTTTTGTTATGGTGTCCCCTCTGCATCACTCCATTTGTCGGGGATCTTAGAATACGAATCATTTAACATGTGTGGTATCTTTGGCATCATTTCGTCTGGAGCGAACATCGATCGGCGCAAGCTCGAGATCCTGGTATCCCACGCGCAGCAGCGGGGGAGGGACTCAAGCGGATTGATCTATCGGAAAGGTGACATTTACCGGGTTGGCCGAGCCGACTACGGTATCAAACGGCTTCTGGAAAGGGAGCAGCCATGGAGTTCCCCGGTCGTGCTGGGGCACAGCCGACTGATCACCAACGGATTCGGGGATAATCAGCCGGTGGTGCGTGACGACCTTTGCGTTATCCACAACGGCATCATCGTCAATGAGGATGAAGTATGGGAAAAGCTTAACGTCACTCGGAAATACAAGATTGATTCGGAGCTCATTGTGGCGATTGCCGAACAGCACCTGAAAGAACACGGAAACCTTGCGGACCTGCCCCGCAAAGTACTGGGCCTATGTAAGGGTGTCATTGCATGCGCGCTGACAGTTCCGAGACAAGGAAAGGTCCTGTTGTTCTCGAATAACGGCAGCCTGTATATGAGCACGACTGCGACGGGTGTGTATTTTGCTTCGGAGAGTTATGCTCTGTCGCAGATCGGCTGCCGTGAGGTGGAGCAGATCAGACAAGATCCATGCGTCTTGGACATCCCGATTTCTGCGGCGGGACTGGAGGTTAGTGATGACACCGTGAATCGCCACGACCTGATTCCAGAGTTCAGGATCAACCAAGCGGAGGAGAGCCTGCTGGAGCACCATGTTCCCCAGCTGCGGCGCTGCACACGGTGCATTTTGCCGGAGACAATGCCTTTCATCAACTTCGACAGTGACGGAGTGTGTAATTACTGCCGACACTACAAGCTGCGGAACAGGACCAAGCCCAAGAGCGAGATTTTCTCTCTGGTCGAGCCGTATCGCCGGAAAATCGGTAGTGATTGCATTGTGCCGTTCTCCGGGGGCCGGGATAGCTGCTATGCTCTGCACTTGATTGTGCATGAACTGAGGTTGAAGCCCATCACGTATACGTATGACTGGGGGATGGTGACCGATTTAGGGCGACGGAATATTAGTCGGATGTGTGCGGAGCTGGGGGTCGAGAACATCATTGTAGCGGCCGATATTGCCGAAAAGCGCAGGAACATCGCCATGAATCTGCGGGCCTGGCTGAAGGCCCCTCACTTGGGAATGATCAGCATCTTCACTGCTGGCGATAAGCACTTCTTCCGCCATGTGGAGACAGTGAAAAGACAAACCGGCATCAACCTAAATCTCTGGGGCATCAATCCGTTGGAAGTTACTCATTTCAAAACCGGGTTCCTGGGCGTGAAGCCGGACTTCGAGGAGAAACGAGTTTACACTCATGGCATGGTCAAGCAGCTCAGGTACCATTGTCGTCGCTTCCGCGCCATGCTGGCGAGCCCGGGCTACTTCAATAGCTCGCTTTGGGACACCTTATCTGGCGAATATTACCGCAGCTTCACGGAAAAGAAGGACTACTACCATGTATTCGACTACTGGCGGTGGGACGAAGAAGTGATCGATCGGATTCTGGAGACCTATCATTGGGAAAAGGCGGTAGATACGAACGCCACATGGCGGATTGGGGACGGCACGGCGGCTTTCTACAACTATATCTATTATACGGTGGCGGGGTTCACCGAGCATGACACGTTCAGGAGCAATCAGATTCGTGAAGGGCAGCTGAGCCGAGGAAAAGCGCTCGAATTGGTAGGCGACGAAAATCGGCCTAGATATCAGAACATTCGTTGGTACCTGGATACGCTCGGCATGGATTTCGAGGAAGTGGTGAAGGTGATCAATGCGATCCCCAAGCTCTATCCGAAAGGATGATGAATATCTGGTGTATCTCGAAATATGCGAGCGTGCCCAAATACGGAGCTGCGCCGCGTCTGTTCCACCTTGCCAAGGAATTCATCAAGCAGGGCCATGCCACGACCTTGATTACCTCTGATGCCGACCACTTTGCGAAATATCCCGAGACCGATAAGATCTACAATTTCGAGGAAGTCGATGGGGTCCCATTCTATTGGGTAAGGACCAAGAAGTATCGGAAGACCGCGTCGATCGCGAGAGTGTTGAGCTGGCTGGATTTCGAGCGACGGCTTTTTCTCTTCAGCGAGAGCAAGCTACCTAAGCCGGATGTGATCATTGTTTCGTCCCTTTCCATCTTCACAATCCTCTATGGGATTCATACGAAAAGGAAATTCGGTGCGCGGCTCGTGTTTGAAGTGAGGGATATATGGCCGCTGACTATGACTGAGGAGGGTGGATTCTCTCGCTGGCATCCTTTGGTCTTGCTGATCGGCCTTCTCGAGCGGACCGGCTATAAACAGGCCGATCTGGTGGTTGGCACTATGCCCGGACTGGGCGCTCACGTTAATAATATCGTGGGATATGCACGTCCATTTTTATGTTCTCCCTTGGGATTTGATCCAAATAGCTATCTGAAATCCACGGGAACGGGGGTGAATCCGTTCGATACGATATTCCCCAAGGGGAAAATCATCGTCGGATATGCCGGAAGCATGGGCATAACTAATGCGCTGGAGCCTTTTATCGGTGCGATCAAGCTGTTACGGGAGCATCCTGAAATCCATTTCGTGCTAGTAGGCGGTGGAGACCTAAGGCCCAGTTTTGAGCTCGAGCTGTCGGGATGCAGCAACGTAACCTTTTTGCCCAGGGTAAAGCGGGAGGAGGTCAGGTGCTTCCTAGATAAATGCACTATACTCTACCTATCTACCAAAGACTCCAAAGTGTGGGAATACGGGCAGTCGATGAACAAAATTGTCGAGTATATGCTGTCAGGGAAGCCAATATTGGCTTCATATAGCGGGCTTCCTTCCATGATAAATGAGGCCGGCTGTGGATGGTTCGTCCCGATTTCAAGCGCAAAGGCGCTGAGAGACGCGATTCTTAAATTCATTGCTTTGGGGCCGGATGAGTTGCAACGGATGGGTGAGCGCGGGAGACAATGGATATGGGAGCACAGGCAGTATTCTGATCTCGCCAAGGAATATCTTGAGCGGTTGAGCGAGCAGCGGCCCGACGACCTTGCGAACCGGCCGCAGCCATGATTCAGATGATGCCTTTAGGCGGCGTCGCGATGCTTTTCCCTCCCACATGCAGAGACTAGTTATTATCGGTGCCGGTGGTTTTGCCCGCGAGATTCGGGCTTGGGCTGCAAGCGGTGATGCTTGGACGATCAAGGGCTTTGTCGACGACAACCTGACGGCGCGGACGGATTCGCGACTGCGCGCGCCTGTGCTAGGTAGGATCGAAGACTACGCGCCTGAGCCCGACGACGTCTTTCTTTGCGCCGTCGGCACCCCAGCCTTGCGGCGTGCCCTGACGGAAAAAATCAAAGCACGCGGTGGGCGTTTCGCGCGTTTGGTCCACCCCAGTGCGATAGTGGCTGACAGCGCGCATTTGGGAGAAGGTGTAATCGTCTGCCCGCTGGCGCTGGTGTCGGCCGACACCCGTGTGGAGGAGGGGGCGGTAGTCTATTATCATAGCAGCGTGGACCATGATGCCGTCGTGGGACCGTTTACGCAGATTTCTGGCCACTGCGATATCATGGGAGGAGTGGGAGTGGGAGCCGACGTGTTCCTCGGAAGCCACGCCGCGATTCTGCCGCGAGTAAAAATCGGTGATCGTGCCGTCATCGGAGCGGGAGCGGTTGTGACTCGGGACGTTGCCGACGACAAGACCGTCATCGGAATTCCGGCGCGGCTGAAAGGCACGCTGCGACCGGGTGGTGGGGAGAAGCTTGCCGAAATGTGAGGCTTCCTGCTCCTCTTGTGACCGACTATGGCAGATCGACGAATTTACCTCTCTTCTCCACATATGGGAGGCGACGAGCTTCCTCTTGTCCAGGAGACCTTCGCTTCCAATTGGATTGCTCCACTTGGCCCGCAGGTGGATGCGTTTGAGGCGGAATTCTCGGCTCTAGTGGGAGCAAAGCAGTCTGCAGCGCTTGTGTCAGGCACCGCAGCTTTGCATCTGTCATTGCGTTGGCTGAACCTGCAGCCGGGCGACGAGGTGATCTGCTCCTCTCTGACCTTTTCCGCCAGCGTCAATCCAGTGCTCTATGAGCGAGCGACGCCGGTGTTCGTCGACAGCGATGCGGCTACTTGGAACATGGATCCAGCCGTTCTGGGCGAAGCCATCGCCGACCGGCTGCATCAAGGTAAACGGCCGAAAGCCGTTATCCTCGTCCATCTCTACGGACAGAGCGCTGACATCGACCCGATCGTGAGCCTTTGTGCCGAGCACGGGATTCCCTTAATTGAGGACGCAGCGGAAGCACTGGGAGCGACTTACAAGGGCCGGGCACCGGGCAGCTTTGGGCTTTGCGGAGTATATTCGTTCAATGGGAACAAGATCATCACGACCGCGGGCGGTGGCATGCTTGTCTCCGATGACACTGACTTGATCAACAAGGCGCGGTTTTGGGCCACGCAATCGCGGGATCCGGCCCCTCACTACCAGCATTCTGAAATCGGCTTCAACTACCGCCTGAGCAATGTGCTCGCAGCTATCGGACGAGGACAACTGCGAGTGCTGGAGAATCGTGTGCAAGCGCGCCGTCGCAACTGCGCCTATTATCAGCAGGCTCTAGAAGATCTTCCGGGCCTGTCCTTCATGCCTGAAGCCGGTTATGGACGCTGCACGCGATGGCTTACCTGCATCACAATCGATCCTATGGCAGCTCCCGTCGATCGCGAAGACGTGCGGTCGGCTTTAGCAGAAAATAATATCGAGGCCCGGCCCGTCTGGAAGCCGATGCATCTTCAGCCAATCTTTAGTGGGTTACAGTGCTATGGCGGGGCCATCGCCGAACGTCTGTTTCGGGATGGGCTTTGCCTGCCATCGGGATCGAACTTGACGGAGTCTGATTTAGACCGGGTGATCGGCGTTGTCCGGCGGACTTTTTGCTCTAGATGAAAGGATTTTGGCGAAAACGAGCTATGGATCTGACGCTGATCTTGGGCACTGTTCCGGTCTGGCTCTTGATACTCGCTGCAGTGGCCATTCTGGTGCGGGTCAGGATTGGTTCACCCGTGATTTTCCGACAACGCCGCCCTGGTCACCAGGGCCGCATCTTTGAAATCCTGAAATTTCGGACAATGAACGGCGACCGGGATTCGGAGGGGAGGCTTCTTCCAGACGAACAGCGGCTGAGCTCATTCGGTCGATGGTTACGCGCTTCTTCGCTGGATGAGCTGCCGGAGGTCTGGAATGTCCTAAAAGGAGAAATGAGCCTTGTTGGTCCGAGACCACTTTTGGTGCAATATCTTCCGCTTTATTCGGAGCGGCAGCGCAGGCGGCATGAGGCGCTTCCCGGAATCACGGGATGGGCACAGGTAAACGGTCGCAATGCGCTTTCTTGGGAGGAGAAGCTTTCATTGGACGTGTGGTACGTGGACAATCGTTCGTTTCTATTAGATGTGAAGATTCTCGTGCTGACGATCGGCAGTGTGATCGGCCGGGGTGGGGTCTCGGCGAGTGGTCACGCAACGATGCCGGAATTCAATCCGAACCACGATCAAAGTTCCCCGCTGGGCTAAGGCAGTTTCCGAGCGAAGGCCGGAGTTCCTTCGTTCCCATTTGGCAGGCGGCAATATAGTGTGGGGCCCAGTGGCCGGACAACCGCCCCGCTTGTGAGCCGGGAGTGAAAAAAGATTCGAATCCCGGGGTTAAAATAACCACTTTTCGGTAAGGTGACTTTTCTGAGAGAGTCACGTTAGCGATTTCAGCTGCGGAATCGGAGCTCGCATTTTCGTTTAGGAGCGCTCCGGCGCGTAAGAAAGCAGCATTGCGCGGAATCTCGGCCAGTTCACCGAGTCCGAACGAAATCGTGTGCTGCGACCATTCGGATTTGGCTGATTGGTTCACCAAACCATAGTAGCTGAATGTTCCGCTGATCCAGCCTGCCGGACGATCCGCACCTCGCGGGCTGGCTTCGTTGGACACGAGGAATCGGCCTGCGCGATCATACCAAGCCACGGCTAGATAATTGACGCCGTTGCCCCGAATCTGTCGGATCATGGCGGAAAGCAGGTATCGCTTGCTGGGCTCCATGGGAATCATCTCGGCGTTAAACGCGTGACTTACCGCTCCCGGCGGATTACTCACAACGAGCTTCCCGCTTTGTCGATCAGCAATTGGCGTCTGACCACCGAGGGAAATCCACTGGCCTTTAGGGGCGGTTAGTTCGGCGATCACATGTGTCGCGTTCGTGAAGGCCGAGTTTACGGGGCGGACCGATATCCCGCCTGGAAGTGTCTCGGATTCGGCGATCACAATGGAAGCGCTAAAGGCCGGATGAGACAGGGCGTTTACAAGCTCCGTGATGCTGGATACGATTTGCGTGTAGTTTGGAGCTCTATGGATATCCCTGAATAGATTAACCGCTAGGCGGGGCGCGAACGCGTCTCGTACTTCCGTTATTGATGGCGAATTGATGATCAAGATATCACCGAGCGTTGGGTGGTCGGAACTGAGGCGGGCCGCGCTGGGGACAAAAGGATCGACCTGTAGATCCTTGGCGGTGACCTGAATGGTGTGCCAGAAGCGATTGAAGCTGTGCGGTCCGGCTGAGACAACCAGCACGCTGAACAGCCCAATCGGTATCACCAGCGGTGCCATACGTCCAAGTGCTCCCAACCTTCGAACCGGTAAAACTACTTTTGGTGCACCGGCGATCTGCATTGGCGGTGTGCCAACACGCCCGAGGTGTGAGGCAGTCGCCACCATCGCCAAGGGAAAAGGGACGGCAAATAAAAGGCGATGGAAGGTGACGATGTTCTCCACCGATTTCTCACCGGCGAGCAGTGAAGCGAATGGTACAGCGAAACAGGGAAGGGCCAGCGCGAGCACCGGCGTCAACGTCAACCAGCCGACAATGTGATTGCGACGGAAGACGAGCCAAAGGCCAAGCGCAAGATTCAATATGCCAAAGGCGCCGAAGATATGGAGCGAACGATCGAAAGTTGGTGAGGTGGGAGAGAAGAGATTGAATCCATACCATGTGTTCAGCCAACCGTCGCGCCGATATATTTCAATTAATGCAGGATGCTCAGGATACCACAATACAGTGGCTACGGATGCGAGGAGAGCGGCGAAGGAAAGCCAGCCGAGCGTGGTGCGCCTCCATTTGACAAAGCGATAGATAATGACAGCGAGCATGCCGAGCCCTGCTATCCCAATACCTTGGATATGGTTGAAAGCCATCAGCGGCAGCAACGCCAGTGCGGCCGTCGCTGCTCGCAGCAGCGTGTAACGTGTGCCCGGTTGGACATAGTAAGGTGCTCTACTATGATCGGTTTGTGGCTCTGTGCAGCAAGCGCTGAGCGCTTCGTGCACGATTCGCGTCAGCGCGACGGCGCCTATCTGGGCGTAGATGCTGCTCGACAGCCCATAGTAGCGATAAAACGAGAAGATGCTGTTCCCCGTGAGCAGCGCCTGTAGAAGAATGTAGATGAAGCTGCCGCGTTGACCAATGCCAACTGCTCGAGCGAGAAGATAGTACTGCCAGCAAAGCAACAAGCATATGGTTACGTAGTAGACATTAAGCCATTTGACTTGCGTCAGAGCGCTGTAGTGTCCCCAGACACTGTAAGGTAGGAAGTAGCTCGATTTCTTCCAAGCTGAATGGGCCGTCACTTGGTCTACAATGCTCCACTCGTTGATCCGTCGAAGATGTTCCCAGGGGTCGGATGGCCACTCGAGGTAAATGCCGGGAACCCAGAATAGCAGCGCAAGGCAGCACCAGGGCAGCAGCGGCGACAAAGCTGAGAGCTGACACTTGAGATATGAGCGGCTGCCTCTCCTAGTGAAGCGGCTGCGCCACCACGATAGCAACGCTATCGTCCCAAGAACGACGTGCAGGATGTGAAGAACCCAATAGACATGGAGCAAACTAGGGAGCGTAACGCCCCCGCCACCATCCGAATTCACGGGCAATTTCAGCCACGCGTAGAGAAGGTAAGCAGCTAGATAGGGAATTAGGAATGCCCAGCCTGAGCGGAAATAGATGCGTAGAGTCTCGGGGGAGATCAGCGATTGAAGATGAGGCGCCCGCGATCGACGGAGATGGTGCGAAATGAGCGGCTGGTCCACGGGAACGACGAAGGGTGGTGGAGCTTTCAACCTGGGCAATGCTGCATTGTTGTGAAATTAAGGTAGGAACAAGCAGCGTCGATAGCTCTGGCAGAATCGAAAATCAGCGATTGCGACGCTGCAAGCTACGTGCTTTTCACTGAGGTTCACAAGGCTCTGTCGATGAAAGAACGTTTCGATTCCATTGTTCGGCCGAATGCCCGCACTCGGTCTGTCACTGCTCTCTGCGCATATTCGGCCATTCTGGCAATCGGTTTCTACGTCGCTTACGAGATCCGGTTCGACTTTGCAGTTCCGGCGGATTTCCAAGAGGAGCGTTACAGGCTTTTGAAGTACGCAGTAATCACGAAGCTGCTTCTTCTGGTGCTCTTCCGCCAGACTGGAAGCGTCCTGCGTTATTTTAGTATACCTGATCTCTTTGCCATCGGGTCTGCGATGATAATTGCGAGCGGGTTATTGATCACCCCTCGTTTCTTCAATGCAGGGAGTTATATCTTTCCTCGTGGCGTTCTGCTTATCGACCTAATCTTAGCTACAGGCGGGTTATGCGCGTTCCGAGTTGGGATTCGCGTGTTTCAGGAACGCTTAGTATTGGCTCGAAGGTTCGGCGCAAAAAAGCTCCAGAGAATCGCGATTATCGGTGCCGGGAATACTGGAGCTTCATTGGCGAAGGATCTTTTGACTATGCCAGCCCGGGGGTTACGCCCAGTCGCTTTCTTTGACGATGATCCGCGGAAAAGGGGCACGTTGGTGCATGGCGTCGAGGTAATTGGTAAACCTGAAGATCTTCCGACTAGCAAAATGGCAGGTGTCACGATGGTCGTGGTCGCTATGCCGTCCGCGCCGCAGAAGCGGGTGCGGGAGATCGCGCTGTTTCTCGCGAAGGAAGGCTACAAGGTCGAGATCGTGCCGGCGCTCGAGGATCTCGCCTCGGGCAAAGCAAAGGTAAGTCGCATCCGCCCTGTCGAGGTGGAGGACTTGCTGGGACGGGAGGAGGTGGCGCTCGATACGTCGGCGATTCGGAAATTCGTGGAGAACAAGTCGGTGATGGTGACGGGGGCGGGCGGGAGTATCGGGAGTGAGCTTTGCCGGCAGATTGCGCGGCTGAATCCACGGCGGTTGGTGATGGTGGATCAATCCGAGCCTGCGCTCTTTCAAATCGAGCAGGAGTTGAATGCGGAAGGGTTCTCCGGGACCGCCCTGGCGTGCGTGGCGGATGTGCTCGATCTCGGGCGGATGAACAGCCTCTTTGGCACCCATGCGCCGCAGGTGGTGTTTCACGCGGCGGCGCACAAGCACGTGTTCATGATGGAGCGGCAGCCGTCGGAGGCCATTAAGAACAATGCGGTGGGCACTCGGAAGATCGCGGAGCTCGCGATTGCGCATCACGCTGAAGCGTTCGTGCTCATTTCAACCGACAAAGCGATCAACCCGACGAATGTCATGGGGGCGAGTAAGCGGCTCGCGGAGTTACACCTTCAGGCGCTGCACGCCGGCCTCGCGACCGGCGGAAGTGATAAGTCGGAAGTAACAAGTGCCAAGATCAAGGCTGAGCTGGCTTCGAAGCAAGAGATCACGGGCTCCCAAGTTAACGCAGGTTTGAGCGTGCGAGCCGTCCCCGCTACCAATTCAAATGTTTCCACGGGAGTTAGGCAGGGCGGCGCCACGAAGCTGATGGCCGTGCGGTTTGGCAATGTGCTCGGGTCGTCCGGGAGTGTCGTGCCGATCTTCAAGAAGCAGATCGAAGCGGGCGGGCCGGTGACGGTTACCCATCCGGATGTCACCCGCTACTTCATGACAATCCCCGAAGCCGTGGGTTTGGTTTTGCAGGCGAGTGTGCTCGGTAAGGGCGGCGAGATCTTCGTCCTCGATATGGGGCAGCCGATGAAGATCGTCGATCTCGCCAAGCAGATGATCGAGCTCAGCGGCTTCAAAGTCGGCGAGGATATCGAGATCAAGTTCTCCGGTTTGAAGCCGGGCGAGAAATTGTTCGAGGAACTGCAGCATCATTCCGAAGAGCACGTGCCGACGGAGCATCCGCGCATCATGCGCTTCGTGAACGCTGCGGCCGCATCGGACGCTAGCCGCATGGCGATCTCGGAAGTCGAACCATTCGTCGACGAACTCTCGCCGGCGGAGCTGAAGCGTCAGCTGAAGGTGCTCATTCCCGAGTATCAGCCGTGTCTCGAGTAAGGGACTCAAAACGCTGAAAACTGAAACGCTGAAAAGCTGAGAGGCTGACGGAGGCGACAGCGTGTAGATGGTCTCGCGGGCGCGTGCCTTGGAATGGAAGGAGGGCAACGGAGACCTGAAGGCTGAGACCTGAAACCTGCAACGATTCCGCTCGTTAAAGCACGTCCGCGAAGGATCCGCGCAAGCGACGAAACGCGGCTCCGCCCAGCACGACCGCCGCTAGGCCCGCAGCGTAGAGATAAGCGAGATGCATCGGGCTCGGCGACTCTCCCCAGAAGGTGACGCTGCGCGATTCCTCGATCACGTGGAGAAACGGGTTGAACTTCAGGATCGCCCAAGCTTCGGCAGGGATTTTCCAGACAGGATAGAAGACAGCGCTCGCGAACATCAGGCCGAGCAGCACGAACTGCGTGATCTGCCCGACGTCCCGCCAGAATACGCCGAGGGCGGATAACAGCAGCGCCAGACCGAGCGTCATTGCGAGCAGCGGAACAAGAACGATCGGCAACCAAAGCGCCGCGGCAGTGATGTTAAGCCCGGAAAGCCAGGCGCCGACAAACACCAGGCTGAGGGTGATGCCGAAGTGGATCACGGCCGTGCCCACCGCGGATGCGGGAAGAATCTCCAACGGGAAAACAACCTTCTTCACGAAGTTTGGATTTCCGACGATCAGCGACGGACTCACGCTGATCACTTCTGCGATGAAATGATAGATCGCCAGCCCAAGGAAAACGATCATGCCATATTCGATGCGTGATTCCGGTTCGCCTTCGGTGCGAAACGTTCCGCCGAAGATATACCCGAAAACAAATACGTAGAGCGCGAGCAGCAGGAGCGGGTTGAGAAACGACCACGCCAGCCCGAGATGACTACCCTTGTGGCGGAGTTCCACGTTGCGAAGCGTGAATTGCCAGAGCAGGCGGCGGTGGCGCCAGAGATTCAGAATAACCGAGTTGGACTCCCGGGAGGCCGTCGCTCCTCTTTGCCGCGAAACGCGAGCAGTGACCGAAGCGGTGGGAACGGAGGTTGAATTCATGCCCGATAGGTCGCTCGCCGCGCGGGCTTTATTGCAGCTTAGCGAGTTCGGATTCCACCAAGCGGCGGATCATCTCTTCGAAGCGAACCGTGTTCTGCCAGCCGAGCGCGCGACGAGCTTTGGCAGGATTGCCGCAGGGCGCCATCGGTTCGACGGACGTGACGAGCGCAGTGTCGTGTTTCACGTAATCGCGCCATTTGAGGCCGACACATTCGAAGGCGCCGGCAACGAGTTCTTCGACACTGTGCAGTTCGCCGGTCGCGAGAACGAAATCGTCCACCGTGTCCTGCTGCAGCATCAGCCACATTCCGCGCACGTAGTCCGGCGCCCAGCCCCAGTCGCGGCGGCCGCCGAGACTTCCAAGGGTGACGTCCTTTTGCAGACCTTTCTTGATGCGAGCGGCGGCACGCGCGACTTTCATCGTCACGAAATTCGAATTCCGGCGCGGCGATTCGTGGTTGTAGAGGATGACGGCGCAGGTCTGCAGCCCGTAGGCGATGCGGTAGATCCGCGCCATTTGCTGCGAAAAGGCCTTCGCCGCGCCGTAAGGCGTGGTGGGGTTGACGGGCGTGTGTTCGTCTTGAGGAGAGTGGGGCGGCGAGCCGAAGACCTCGCTGCTCGAGGCGTAGAGAAACTTCGGGGGCTCGGGAAGATCGCGGAGAATCTCCAATAGCCGGAGCGTCGCCATGCCAATACTGTCGACCGTGCTTTCGGGAAGCTCGAGGCTGAGTCGCGGACTGGATTGGCCTGCCAAGTGATAGAACTCCGTCGGCCGCGCGCGACTGATGATCCGCCGCAGGTGCGTGGCGTCTTCGTAGGCGCCGTTGTGCAGGTGCAACTGCTTTCCCATGATCGCGGGATTTGCGATCAGGTGAGAGATGTTGCTGTTCGCAAGGGTGTCCGGCCGATGCACCAAGCCGTGAACTTCATAGCCTTTCTCGAGCAACAACTCGCAAAGATACGAACCGTCCTGTCCCGTGATTCCAGTGATGAAGGCTTTGGCCATGTGCTTTGCCCCGCGAGGATCGCGGAGGCTTCACGTCACGACGCGGCACTATCGACTGCGAGCCAAAATTGTCGACGACACCATATTCCGAGAATCTCCCGCGCTTCGCGGAAGCCTATTCCCTCGGCGAGTTTGGGCTTGCGTCGGGATACCTTCGCGATGGCCTCTGCAAATTTGCGACGGAACCGATGAGCTCCCGCTTGTTTCCCAACTTCACCTCGTCGAGCGTTCTCAGTTCGGCTAGTTCCGTGGTCTCTCTCACCTAATGCTCCGCATCATTCGTCTCCCAGCCCTCCTGTGTCTCGTTGGCCTCGCGCCGTCTATCTGGGCTCAATCGCCTTCGTCGCTCGCTGTTCCTGAAGATTATTTTCCAGGACTGAAGTCGCTCCTCGAGACCGCCCTCCAACAGTCGCCGCGGATGATCGCGCGCAATGCGGACGAGGTGATCGCGCAAACGTATCGCAACGAGGTTCGCGCCGGGCAACTCCCCAACATCGGCGGCTATGCGAGTTACTACCCGTATGCTCGCGAGCGCCGGGGTGAGGCGCCGGACCCTATCTTGGTCGGCAACAACGAGAAGGTTTCCTATAATTTCTCGCTCAATCAGCCGGTGTTCCATTGGGGAGCGCTGCGCAACAACACGCGGATTGCGGAACTTCGGCAAAAAATGGCCGAGGAGGGCACGGCGGATGCCTATCGACTCTTGGTCGAGCAGATCCGTGCGCAATACCTCACGCTGGTCGTTACCAAGACTGCTCTGGAGCGCGCCCGGTTCAGTCAGCGCGTGGCTGACGAGGCGCTGGCGCTCGCGCGATCCCGGCGCGAACGCGGCGTCATCGCCGAAGCCGATCTTTTTACGCCCACCATCACCGCGGAACAGGCCCGGCTGTGGACCGATCGCGTCGAGTTCGATTACGAAAACAACCGCGTTCTCCTCGGAAAACTGTGCGGATTGCCCGCAGTTCCGGACGATCAAATCCCGGCCGAGATTCCCAACGTCACGCCGAACTCCGCCGAGATCGACCGCATGGTCAGCACGTTCACGGGCCAGGGCGATCCCGACACCTACTACATGCGGAATCTCCGCACCGGGATCGAGATCGAGGAGCTGAACTACAAGATCGCCACGACCCGCCTGAAACCGAAGATCAATGCGCAGGCGGGCGTCAGCCAGGACGAGCAGACGTTCGCCTTCGCCAACGCTCAAACGAGCAAATACAAAATCCAAACGACCTACGCGGGCGTATCGATCAACTGGAACATCTTCGACAGCTTTGCCACGCGTAACGCCAAGATCGCCAGCTTGACGCGCCGTCGCGAACTGGAGCGCGCCTACAAGGAACAAGTCGGCGACCTGCTCCTCGCCGTCCAAAATCAGAAGCGTCAGCTCGAGTTTTCCGCCCGCGCGCTCGCCATCGCGGAAAAACTTCTCACCTCTTCCGAAGGAGGCGTTCGCGTCGCCGAGGAAGACCTGAGCCGCGGCGTGGGCTCGCAAACCAGCGTCGATTCCGCGCGGCTGCACCTCTACACCCGTCAGATCGAAGCTTTCCAAGCGCGCAACGACTATCTCCTGAAACTCTCCGGGTTGCTTTCAACCACGTTGAACGATCCGGCGCTGAATCTCCTCCCGGCCAAGTATCGATGAAAAAAATTCTGATCGCAGTCGCGGCGGTTGTCGTGATTGCACTCGCCGCCACTTACTTCCTCCGCCCGACCGCGCGCGTCGCCACGGCGACCAAGGGGCGCGCGGTCAAAGCCGTTCCCGGCAGTGTCACGGTTTACGCCGAATACGAGATGGAGCTGAAAAGCGAGATCGGCGGCCGCGTGATGCACAGCGAACTCGATCCGGGCTTGAAGGTCGCGGCGGGCACCGTGCTGGTGCAAATCGACACCGGCGATCTCTCGCTCGAGATCGAACAACTCGAGAGCGATCTCGAAGCCGCGAAGAAGCGCATCGCCGTGGGCTCCGCGATTGCGCTCGATTTGGAAACCGCGCGCGAATCGCTCGAAAACTACGAGCGGCTCGCGAAAGCCGGCAACTTCCCGCTCGCCGAGCTCGAGAAGGAGCGCCGCAAGGTGAAACAAATCGAGCAGAAGCTGGCGCTCGAGGAAGTGGCCAACACCCAGGAAATTTCGCGGCTTGAAAACACGCTGCAGGTCAAACGTCGCCAGCTGCAGAAGATGACGATCATCGCGCCATTCGAAAGCGTCGTCTCGCGCGTGTTCGCCCGGCCCGGCGACCTCATCAACGCGAACGATCCCATCGCGGTCATCATCGCCACCAGCCGCACGGTGGAGGCCAAGATCAGCGAGGAGAACTTCTCCGAGCTCAAGGTCGGCCTCAATGCGGACGTTCGTTTCCTCGGCTATGGCGCCTGGCTCTACGATGCGACGGTCACCAAGATTCTTCCGACGGCCGATCCGCAGACGCAGCGTTACATGGTGCACCTCGATGTAGAAATCGAACAGGAGAAACTCGTCCCCGGCATCACCGGCGAAGTGAACATCGTGGTCGGCGAGCGCGAATCCGAGGTCATCATTCCGCGCCGCGCCTTGTTCGGGAACAACGTCTATGTCGTCGAGGATGGCCGCGTGCGCCTGCAACAGGTCGAAGTCGGCTACGAAAGTTTCACGGCGGTCGAAATTCTGAAGGGTCTCAAGACGGGCGACCAGGTGATCGTCGATCAACTCGACCTCTTCCGTGACGGCGATCGCGTTCGCACGGAAGTCGTCAACGCTCCCGGCGCCAACTAAACGGCCGGACATCTTCCGCCGCCGCGTTCATGTCACCGAATCTCCGCATCGCGTTTCGCTTCCTCACCGCGAAGAAGCGTGCGATGGCGATGAGCCTGTCGTGCATCGTCCTGGGCGTCGGCTTGTTCGTCGTCACGCAGGCAACGACGAGCGGCTTCGAGCAGTTCTTCATCAAGACGATCCTCGGCACCGACGGCGCTATCCGCATTCAGGACGAAATTCAGGACACGATCCGCAGCATGGCGGCGGGTGGACACGGTTCGCAGTTCGAGATTCGGCAGAAGGAGGGTCGCAAGTTCATCGAGGGCATCCAGGAGCCGAAGCTGCTCACGGACGCCTTGCGGCGTTTTCCGAACGTTTCGGCGATCTCGACGGTCCTCACGGGCCCGGTGAACATTCGCAGCTCTTTCGGCAGCGACTCGGTGCGCGTTTACGGCATCAACGTCGACGATCACACGAAAGTATCCGATCTGGAACGACAAATCATCGCCGGTAACGCGGCCGAGTTTGGCGCCACGGCGTCGGGCGCGCTGGTCGGCAGCGAAATGGCCCGCCGGCTCCAACTCGCGATGGGCGATTCGTTCATCCTCGAGGCGCTCGGCGAACAGCGGCGCTTCCGGGTTGTTGCCATTTACGAGACCGGCGTCGCCGACATCGATCGCGTCCGTATTTATCTTAATATGAGCGAGGCCCGCTCGCTCTTGAAAAAGCCGACGGGCGCCTCGTTTCTCCAGGTCAACCTGATCGACAAGGACCGCGCCCCGGCCGACGCGGCGCACATGGAAGAAGTGCTGCACCACGCGGCGCGCCCGTGGCAGGAACGCGAGAAAACCTGGCTCGAAGTGTTCCGCGCCTTGCGCCTTTCGACCGCGATCACCGTTTCGGTTTTCACGCTCATCGCGGGTCTCGCGATGTTCAATACGCTCGCGATGATCGTCCTCGAGAAAACCAAGGAGATCGCGATCCTGCGCTCGATGGGTTACACGCGGAAGGACATCTCGCAGATCTTTCTCTGGCAGGCCATCATCGTTCTCGCGATCGGCACCGCGCTCGGTTGTGCGCTGGGCGCCGCGATCACGTTTGGAGTTTCTCACTACCCGATCCGCATCCGCGGTATTTTCGCCACGGATACGTTCATTGTGGCGTGGTCGATATGGCATTACATCTCCGGCGTGCTGACCGCCGTTTTCATGGTGATGGTCGCCAGTCTGGTGCCCGCCCGCCGCGCCGCGCTGCTCGAGCCGGGTGACGTCATTCGAGGAACGGCGCAGTAGTTCGTTCAACCATGTCCGATCTTTCCTCCCACATCGCCCTTCGTTGCGAAAACATCCACCGCTACCTCGGCCAGAACGAGGGGCGGGTGCATGTGTTGCGTGGCGTTTCCTTCGAGGCCCATCGCGGGCAGGTTTACGCGATTGTCGGGCCGTCCGGCTGTGGCAAATCCACTTTGCTCTATTTGCTCGGGCTGCTCGATCGGCAGGAGGAGGGCGACATCTGGATCAACAACCAACTGATGTCGAACAGCAGCGATCTCGAACGCACCGCGGCCCGCTGCGAGCACATCGGTTTCGTTTTCCAGTTTCACTTCCTGATGCAGGAGTTCACCGCGCTCGACAACGTGATGATGCCGATGCGCAAACTCGGCCGCCTCTCGCCCGAGCAAATGGAGGAGCGCGCACATTCGCTGCTCACGTCGGTCGGACTGGGCGAGAAAACGCATCGGCTCGGCACACAGCTTTCGGGCGGCGAACAGCAGCGCGTCGCCATCGCCCGCGCGCTCGCGAATCAGCCGGCGATCATTCTCGCCGATGAGCCGACCGGCAATCTGGACGCAAAGAACTCCGGGATCGTTTTCGATCTGCTCACGAGGCTGGCGAAGGATAACGGCCAGGCGGTGATCCTCGTGACGCACAATCCTGACATTGCGAATCGTTGCGACAGTGTGCGGCCGATGCGCGATGGCGTGTTCGTCGGTTGAGCCAAGAAATCGGATCAACCACGAATGGACACAAATCGACACGAAGGTTGGGTCGGGATCGTCGCTGAACCTGCCGAATTTTGTTCGTGTTCATTCGCGGGGTAGAGGAGCGCGGGCTGAAGCGCCGCACTGACCAAGGACCATGGATCGCCCCGTGCTGCTTCGCGTCTGGATCGCAATCTGCGCCGCGGCGGGCGTTGCGCTCTTTATCTCGCAGTTGTGGGAAATACCCGTGCGCAGCGCGCTCCGCGGTTACGACAACACCTTCAACTATCTCTGGCTGCGGTCGGCGATCGCCGATGGCGACTGGGATTTCGAGAACGATCTCCAAATTGCGGATACGCTCGCGCCCGACCATCGGGTCTCGGCGCTGAACCTGCCGCGCACCAAGTCGGATCTCATCCCGAACAAGTATGGAGTAGGGTGGGCGCTGTTGACGGTGCCTGGGTATCTCGTCGCCGAGGGTGTCCTTTGGGTTGCACGCGAGGCGGGTGGACGAACCTGGCAGCACAACGGGTTTGGTCCCGTTCACCAAATCGCGGTGCAATGCTGGCATCTGGTGCTCTCGTGCCTGGCGCTCTGGCTCGCTTGGAAAACGATCGCGCGCTGGATCGATGATTCCTCCTCGGCGCTCGCAGGCGTCGTGACGCTCTGGGCGGCGAGTCCCTTGTTCTATTACCAAACGGCGAATCTCAGCATGAGCCACGGCGCCGCCTTCTTCGCGATCGCGCTGTTCGGGTTCGCTCTGGAGCGGGCGCGAGATGAGGCCGCGGCGCGTTGGTGGATGTTGGCGGGGGCAGGGTGGGGACTGGCGGTGATCACTCGCTTTCAGCTGGCGGTGTTCGCGATCGTTGCGCTGTGGGCCTTCGCGACGAGTAGGGCGTCTTCTGATACCGCTTCACGGGCGCGTCTCGCGGCTCGCGGAGCGGGCTGCTTCTTTCTCGGTGCGGCTCCGCTGCTGTTGCTGCAACTCGGGGCCTGGCGCGTCGTGTATGGGGAATGGTTCGTATTCAGCTATGGGGCGGAGGGAGAGCGCTTCCACTGGGGGCGGCCTGAGATTTTCAACTCGTTGTTCTCCTCATGGCATGGGTTGTTTTATTGGCACCCGCTACTCGCAATCGCGTTGGCGGGAGTTCTCGCATGGATGTGGCGCACGCGGGGGGAAGCGATCGCCTGGGGGCTGGCGATTGGAGCGACGGCTTACATCGCGGCGGCTTGGTGGTGCTGGTGGTTCGCGTCGTCGTTTGGCAACCGCGCTTACGATGCCGCGTTGCTTCCGTTGATGGGAGGAATCGCGTGGCTGTTCAGCCGTGCGAGCGGGCGATGGCGCGGGATCTTGTGGACGATCGCGATCGTGGCCGGTGTCTGGAATTTCTACGTCGCTTCGCTGTATCGCACAGGCGCGATCTCGCGGAACGAGCCGGTCACGTGGCGCGAGATGATCGATGCTGCACAACGCTTGCCGGACGCCGCGCGATTTTGAACCTCGCTGCAGGGCCGCGGTCGATGCCTTCCCATTAGCGCGCGCGCCTCTGCGTTTCAGCACCGGTCATATTTTGCGCGCAAAGAATGCGGTATCCTAAATTTTGGTTTACAACGGCAAACGGCACCCGCTTCTTTGGCGCCGACTTTAACCTTTTCCCTCCCCACGTGAGTCACGACCCATCGCGTAAGAGTTTTTTAGGAAAATTGCTCGGCTTGGTCGCAGTCGCCGGCCTCGCGCCGCGCCTCTTCGCGAAGTCTGCTTCGGCGTTGACGACTTCCACGACGACGCCGGCCGCCGCACCGAAGCCCTTCACGTTGCAGTCCGAAACGCGAGCGGTGTCTCGTCGCGCGGACTCGGTCTAATCCTCGTTTCCGGCTGACGAACCGTTCCGGCTCATGTCCTACATTTTTTCGAAATCGGCCAACAAGCTCCCGCTGCAAATCGTGATCTATCTCGTCGTGCTGGCGGGAATCGCGACGGCCGGCGTGACGTATTACATGACGCCGAAGTATTCGCGCGTTGGTTACGCGCCGGTGCAGCCGGTGCCTTACAGTCACGAACTGCACGTCGGCCAGCTTGGCCTCGATTGCCGCTACTGCCACAGCAACGTCGATAAGTCCGGTTTTGCGAACTTACCGACCGCGCAGACGTGCATGAACTGCCACAACCAAGTGAAGCCCGACAGCCCGCTGCTCGCGCCGGTGCGCCATTCCTATGAAACCGGCGAGCCGCTGCCGTGGGTGAAGATTCACGACCTTCCCGACTTCGCGTATTTCAATCACGCCGTTCACGTGAACCGCGGCGTCAGCTGCGTGGAGTGCCACGGCAAGATCAACGAAATGGAAGTGGTCGAGCACGCGCAGCCGCTGAGCATGGGCTTCTGTCTCGACTGCCATCGCGCGCCGGAAAGCCGCGTCCGTGAGCCCGCAGACATTTTCGACCTGAACTCGCCCACGATCGCCGAGAAGCACGGCATCGAGGCGGGCAAAAAATTCGTGCACGACTGGAATATCAAGCCCCCGCAGAGCTGCAGCGGCTGCCACCGATGAAACGCAAAGTTGAACATCCCGCGCCCTCCGAGCGCGAGCTCACCGGTCCTCGTTACTGGCGCAGCCTCGACGAACTCGCCGCGACGCCTGGTTTCAAGGCGCAGCTCGAACGCGAATTCCCCGATGGGGCTTCGGAGCTGAACGGCGTCGATCGCCGCCAGTTCCTGAAGATCATGGCGGCGTCGTTCGCCCTCGGTGGCGTTGGCCTCGCCGGCTGCCGCCGCCCTGAACAACACGTGCTGCCTTACGGCAAGTCCGTGGAGGGCGTCATCCCGGGTCTCCCGCTTTATTACGCGACCGCCATGCCGGTGCGTAAGTATGCGATTCCGCTTCTCGCCGAAACGCATCAAGGCCGTCCGACGAAAGTGGAAGGCAATCCGACCTACGCCGCGCTCGGCGGCGCCAGCTCGCTGCACGCGCAGGCTTCGGTGCTCGATCTTTACGATCCGGATCGCGCCACGCGTCACCTGAGCAACGGCCGCGAACTGCGTCCGGCCGACGTCAACGATCTCCTCGCCCGCATCGGCAACGACAACGCTGGCAACGGTGGCGCCGGTCTCGCGTTTCTCGCGGAGGAATCGAGCTCGCCGACCCGTGCTCGCCTCGTCGCCGCGCTCCGTGCGCGTTTCCCGCGCGCGATCTGGGCGGAATACGAGCCGGTTGCTGACGACGTCTCCATCGAAGCGGCTCGCACCGCGTTCGGCGAAGATGTTCGCCCGCTCTATCGTTTCTCCCGCGCGAAGCGCGTGGTCTCGATCGACGCCGATTTCCTCCGCGCCGACGCCGCGAATCTCTATCACTCGCGCGAGTTCGCGAATGCCCGCCGGGTGAAGACCCCGGAAGAGGCGCGCAACATGAACCGCCTCTACGTGGCCGAGAGCGCCTTCACGCTCACCGGCAGCATGGCGGACCATCGCCTTCGCGTCGCCAGCAGCCACATGGTTGCGGTGATCGCGACTTTGGCGGCGAAGGTCACGGGCAACAACGCGTTCAATGCGTTAACCCAGGGGCTCGATATCAAGCCGCAGTGGATCGATGAATGCGCGGCCGACCTCCTCGCGAATCGCGGCACAAGCCTCGTCGTCGCCGGCGCACACCTCCCGGTTCAGGCGCACGTAATCGCTCACGCGATCAACGCCTTCCTCGGCAACATTGGTTCGACAGTGGATTTTGTCCGCGTCGAAACGCCTGCCGCTTCGACCATCTCGGCGCTCGCGACCGCGATCAAAGCCGGTTCGGTCAGCACGCTCGTTATTCTCGGCGGCAATCCGGCCTTCAACGCTCCCGCCGATCTCGATTGGCCGGCGGTGCAGAAGTCGGTCGCGAATGTCGTTCGCTACGGCTACTACAACGACGAAACGAACGCCGCTTCGCCGAACGCGACGCACATCGCGGCCGCGCATTACCTGGAATCGTGGGGCGACGCCCGCGCGATCGACGGCACGATCCTTCCGATCCAGCCGATGATTCTGCCGCTGTTCGGTGGGCTCACGGAAATCGAAGTGCTGGCGCGAATCGCCGGTATCCAGAATCCGGATCCCTACGCGCTCGTCGTCGAAACACTCACGCCGCTCCTCGGTGGCGCCGCGGGAGTAGAGAAGGGCATCCGCCAGTTCCTGCACGACGGCCTTCTGCCGAACACCGGGTATGCGGCCGCTTCCGTCTCGTTCAACGCGGGCGCCATCGCCGGTCTCGCTGCCAACGCTCCGCGTCCCGAAGCGCTGTCCGCGCAGAACCTGGAAGTTCGCTTCGTCAGCGATTACAAACTCGAGGACGGCCGCTTCGCCAACAACGGTTGGCTGCAGGAGCTCCCCGATCCGATCACCAAGATCTCTTGGGACAACGCGATTCAGATCAGCCCGCGCCTCGCGAAAGATCTCGATATTTATCCGAGTGGCTCGGCCCTTCAGGTGGCGCGCGTCGAAAGCGGCGACTTCCAGCAGGGCAAGCAGATCTCGTTTATCGGCACGCTCACGTTGAACGGCCGCACGATCACCGGCCCGGTCCATATCCAGCCGGGTCTTTCCAACTACACGATCGTCCTTCCGCTGGGCTACGGCCGCACGCACACGGGCCATGTGGGGAAGGGGATGGGCCACAACTTCTATCCGTTGCGCACCTCGAATGCGCTGCATTTCGCGACGGGTGCGAAGCTCACGGTCGCCCAAGAGACCTTCTCGCTCGCGAATACGCAGGAGCACTGGTCGATGGAAGGCCGCGACATCGTGCGCGAGGCCAACATCGACGAATACATCGATAACCCTGCCTACGTTCACTCGTTCGGCATGGAGTCGCACAGCCCGTCGATCCTCGGCGAGGCCGGCGAAAAGATGTCGATCGCCGAACGCGCCACGATCATTCCGCGCGGCAACTCGCTCTACAAGACGCCCGGCATCAACGACCGCATTCCCAACTTCGATGGTCACCATCAGTGGGGTATGACGATCGACCTCAACACCTGCATCGGGTGCAATGCGTGCGTCATCGCCTGCCAGGCGGAGAACAACATCCCGATCGTCGGCAAGGACCAGGTCCTCCGCGGTCGTGAGATGCACTGGATCCGCCTCGACCGTTACTACTCCGACGGCAAGGCCGACGGCGCTGCGTTCGGTGGCGAAGGTAACAAGGAGATTCCGGAAGACCCGCAGGTTTCACTGCAGCCGATGGCGTGCGTGCACTGCGAACTCGCTCCCTGCGAAACCGTTTGCCCGGTCAATGCGACCGTCCACGACGAAGAAGGCCTCAACACGATGGCCTACAACCGTTGCATCGGCACCCGTTATTGCGCGAACAACTGTCCGTATAAGGTCCGGCGCTTTAATTTCTTCGACTGGAACGAGCGTCAGCTCGACAGCCTCTACATGGGGCCCGCCGGCCCGCAGGGCATGCCCGAACTCGTGAAGATGGTGAAGAACCCCGAGGTCTCGGTGCGTATGCGCGGCGTGATGGAGAAGTGCACCTACTGCGTGCAACGCATCCAAAACGGCAAGATCCAGCACAAGGTGAAGATGGCGCAAGCCGGCAAGCCGGGCGAAGTCATGGTTCCCGACGGCCACATCAAGACCGCGTGTCAACAAGTGTGCCCCGTCGACGCCATCGTCTTCGGCAACCTCCTCGATTCGGACGCGGCCGTTACCAAACTCAAGCAAGTCGGCCAGAACTACGAAGTGTTGGGCTACCTCAATACCCGTCCGCGCACTTCGTATCTCGGCAAGCTGCGCAATCCCAATCCGCGCATGCCCGACTACGCGTCGCTGCCGCTCAGCCGCGTCGAATACAACACCAAGAATCATCCCGCTCACCACGACGACCATGGTCACGGCCATGAGGCGCACGGTGAAAAGAAAGGCGGGCACTAAGATGAACGCGATTGCATTTCACGTCGGTGGCGCGCTGGCCGCGACACATTGCGCGACTAGCGCGCAATCTACCGGAGGATTCATCTAATGGCTCACGCTGAACATGCGGCCAATGTGCCGGCGATTCTCAACGAGGTGAAGCCCGCGCATCTGCCGCGCGCGATCCTCGTCGAGAACAATCGGAGCTTCTCCTGGATCACCGACAAGATCTGCGGCATCATCGAGGGCAAGACGCCCGCGTGGTGGTGGGTCTGCTTCATCGTCGCGTGCTTCGTCGCGTCCTTCACGGTCGCCGGCATCACCTACCTCGTCGCCACGGGCGTCGGCGTGTGGGGCCATGCGAATCCGGTCAACTGGGCGTGGGACATCGTCAACTTCGTCTTCTGGATCGGTATCGGTCACGCCGGCACCCTGATCTCCGCGATCTTGTGCCTGTTGCGTCAAAAATGGCGCACGTCCATCAATCGCGCGGCGGAAGCGATGACGATTTTCGCGGTCGTTTGCGCCGCGATCTTCCCGGTCTTCCACGTCGGTCGCGTGTGGTATGCGTGGTATCTGTTCCCGATCCCGAACTCCAACTGGATCTGGCAGAACTTCCGTTCGCCGCTCGAGTGGGACGTGTTCGCGGTTTCGACCTACGGCACGGTTTCCGTTCTTTTCTGGTATGTCGGCCTGATTCCCGACCTCGCGATCCTGCGCGATCGTTTCGAAGCCGCGGGCAACCGCCTTCGTTCCTTCCTTTACGGCCTGTTTGCGATGGGCTGGCGCGGCTCGAACCGTCACTGGAGCAACTACGAAATGGCTTATCTCATCCTCGCGGGTGTGAGCACGCCGCTCGTGTTGTCCGTGCACACGATCGTTTCGTTCGACTTCGCCGTTTCACTGCTCCCCGGCTGGCACACGACCATCTTCCCGCCTTACTTCGTCGCGGGCGCGATCTTCTCCGGCTTCGGCATGGTGCTCACGCTCATGCTCCCGCTGCGGGCGATCTACCGGCTCGAGGATCTGATCACGCAGTATCACATCGACTGCATGTGCAAGATCACCCTCGCGACCGGCACCATCGTTGGCTACGCCTACGGCATGGAGTTCTTCATCGCGTGGTATGGCGCGAATCCGTATGAAGGCTTCGCGTTCATCAACCGGGCGTTCGGCCACTACGCGTGGGCCTATTGGATCATGATCTCGTGCAACGTGATCACGCCGCAGTTCTTCTGGTTCAAGAAGGTGCGCGAGAACACGACGCTCGTCTGGGTCCTCTCGATCTTCGTCAACGTCGGCATGTGGTTCGAGCGCTTCGTGATCATCGTCACCTCGCTCGCCCGCGACTTCCTGCCGTCGTCGTGGGGTTATTACAGCCCGTCAATCGTCGAGATCTTCACGTTCTTCGGCACGTTCGGCGTGTTCTCGGTGCTCTTCCTCCTCTTCATCCGCTTCCTCCCGATCATGCCGATGGCCGAGCTCAAGGCGGTCACGCCGCAGGCGGATGTCCACGGCCACGGTCACGACGACCACATGCACACCACCGGTCTCGGTGATCCGATCAAGCTCGAGAAACACTAATCTCCGACCATGCCCGCACCTTCCTACGGCTTAGTCGCCACCTTTGAAACGGCCGCCGCGGTCTATCACGCGGCCGAGCAGGTGCGCGACGCCGGTTACAAGAACTGGGACGTGATCACTCCGTGTCCGATTCACGGCATGGACAAGGCCATGGGCGTGAAGCGCTCGATCGTCCCGCGCATCTCACTCGCCGGCGGCATCACCGGTTTCACGACCGGCATGACGATGATCTGGTATACCAACCAGTATGATTATCCGCTCGTCGTCGGTGGTAAGCCTTACTTCTCCCCGATGTTCGCGTTTCCGGTGAGCTATGAGCTGACGATTCTCTTCACCGCGTTCGCGACGATCATCGGCATGTTCATCGTCAACGGCCTGCCGATGCACTATCACCCGGTGCTGAAGTCGCCGAAGATCCGCCGCGGTTTGGATGACCAGTTTCTCATCGTGATCGAAGCCCGCGATCCGCGTTTCAACGCGGCCAACACCAAGGCGCTGCTCGAGAAAATCGGCGGCAAGGACGTTTCGGAGCTGGAAGCCTGAGCCATGCGCAACGTCTACCTTGTCACCCTGTTTCTCGTCGTGCTGGTGGTTTCCCTCCTGGGATTCCGCGGCACGAATTTCACGAAGCCGCCGATTGACGTCTTTCCGGAGTGGATCTTCCCCGGCATGAAGTATCAGTCGAAGTATCAGCCGCAGGGCACGAGCGAGTTCTTCGCTGACGGCCGCGCGGCGCGTCCGGTTCCGGCGCATACCGTTTCCCGCGAGCCGCTCCGCAACGACGACGCGCGCGATGCGGGTCGGGCGCCCAACGGCGAATTCCTCCGCGGCTTCCCGGCCGATGTCACCATCGACGAAGCGTTCATGGCCCGCGGCCATCACCAATATCAAATCTACTGCGCTCCCTGCCACGGCGCGATCGGCGATGGCAACGGCATTACCAAGCAATACGGCATGGGCGCGACGCCGACCTATCACGACGAACGTCTGCGTAACGTGCCCGAAGGCGAACTCTTCAACGTGATCACGCACGGCAAAGGCAACATGCTGCCTTATTCCGACAAGCTCTCGCCCGAAGATCGCTGGGCCGTGATCCTCTACGTCCGCGCGCTCCAACGTGCGCAAATGGGCACCGCCGCCGATGTCACCGACGCGGCCGCTCGAACCTCTCTCGGAATCCAATGAGTTCCCACGCTGCCTCCGCTTCCGCGGCGATCCCCGCCGCCTCTTCTCCCGCTTCCGTGGCGGGCAAGGCGCTGATCGTGGGTGCCGTTGGCCTCGCTCTCACCGCTGTCGGCGCGCTCATCTCGCCCGACAAGCATGGTGTGGCGATGTCGTATCTCACCGGCATTGTTTTCTGCACTGCCGTCGCGATCGGCGCGCTGCTGCTGGTGTTGATTCACCACATCTTCGACGCGTCCTGGTCGGTCGTCATCCGCCGCCAATACGAGCACAGCCTCGCGTGCTTCAAGTGGCTGCTTATTCTCTTCCTGCCGCTGCTCCTGATCACGTGGCTCAGCCCGGGCTTCATCTGGCCTTGGACCGATCTCGGGCACGAGTTGCACGGCCATGGCACGGTCGGAGAGGATCCGCTTTACCTGAAAAAAGCGGGCTTCCTCAACACCAACGCCCTGATGATCGGCACGGTGTCGTTCTTCCTTCTCTGGATGTGGCTCTCGGCCCGCCTGCGGAAGGCTTCGTTCACCCAGGATTTGGACGGTGACCTGAAGTGGACCTTCAGCAATCGCAAGACCGCCGCCTTCGGGCTCCCGATCGCCGCGCTCACGCTGACCGCCGGCGCGATCTATTGGGTGAAGTCGCTCGAATACCACTGGTTCTCGACGATGTATGGCGTGTGGTTCTTCGCGAACTGCGTGCGCGCCGCGCTCTCCGTCGGCGTGATCATCATGGTCTGGCTGTGGAACCGCGGGGATTACAAAGGCGTCCTCAACACGAATCACTTCCACAGCATCGGCCAGCTGATGCTCGCGTTCACGATCTTCTGGGCCTACGTGACGTTCTCCCAATACTTCCTGATCTGGAACGCAAATGTCCCCGAGGAAACCTTCTGGTATAACCTCCGCGAACTGAATCACGACGGCTCCACCAACCAATGGTGGTATGTCGGCCTCGTCCTTCTCTTTGGCCATTTCTTCCTGCCGTTCTTCTGGCTGTTGTCGTATCGCTACAAGGTCACGAAGCCGATCATCAACCGGATCGCGTATTTCATCCTGGTGATCGTCCTCATCGACATGTGCTACAACGTCCTCCCGGCGCTGAAGGACGAGCACGGCGATCCGCTGCCGTTCCTTTCTATCAATTTGCTCTGGGTCCTCACGTCGGTCGTCGGCATCGGCGGCATCTGCGTGTGGTCTTACCTGAAGAGCTTCCCTACGACGAAACTCATCCCGATTCGCGACCCGCGCATTGGCGAGAGCCTTACGCATCATGAGTGACACACCTGCACGGCGCGCGCCGCTCATCAGCATTCTCTTCATTCTAGCGCTCTTCGCGCTCTTCGCGATCGTGGTTTACTACATCTACGTTCCGCGCCAGACCGGCGTCTTCAGCGGCAGTGGTTTCTACACCAACGAAGACCGCAATCAAAAGCTCGCCGAGCTGCGCGCCAAGGAAAGCGAAGCCGCCTCGAGCTACGGCTGGGTCGATCAGGAGAAGGGGATTGTCCGCCTTCCGCTCGACCGCGCCGCCGAACTCACCCTGCAGCAATACGCGAAGAACGCGAAGAAGCAGTAATCGATGTCCACGATGGCCCACGCCTCCCACGAAGTCAGCGAAGTCGATTCGTCCGCCCGCGGCACGATCAACTTCCTGCTGCTCTCCGCGCTCCTCTGGCTCGCCGCCAGCGGCGTGCTCGCGCTGCTGCATTTTATTCAGACGCTCAGTCCGGCGTTTCTCGCCGACTGTCCGGCATTCACCTACGGCCGCATGCGCGGTCACGCGGAAACCGCATTCCTCTACGGATGGATCGGCAACGCCGGTTTTGCGATTGCGCTCTGGATCCTGGGCCGACTCGGCGGTTCGCCGCTCCGCTCGCTGAACTGGGCGATCGTCGGCACGCTGTTCTGGAACCTTGGTGTGGTGCTCGGCCTTGTCGGCATCGCTCTCGGTGATGGCACCGCGACGCCGTTCCTGCGCGTTCCCGAATACGTTCAACTTCTTCTGCTCTTCTCGAGCGCCGCGATCGCGGTCCCCGGCATCCTCGCTTGGACCGGCCGCAATCGTTCGCGGACGTTCGCTGCGCAATGGTATGCGGTCGCCGCGCTGTTCCTGTTCCCCTGGGTATTCTCCGCCGCGCAGCTGATGCTCGTGCACTTTCCCGTGCGCGGCGTGCTGCAGGCGATCGCGGCTGGTTGGTTCGCGCAATCGCTCTGGACGCTCTGGGTCGCCCCGCTGGCGCTCGCCGCTGCTTATTACTTGGTGCCCAAGATCACGGGACGCGTGATTCCCAACTACGATTTCGCTGCGCTCGGTTTTTGGACGCTGCTCGCCGTCGGCGGTTGGACCGGTGGCCGGCATCTGATCGGCGGACCGGTTCCGGTCTGGGTGCCGACGATCGCGATCGTTTCCTGCGCCATCCTGGTCTTCCACTATATTGTCGTGGGACTGAATCTTCGCCACGCCTTCTCGGGTCGCGGTAGCACCGCCCTCCGCTTCGTCGCTTTCGGCATCGCCGCTTATCTGATCGGCGGTCTGGTGGACGCCGTGACATCGCTCCGCATGGTCGCAGAGACGCTGCAGTTCACCTGGATCGCCCAAGCGCAGACCCAGCTCGCGCTCAGCGGCGCCTTCACGCTGATCGCATTCGGCGCGATTTATTTCCTCGTTCCGCGAATCGCAAATCAACCGTGGCCCTCGACCGGACTCATCCGGGCGCATTTTGCCGCGAGTTTGATTGGCACGATCGGGTTGGTCGCTGGTTTGGCGACCGCCGGTTTGGTGCAGGGTGGGGCGCTGGCCGATGCCTCGGTGGGATTTGCCGACGTCGCCGCAAAGACGCGTCCCTGGCTCCTCCTCGCGACCGCAGGCCAGGCCGTGATGCTTCTCGGTAACCTAGCGCTATTGTTTCATTTCGTTCGTCTCCTCGCGACCAAGCCCGCCGCAACCGCGGCTCCGCTGTTCCGCGAGCCTGCTGCGATGGAGGCGTCTGCCACATGAGAAACGGATTCCTCTTCTTCCTCGGACTTTTTTGCGCGGCGCTCTTCGCTTGGGCGGGCGTCGTGCTCGGCTCGCATGCGCAGCTGGGCAACTTGCGCCCTTATGTCGATGAGACCGAGGGCAAGGCCTTTCCGCTGCGCCACTCGGGTATCTCGCAACAAGGCCAGCTGGTCTATGACGATCTCGGCTGCGCGACCTGCCACACGCAACAGGTGCGCCGTCCCGGTTTCGGCTCCGACAAAGAACGGGGCTGGGGCGATCACCAGAGTGTCGCCCGCGACTATATCTTCGAGATGCGCGTCCAGCTGGGCGAAAGCCGTCTCGGACCGGACCTCGCGAACCTTGGTGCTCGCAAAGCCCCCTACGATGCCGAGGACCTCTACAACCTACTCTATACCGGTTCCGGCGCGATGCCGGCTTACAAGTTCCTCTTCGAGGAGCGTGAGATCGCTGATCGTCAACCTTCGGACAACGCTCTCCGCCTCACGGGCAACCTCGCCGCTCCTTCGGGACGGGAGATTGTTCCGACCCCGCGTGCTCGCGCACTCGTGGCTTATCTTCTCAGCTTGAATCACACTTACGAATATCCCGAAGCGCGGCCCGTTGAGCCGGCGAAGGAGGGCGCGCAGCAATGAGCGATCAACACGATCCCCGTCTCGAGCAGCCGGGCGCGTCCGACGACAGCCTGCTGTCGGCGCACGAAACCGAGCTGTTGCCGAAGCCCGACGACCGCGGCCACTACCGCATGGCGCCGCTGATCCTCCTGTTCGTTTTCAGCGGCATCATTTTCTACGCGGGCACTTACCTCAACGAATTCGCCGGCCGCTATCAGGCCGATGTCTTCGACGAGAATGCGCCTCCGGTCGCCGCCAATGCGGGCGCTGCCAAGATCGATCCGATGGTGCTCGGCAAACGCAACTACGATACCGTGTGCGCCACGTGTCACCAGCAGACCGGCCTCGGCGTCGCAGGCATCTATCCGCCGCTCGCCGAGTCCGAGTGGGTCACCGGCTCGTCTGATCGCCTCATTCGTGTCGTTGCGCAGGGCCTGCAAGGCCCGATCACGGTCAAGGGCCAGCAATACGGCGCGGCACCCATGCCGGCGTTCGCGCGTGTGCCCGGTGGTGGCTACAACTGGAACGAAGAGCGCATCGCCGCCGTGTTGACCTATATTCGCGCCTCGTGGGGCAACGCCGCCGAGCCGATTACTGCCGAGCAGGTCAGTGCGGTTCTCCAGCAGGAGGGCCCGCGCGGTGCTTGGACGGCGGACGAACTTTCGAAGTTCGAGTAAGCGCCCTCGAGTTTATAGCTTCGAGCCCGACGTTCGACGTCGGGCTCTTTTGTTTTAGCGGAACGCGGAAAGCGTTTCGCGTGAGAGTGGAGTTCGGCGAAACGTTCGCGCGTTCCGCCGCGCGTAGAGGCACCTTGCTCTCGTTCCTGGGAACGCGCATGCTTGGCTCGTGATCGCGTCGGTCGGATTTCGGAATTTCAAGGCGCTGCGCAACGCGAGCGTGAAGTTGGAGCCGTTCAACCTCGTCCTGGGGCCGAACGGCAGCGGCAAGACGAGCCTGATCGAATCGCTCCTACACTTGCGCACGCTCGCGCGGCTGGCCGCGACCGATGCCCCCTCCACGATTTCGCCGGACGGAAATCCCGACATGACGTTCCATTTCCGTCCGCCGCACGATGCGATCGAGGTGCGGCTTTCCTGCGTGGATGCGACGATGTGCAACGCGTTGCACGTTACCCCGCCGGATGCTCCGGGCTGGTCCAGTCTCCACGACGAGATCCTGCGTATTCGCAATTTTGTCTTCGATCCTGAAGCGATGTCCGAACCGTCGCCTTTGGCGAAAGGGCCGGAACTGGCGAGGAACGGTTCCAATCTCGCGGCGGTGCTCGCGCATTGGCGCGAACATCATCGGGAGGCCTACGATGCTTTCGTCGCCGAAGCGCTGCGACTCTTCCCGGAATACTCGGCCTTCTCGCTCGAATCGCACGGAGATGGATCCGTGTCGCCCGCGTTCACGTTGATTGGCGGGGTCGGAGTGGTCGACGCCGCGAATTTGTCGCAGGGCACGTTGCATGTGCTGGCCATCCTCGCACTCGCGTTCTCGCCGCATCCTCCCTCGGTGATTTGCATCGAGGAAATCGATCGAGGGGTGCACCCGCGGATGTTGCGTGAGGTGCGCGACGCGTTCTACCGGCTGGCTTATCCCGAGTCGTCGGGACTCGCGCGCAAGGCCGTTCAAGTGATCGCGACCACGCATTCGCCCTACCTGCTCGATCTGTTTCGCGAGTATCCCGAGGAAATCATCCTCGCTCAGAAGCGCGGACGCGAGGCGCACTTCGAGCGGCTCGCCGAACGCGCCGACATCGCGGAGTTGCTGGCGGGCGGTTCGCTGGGCGATTTGTGGTTCAGCGGGATTCTGGGCGGCGTCCCGGAGGAGACAATTTAACTTCGCATGGACGCGCATGAATGCGGATTCCGAGTGATTGGTCTGCTCCTGACGCGTGTTCATCTGCGTCGTTGCGCGCTTCTTCGTCGATGAAGGTCGCACTGCTCAGCGAGTCTCCGGCGGACGAAGCGGCGGTTCGCGTGTTGGTGGAGGCCGTGCTTGGCCAACCCATCAACCAAGTGCAGGCCGGATTGCGTGCGCGAGGGTGGCCGAATGTCGCGCAACTGGTGCCCGCGATCGTGCGGCATTTGCATTTCAACACCGACGCCGATGGCCTCGTGGTGGTCGTGGACGCCGACGATTCCGTCATTCACACCGAAGCCCACGAAGCCCCCGATTATCATCACCCCCTTTGCCGGCTCTGCCAGCTGCGCGCGGTATTTCGCCGGGCGACCAAGAAATTGCCGCCGGCGCGTGGCCGGGAACGTCTGTTGCGCGGCATCGGTATCGCCGTGCCGGCCGTGGAAGCGTGGTATCTTTGCGGTCGAGACGATACGGTGTCGGAGGCGGCGTGGATCGAGGGACGGGAGCGCGGCAAACCCCCTTACACCCGGCGTGAGTTGAAGTGGCGGGTTTACGGCACCGACCGGCCGAGCCTGCTGCTCGAGACCAAACGCGCGCTCGAGGAGGTGCGAAGGCATCGGGGCGATGTCCGGCGGCTCGAGTCCGAATTTCCGAGTGGCTTCGGACTCCTCGCGGCCGATTTGCGAAGCTGGCGCGATGGAGTTCGATCAGAGGCGTGAATAGTTTCTGCAAGAAATGCGGCGTTCCTGGGTGCGCCTCGGCGAAGTGATCGGCGGGCCGCCACTTCCGTTTTGTTCGGCGGTGTCCTCATCGCCGAGAAATGCTTTGAAATCTGAATCCAGCTCAGCCGCGATACCCCTCCGTGCGATGGCCGACCCTACGTTCTTCCGCAGACGTTCATATCTGCCTTATCCAATCGAGTTGCTGGCCGCGTTCATCGCGCGCGTCCTGTATCGCGTCCGATCCGGTGGGGCGGAACACGTGCCGCAATCGGGCGGAGCGCTGCTGATCGCGAATCACCTTTCTTACGTCGACGTGATTGTGCTGCAGCTCGCGTGTCCGCGACGCATCCGCTTCGTCGGCTTCAAGGGCCTGCACCATCATTGGTTTTTCGATTTGTGCCTGCGTTGGAGCGGCACGATTCCGATTACCGCGCAACAGCCGTTGGAAGGCATCAAGCGCGCGGTGCGAGCGCTCAAAGCGGGTGAACTCGTGTGCGTTTTTCCGGAAGGGCACATCTCCCGCACCGGTCAGCTGATGGAGCTCAAGCGCGGCTTCGAACTCATGGCGCGCCAGGCGAATGTGCCGGTGATTCCGGCGGCGATCGACGGTCTCTGGGGTTCGCTGTTTTCCTTCGCGGGAAACAAGTATCTGTGGAAGTCGCCACGACTGAAACCGACGCCGGTTTACGTCGCGTTCGGCGCTCCGATTCCTCCGGGCAAAGCGACCCCGGCGACGGCCCGCTTGGCGCTGTTGGACTTGGGGGCGATCGCATTCGAAGAGCGACCTGTCTTGAAACGTAATCTCGCGCGCGAAGTGGTGCGCGCCCTTGCGCGCCGGCCGGGCCACGTCGAGGTGATCGATCGCACGGCCGAACGAAAGCCGGTGAAAGCGGGCCAGCTTCTCGCCGTCGCGGCTGTGTTGTCGAAACGGATACGCGCGACCGTTCCAGAGAAGCGCGTGGGCATCGTGCTGCCGCCGGGGGCGGGTGCGTTCATCGCGAACCTCGCGGTGATTTGCGCCGGCAAAACGCCGGTGAACTTGAACTTCACCGCCGGACGTTCGGCCGTGGAAGCCGCGCTGCGGCTCGGCGAGATCGGCACGTTGATTTCGGCTGACGCGATGAAGGCGAAAGTGCCGGCGTTTCCGTGGCCGGCGAACACGCGGGATCTCCGCGCCGAGATCGAGGCGGCGGGTGGCAAGAAGGCGATCCTACCGTGGCTCATTGCGGCGCATCTGCTGCCAAATCAGTGGTTCGCCAATCTGCTGAAGCTTCCGCGGGTGGGCGACCGCGCGGAGGCGGCGCTGCTGTTTACGAGCGGAAGCGTGGGCGAACCGAAAGGGGTGGTGCTGACGCATCGCAACATTCTCGCGAACTGCGCGCAGATTTCGTCGCTTTCGATCCTGCCGCGCAGCGCGACGCTGCTCGGATGTCTGCCGCTGTTTCACAGCTTTGGGTTCACGGTCACGTTGTGGTATCCGATGCTGCGCGGCTGTCGCGTGGTGACGATCCCGAGTCCGCTCGACACGCGGAAGATGGTCGATGCGATCGACGAGGATCATGTGACCGTGCTCGTCGGCGCACCGACCTTCATTCGGCCTTTGCTCAAGAAAGCCGAGCCGGCGGAACTCAAGTCGCTCGAGCTCGTGGTCACGGGGGCCGAGAAGCTGCCTGACGATCTTTATCATCACTTTCTCGAACGTTTCCACGTCGAGATTCTCCAAGGCTACGGACTCACCGAAACCACGCCGGTTTCGAACGTGAACCAACCGCATCCTCCGGTCGTAACGGAGACGGGCGAGCCGCAGACCGGAAAGAAATTCGGCAGTGTCGGACGCCTCATGCCCGGCATGACTGCTCGCATTGTAGATCCGGATACAGGTGAGTTGAAACCGCTGACTGAAACCGGAATCGTGTGGTTGCGCGGCGCGAATGTCTTCCCGGGTTACCTGAATGATCCCGAACGAACTCAGTCAGCGATGCGCGATGGCTGGTTTGTGACGGGCGATATTGGTCGGTTCGACGAGGACGGGTTTCTCAGCATCGAAGGTCGATTGTCACGGTTTTCGAAAATCGGCGGAGAGATGGTCCCGCATGTGACGATCGAGCAGCAGCTGATCGAGATCTTCGATTGGGACCAGGCGGAGAAACCCACGCTGGCGGTGACGAGCATCACGGATCCGACCAAGGGCGAGGCGCTGGTGTTGTTGACGACGGAGAATGTGACGAGCGACGAAGTGCGCACGCGGCTGCTCGCGGCCGGCCTGCCGAACCTGTGGGTGCCAAAAATCGTGCGGCGAGTGGAAAAGATTCCGATGCTTGGCACCGGCAAGATGGATTTGAAGGGCTGTCGCGATCTGGCGAAACAGGTGGCGGAGTGAGTCGCTCGTAGCGGAACGCGTGAGCGTTTCGGAATGCGGCGAAAAGTTCGCGCGTTCAAAAATCGTTCGCGCCTTGCCGGCGGTTGCCGTTGGCTCGTGGGCCACATGAAAACCTACACCGCGGCGACACGAGCGCTTCTGCGAAAGTTGGGACCACGCATTGTCGCGACTGACGAGCAGTCGCGCTTCGATGCGTCGTTCGACAGCAGCAAGATTTCGTTCATGCCGGACGCGGTGATCCGGCCTAGGCGTGAGTCGGAGATTGGCGAGACGCTCGTGCTCGCGAATAAGCATCGCGTCCCCGTGACCGTGCGCGGTCGCGGCACGACGCTGATGGGTTCGGCGGCGCCGGTATGCGGCGGATGGGTGATCGACATGCTGGCGTTGAACAAGATCGCTATCGATGCGGTGGCGGGATTGGCGCATGTGCAAGCTGGCGCGAAGGTCGGCGATATTCAGCGGGCGGCGGAGGCGGAAGGCTGGTTTTATCCGCCGGATCCGTCGTCGAAGGAGTATTGCACGATCGGCGGCAACATCGCGTGCAACGCCGGCGGGATGCACGGCGGAAAGTATGGCGTGACGCGCGATTTCGTCGTGGCGTTGAAAGGATTTTTGCCCACCGGTGAATTGGTGGAGTGGGGCACGGCGACGAAGAAGTTTTCGGCGGGTTTCAATTTACGCGATTTATGGATCGGCAGCGAAGGCATGCTCGGGGCAGTGACGGGAGCGGTGCTGAAACTGATTCCAAAACCGGCGGCGCGCTGGACGCTGTTGACGTCGTTTCGCGACGAGGAGCATGCGATCGACGCGATTCTGAGACTGTTTCATGCGCGCGTGCAGCCGGCGATCTGTGAGTTTCTCGATCGCGAAAGCGTGCTGTGCGCGGAACGTGCCACGAAGCAGGAGGTGTTCGCGGGACAAGCGGGACGACCCGTGATCTTGTTGGAATTCGCGGGTGGGGCGGCGGAGGTGGCGGAACAGCAGGCGGCGGCGCTCGCGTGGGCGGCGGAACACGCCACTGCGCATCGCGCGGCGAAGGATCGGGCCGAGGCGGAGCAGTTGTGGGCCGTGCGACGGAAGTGCTCGGGCGCGATGTTCGAACTCGGCGATGCGAAGTTGAACGAAGACATCGTCGTGCCGATGCGGCATTACGCGACGTTCATGCGCTTCCTGACGCAGCTGCGGAAGACGTCACGGCTGGCGATTCCGACCTTTGGACATTTGGCCGACGGCAATCTTCATGTGAACATCATGTATCATCGCGCGGACAAGGCGGAGACGAAGCGGGCGGAGATCGCAGTGGAGAAGTTGATGCGGAAAGTCGTTTCGCTCGGCGGTGCGATTTCGGGCGAGCATGGCATCGGGCTGGCGAAGACGCCGTTCCTGCGTGTGCAGCATTCGCCGGCGCAGGTGAAGGCGATGCGCGCGGTGAAACAGGCGCTGGATCCGAACGGGATTCTGAATCCCGGCAAGATGTTCGACGAGGTGCGGATTTGGAAATACCAGCGCCTGGCCGTGCATCTGCCGTGGGATCACAAGTGAGTATCCGGATTTTAACCACAGAGACACGGAGACACAGAGAAGACATTTCTGGTCTCTGTGTCTTCGTGTCCCCGTAGTTGATATAGTCGAAGATTACTACGCCCCGACGGGTTCGGTGGCGTCGCCGCCGAGGTTGATCTCGGCTTTGCCGCGGCGTCTGCGATTGCTCACGTTGTTGCCGTCGTCGCGATGCAGGCCCCAGAACGTGAGCGAGGAGAGGATGGTGATACAGCCGAGCACGAAGAAAGCGTTGTGCAGCGCGGGAATCGATTCGGTGGGATTGTCGCGATCGATGTTGGCCAAAAACCAGCCGGCGATGAGTGAACCCATCGCGACGCCGAAACTGAGCGAAAGTTGCTGGGCGGTGCTGGCGATGCTGCTGGCTTTGCTGGCTGCGCGGTCGGAGACGTCGGCGTAGGCGAGCGAGTTCATGCTCGTGAATTGGAGCGAAGAGAAAAATCCCTGCGTGAAGCTGAGGAGAAGAATGGCCCAGATGGGAGTGCCGCGTTCCACTTGGGTAAAGACCATGATCGTCAATCCCAGGAAGACGGTGTTGCTAAGAAGAATGTTGCGGTGGCCGAGCCGGGCGAGGACGGGACGGCTGATGATTTTCATTCCCATGGCGGCGAACGCCTGGGGCATGGTGAGCAGGCCGGCTTTCCATGCGGGGAAGCCGAGTCCGAGTTGATAGAGGAGCGGGAGGAGAAAGGGCATGCCGCCAACGCCGAGGCGCGTGACGAAACCGCCGATGACGGAGAGACGAAACGTGCGCAGACTAAAGAGGGAGAGATCGAGGAGCGGAGCGTCGTCGCGTTTTGCGTGCCAGTAATAGGCGGCGAGGAGAAGGACGGAGAGCACCGCGAGGAAGGTCATCGGGCCGTAGGCCATCGTGTGTTCGCCGAAGACTTCCAGCACGTAGGAGAGCAGGGCGACGCCCGCGCCGAAGAGAACGAAACCGGTGCGATCGAGGGGAGAGACGTGTTCGTCGCGAAAATCGGGCATGTGCCGCCGAATCATCCAGAGGCCGAAAAGCGCGAGAGGGATGTTGATGAAGAAAATTACGCGCCACGAAAACCAATGGACGATCAGGCCGCCGGTGAACGGGCCGAGCAGCGGACCGAGCAGCGCGGGGATGACGACGTAGTTCATCGTGCGCAGCATCTCGGAACGTGGAAAGGCGCGGAGCAGGGCGAGACGGCCGACGGGTGTCATCATGGCACCGCCGATGCCTTGAAGAATGCGCGCGGCGACGAGCACGTGAATGTCGGGTGCGAGTCCGCAGCCGAGCGAGCCGAGCATGAAAAGAGTGACGGCCCAGCGGAACACGCGACACGTTCCGAAACGATCGGCGAGCCAGCCGCTGATCGGGATGAAAACGGCGAGCGAGATCGTGTAACTGGTGAGAACGGATTTGAGGCTGAGCGGAACGACGCCGAGATTTTCGGCCATCGTGGGGACAGCCGTGTTGATGATCGTCGCGTCGAGATTTTCCATGAACAGCGCGACGGCGACGAGCCACGGGAGATAGCGCCGCGTTTCGGCCGTGATCTCGCACGACGAGGAGGAAGGCGCGGCGGCGGACATGCAGCACACGCGTTAACGCGGGTGGGGCGGTTCGCAAACGCGCCCGATACAGGGCAGGGGGCACCTGACCCCGCCGCGTTGAGCGAATCGCTCGCGAACGGCGGGGTTGGGAGACCCCGCCCTACATCACGTCACTTCTAGAGCGCCTCGGCGGCGGCTTTTTGGAAGGCGCGGCGGAAATCGCTGCCGTCGCTGTTCGGGTGATTCGCGCGGGCGACCAGCATGATGTAGGCGACGCCTTTCACGGGATCGATCCAGGCCTGCGTGCACCACGCGCCGCCGTGGCCGTAGCTGCCGGGCGAAAGGACTTCGGCGACGCCTTCATGCGGTGTTTTCAGAACGCAGGTGCCGATGCCCCAACCATAGTTTTTGCCGCGATTGCCCCAGCGATCGCTCTGAAGGAAGCCGGTCGGCATGTCGGGGGGTGTTTGCGGCGTGTTGAGGAATTTCAGGGTTTCGGCGCTGAGGAATTTCTTTCCGTTGAGCGAGCCGCCGTTCAGGAGCATTTGCGCGAAACGGGCGTAGTCGTTGGCGGTGGAGCAGAGACCGCCGTTGGCGAGCGGCGGGAAGTCGCGCGCGCCGAAGCCGCGGCGTTGGGGAACGGCGACGAGTTCGCCAGTGGCGTCGTCTTTGCGGTAGGGCGTGGGCATGCGGTCGAGTTGAGCGCCCATCGGATAAAACGTCGTATCCTTCATGCCGAGCGGCTCGAAGAGTTGTTTGGCGAGAAAGTCGTCGAAGGATTGGCCGCTGATGATTTCGACGATGCGGCCGGCGGTGTTGATGCCGGCTTGGTTGTAGCGCCATTGCGCGCCAGGCTCGTATTGCATGGGCTGCGACAAATAGATCGCGACGAGATCGGCGAGCGTGCGGGCGTCGCGGGCGGCTTCTTGCGGCGCTTCACCGAGGCCGGACACGTGCGTGAGGATCTGCGTGATCGTGAGATTCGCGGGCTGGCCGGACGGGGTTTTTAGTTGGGCGAACTCCGGGATATATTTCGCAACGGGATCGGAGACGTGGAGTTTGCCTTGTTCCTGCAACATCAGGACGGCGACACCGGTGACGGGCTTGGTCATGGAAGCGATCCAGAAAATCGCGTCGGTCGGCATCGGTTTTTTCGTAGCGACGTCGGCAAGACCGTTGGCTTCGAGGTGGAGAATCTTGTCCGTGGTCGCGACGAGAGTAACGGAGCCGGCGATTTCGTTTTGGGCGATGTAGGTGTTCATCGCGACGCCGATTCCCGGGAGCTTGGGTTGCGCGACGGCGGTGGCGTGGGCGGCGAGGAAGGAAGAGACGATCACAAGCGGGAGCAGGGAACGAAGATGCATGATTTTGGGGATTGGAGGTGTGACGCGTTGCCCGGAGCAAAGATGCAAGCGGCGCGATGGAGCTTCCGGCCTTTGGGAATTCTCTGTGAACAATCTTTCGGGTTTTTCCGTTGCCGGGCATAGGGGGCGGACTTCAATGGCCGGCTTTTCCTTTCCCGCATGTATTTAAAGGCGCTCAAGCTTCACGGTTTTAAGTCGTTTGCCGATCCGACCACATTGCGATTTGAACCGGGCGTCACGGCGGTCGTGGGACCGAATGGTTGCGGCAAGTCGAACATCGCGGACTCGATCCGCTGGGTGCTCGGCGAGCAGAGTGCGAAAGCGCTGCGCGGCGGGAAGATGCAGGACGTGATTTTCGAAGGCGCGGACACGCGCAAGCCGGCACAGATGTGCGAAGTGTCGCTGTTGTTGACGGAGTGCGAGAAGCAGCTCGGCAGCGAGTTTCACGAGATCGAGATCACGCGGCGCGTGCATCGCGATGGACAAAGCGAATACTTTTTCAACGGCCAGGCGTGCCGGCTGAAGGACATCCAGAAGCTCTTCATGGATACCGGCATTGGCCGGACGAGTTACTCGATCATGGCGCAGGGCCAGATCGATTTGATCCTGTCGTCGAAGCCGGAAGAGCGGCGGTCGGTGTTCGAAGAGGCGGCGGGCATCACGAAATACAAGAGCCAGCGGCGCGAGGCGATGCAGAAGCTGGCGCTGACGGATCAGAATCTGGCGCGCGTGGCGGACGTGATTGGCGAGGTGGGCCGACAGATCGGCTCGCTGCGTCGGCAGGCGTCGAAGGCGATGCGTTACAAGCGGCTGAGCTTCCGGCTGAAGCATTTGAGCCTCGCGTGGAGCGGCTATCATCATGCGCAGTTCGCGGCGCGACTCGCGGAACTCGAAAGCAGGGTGGGCGGGCTGCGCGCGGAGGCGGAGTCGCGTAGGACGAATTTGGAGACGCAGCAGGCGGCGCTCGACGAGAAGAAGGCGGGCCGGATGCGTTTGAACCAGCGCGTGCAGGATGCGCAGCAGGCGGTGTTCGACGTGCGCTCGCAGAAGGAGCAGGCGGAGAACCAGGCGAATCTCGCGCAGATCAAACGCACGGGGCTCGAGGATCGGTTGGGATCGTCGCGCGCGAATCTCGACGAAATCGAGATGCAGTTGCGCGAAGTGTCGGCGCAAGTCGACACGGGCGCGCAGGACAAGCAGCAGCAGCTGGGACTGCTCGGGACCAGCGATGCGGTGTTCCAGCAACGGAATCGCGAGTTGGCGATTGTGGAAGGCGAGCTGACCAAGCTCGAGCAGGAGCTGCAGCAGGCGAAGTTTCAATTGTTGCAACTCGAGAGCACGGTCGCGCGGCTGCGGACGGATTGTTCGGGCTACGAAGTCGATCAAAAGACGAGCGTGCACCGGCACGAGTCGCTCGCGCAGGAGCTGGAAAGCGTGCGGCAGCAGCAGATGGCAGCGCAGCAGGTCGTGGCCGAGTTGGAGGCGCGCGTCGAAGAAGCGCTCGCGGAGAAATCGCGAGCCCACAACGAATCGGTGGCGGCGCAGCAAGCGATCACGGATTTGACGCGCGAGTTTCGCGACGCGCAGAAGAAGCTGCAGGAAATCGACCGTCAGCTCGCGCAGCGCACGGCGCGGCTGCGTTTGTTGCAGCAGATGGCGGAGCGCTGGGAAGGCTTCGGCGAAGGCGCTAAAGCCGTTCTGCAAGGGCGGCTCGATGGGGCGTTGCAAGGCGCGAAGGTGGCGCCGATCACGCACGGACTCGCGGTCAAGCCGGACTTCGGCAAGGCGGTCGAGGCGTTGCTCGGGGCGGCGGCGGAAGCGATCAGCGTGAGCGATCTGGGGACGGCGCAGCGCATTCTCGCGCAGTTGGACGCGGAGCAGATTGGCTCGGCGGTGTTGAATGTTTCGGAGCTCAGAGCGGAGAGCGCACAGTCCGGAGCAGAACTGCCGGCGGGGTTGACTCCAGCGCTCGCCGCGCTCGGAGACATGGAGCCGGGGCATCCGGCGTTCAGTGTCCTGCGCGAGTGCTACGTGGCGGACGACCTGGGGGCGTTTCTGGAATTCTGGAAGGCGAATCCGGCGTTTTCGTTTTTGGCGGTGGCGACGCGGAAAGGGGACTTGGTGGATCGCCGTGGTTTCATCTACGGCGGGCATCACAGCTCGAAGCGATCGGCGAACAGTATCGTGCAACGCGAGATCGACATGCGGGAGACGTCGAAGGCGCTCGCCGACGATCAAAAGGCGCACGATGAACAGAAGGCGGTGATCGATGCGTTGAACGCGCGGCTCGCCGAGGCGGAGCAGAATCTCGAGCAGCGGCGCTCGGACGTGCTGGCGTCGACGCAGGCGCTCGCGGCCGTGCAGGCGGAGCAGCGCAGTGCAACGAAGTCGGCGGAAGATGTTTCCAATCGCGTGCTGCGAATGGAGAACGAACTCGTGTCGCTCGAACAGGCGCGCAACGAAGCGCACGCGCGTTGGGAGAAGGCGCAGGCGGGGCTCGCGGAAGCGACGGCGACGGCGGAAGCGCAGCGCGAGAAGATCCAGGCGAACGAAGTGCGGTTGAATGAGCTTCGTGCGGATCGCGATGTGAAGCGCGAGTCGCTCGCGCAGGCGCGGCTCGAACTCGCGGAGCGCCGGCAGAAAGTCGAAGTGCTGGACCGCGGCCTCGGTGAAATGGAGCGGAGGCGGCAACAGTTGTCGGAGCTGTTGATCCAGCGTCAGCACGAGATCGAGTCGTGGACCGCGCAGATCGACGAGCTGGAAGGCGAAAGCGCGCGGCAACGCGAACGCGCGGAACAGTTGAGTGAAACGCTCATCGTGTCGCAGCAGCAGGTGGAGGCGGCGCGCAAGGAATTGATCGATTTGGAGCGCGAGATCAGCGCGCTGGAAGGCGCGCAGTCGTCGTTGCACACGCAGTCGGAGGAAGCTCACGACGAGCTGAGCTCGCATGAAATCAAACTCGCGGAGACGCGCCAGCGGGCGCAGTTCCTCGCCGAGGAAGTCACGCGCGAATATCAAACGGAAGTCACTTCCCTGGACTGGAAAAATCTGTTGTGGCGCTCGGATGACGAACCGGAAGGCGTGAAGCCGTTGGATCTGGATGAAGACGAAGAAGGGGAAGAGGGAAAAGTCGAGAGTGAGGCGTTGAGAGTTGAGAGTGAGGCGGCGGCGCCGGCAGAAGGTGGCGAGAACGGCGCGGCGCCCGCTACGTCTGAGGCGGCGCCGGTGAAGCGGCGGCGGAAGCAGAAGGCGCCGAAAGGTGAACCCACGGAGGCGGATCTGGCCGCGCTCGACGCCACGAAGTGGGACGAAATCAAATCGGAAGTCGACGGGCTGCGCGCGCGCATCGGTGGGATGGGGGCGGTGAATCTCGTCGCGATCGAGGAATACGCGGAGCTGAAGCAGCGGTTCGATTTCCTGAAGGGGCAATCCGACGACCTGACGACGGCGAAAGCGGAGTTGTTGAAGGCGATCGACGAGATCAATCAAACCTCGCAGAAGCAGTTCGAGGTCACGTTCGAGCAGATCAAAAAGAACTTCGAGTATACGTTCCACACGCTGTTCGGCGGCGGACGCGCGCATCTGGAGCTGATTCAGACCGAAGATATTCTCGAGAGCGGCATCGAGATCGTGGCGCAGCCGCCGGGCACGAAACTCAAAGGCATCACGCTGTTGTCGGGCGGACAGAAAACGCTGACTGCGGTCGCGCTGCTGTTCGCGCTCTACATGGTGAAGCCGTCGCCGTTCTGTTTGCTGGATGAACTGGATGCGCCGCTCGACGAATCGAACATCGGCCGGTTCACGGATCTGTTGAAGAAGTTCGTGGGCGAGTCGCAGTTCATCATTATCACGCACAACAAGCGCACGGTCTCGGCGGCGAGCGCGATCTATGGCGTGACGATGGAGGAGCGCGGCGTTTCGAAGACCGTCTCGATGAAGTTCAATGCCGAGCGCGGCGAAGCGGAGGCTCATCCGCAGAACATCGCGCAGGCGGTGCGCGGCACGGCGGTGGCGGTGCCGGCCGGAGTCTGAGTTCAAAGGGAGGCGCGGTGTTCTCGCCGCGCTATCACCGAATGCGCGGTGAGGGCACCGCGCCTCCACGTTATAGCATATTAAAGAATGTCGTAGCCATTCGCCGGCTCGAAAAAAACCGGTTTAAACCACGAAGGCACAGAGCACACAGAGGAATGCGACGGGATTTCTCCGTGTTCTCTGCGCCTCTGTGGTTCATTGGAAGGGTTATGGTTTTTATGAAAACGCTCTGGTTGTGAGATGGCAGGAGAGAGGTGTTTTCTGGCGACATCCGAGTGAGGGTCGGAAAGGGTGTTCGGTTGCCGGAAAACTCCTATCCTGCGCACGGGAGATTGCTCGGTCGGCGAGACCGAAGAACACGAGCGTGGAACGGGTTTAACTTTGGTTGCGTTGTGTTTGAGGAGCGGCGGCGTGTGTTTCCGCGGCGCTTCGTGGTTACCCCAAGAAGAGAAACCCCCAACCCAAGCCTGACACACTAGCACCTATGAACCTACCCTGCTGGAGTGCTCCCGTTCGTTTCGCGCGGCGGAGCATATATACGACGATTGTTTTCGGGGCGCTCGCTGCGAGCGGTGCCCTGTTCGCCCAAGTGGCGCCGGCGGCCGATTCGGAAAACGAAAACGACGTGGTGGTATTGAGCCCGTTCGTCGTCGATTCGACTCAGGATCGTGGATACGCGGCAACGAGCACGCTCGCGGGCACGCGCATCCGCACAAACCTCGCCGACATTGGATCGGCGATTTCCGTGATGACGAAGGAAATGATCACGGACATCGGCGGCTATAACAACGAGACCGTGCTCGCGTATGCGGTGAACACCGAAGTCGCGGGACCGCGCGGCAATTTTTCGGGCGCGAACCGCTCGGGCCCGGAAGGGAATGTCGAGGAGCAGGGAAGTTTCGCCAATCCCAACGCGAACACGCGCGTGCGCGGTCTGGTCGCGGCCGACAACACGCGCGACTTCTTCCTCTCGGACATTCCGTGGGACGGTTATAATATCGCCCGCGTCGATCTGCAGCGCGGACCGAACGCGATCCTGTTCGGCCTCGGGAGTCCGGCGGGCATCATCAATGCGGCCATTCACCAGGCGGAGTTTCGCAACTTCGGTCAGCTCGAGGCGACGTTCGACGAACACGGCTCGCAGCGGTATTCGCTCAACATCAATCAAGAGGTGTTGCCGGACCAGTTGGCGTTGCGCGTCGCATTGCTGGAGAACGATCGCGAGTTTCAGCAGAAGCCGGCGTTTTCGCGCGATCGGCGGGTGTTTGGCGCGATCAAGTTCGCTCCGGACGCGTTGAATCGTAATCGCACGCTTTTCGAGGTGAATGCGAATTACGAGCACGGCGATATCTCGTCGAACCGGCCCCGCCAGGTCACGCCTCAGGACAACATCACGCAGTTCTGGCGTCCGATCGAGCTGGGCGGCGTCGGCAAGCGCACCTTCGATCTTTACCGCGACCCGCAGGGAGAGAATCTGCCCGATCTCACGCCGGACGACGAGGACGATCCGGCACGTCCGAATCCGCTCTGGATTTACGATCCGGTGTTGGTGAACGGCCGGGCGGGCGGTTCGGTTGATTACATCGTGAACTCGGCGGGCGGTGTGATGTTCGAGCGCGGCGGTCCGCAGGCGTTTGGCGCGCGGACGCCGACCGGGGAAATCATCACCGGCGCGTCGGGTCCGGATGGCGCGGGACCGTTTCCGCAGAACACGGGACTGCAAAGTGTCGCGGGCGTGCAGACATGGTCAGGTGCGGCGGGCCGCCCGTATTCGGCAATCGGCGCGTATCGGAACGAGACGATCACCGACACCTCCATCTTCGATTTCTACAACAAGCTCATCGACGGCGACAACAAGCGCGAGTGGAGCGACTGGGATGTCTATACGCTCGATCTGACGAATACATTTTTCGACAACAAGGTCGGCTACAACCTCACTTACTTCAACGAAGAGATGAGCCGGGGCATGTGGACGGCGCTGGGGTGGGAGGGCAACTCGCTCCACATCGACATCAACGAGCGGGAAAACGACGGTTCGCCGAATCCGAATGTCGGGCGCGCGTTTGTCGGTGCGCGCACCGGAAACATGGGCAGCTACAAGGACAAGTCGGAACGCGAGGCGTATCGCGGGCAGGTGTTCGGCGAATACGATTTCACTGATCGTCATTCTGGCTGGTGGGCGCGTCTGCTCGGTCAGCAGCGTTTGACGGCGGTTTATTCGAAAGAAGGTCAGAAGGTGGATTCGCGCAGCATGCAGTTTGCGAACTGGGATCCGGCGACGCTCGCGCTGTTCGGTCCGGATAACACGATCACGAACCCGGATGTGAACACCGGATTCCGTTACTACGTGAGCGGCGACCTGCGCGGATTCTCGTCGCCCACAGGTCTGAATGTTTCCGGGCTGGAGTCGCCTTTCACCCATAACATCGGCGGGCCGCAGCAGATCCGCTGGTTCGATACGACTTGGACGGCGGATGCTTCGGTGGATCCGGGGGCGGCGTGGGACAACCCGCTCGATCCCGATCGCGTGCACCGCGCCACCTATACGCAGTCGGAAAATCCCGCGAACTATCGCGGGTGGACGGACGCAACGGGGCAGTATGTGACGTTGAACTCCACCGGCACGGTGGCGGGCATGAGGCCCGAAGATTATCTCACTTCGAGTGCTTCGCTGACGGACTTCGAAGTGAAATCGAAAGTCCTGGTCTGGCAGGGCACGTTCTGGGATCACGCGGTCGTAGGTGTCTTTGGCTATCGAAAGGACAAAGCACGCAGCTATGAGTTCGTGACGTCGGATCGTGAAGAGAACCCGAACCGGGCGACGGGCGGCGCGGATCTGAATCCGGCGACCTATAATTACAACAACCCGAATGCGCTGATCACGAACACCGAGGCGATCACGCGCAATTGGAGTGTGATGCTGCACGTGAATCGCGTGCTGGGCGGTCGGGATTTCCTGCCGTTCAATCTGCGCCTCTACTACAACCGGGGCGAAAACTTCCAGCCGCTCGCGGGACGCATCGATGCGTTTGGGCTTCCGGTGCCGAATCCGGGCGGGACGACGAAGGACGCGAGCGTGATGATTTCGACCAAGGATGACCGCTACAGCTTGCGCGTCACGAAGTATGAAACGGTGCTCACGAATGCGACCTCGACGGACGGCCAGCTGCAGAATACCTGGGCGCTCGAGCAGGCGCTCGGCGACAATCTCGGGCCGACCTCGTCGACGCCGGCGATCATCCGCGGTTATTTGCGCGGAGACTTCTCGTATGACGACTATGCTGCCTCGGGCGGCGACGTGAACCGTCTGCAGAATTCCATCATTCCGGCGTGGCTTCAGTTCGAACGCGATCTGAAGGAGCAATTCCCAGATTTCGTGCGGGCTTGGATGGGAGCGAACACCTCGTGGGGAACAGATAGCCTCGAGACGCCGATCGTCACGGCGCCGACGGGATTTGTCGCAACGGAAGATTCGAGCTCGGAAGGTTACGAGTTGGAGTTCGTGGCGAACCCGACGAGCAACTGGCGCATCGCGCTCAACGCCTCGCGCACGGAATCGGTGCGCGACAAGGTGCCGGGCGAGAACTTCCGCCAGGTTGGCGAGTTCGTCGATCAGACCTTCCAAACCTCCGATGCCGGCCTTGCTCCCGTGTGGTGGCCGCAGAACGTGGCGGGGCTTCGTGGGGTCGGACCGTATCCCTTCTTCTTCCGCTCGGACTGGTTGCGGGTGAATGCGGTCAATGGCCAATCGGCCGGAGAAATCCGCAAGTATCGCGCGAATCTCCTCACGAATTACACCTTCGAAGAAGGCGCGCTGCGCGGCTTCGGTGTCGGTGGTGGTTATCGTTGGGAGGACAAGTCGATCCTCGCGTATGCGCCGATGATCGACGAGGACGGCACCTACGGCATCAACTTGAACGCGCCGTTCTTCGCGCCCAGTGAAGATTCGCTCGACCTCTGGATTAGCTACCGTCGCAAATTGACCGACAAGGTGAGCTGGCGGATTCAGCTGAACGTCTTCAACGTCGGCGAGAAGAACCGCCTGGTGCCACTCGCGGCGGGCGTGGATTACGCGGCGTTGGGCGCGGGCACGCCGACCGCGGGCGAAACGGTGCCGATGAAGGCCACCAGCTTCTTCATTCGTGAAGGGATGAGCTGGCAGATCACGAATACGTTCGAGTTCTGAGCGAGATCGTCGTTTTGGGTTGGATCATTCGAACGCCCCGGGCGAAAGGCCGGGGCGTTTTTTTTTATCTTCAATCCTTGGAGTTTGGTGCGGGCTGAAGCGCCGCACTACTCGTCGAGGTAGAAGGCGCGTTTTTCCGGTGAGAGGACGGGCTCGGGGACGATGCTGGTTCCGAAGCGGAGGAGTTGGTCGTTGTCCGCGGGCCAGGGCGGAAGGCCGGGCCCGTTGGGGTCGCCGTTTTCGACGAAGTTCACCCAGTAGCTCGAGACCTGGTCGGCGAGACGATGATCGATGTCCTGCCAAGGACGATTCATCAGGTGCAGGTTGTTGAAGGTGTAAGGCAGCTCGCCGGAGTGAAAGGCGCCGTATTCCGGGTGCGCGGGCCAGGGAATGGCGCGTTCGAAGAAGTAGCCCCAGTCTTTGGCGCGGCCTTTCTGCGCGCGCAGCATGGTCCAGTGGTAGAGATCGGCGCGAGCGGCGTCGCGGCGGCTTTGTTTCTGGGCTTCGCCGGCGGCGGCGTCGTTGGATGCTGGATACAACAAGGTGAAATCGACGGCGCGCTCGCCGTGGTTTTTCGCGGCGTCGGCGGTGAATTGGGCGACGGTGGTGACGCCGTAGCCTTTCTGAGAACTGGATTCGTCGGCGGTCCAACCGGTGAGAAGCGGGACGTCGATTTGCTCGCCGCGCTGGTGAGCGGCGAGAACCTGATCGGGAACGATCCAGCCGTCGACAATGGGACGGAAGCGGGTGGGTTGCGCCTGATAGCGTGCAAACAACTCCTCGGCGGTGAGTGCGCGCAAGTCGGCGAGTGACGGCGCCGACACGGCGCGAGCGAAAGCGCGGCCCTCTTCTTCGGCCTCGGCGAGCGGAAGACTGGTGGCGTTGCGCCGCCAGGGACCGCTTTGCGCGATGGCGCGATGAAACAGACCGCGCGCCTCGGGCGAGACGAGCAGGTGGTGAACGGAGCCGGCGCCGGCGGATTGGCCGGCGACGGTGATGCGATCGGGATCGCCGCCGAAGGAGGCGATATTTTCGCGCACCCAGCGGAGGGCGGCGATCTGGTCCATCAGGCCGTAGTTGCCCGACGCGCGATGCGGCGATTCGGCGGTGAGTTCGGGGTGTGCGAGAAAACCGAATACGCCGAGGCGGTAGTTAGTGGTGACCACAACGATGCCTTTCTTGGCGAGGCCTTCGCCGTCGTAGAGCAGCACTTCGCCGGAGCCGCTGAAATAGGCGCCGCCGTGGATCCAGACGAAGACGGCGCGACGCTCGGAAGAATTCTTGGCAGGAGTCCAGATGTTGAGCGTGAGGCAGTCTTCGCTGGTGTGATTGCGGAACATGTATTCTTCCGTCCAAGGGCCGAACGAACGTTGGTCGGCTTGCATGGCGCTCGCGCCGAACGTGTCGGCTTTGCGCACGCCGTCCCAACGGGCAGGAGGTTGCGGCGGACGCCAGCGGAGATCGCCGACGGGTGGAGCGGCGAAGGGAATCCCCTTGAAAACGGTGATTGTCGGATCCTCGCCCTTGATCCCGCTCAGACGGCCTTGAGCGACGGTGATGGTGCCGGAGACGACTTCGTGGGGGGTGTGGGCGGCGGAAGCGAACGCGGTGAGCACCGCGGAGATGAGCGCGGCGAGGAAAAGGCGGGGTAGGCGCATGCGTCTATCACACGTCGCGGGGCCTCGGGAGCAAGCTCACGCGTTGCGGGCGGATTTGCCGAAACGGCGGCGGACAGCGCGAGAATAGACGATGACGGGAGCGAGGGCGATCAACGACAGGATGGCGACGACGACCATCTGATTTTGTTCGGCTTGCGGGTCGGCGAGAATCGAGCGGGCGATGGGGTCGTTGGCGTGTTGGGCGAAGGCGATGGGACCTTCGGCAGCGAGGCGGGCGGAGGCGAATCCGCCGGCCTGCGCCGTTTTCCAGCCCGTGGCGATGAGCCAGCCGTAAGCTTTCACGCCGAAGGAAGCGGCGCCGATGGCCAAATAGCCCACGACGAAGTTGCCGAAGGAAAACAGGCCGAAAGCCACGCTGCCCAGGGAGACTGCGCCCACGGAAATCGCACCGATGCTGAACGGAGCGACGGCGAACCCTCCCCACGCCATGATCAATCCGTAAGCACGATCGCCACCGGCGAACCAGGCGAACACCGGTGGTGCACCTTCGTCGGGCGAGGAGAAACGGACATGCACCAGCGGCACGGCGAAAAGGCGCAGAGAGCTTTTATATTCGCTGGCGGAAGATCCGGCCTGGTCGATCGCGTGGGTGAAATACTCCGGGTGAGCGCGACGCTCGGCGGTGCGGAGCGCGCGCATGCGTTTCATTACGCCGATCAGTCCAATTGGCCAAAGCACCATGAGCGCGAGCGCAATGAACTGGGCGAAGACGGCGAAGATTGCCCGGTAGTCCCACCAATGGAGTGAGGCGGAGCGAAGCAGGAAGATCGCTGTCATGGCGCCGAGCACGGTGAAGAAAGCGGCGATCGTGATTTTGACGACGGCGCGGCGCTCGCGTGGTGTGCGTGATTGGTCGAGATTGGTGCGAAGGGTGAGAACGGCGGAGACGAGTCCGGAGGTTGACGTGATGAGGGTCGCGATCGTGGTCGTCTTGGCGAGCATGCCACCGTGCGCGGCGGCGGCCGCGCCGATGCCTGCGGCTTTGGCGGGCGTGGCGATTTCCGGAAGGGCGGCGAGAACGGCGAGCGTGAAGACGCGGCCCGGTGTGCTGCGCTCGAGGGCGCCTTCGACGAAGGCGAGGACCTGCTCCTGTAAAATTTTTCGGCCGCGGGCGAGGCGTTGTTTGACGGTGTCCTCGGTAAGGTCGAGTGCGGCGGCGACGTGTTCGACGGAGCGGTGTTCGCGGTAGTAGAGGATGAGCGGCTCGCGGTAATTTTCCGGGACGCGTTCGAGGGCGCTCCACATGAGCGCCTGTTCTTCGTTGTGCGCGGCGAGATCGGGTGCGGGTTGATCGTCCGAGGTGAGGAAGTCGGCGGAGTCGTCGATCGACTCGGCTTGTCGGACGGGCTCGCGACCATCGGCGCGGCGCAGATGGCTGATCTTGAAGCGGAGAATTCCGCAGAGCCAGGAGCGGAGTTTTTCGGGCTCACGCAGGTTGGCTAGCTGCCGCCAGCCGTCGACAAAGGCGTCCTGGGCGAGGTCTTCACTTTGACTGAGTTGTCCGGTGGCGGAGTAGGCGAGCGAGCACAGGAGGCGTTGGTAGCGTTCGACGATTTGACCGAAGGCGCGTCGGTCGCCGGCAAGCGTGGCGGCGACGAGCTCGGCATCCGACGGGGCGAGGGCGGGGATCATGGGGTCGGGGACGTGCATGTTATGGGATGCATTGAAGTGCCCGGAAAGGAGGAAGCGGTGACAGGGAATCTTTGCTCAGGATGAGGAAATTTCGGGGGGAGGCGCTAGCGCGGTGGGGGCACCGCGCGTCCATTGGAAGAAGGGCGAAAGAGATTTTGCGGAAACTTTGTCACTGGGGGCGCGGGTTTGGGCACTCATGGGCGAACACACGTATTCAAAACTCAAATCCACTGCCCAAATGAACTCCTTCACGGCTCGGTTTCTCCATCGCTGGCTTAAGGTGACGATGATTGTCGCCCTCGTTTTCAGCGCGCTTCGTCCGATGGTTGCGAACGGCCAGGCGCCGGCGCTCGTCGATGATTTCTCTCAGGTTCAGCGGCACGGCATGGACCGGCTGCTTTTCAACGACAAGGATCTCGGCAGCCAATCGCAGGCGAAGCAGACCTGTGCGAATGGCGTGCTGAGTGTTGAAGGCGAGTTGGTGCCGGGGCGCGGCGTGCCGGCGTTCATCAGTGTTCCGCTGATTCTTTCGGCGGACATGCAGGCGCAGGATTTGAGCGCTTACGAAGGTGTGCGGCTGCGCGTCAAGGTGAACAAAGGGATCCTGTCGGTGCAGGTCGCGAGTTCGGAGGTGACGAATTTCGATTACCACACGGGCGGTCCGGTGGCGGCGAAGCGTGGGGAATTTCAGGAAGTGCGTCTGGCGTTCAAAGACATGAGGCGCGGCTGGTCGGAGCAGACGCCGCTTAATTTGAAGACGATCACGAGCGTGAACCTGGTGGCGTTCGGCACGACGAGGGATGCGTTTTCCTACGAGGTGGACGAAGTCGGGTTCTATTGAGCGCGCGGGATCTTCGTGCGATGAACTCCTTCACCGTTTCCCCGGCGCGGGTCGATCATCTCGATGCGACGCGCGCCTTCGCGCTGGTGCTCGGCGTCGTGTTTCATGCGAGTCTTTCGTTCATGCCCATCTTCATGGGCTGGGCGGTGCAGGATATTTCGACCGGTGCGGCGGTCACCACCTTCGTGACGATCAGTCACTCGTTTCGCATGGAGTTGTTCTTCCTGCTCGCTGGTTTCTTCGGCTGTGTGACGTTGCAACGGAAAAGCGTGAGCGAGTTCGTGCGCGGGCGATTCGTGCAGATCGTGGTGCCGTTTGTCGTGGGTTGGTTTCTGCTGCGACCGCTGCTGGTATCGGGCTGGTTTATGGGCGGCGCGAGTTTGCGGGGAGATTATGAGTTCTGGCCGAGCGTGCTGGCGGGTTTCAAAACGCTCGAGACCTTGCCGGCGGGGATTTTTACCGGATCGCATCTGTGGTTTCTTTATTATCTCACGCTGCTGACAACTTTCGCGCTGGTAATGCGTGGGCTGGTGGGAGCGATGGGTTCGATCGGCCGATCGATCATGCGTGCAGCGGACGCGGTGGCCGGCTGGCTCGCGAAGTCAACGTTGGCGATTCCGGTTTTGGTGATACCGACGGCGGGGGCGCTATGCTTTATGCGGTTCTGGGGGATGGATACGCCCGATCAATCGCTGGTGCCGCATTGGCCCGTGTTGGCGGTGTATGTGGGATTCTTCGGACTCGGCTGGCTGATTGGACGGCGAGGAAAGGGGATCGTGGAGATGTCGCGGCTCACGATTGATCGCTGGATATTCGCGGCGCTCGGGATTGCCGCTGTGTTGTGGCTGGGCGGCGTGCAAGGGGATCCCTCGCATCCGAACTACACAGCGGCGAAACTGGGCTTCGCACTCGGTTATGCCGCGATGATGTGGTCGCTGGTTTTTCTGACGATGGGTGTGTTTCGGAGATTGTGCGTGCAGTCGCGGCCGTGGATTCGGTATGTCGCGGATTCTTCGTATTGGATGTATCTCGTGCACCTGCCGATTGTGGTGTGGTTGCAAGTCGCGATGGCGGAGGTGGCGCTGCACTGGTCGGTGAAGCTTGGCATCGTTTCGATTGCGACGGTGGGCTTTGCGCTCGTGACCTATGAGCTATTCGTGCGTTCGACGTGGGTGGGGTGGGTGTTGAATGGACGGCGGCGCGAGCGGGCGGTGGCAGGGTGGTTGGCACAAACTCGAGCGCGCGTGCGGCGGAGTGAAGCGTCGACGTCGGGAGTTGGAGTGTAAGCGAACGCCGGGAATGCGAAACGGCCCGAACGGCGGGCTGGAGCGGGAACCGAAGGCGTTGCGAAGGGTCGCTCGCCGGGCGATTTGCGTTTCCCACTTGGTTTCGTTGCGCGCTGCGTCATGACCTCTCTCGCCACGCGTTTGAGTTGCCCGTTGTGCGGGCAGATTCACCAGCCGGTGCCGCTGGCGCCGGGGGAACGGGCGTTGTGTGTGCGATGCGGGACGGTGCTGGCGCGACGCTCGCGGTGGGGGGCGGACGTGGCGTTGGCGTTTGCGCTGGCGGGGCTCTTGCTGGCGGGACCGGCGTTGATGCTGCCCTTTGTGAGTGCGGGAAAGTTTGGGCAGTTTCGAGAAGGCGTGCTGCTGACGGGCGTCGAAGGGTTGTGGGCGAATGGGATGCCGCTGCTCGGCGCGTGGGTTTTGTTGTGCGGGCTCGTGGTGCCGTTGACGGTGCTGATCGTATTGGCGGTGGAGCTGTGTCGGGTGCGATTCGGCGGAGCGAGGCCGAGCGAGGCGGTGCTGCGCGCGGCGCGAGCGATTGGGTATTGGGCGATGCCGGAAGTGCAGGTGTTGGCGGTGCTGGTGGCGTTGACGAAACTGGGGTCGTTGGTGGACGTGACGATCGGCGCGGGTTTTTGGTGTTACATCGCGATGTCGCTGTCGCTGCTGCTGGCGTGGCGCAGTTATCTGCTGCAACCGGCGGAAAACGTGGAGCCGGTGCGGGAGGGGGTGGCATCATGAACGCACGCCTGCTGCGCCTGAGATCGGAACGGCTGGCGAACCCGACGGCGTTCGCGATTGCGGCGGCGGCGATGCTGGTGCCGGCGAATGTGCTGCCGATTTTGACGACGCGGACGATGGGTCAGACGCGGACGGACACGATTTTTTCGGGCACGGTGGAGTTGTGGCGACAGGAGTTTTGGGGAATCGCGGCGATCGTGTTTGTCGCCAGTATTTTGATACCGGTGTTGAAGCTGGTGGGGCTGGGTTGGCTGCTGGTGGCGGCCCACCGAGGGAGAGTGCGTGATCCGCGGCGGCTGACGCGGCTGTATGGCGGGCTGGATTTCATTGGACGGTGGTCGATGCTGGATGTGTTTCTCGTCGCGTTCCTGGCGGGGTTGGTGCGGTTCGGGGTGTTTTCGAACATCGAACCTGGACGCGGGATCGCGGCGTTCGCGCTGGCCGTGGTGTTGACGGCGCTGGCGACGCATGCCTTCGATCCGCGGGTGTTGTGGCGTGGGCACGCGGCGGCGGAGGCGGCGCGATGAGCACGACGCCGGCGGTGAAGGTGAGTCGCGCGCCGCGGTTTCCGCTGGTGTGGGTCGTGCCGCTCGTGGCGCTGGCGGTGGGAGGTTGGATGATTGCGCGCGAGGTGAAGAACCGCGGGCCGGAGATCGAGATCGAGTTTGCCGATGGATCGGGAGTGGCGGCGGGAAAAACGGAGTTGCACTACAAAGGTGTGGTGGTGGGCAGCGTGACGGCGGTGACGTTGAAGCCGGAGCTGGACGGCGTGATTGTGCGGGTGCGGCTGGATCGGTCGGCGGAGGGGATCGCGCGGGAAGGAGCGATGTTCTGGATCGTGCAGCCGGAGATCGGCGTAACGGGTATACGCGGATTGGATACGCTGCTGACGGGCCCGCGCTTGAATGTGCGGCCGGGCGCGGGCGAACTGGCGGAACGGTTTGTGGGGTTGGAACGCATGCCGCCGCCGGAGCTGCCGAAGGAAGGGCGGACGTTTATCTTGAGAGCGAGCGGACTCGGGTCGTTGAAGACGGGGTCGGGCGTTTACTATCGTGAGATGCGCGTAGGCACGGTGGAGACGACGCGTTTGGCGGACGATGCGACCGGAGTGCTGGTGCGCATCCACGTCGAGGGGCCGTATGCGAATCTGGTGCGGACGAACACGCGGTTTTGGAATGCAGGTGGGTTCGAGTTCAAGGCGGGGCTGTTGGGCGCGGAGTTGAAGAGCACCTCGCTGCAGGCGCTGCTGTCGGGCGGTGTGGCGTTTGTGACGCCGGACGGTGCGCTGGCGCCGCTGGCGCCGGATGGCGCGGAATTCGAGCTCGTGCGGGATGCGGAGAAGGACTGGTCGAAATGGTCGCCAAAGATTCCTTTGACGGCGCCAGAGGTGGTTTCGGAGGTGAAGGAGCAGCCGGGGACGTGAGGAGTAGGAAGATTTTTTTGGGGATTGCGTTGGAGTTTTCGGAACAGGAAAACGGCGAGGTGAATACCCCTCTGTGTTTTAGGCGTTGGCGTGTGTTGTTCTCGTGCGGGCTGTTGGCCGGCGCGGCGTCGTGGAGTGGCGCGCAGTCAGCGGCGCCGACGCCCGCTCCGGTGCCTACGGAAGTGGCGATTGCGCGACCCACGGAGGAAGAGATCGCGATCGCGAAGGCGAGTCTGGAGCAATTTCTCGCGCAGGCGGATGCGAAGACGAAGGAAGTGGTGGCGAAGTATCCGGATTTGGTTTCGGTGCGGCCGCCGCGGGTGAACCCGGCGGTGGTGCCGGGATTGTTCGCGGGCTTCAAGGCGAAGCACGCGGCGAATGTCGAGATCGCGAAGCAAGGCGACATCGACCTGCTGATGATGGGCGACTCGATCACGGACTTCTGGCGGAATGAGGGACGGGAAGGAGTGACGAATCCACCGGTCGCGGGGAAGGCGGTGTTCGATCGTTACTTCGGCGGGATGAAGGTGGCGAATTTCGGGATCTCGGGCGACAGCACGCAAGGCGTGTTGTATCGGCTGCAGAACGGCGAAGGGGAGGGATATCAGCCGAAAGCGATCATGTTGATGATCGGCACGAATAATGGCGGGTATTGCTCGTCGGAAGAGATCGCGGAAGGCGTGGGCGCGATCGTGTTGGAGATGCGGAAGCGGTTTCCGGCGGCGAAGATTTTGTTGTTGGGGATTTTTCCGCGGGCAGATCCGGGCGATGGAATGCGGAAGACGGTGCTGGGCGTGAATCCGATCATCGCGAAGCTGCACGATGGCGAGCACGTGTTTTATATGGATATCGGGGAGAAGTTCCTGGCGCCGGATGGCACGATTCCGGAGGACATCATGCACGACAAACTGCATCCAACGGAGAAGGGGTATGAAATTTGGGCGGAGGCGGTGAAGGCGCCGCTGACGGAGTTGATGCGTTGACGGAGCATAGGCGCGGGTCTGGCTCGCGCCCGGATTGTTTCCGCCCCGTCGGATGAATCGATTTCGGATGAACCGCCCGGGTGTGGTGGCGTAATTTGGCGCTTAGCTTGATTGGAGCGGAGGGCGACGGGGCGGTGGCGGCTCCGGTGTTTGGAAGTGCTGAACGTCGAATCGGGAGAGCGTCGCGTGGGGCACCGCGTGGGCGGGAACGGTGTTTCGGGCGATCGAGGGCTTACCACGGACGATGGCATGATCGTGGCGAAAAGGCGTCCAGCCATGGAACGACCCTGAAGGCGTGAAGGCAGCGCAGGCGCGGTCGCAGACTGATTAAAGCCGCCCGCGGAGCACCATAGGTTCAGGCCACCCGCGACCCAGAAACGAGCCAGCGTATGAATCAGCCGCCCGTCATTCGCGCCGTGCTTTCCGGTGTCGCATATGCGACATTCGAAAGCATAAGGGGGGATGGGGGTTGGGTGGGCGCGGAGGCGCGGGGACGCATCCAGGAACTGGATACGAGGAACGGCGGGGAGGATGCTGGTGCTTGCGTCCGACTCGTGGACGACCGCGCGGGTCTTCGACGGGGCGAAGTGGGCGAGGGGAGTGGAGCGCGTGTGGGGGGAAATGAGACCTAGGTTACCGCGTGCTTTTGTGTGTCGCAATTGCGACAGGGGAGAGCATAGGGACTTTCGATGTTAGTCGGCGGCGTAGATTTCGGTGAGGACGATCCCTGAGCCGGGGTGGCGGTTGGAGATCACGAAGGTGTAGATGCCGGGGTCGAGGGTGACCAGGAGCGCGGCGGAGGAGGTGTCGGAAGCGGGAAAATCGCTGGCGCCGATACGTCGGGCGGCGGTGAGCATTTCGGCGGAGTTGGACGATTCGACCCAGTTGTCGTTTTCGGCGACGATCGCGTTGTTCGCTCGCGCGTCGTGAATGCGGAAACTCGGATCGGAGAGAACTTCGGAGGGGAGGAGTCCGGCGGCGGTGAGGCTGGGGCCGACGGCGCGGATCAGGACGCGCCGCGGCGTAGTGCCGTTGACGACGAAACCGCCGATGGCGACATCGTTGCCGGAGCCGCAAAACACCCGGCTGGAGATGGCGGCAAGGCGCGAATCGTTGGGCTGGGCGTTGGCGGCGTAGATTTCGGTTAGAACGATTCCGCTGCCGCCGCGTTGGCCGGAGACGACGAAGGTGTAGATGCCGGGATCGAGTGTCACGAGCAGCGCGGCGCTGCGAGTATCGTCGGCCGCGAACGGAGTGGCGCCGGTGCGCGTGGTGGCAGCGAGGAGCTCGTTGCGATTGGAGTTCGAGGTCCAGTTGTCGTTTTCGGCGACGATGGCGTTGTTATTCCGGGCGTCGTGAACGGTGAACGTGGGATCGGCGAGAAGTTGAGACGGCGGGAGACCGGCGGCGGCGAGACTGGGGCCTACGGCGCGGATCAGGACGGTTTGGGGAGCGGAGCCGGAGATCACGAAACCGCCGATCGCGACCTGATTGCCGGGGCCGCAAAACGAGCGGATCGAGATGGCGGCGAGTGAAGCGGCAGACGTGGTGGTTGGGGTCGGCGGTAGTTGGAAAGTGGATGCGCCGATGCTGGGTGGAAGCGCGAGCGGTTGCCCGTAGAAGTCGGTGGGCCCGGGATCGAGGCCGAAGCGCGTCGGGAGGTCGAGGCCGGCGCCGATCAGCGGTGAAGAGGGGGTGAGGAGATAGGCGCTTATGCCGGGGAGTTCGGAAGGCTCGGTGGGAGAGCCGCCGCGGCCGGCGTTGCGCAGGCGCGGATCAACGCGGGAGCCGATCGCGGTGCCCTCGAGCATTTCCTGCCCGGCGGAGCGAAACGCGTTCAGATCGAAGCTTCCTCCCCAGTAGTTGTTGCCCTGGAAAACGGCGCGGGAAAGGGCGGGCGTAGGGGCGATCAGCGGGCTGTCGTGATTGGCGATGAAGAGATTATTGCGAAGACGAATCCCGGTGATGTGGTCGTGTTCAAAGATCGTCACCACGGGCGGTTTGGAACCGGCGGGCGTGGCATCGACGAAGTAGGTGTTGTGGTAGAGTTCGGCGTTCGCGATTCCGTGCGTGCTCGAGAATTCGCCGATGACGACGGCGCCTTCGATGGACTTGCGACTGTCGTTTTCGGAGATGTTGAAACGAACGACGTTGTTGCGGTGGGGCGAGGCGCCGTCGAATTGGATGAGGCCAATCGCGGGGCCTTCGTTTTGATACGAATAGTTGTATTGGACGACGCAGTCGCGGCAGCCGCCGTCGAGGTCGTAGGCGCCGCCGTCGACCGGAGTCGAGCTGCGTTGGTGGTGGACGAGATTGTATTGAAAAAGGACGGCGCGAGATTCCCAGGCCCAGATGCCAAACGGGCCGCCGCCCGAGGCGGGACCAGCGCCGCCGTTGTGGTGGGCGACGCAGTATTCGACGGTTCCGCGATCGACGCCGCCGAGGACGATGCCGTTGCCGGTGTTTTGGGTATGGGCGGGATCGCCGAAATTATTCCAGACGGTGCAGTGGGAGATCAGGACATCCTCGTGCGAGTAGCGGGTGCCGTCGCCGTCGGGTCGCCACGTTCCGGATACTTCGATTCCGACGGCGAGGTTATCGTGCACGTCGAGGCCGGTCATCGTCACATCGCGGAATCCGGGCCAGGCGGGAGTGGAGCCGGTGAACCAGGCCCAGAGTTCCACGCCCTTGCGGAAGCCGGAGATTTCGAGCCGCTCGAAGTGGAGGAAGGGAAGCTTTTGGGCGTCGGCGCGTTCGACGCCGGCGCTGATGCCGGCGCCGGTGTTCGTGTGGGCGCCGCTGCCGGTGAGCCTAAGATCGCGAACGACAAAGCCGGAGGTGTTGTAGATTCGGATGGCGGAATGGGTGCCGCCGTGAAGGGTGGCGCGGCCGGAGCCGAAGCTGCTGAGTTCGACGGGTTGGGCGGCGGTGCCGGAGTCGTCGGCGTTGAGTTCCACGGTGCCGGAAAACGTGATGCCGCCGGCGAAGAAGACGCGATCGCCGGGACGGAGAGTGCGGGCGTTGAGATCGGAGATGTCGCGGAGCGCGATGCCAGCAGGAGGCGCGGGAGCGCCGAGGTAGAAGTCGGTGGCGGCGGCGCGGACGCAGAGAAGTGTGACGAAGAGGAGTGCGCCGAGAGTGAAGCGGCGCGGGCATCGGAAATGCCAGAGCGCCGGAATGACGGGCGGAGCGAGCATGGACAAGGCGCGGCGGATGCGGGGTCGTCATCGTGCCGCGAGCGGGCTGCGTCGACGAGAAAGGCGGGCGAAGTGCGTCAATCCGGGATTCCCCGACAAACGCCTCACATGATGGCCGGAGCTCGCTTTTCACGCCGCGGTTGGGCAGCAATGGTGTTGCCATGACTACGGAAGAAATCGCGAAACGCCTCGTGGCGCATTGCCGCGAGGGAAAGTGGGAAGCGGCGCAGCGAGAGTTGTATGCCGACGATGCGATGAGCATCGAGCCTTACGCCACGCCGGGCTTCGAGAAAGAGACGAAGGGATTGAACGCTATTCTGGAGAAAGGGAAGAAGTTCGACGCGATGGTGGAGGAGATGCATGCGCTCGAAGTATCGGAGCCGATCGTCGCGACAAACGCGTTTGCGTGCACGATGCTGATGGACGTGACGATGAAGGGGCAGGAGCGGATGAAGATGACGGAACTGTGTGTCTATGAAGTGAAGGCCGGGAAGATTGTGGCGGAGCGGTTTTTTGTGTGAGGGGGGCGGCTGGTCTGCGGCTCGGCGGGACGCCTCGCCCTACCTTGATGGAAAGGGGGCGCGGGTGCGACCGGTGTGATGGCGCCAGAACCAGCGGGCGAGGGCGGGGAGGAGGATGATGGCGCCGAGCATGTTCAGGAGGAACATGAACATGAGCAGGAGGCCCATGTCGGCTTGGAACTTGAGGTCGGAGAAAAGCCACGTGCCGACGCCGATGGCGAGCGTGAGGCCGGTGAATACGACAGCGCCGCCGGTGTCGCGGAAGGCCATGATCATCGCGTCTTCGAAGTATTCGCCGGCATCGAGGGCTTTGCGCAGACGAGCGAAAATGTAGATGCCGTAGTCGACGCCAATGCCCACGCCCAAAGCGACCACGGGGAGCGTGGAGGTTTTGAGGCCGATGCCGAGGTAGGCCATCAACGCGTAGGCGAGGTAGCTCACGATCACGAGCGGGACGACGATGCAGAAGACGGCGCGGAGCGAGCGGAAGGTTAGCAGGCAGAGTGCGATGATGGCGCCGAAGACCCAGACGAGGATGGGAGTCTGCGCGGCTTCCACGACCTCGTTGGTGGCGGCCATGACGCCGGCGTTGCCACCCGCGAGGAGGAATCGAGTGCGAGGCGAAGAATGATCGGCGGCGAATTGTTTCACGGCGTCGGTGACGGCGCGGAGCGTTTCGGCTTTGTGATCGGTGAGGAAAATGAGAACGGGCATGACGCTGCCGTCGGCGTTGAGCAGGCCGGTGGAGGTTTCGATGGGCGACACGACTTGGGCGAGCGCCTGGGGATTGCGGGGAAGGATGCGCCATTTGAGCGAACCCTCGCTATAGCCGGCGTTGATGGTTTTCGCGACGGAGGGAAGCGAGATGACCGATTGCACGCCGGGCACGGTGCGAAGGTGACGATCGAAATCGTCGACGAGCGTGACGGTGTCGTAGTCGACGACGGCGTTCGGGGTGCTTTGAACGTAAACGGTGAGCTGATCTACGCCGATGCTGAATTTGGATGTGATGAGGCGGGAGTCTTCGTTGTAGCGGGAGTGCGGTCGAAGTTCGGGGACGCCGGCCTGTGTATCGCCGATGTGGATATCCGAAGCTTTCCACCATCCCCATGCGCCGATCACCACGCCGACGAGAATCACGATGCGCGAAGGGCGGGGTTTCATTTCGCGGGCGAGGCGCTCCCAGATGACGTCGAGTTTCGCGCGGCGGCTCGCGACCCATTCGCCGTAGGAAGGCGGCAGGCGGAGGTAGGAGAGAAGGATCGGGAGGAGAAAGAGATTGGTGATAAGGATCACGCCGACGCCGAGGCTGGCGGTGATGGCGAGTTCGCGGATGACGGGAATGTCGATCACGAGCATCGTCAGGAAGCCGATGGTGTCGGTGATCAAGGCGACGCCGCCGGGGAGGAGGATTTGTTGAAAGGCGGTGCGGGCGGCGGTGCGGCTGTCGGGCTGGCCGGCGAAGAAAGCGGTGCGGAAGGCGCCGACCATTTGCACGCCGTGGCTGACGCCGATGGCGAACACGAGGAAGGGCACGAGAATGGAGAACGTATCGATGCGGAAGCCGAGCGCGGTGAGGAGGCCGAGCTGCCAGAGGACGGCGATGAGAGAGCTGACGATGACGGCGGCGGCGAGTTTCCAGCGGCCGGCGAAGTCCCAGACGAGGAGCGCGGTGGCAACGATCGAAATGGCAAAGAAAACGAGAACCCCGCGAGCGCCTTCAGAGATGTCGCCGATGACTTTGGCGAAGCCGATGATATGAACGCCGATGGAGCCGTCGGTGTCGCGTTGGATGCGTTCGCGGATCGATTCGAGGCTGGCGGCGACGTGGGCATAATCGATTTTTTGGCCGGTGCGGGGATCGTGTTCGAGGATCGGCGCGCTGACGATCGCGCCGGTGAAGTCGTTGGCGACGAGTTGGCCGAGTTTTCCGGACTTGAGGATGTTCTCGCGAACGATGGCGAAGTTCTCGGGCGTGGGCGTGAAGTCGGCGGGGATGACGTTGCCTCCGGCGAAGCCGTCTTCGACGACCTCGACGTAGCGAACGTTGGGGGTGGAGAGGGATTGGACCTGGGCGCGTTCGACGCCCGGGAGGAACATCATTTCGTCCGTGACGGTGCGGAGTTCGCGGAAGAAGGCGGGAGTGAAGATGTCGCCCTCGCGCGCGACGAGGGCGACGATGACGCGATTGGCGCCGCCGAAGTCGGAGCGGTAATGCGCGAAGTTCTGGATGTAGGGGTGCGAAGTGGGGAGGGATTTGTCGAAGCTGGCGTCGACGCGAAGGCGGAGCGCGAAGACCGCCATGAGAGCGGTGAGCGCGAGGAAGCTGAGGAGCAGCGGGAGGCGGCGGCGGAAGAACCAGTTGGAGAAGGTTTCGAGCAGGGCGGGCACGGGGCGGTCGCGGAGCGCTTTCCTAATTCGCGGAGTGGGAAGGCGGAGGTAGCGGTTGCGGCGCGTTGGGGACAACGCGCCCTACCTCGAGCCGGAGCATGCCGGACTCGCCGATGGCGAGGACGGTGTTGGCGGAGAGAGGAAGGAGTTCGGCGAAGGCGGGGAGGAGTTCGTCGGGCCAGGGCGTGAAGCTGCGCGCGTGATCGTGGCTGACGTATAAGCCGCGGGATTGGCCAGCGAGGACGATGGTGCCGGGCGACGGTTCGGCGGCGGTGGCGACGAGGGAGGGATTTTCGAGGGCGACTTGTTGCCAGGTTCCGCCGTCGTCGGCGGAGCGGAAGACGTGGCCGCGGAGGCCGTAGGCGAGCAGCGCGCCGTCGGAGAGCGGGAGGACGCCGTAGAACGAGCCCTCGTAGGGCGCGTCGAGGGCGGTCCATGATTCGCCGGAATCGCGCGAGCGGAGAAGGGTGCCGCGTTCGCCGGCGATGTAGAGCGTGCCGTCGGGAGCGCGTGTGATCCGGTTGAGGTGCGCGTCGTCTTCGATGATGGTGCGGGGTGTCCAGGTGCGTCCGCCATCGATAGTGACGAAGCAGAGGCCGTAGGCGCCGATGGCGAAGACGCGTTGGGCATCGAGAGCGAGGACGTCGAGGAAGGAGGACTCGAGGTCGGGCCCTTGGAATTGTTTTTGCCAGGTTTGGCCGTCGTCCGAGGAGGAAAGGATGAGCGCGTCGTGTCCGACGGCCCAGCCGTGCGGAGAATTGGGCGCGAAGGTGACGCCGGTGAGGGTGGCACGGGCGTCGCGCGGGGTGGGGATGATGGACCAGTGGGAGCCGGTGTCGGTGGAGCGGAGGATGGTGCCGCGCTCGCCGACGGCGAGAAGGGTGGAGGAGGTTTCGGCGGTCGTGGCGTCGAGGAGAAGGACGCGGGGCGCGGGGGCTGCGGGCGAGATCGCCTGCAAGCAGGCTCCTACAATGCAGAGGAAGTGGCGGAGCGGTCTGAGCATTCGAACGCCTGGATCTTCGCTTCGCTCAGAATGACAGACGGGAGGATATGCTAGTTTTTAGCGGACGCCGGAGCGGCGGAGGGAGTCGGGAGTGAAGTCGGCGGGAGTGCGCTTGATGTTGAAGTCATACATCTTCGTTTCGTTATCCAGGCCGACGGCGAGGTAGCGGCCGGATTGGAGATCGGTGTGGACTTCGAGCGTGCTCCAGAAAAGCGGGACCTCGTAGTAGTTGATGCAGTGGGCTTCGGAGACGCGCCACATCTGGCCGCGAGAGTCGTATTGGTCGGCGACGAGGATCTGCCAGCTGTCCTCGTCGATGTAGAACGTGCGGCGGGCGTAGAGGTGGTTGGTGCCGGGTTTGAGTTTCGCTTCGACGACCCAGACCCGGTGCAATTCGTAGCGCGCGAGATCCTGGTTGATGTGTTTTGGCGCGAGGATGTCGCGGTATTTCACCTGATCGCTGTGGAGGCGGTAGGAGTTGTAGGGGACAAGGAGTTCTTTTTTGCCGACGAGGGTCCATTCGTAGCGGTCGGGTGCGCCGTTGAACATGTCGAACTGATCGGTGGTGCGCTGGCCGTCGGAGGCGGTGCCGGGATTGTCGTAGGCGACGTCGGGAGCGCGGGTGACGCGGCGGCGGCCGGTGTTATAGACCCAGGCGCGGCGTTTTTCCTTCACCTGGTCCATGGTTTCCTGCGCGAGGAGGATGGTGCCCGCGAGACGCGGCGGGGAGAGGACGGATTGTTTGAAGAAGATGAGGGTGTTGTCGCGCTCGAGCTCTTCGACGGTCATGTCGGGGCGCGTGTAGTTAAAAAGGAATTCGTCTTCGAACTGCACGAGCGTGTAGCTGCCGTTGGGAAGTGGGGCGGCTTGGGCGATGTAGCGGACGGCGGCGATGCCGCGGAAGCGCGTGAGGTGATTCCAGACGACCTCGAGGCCGTCTTGGGGCAGGGGGAAAGGCACGCCGCCGATGGCGCCGGAGATGCCGTTGCCGCCTTCGGTGAGATTGGCGGTGGCGGCGTAGCGCTTGGTGGCGTCGTAAACGGACTGAGGGAAGGACGCGCTGCGGCGGGTGGGATAGACGACGAGTTTGAACGTGGGATAGGTTTCGAGGAGGGCGATGTGGCCGGCGGTGAGTTGGTCGCGATGTTCGGCGAGGTTATCGGCGGTGACGGTGAAGAGCGGTTGATCGCCGGCGAAAGGGTCGGGGTGATGCATGCCGGGTTTGTATCCGGCGGGTGGAGACGTGATGCCGCCGGTCCATTCGGGGATGGTGCCGCTGGCGTTGGCGGCGCGTTCGGCGCCGAGCGGCGTGAGATCTTCGCCGAGGCGGGCGACGTCGGAGTCGGAGAGCGCGGCGGAAGAAAGATGCGCGAGGAGGAGCAGCGAGAGGGCGGCGGGAAGTCGGGGATTCATGGGGCCGGCGACGGGAAAGAGACGTTGGGTTTGCGAATGCGGCGGAGCGGATAAAGTCCAAGTGGATTCTTCGCTTCGCTCAGAATGACAGAGAAGGGGTGGTCAGTATGAAATAAACGGGTGCCTAGAACGAGTAGCGGAGGACGGCGGCGGCGTAGTCGCGGTCGGCGAGGAGATTGTAGCGGCCGGCGTCGAAGAAGTTGACGTAGCGGAGTTCGCAGACCCAGGCGTTCTGGAAGACGAACTCGGCGGCGACGGTGACGCTTTTGCGGTGTTCGACGAAGTTGCCGAGCGGAAGCGGGGTGTTGCCGCGCACGTCGTGGGTGAAGGCGATCGTGGGCGAGACGTTTACGCCGGCGAAGACGTTGGTGTAGTCGAGGCGCCCGAGGATTTGATAGCCCCAGGAGAATTCGTCGGCGAAGGCTTTCGATGGCGTCCAGCCGAGCGCGGCGGAGTTGCCGGTGGCGAGCATCTGCTGGAGCGTGCCGGCGGTGAAGGTGCCGGGTCCGTCGTAGCGGAGAACGTCTTGCGACGGAAGGTCGGCGTGAACGCCGCCGATCTCGGCGACGAGGTTGAATTGTTGCGCGCCGAGCATGGGGCCGAAGACCTTCGTGATCGTGGACTGGGCGGTCCAGACGTCGTGGCGACGGTAGCCGGTGACCTCGCGATTGTAGAGGCCGAGGAAGTTGCCGATCTGGTTGTTGGCGCCGAAGGCGGGATTGAGGGCGGAGAGCGCGGCGAAGAGGAGTTCGACGTCGTCGATTTGAAGCGGGACGTCCTGCTTATAGGAGACCTCGCCCTGCCAGGAGATGCCGGTGGTGCCGATAGCGGTGTTGAAGCTGGCGCCGAGCATCTTGATGTCATCGGGATAGTCGACGAAGTAGCGGCCGGTGGCGGCGGCATCGAGGAGGCCGAGGCGGCCGGCGCCGGCGGCGATGGTTTGGGCGGCGGGATAGAACGGTTGAAGCGTAGCGGGGAGCGCGGCGGCGGGAACGTTGGTGAGCGCGGCGCCGAGAAGGGTTTGCAGGGCGGCGGGAACGCCGGCGGCGGGATAGCCGTTGGCGATCATGGCGGGGGCGAGTTGTTGTTGAGCGAGACTCGCGGCGGTGGATTGGACAAATGCGGGACTGATGGCCCGGGTGGGAGTGCGCGCGCTGAGGACGGGCGAGCGGCTGCGGTAGCTGGCGAAGTAGAAACCGAATTCGGTGTCGTTGAGGTTGGGCGCAAGGATGCGGAGCGCGGCGCCGTATTGATCGAGGTCGTCGGGGCGGCGGTCGTCGGCTCGTGTAATGGCGCCGAGGATACCGGTGTCGGGCAATGTGCCGAAGCCGAGGAAGACATTACGACCGCCGCGACCGGCAAAGTCGTTGGTGGAAAAAAGCGAGCCGGCGGGTTCGAGTTCGTTGCGGCGGAATTCGAGGAGCCAGAAAGGTTCGAGGGTGATGTTGGGCGTGAGGCCGATGGAGGCCTTCAGCATGTTGACGGGAAGGAACGCTTCCTTGAGCTCGGAACCGGGCGCGCGAAGCTTCGAGAGGTCGACGGGGTTGATGACGTTGATGCCGTTCGGGATGAACGTGCTTTCGCCGAGGCTCAGGACTTGGCGACCGAAGCGGAGGTCGAGCGGAATATCGGTGCCGAGCGTGAAGCGGCCGAGGACGTAGGCGTCGAGAAGTTCGGCGCCGCGGACGACGCGGTCCTTGGCTTCGTCGGAGAGTGGGGTGCGGCGGGTGTCGTCGGTGAGGGTGTCGACGAAGTAGTAGCCGCGAACGAAAGCGCCAAAGTTGCGGTAGCGGAGCTCGAGGTCGTGAGAGGCCTTGAAGAGGACGGAGGCGAAGCCGGCGTCGTAGTTGAGGTTGCCGTCGTCGGTGTTGACGGAGTTTTGCTGACCCGGGGTTCCGTCGAAGGAATTGGACGTGCCGTAGTAGAGCGGGTTGGGATCGTTGAGCCGGTAGAGCGTGCCGACCGACAGCGTGGTGTCGAAGCTGCCGCTGAGATCGCCCTTGGTGAAAGGGAAGGCGAGAAGTGAAGGAGCGAACGCCGTGGCGGCAAGGCAGGCGGCGGCGAGGATCGGATGGACGCGACGGGGTAAGGGAGCGTTCATGAGGCGGGAAGATAGAAGCGGCGACGCGGACCCGGCATGGGGCGATTCGGGGTAAGTGGCTGCGGGATGAAGAGCCTGCGAAGGAGATTCAATGACCGCGAAGCAGAGTCGACGTTCGCGGGCGGTTCAAATTCCGACAGTCGGCGGATTTTGGCGGGAGCTGGTGAATTCTTGCACTTCGGCTTTGAACCTCAGGGGTTTCGGTTAAGGTGCGCGTTCCAGCTATGCAGGCAGCGACGCACATTCACATCAAAGGGGCGAGAGAGCATAACCTGAAGAATCTCGAACTGCGGATTCCGCGCGGGAAACTCGTGGTGATCACGGGGCCGAGCGGATCGGGGAAGTCGTCGCTGGCGTTCGATACGATCTATGCGGAAGGGTATCGAAAATACATGGAGAGCCTGTCGACGCAGGCGCGGCAGGTGTTGGAGCAGTTGAAGCGGCCGGATGTGGATTTCATCCATGGGCTGTCGCCGGTGCTGGCGATCGAGCAGCGGACGGGGGCGGGCGGTCCGCGGAGCACGATCGCGACGGCGACGGAGATTGCGGATTATGCGCAACTCCTGTGGGCGCTGGTGGGCGAGCAGAGGTGTCCGAAAGACGGCGGCCGCGTGGTGCAGCGATCGTTGGACGACAATGTGCAACGCGTGCTGACGGAGTGCGCGGGCGAGCGGGTGATTTTGTTGGCGCCGTCGATGCGGGCGAAACCGAGTGTATTGAGAGATGAACTACCGCGGTTGCGGCAGCGGGGGTTTCAGCGCGTGCGGCTCGATGGGGAAATCAAGAATTTGGACGAACCGAAGTTGATTCCGGGAGGGACGAAGGAGATCGCGGTGGATCTGGTGATCGATCGCTTGGTGGCGAATGCGGATCAGCGGAGTCGACTGGCGGATTCGTTGGAGCTGGCGTTTCGCGAAGGGAAGGATCGGGTGATCGTGCTGGCGCAGAAGAAGGCGGACGATCCTTGGCGGGAGATCGCGCTGAGCCAGTCGCTGGCGTGCGAGATTTGCGGGGATGTGTTCGAGCGGCTGACGCCGCGGCATTTTTCGTTCAACCACAAGGAAGGGGCGTGTCCGACGTGCGGCGGGTTGGGGCGGAAGATGAAATTTGTGCCGGAGCTGATTGTGCCGGATCCGGAGAAGAGTGTGCGCGAAGGGGCGATCAAGCCGTGGCGGATTGGCGGGAAGAATCTCATCATCAAACACAATGCGCTGTTGAAGCAGCTGGCGGAGCAGTTGCCGTTCGATCCGGATGTGGCGTGGCGGAAGCTGCCGGAGGAGACGCGGAAGGCGATTTTGTTTGGGGCGGGGGAGCGTCAGTTTGCGTTCAAGCTGCGGCGGATGCGGGAGGCGAAGGCGGCGACGTTTCCGGGTGTGATCGCGGATCTGGAGGAAAGCTGGCGGCACACGGACAGCGACGGATTTCGCGCACGGCTGACGACCTTCATGATCGCGGGGGAGTGTCCGGAGTGTCGGGGGACGCGGTTGAATGCGCGGAGTGGAGCGGTGCTGTTGAAAATCCCAAACGCCAAATCCCAGACGCCAAAGAATGATCAATATTCAAGGGAAGATGGCGGGATTACGTTTCCGGAGTTTTTGGAGTTGGATGTGGAAGAGGCGCATGAAGTGGCGCGGGCGGCGGTGGCGGAGCATGGGAGCAATGAGGCGGTGAAGGAGGTGGTGACGGGGATCGAGCAGCGGTTGGAATTTTTGGAGGAGACGGGGTTGGGCTATCTGACGCTCGAGCGGGATTATTCGACGCTGTCGGGCGGCGAGGCGCAGCGCGTGCGGCTGGCGACGCAGCTCGGGATGGGATTGATGGGCGTGATCTACGTTTTGGATGAGCCGAGCATTGGGTTGCATCCGCACGACAATCAGAAGCTGTTGGACACGCTGGTGGCTTTGCGCGATCGCGGGAACACGGTGCTCGTGGTCGAGCATGACGAGGACACGATGCGGCTGGCGGATCAGTTGATTGAGTTGGGGCCGGAGGCGGGCGTGGAAGGCGGACGGTTGTTGTTTCAAGGCACGCCGGAGGAGTGCGTGCAATTGTCGGCGAAGGAATCGCGGACGGGACCGTATTTGGCGCGGACGTTGAGCGTGGTGAAGGACGCGAAGACGAAGGAGCCGGATGGCGCGTGGCTGACGGTGCGGGAGGCGCGGGCGAATAATTTGCGCGGGGTCGATGCGCGATTTCCGGTGGGGTTGTTGACCTGTGTGACGGGCGTGAGCGGGTCGGGGAAAAGCACGCTGGTGAACGACGTGCTCGCGGCGGCGGCGGCGCGGAAGTTGAATGGCGCGAAGACGATTCCGGGGAAACACCGGCACATCGAGAATCTGGATTTCTTCGAGAAGCTTGTGCAGGTGGATCAAGAGCCGATCGGGCGGAGTCCGCGGTCGAATCCGGCGACGTATGTGGATTTGTTGGGGTTGTTGCGGGACTTGTTTGCACAAGTGCCGCTGGCGAAAGTGCGCGGCTACAAAGCGAGCCGGTTTTCGTTCAATGTGCGCGGTGGGCGGTGCGAGCGGTGTCAGGGCGACGGCGTGATCAAGTTGGACATGCAGTTCATGGCGGACGCGTATGCGCCGTGTCCGAGTTGCGGCGGGCGGAGGTTCAATCGCGAGACGCTGGAAATTTTGTTTCACGGCAAGTCGATCGCGGACGTGCTCGACATGACGGTGCGCGAGGCGATCACGCTGTTTCGCAACATTCCGCGGGTGATCGACAAGCTGGCGACGCTGGATGCGGTGGGGCTCGGTTATCTGACGCTCGGGCAATCGGCGACGACGCTATCGGGCGGCGAAGCGCAGCGGTTGAAGTTGTCGCTGGAGCTGAGCAAGCGGCAGCAGGGGGCGAACCTATATATTCTAGACGAGCCGACGACGGGGCTGCACTGGGTGGATATCCAGAAGTTGATGGACCTGTTGTTTAAGCTGCGCGACGCGGGCAACACGGTGATCGTGATCGAGCACAATCTGGATGTGATCAATCTGGCGGATTGGATCATCGATCTTGGGCCGGGCGGCGGGCGCGAAGGAGGCGAGATCGTGTTTGCGGGCGCGCGGGCTGAGATCGAGGCGAGTGGGAGGTCGTTGACGGGGGAGGCGTTGCGACGCTGGCGGGCGGAGGCGAAGACGAGTGCGGCGTGATCGCGTGCGGGTTGAAGCGTCGCGCTATTTGGCGTCGCCGATGGAGGATTGGGAGCAATCGCCGAGGACGTCCTGGATGTAGAGGGTTTGGACGAGCACGATGAGGACGGCGAGAAGGGGTGTGGCGACGATGACGCCGATGAAACCGGCGATGAGGCCGAGCGTGAGTTGGGCGGTGAGGGTGAGCGCGGGCGGAAGGAGGACGGTTTCGCGTTCGATGAACGGCGTGATGCCGTAACTCTCGATGGTTTGAACGCCGATATAAAGGAGCGCGATGTAGAGCGCGGTGGAGGGGCCTTGGACGAAACCGAGGAGAAGCGCGGGAAAGGCGGCGATGACGGGGCCGATGTTTGGAATGAACGTAAGCAGGCTGGCGAAGATCGCGAGGCTGAGCGCGAGAGGGATGTCGAGCAGCCAGAGGCCGATGCCGGTGAGCACGCCGACGATGCCCATCGAGATGAATTTGGCGACGAGCCAACGGCGGAGAACGCGGCTCATTTTGTCGAGCACCTCGGCTGCGCGCGGACGGCGGTGGCGGGGAAACAAACGAATGGTGCCGCGGATGTAGGTGTTGGGTTCGATCGCGAGGAAGAGGCCGAGAAAAATGGCGGCGAGCGCGGCACCGGCGGCGCCGACAGCCGTGGTGAAAATACCGGCGGCTCGGGTGGTGATCGTTTTGGCTTCGGGCAACCAGCGCGATTCGTCGCCGATGGTATCGAGGAGCGGCCGGGCCCATGACGTGGTGGCGAGCCGTTGTTGGGCTTTGTCCCAAGCGACGGGGATGTCCTGGCGAAGCTTGCGAGCTTGGGCGGACGCTTGTGGCACCACAAAGATGGTGAGCAAGGCCACTAACAAAAGAAGGAGCAGCATCGCGATGGCGAGGGAAGCGCGGTAGCCAAGCGGAAGCAGTTTTTGCACGCCGCGGGCGAGGGCAGAGAAAAACACGCCGAACATGATGCCAATGAACACGACGAGAACGGCGGGCGCCGCGGCGAGGGCGAAGCCGGCGAGCACCACGATCGCGACCACGGCGAGCAGCCGGAGTTGGAAGGGCGAAAGCGGAAATCGGCGGAAGGCGGGCATCGGGGGCTGAGCTAACGCGGTGACGCGCAGGATAGTAAGGGCGTCGGTGGGGCTGTTCCGGTTTTGAAACGCGAGTGGGGAGGGTGGCGGGCGGGCGGCTCGCCGGGACGGCTCGCCCTTCCTGCTGGAGGTTGCGACGAGATGTGATCGATGGAAGGGTGATGCGAGGCCGGTGTCACCACAGCGGCACGGCGGCGTCATCAATCGGGTAACCCCTTCGAGAAATGAAAACCACACTCAGCCTATTTTTCGCTTTCGGCGTGATGATCGCCGGAGCTGTGCGGGCCATCGGCCAAACCGCGACAGCGACTCCGGCGGTGGCTGCGGCGGTGGCGACATCGGATGAGATGGAGCAGTTGGTGGCGCCGATCGCGTTGTATCCGGATGTGTTGGTGGCGTTGATACTGCCGGCGGCGATCGAGAGCGCCGATGTCGTGTTGGCGGCGCGGTTTTTGGAGAGAGGAGGCGCGGAAGCGCAGATCGATGGCCAACCGTGGAACGATAGCGTGAAAGGTCTCGCGCGTTACCCGGACGTGGTGAAATGGATGGATGAGAATCTCTCGTGGACGCGGCAGTTGGGCGACGCGTATCTGGAAAAACCGGAGGACGTGATGGCAGCGATCCAACGCGTGCGGGCGCGGGCGAAAGCGCAAGGATTGTTGGCGAGCACGGCGGAGCAGGAGATTGTGGCTGAAGGAGAATATATTCGCATCGTGCCGGCGCAGCCGCACGTGGTGTATGTGCCGCGTTACGATCCGGAGGTGATCTTTGTGGAGCGGCCGGTGATCTATCGTCACGAGCCGTGGATTACGTTCGGCGTGGGATTTGGCGTGGGTTGGTGGCTGGGGTATGACTGTGATTGGGGCAGGCGGGTGATCGTGGTGAATCCGAGCTATCGGAGCCACTGGCGGCATCACCATGACTGGCGGCATCACCGCTTCGTGCACAATCACCGGTTTCACCACGATTGGAAGCCGTGGACGCCGTCGCACCGACGTCATCATTATCAACGGAATCACCACAATCATTTCAATCGGCCGGGGCGTGAGATAGCGCGTCCGACGCCGCATCATGGAGCACCGCGGCATGATTGGAACCGGCGTTGGGATCGGCGGGAGCAGCATCAAGCGCGGCCGGGGCTTCGCGACGGGCAGAGGAATCATTTTGGGCGAGACGGGCAGCAGCGGCGTGAAATCGCGCGGCCGCCCGCGTCTAACTGGCGAGCGGGGCCGCGCGGACAAGGCATTCAACAACCGCCCGCGGGTGCGTCGCCGCAGGTGAGGCAGCGTAACGAAGAACGACGTGAGTGGCGGCGCGATGGGCAGCGTGAAGGGAATCGCGGGCCTGAACGGCGCCGCGAGTGGACGCCGAATGCGCCGCGGGTGGTGGGAACGCCGCCGGCGGGAACGTTGAGGCAGCAGCAACCTGCGGCTGCGCCCTCACCGCGTCCGCAGTTCGGTCAACGGCCGGAGATGCGGCAGCGGCCCGAAGGCGCGCAGCGGCGTGACATGCGGCCGCAAGGTCAGGGCCAACCCCGACAGCACGTGCAACAGCAACGACCGGAGAGGGTGCAGGCGCCGAGGGCGGTTCCTCCGCAGGTCGCGGCGGCGCCCGCGCCGCGCGCGGTTCCGGCGCCGGAGCGACGGGCTTCGATGGGGAGCGATGCGCGCAGCCATTCCGCACCGAGGATTTCTGCTCCGAGTTCGGGTGAGCGGAGCGCGAGCGGGGTGATGCGTGGAGGACCTCGTGGTGGTGACGGAGGGCGGTCCGGTGGTCGTGGCGGACGCGGGGAGCGGTGAGGGAGAGGAGTCTCCGATAAAATCAAAAAAGCCCGCGAATGTTCGCGGGCTTTTTCATGTTTTCGCCAGCACGCTGGGTTTCAACGCCAGCGTTCGCGGACGTAGACGTAGCCGTTGCCCTGCCGGCGCCACTGCGGAGGTTCGAAGGAGTTGTAGCCCGCGGGCGGGATTTCCCAATGGCCGGCGACCCAAGTGTAGTTTCGGCCGCTGTAGGACCAATAGCCGGGAACCCAGACGGCGTTCGACGTGGGCTGGGGAGTGACGGCTTCGGATTGAGCGGGCGGCGCCGGAGGCGGAGAACCTTCGACGTAGATGTTGGTGACGGCGGGATCGTTGGCGTCGTATCCAGAATACCCGGACGACGTGGAGGAGGCTTCGCGACGATCCTTGCGATTGCCGAGGGCGCCTCCGGCGATGGCTCCGGCTGCGGCGCCGATGGCGGCGCCGGAGGCGGCGTTGCCACTGCCGCGGTTGTTGCCGATGACGGCGCCCGCGAGTGCGCCGAGCGCGGCACCACCGGCCGCGCCGCGCGTGGTATTCGAAGAGGTGCTGGAACAACCTGCGGAGAGCGAGCTGACGAGGAGCGCCAGCACGCAGGCCTGCTGTCCTTTGGTTAGCATTTTCATGGCGACGGCATAGTGCCCGGTCGCCGAGGCGCGGTTCCTAGGGGGCGGCCCCAAGGGAGCAGGGAGGAATTGCGCGGTGGGGGGACCGCGCCTCCATTCCACCACGTGGTTATCTCACGGCGGCCCAGACGCGTTGGACGTCGTCGTGATCTTCGAGGGCCTGGAGAAATTCGCCGACTTCGGCGCGGGCAGTGTCGTCGAGCTCGGGATGAGTTTTGGCGAGATAACCGATTTCGCTGGTGACGACGGTCCAGCCATTTTGGGCGAGCCAGGTGGACACCGCGTGGACGGCGGTGCGCTCGGTGATGAAGCGGGTGCCGGCGCGGTCGGCGGGGATGTCGTCGTTTTGGTCGTGCGTGAGTGATTCGAAATCGTTGGCCCCGGCCTCGATGGCGGCGGCTTCGCGATCGACGTTGAGATCGGCGTGATGGGCTTCGACGAGGCCGACGTGATCGAAGAGGAACTTATTGCTGCCCGCTGCGCCGAGGATGCCCTTCTTGAAGAGGACGCGGATTTCGGGGGCGGTGCGCTGGTGGTTGTCGGTGTAAACCTCGACGATCACGGGGACTTTGTGCGGTGCGTAGCCTTCGAAGACGACATGCTCCATCGAGCTTTTGTCGCCGCCGGTGCCCGCGCCTTTGGCGATGGCGCGCTCGATGACGTCGCGGGTGACGCTCGCTTTTCGCGCTTTTTCGACGGCGGCGAAAAGTCGGGGGTTGGCGGCGATGTCGGGACCGCCGAGCTTGGCGGCGACGGTCATTTCCTTGACGAGTTTTCCGACCATCTGGCCCTTCTTCAGGTTTACGATGGCGCGTTTTGCGTGAAGCCACTGGCGTCCCATAGGAGCGGGGGAAGCTGGAGAACGCGCGGGCGGGGCGCAATCGCGAACGCGGGGCCGCAATATTTCGAGAGGCGCGGTGCAACTTTGCGCGGGGGAGCGGTGTGATGGAGACAACCGCAACGCATTAAGCGCTGCACTTTCCAACCAGATTAATCCACAGGTATTCCCATGAAACGTTTTCGTCTTCTCTCGATTCTCTCCGCTGTCGCGCTGGCCGCGACGAGTGTTCGTGCCGCTGAACCGGGGTATGTCGATCTCGGCAAATTCACGCCGGCGAAAGGCTGTGAGTTCGTTGAAGTGAATTTGCATGCTCCGATGATCAAGCTCGCGGCGCGCTTCGTGGACAAAGAAGAGCCGCAAGTCGCGGAGCTATTGCGCAGCTTGAAACACGTGCGGGTGAACGTCGTGGGTTTCAACGAAACCAACAAGACGGAGACAACCGATCGCGTGGACGCGATTCGCACCGAACTCGAGGGGCAGGGCTGGGTGAGACTCGTGACGGTGAAGGAGGCGGAGCAGGCGGAGGATGTGGGCGTCTATGTGAAGATGCGGGAAGACGAGAGCATCGATGGTTTGGTGGTGACGGTGATCGATCGCTCGGACGACAAGGCGGTGTTTGTGAATGTGGTGGGCAACATTACGCCGGAGCAGATCTCCGCGTTGGGCGAAGGTTTAAACATCGAGCCCCTCGCGAAGCTGTCGCTGAAGGGCCGGAAGAAGTCGGTGTGAGCGAACGGCGCACGAACGAACGAGGAGCGCGATGAACTCCGCACATGTTTCAGGATCCGCGCCGAGGAGGCGTTTCCGCTGGTGGCAATGGCTGCTGGCGCTCGGCGCGGCGGGCGTCGCGTTGCTGGCGATCGTGGTGATCAACGCGGTGACGTTGGCGCGCGATGCGGCGGCGTTGCGCGATGATGTGGTGGCCGCGCTGGCGACGAAAGCGAAAGTAAACGTGCAGGTTTCGGCCGGGCCGGTATTGTTGAGCGCGGTGCGAGCCGGCCTGAGCTTCGTGAAAGACATGCCGGGCGAAGCGAGGATGGCGTTGCGCGCGGTGCGGAAGGCGAGCGTGGGCGTTTATACGATCGATGCGGACGGACGCGAGGATCGGGCGCAGGCGATGTTCGCGTCCGCGGCAGCGGCGATGGCGCGGCGCGGGTGGGAGCGTGTGGTGGCGGTGAACGACGGCGACACGCAAGTGATGGTTTTTGCGCCAACGCGGAGTGGTTGGACGAGTGCGCAGAAGGTGTGCGTGGCGGTTTGCGACGGTGATAAGTTGGTCGTGGTGACGGGGACGGTTCGGCCGGAGCCGTTGATGGAGATCGCGGCGCGGCGAGGGGCGGTGTCGCGGTTTTTCTGAGGCGGGGGTCGGGAGACCCCGCCCTACATGCTAGTTGCGGGGGCGGCGGGGTTGGCGATCGAGGTTCGCGGCGACGTCGCGCGCGGCGACGGTTTCGACGCCGGGTTTGTTGAGGAAGCCGAGGTCGCGGAACCAGTCGAGGAAACGGTGAGACCACGTGCCGAAAGCGATGCCGCCCATGTTGGCGAGGCCGCCGGTAGCGGGCGGTTCGTCGGGACCGGGTTTGTCGCCCGGATGGCGGCCGCGAGCGTAGACGTGAAGTTCGACGTTGGGCACCCCGTCCATGTGAAGAGCGGTGAAGTATTCGTTGGCCCAAAGCGCATGGATCCAATCGCGCCAGCCGGGCGTGGCGATGAAGGACGGCGGAGTGGAGCGAGGAATGGTCGGTTTTTCGCCGCGGGCGAACGGCGTGGGGCCGGGGTAGATCAAACCAGTGAAGTCGGGGCGGGAGGAGATTTTGGCGAGCGGGTTGCCGGGCACGTCGTGCGTGCGGTCGAAGTCTTCGAATTGGATCGAAGCGTAGGCGGCGAGTTCGGCGCCGGCGGAGAAGCCGACGATGCCGATTTTGTCGGGATCGATGTTCCACTCCTTCGCGTAGGCGCGGACGAGTTTTACGGCTTGGAGGGCGTCGTTGACGCCGTCGACGCGGGGATCGTAGCCGTCGCTGCGAAGACGATTGCGAAGGATAACGGTGTTGACGCCGTGGTTGTGGAAGAAAGCGACGAAGGGAGCGGCTTCGGAGCCGACGTTGAGGGAGTTGTGTCCGCCGCCGGCGGCGAGGATCACGCACGCGCCGGTGTTGAGTTGACTGTGGCCGGGGTGGAATTCGATCGAAGGATTGTGGATGCTGACGATGGCGCCGAGGGTGACGGGGCCCCAGAATTGGTAGACCTCGGGCTCGCGGATTTTGTCCTGATTGAGCAGCGGCGAGTCGGGCGGATAGAGAGGGATGATTACGCCGCCGGCGACGATCGGTTGGGGAGCGTAAGGGGCGTCGGTTTTTGCGGCGGGCGCGGGGACGCCGAGCGGGGCGGGAAGGGGTGGGAGTGAGGCGGCGTGGACGGAGGCGGTGAAGAGAAGGGTGAGGATGAGAGGTAACTTCATAGCGGATGAGACCGGAGAGACGAAGGGAAGGCGGCGAGGTTTTTAAGTTTGGTGCCCGCGGATTGGAGTTTCGTGGCCTGGAGTCGCGACTGAAGAGAAACCACGAGTGGGCACCGACGAACACGAAAAAGGGAAATCACCCGCTCAGGGTAGTGAAGGCGAAGATCCGGAGTTCACCTCGACAGATCGCGGCGAACTGCCGAGAGCGTCGCGACGACTAGATGTCGTCGATGCAGGCTTCCTCGGCGACCCAGCGGAGCTCGGTGTCCTTCATGAAATAGGTGGGCCAAGTGGCGTCGGCGGCGGTGAAGTCGATGCCGACAAAGGAGAGCAAATCCCGGACTTGGCGGTCGATGGTTTCCCACGGCGGGAACGTGAGCAGCGTATCGAGATTTTGGATGAGACCGGTGGGCTGGCGTGGTGCGGACGCGAGGACGCGCAGCATCCATTTGTGATAGGGGAAGAGGAGTTCGTTTTCCGTCAGGACGAGCCGCGCGCTAAAAAGGACGAGTTTCTGGAGGGCGAGGAAGGAAAGGTAGCGGTTTTGCTGGCGGAGCGATTCGCTGTAATACCAACGCCAGGCGAGGAGCTGGGCGGCGAAGCGTTGGAGGCGTTCGGATTTTTCCTCGACCGGGAAGCGAACGATGGCGGCGAGGAGGTTTTCGAGGCCGTCGAGGCGGGAGAACAAAATGCGATTTCCCTCGAAGGCGTAGCGGATAGGGTCGCTGCCGCGCGCGGCGACGAGTTTCAGGAAATCGAGGTCGACGTATTTGCCGTCGATATAGCCGTCGTAGGCGCAGAGTTCGCGGTTGTTGTAATGGAGGCGCCCCTCACGCTGGCGGCGTTGGTAATCGGCGGTGGAGATGACGATCGTAACGTCGACGTCCGAGTCGGGCTTGGCGAAACCGTGAGCGATCGATCCGCCGAGGATGAGAGCGAGGACGCTGGGGTCGGATTGGAACGCGGAGGTGAGGCGTTCCACGGTTTGCGCGTGGTGGGGGAACATGGGGTGGCTCCGCAATGCAGATGAGCGCCACGCGCGGCGATGTTGGACTCAGTCGATCAATATAACGGAGGCGAAGCGGCTCGCCCTATCGGACGAAGCCGTAAGGGTCGACGGCTTCGGCGAGGGCGTGCATGCGCTGCTGGATGTCGGCGGCGATGTAGCGCTCTTCGAGTCGGGTGATGACGTCGTCGACGTCGCTTTCCGAAACATAGTGCGCCTGGGCGTGCGCGCGCAGCTGGCTCCAATAGTGTTCGAGATATTGATACGCGACGTCGCCGACGAGATTGCGGGCGCGAGCGGCGTGCGTGCGAAGAAGCGCGAGGTTATCGGCGATGAGACTGCGGACGCCGGATTCGGCGCGATTGAGTGCGGCGATGAGTTCGGAATCGATCAGCTTGATTGTGCGATCGGTCCACTCGGTTTGGCGGATGAACGGCGGTTCAGGGAGAATGACGCAGCTGAAGAGGGCTCCGCCGGCCTGCGGGATGCGTTTGGAGACTGTCTCCATCTGATTCGCGGCGGTGTCGACGCTGACGGCGGCGAAGCGGAGCTGGGCGAGAGCGCGGATGCGGCGTTCGTAGTCCTCGTGGGAGGTTTGGATTTGGTATTGGACCGATTGCGAGGCTTCGCGGAGCTCACGTGCGAGCGCCTTGAGCTTCTCGTTGTAGGTCGGAAGGAGGAGTTCCCACGCATCGATTACGGCAAGAACGCGACGGCTCTTGCCGTAATCGGCGGAGGCCCGCTCGAGAAACGCGTGAAGCTCGCGCTGGATACGAGACTTCAACGCGTTCTCGAGCAGGTTGATTTTTCCGAGACGGCTGCGCAGGGCGGCCTGGCCGGTCAGCACGGTCTGCAGCGAAACTTGAAAGGCTTCGCGTGTGCTGCGGGTGGCGAGGAAGCCGAAGGGAGGACGAGTGGTTTCGACCTCGGTGCGCTGCGCGGCGATCTGGCCGAGCGCGTCTTCGACGGTTTTGCGACAGAGATGAAGGTAGGCTTCATCCTGCAACAAGGTGATCGTCGAATCCGGGAGTGACATGGCTGAGCTGGAGCTGGAGGAAGCAGCCGCGGAGACCGCTGGTAGCGGACGGCGAACAAGCGCTGGACGCGTGCCGACGGAGCCGGGCTGCGGGCGGTATTGTGACCTAGGGAATTGATAAGTTCCCTTGTGACAGCGATTCAGGTTTCCCCTGAGAGATGGCGGTTCGAGCGCGCTACGGACGGACGAGAATGAAGCGAGCGGAGGAGAGGCGGGCGGAGCGGCGGGGAGTTGGGGGATACGGCTGATGGTGGACAGGAAGGAAACGACGATCTATTCCCACGCGGCCGCTTAGCGGCGGGGTCGGGAGACCCCGCCCTACATGGGAGGGATTTCGGAGAGGCGGATGCACGCGGCTTCGCGGGAGGGGGCGGCGGGGACGAGAGGCGGAACGATTTCGCGGCAGCGATCGATCGCGTAGGGGCAGCGAGGGTGGAAGCGGCAGCCGGCCGGCGGATCGATCGGAGAAGGCGGATCTCCGGCGAGGATGATGCGCGGGCGGGAGGCGGTGGCGAGTGAGGGAATCGCGCTGACGAGGGAGCGAGTGTAGGGATGCGCGGGGCGATCGATCACGTCGACGGCGGGGCCGAGTTCGACGATCTTGCCGAGATACATCACGGCGATGCGATCGGAGATGTGTTTTACGACGGAGAGGTCGTGCGCGATGAAGAGCAACGTGAGATTTCGCGCGCGAGAGAGGTCGGCGAGGAGGTTGAGAATTTGAGCTTGGATCGAGACGTCGAGAGCGGAGACCGGCTCGTCGGCGATGATGAGTTTCGGCTCGAGGGCGAGCGCGCGGGCGATGGCGATGCGCTGGCGTTGTCCGCCGGAGAACTCGTGCGGGTATTTGCGCATGAAGCGCGGGGCGAGTCCGACCTGCTCCATGAGCGCGGCGACGCGGGCGGGGACTTGGTCACGCGGGCAGATGCGATGGACGAGGAGGGGTTCGGCGAGCGTGGCGTAAACGGTGAGGCGCGGATTGAGCGAGGCGTAAGGATCCTGGAACACCATCTGCGCGTCGCGGCGGGCGGCGTGGAGGGTGGCGGCGTCGGCCTGCGTGAGGTTTTTTCCTTCGAGGATGACGGTGCCGGCGGTGGTCGGGACGAGTTGAAGGATGGTGCGGGCGAGGGTGGATTTGCCGCAGCCGGATTCGCCGACGAGGCCGAGGATTTCGCCGCGAGCGAGAGAAAGGGTCACGCCATCGACGGCCTTCACCGTGCCGTGGCGAACGGGGAAGTGGGTGTGGACATCAGTGAGTTCGAGGAGAGGCGCGGACATGGAGGGGAACCACGAATGGACACGAATTCACACGAATGAAGTGGCGGAGAAGGTTTTTACCACGGATGGACGCGGATGCACACGGATGTGGGACGTAGATTCGGTTTCATCCGTGATGAGATTAGATTTCGCCGAGTTGGGCGCGGAGGCAGGCGTGGGCGTGACGCGGTGCGGTTTCGAGGAGTTGGACGGGGGTGTTGAAGCATTTGTCGGCGGCAAATTCGCAGCGGGGGGCGAAGGGGCAGCCGGGGACGGGTTTCGAAAGGTCGGGTGGAAGACCGGGGATGGTGTAGAGTGCGGCGCCTTTGGGTTGGATGGCGGGAATGGATTTTTGGAGGGCGCGCGTGTAGGGGTGGCGTGGCGAGGTGAAGAGCGTGGAAGTGTCTGCGGTCTCGACGATGCGGCCGGCATACATGACTTGCACGCGATCGCAGAGGCCGGAGACGACGGCGAGATCGTGCGTGACGAAGATGACGGACATGCCGAGCTCGCGCTGAGTGGTTTTGATGAGTTCGAGGATTTGGGCTTGGACGGTGACGTCGAGGGCAGTGGTGGGTTCGTCCGCGATGAGGAGCTCGGGTTGGGTGATGAGCGCCATGGCAATGACGACGCGCTGGCGCATGCCGCCGGAGAACTCGTGCGGGTATTGATGGAGGCGGCGGGCGGCGTCGTTGATGCCGACGGATTCGAGCATCGCGGTGGCGCGAGCGAGGGCGTCGCGGCGGGAGATTTTTTGGTGGATGAGGAGCGGTTCGATGAGTTGCTCGGAGATCCGCAGGTAGGGATTGAGGGACGTCATCGGGTCCTGGAAGACCATTGCGATGCGTTGGCCGCGAAGGGCGCGAGCTTGGGCGGGCGAACAATGGAGGAGGTCGATGCCATCGAACAGCGCGGTGCCGCTTTCGATGCGAGCGGGCGGTTGCGGGAGCAGGCCGAGGAGGGAGTAGCAGCTGACGGATTTGCCCGAGCCGGATTCGCCGACGATGCCGAGGGTTTCGCCGCGTTCCAGGGAGAAGCTGACCCCATCGACTGCGCGCACCACGCCCTGGCGGGTGTGGAAGGAGGTGCGGAGGTCGGTGACGGAGAGCAGTGGCATGTCGGACGGGGTAAACCGCTTGCTGGCGGTCGCAGCTAGACGCGCGAAATCGAGGCGGAGGTGGCGAGCGTGTGCCAGGCGGTAAGGACGTCGTCGGGAGTGATGGTGGCGAGGGTGAGGTCGGGTTCGGAAGCGGACGGTTGAACGATCTTGATCGGCGCGGTGGTCGCAACGGGGGCGTAGAGATCGGCGGCGCGGTGGGCGTGGCGGGTGAAAAGGACAGCGAGCGGGCAACCCATCGCGGCGGCGGCGTGGGCGGGGCCGGTGTTGACGGAGATGAGGCTATGCGCGCGGGATTGGAGGGCGAGGAGGCGGGGGATGGGAAGCTCGTCGGTGGCGATCAGGATGCGATCGCGCGCGGACGGCAGTTGAGCGGCGATGTCTTCGGCGAGCGGGCGTTCGGACGGTGAGCCGCAAAGGACGATGCGCGCGGAAGGAAGGGCGGAAAGCACGCTTGCGATGACGCGGGCCCAGCGGTCTTCGGGCCAGAAGTCGACGTTGGACGCGCGGCGACGATCGCCGCCCTTCATGGTTTTCTTGTTGCCGGCTTGGATGAGGACGAGCGGAGCGGAGTCGAGGCGGTGTTGAGCGAGCCAGGCGGCGCAGTCGTGATGGTCGGCGTCGGAAAGGACAGGGCGGGAGTCCGGGAGCGGGATGGAGGATGAAGCTGAGAAAGAAGAAAAGGCGGGCGGAGTGGCGCGAGCGAGACGCGCGGCTTGAGCGAGAATGTGTTCGCCCGGGTGGCGCGGAAAATCGCGGAGGGTGCAGATATGATCGCGCGGGAGGCCGGCGCGACGCAGAAGCGAGAGTGGCTTTTCGTCGGATTCGAAGACGTAGACGGGGCCGGCGGGACGCGAGCGAAGCCAGCGAACGAGCTGGTGTTGGGAGCGGTTGAACCAATAGGACGCGCGCCGGCTGGTGAGATAGAAACGTTGGGCGGCGGAAGGGACGCGTTGGAGGAGCGGTTCGGTCCAGGGGCCGGATGCGACGATGTCGCAAGGAGCGCCGTAGCGTTGATGGAGGAGCTTGAGGACGGGAATCATCAAGACCATGTCGCCGAAGGCGCCGAAGCGGATGACGAGAGGAGTGGGGGTGGTCATGGCTCAGGACGACGGGAGTGCGGCGAGGTGGCGGTCGAGGGCGGATTGGACCTCGGCTACGGTGAGGCGAAGGAGCGGTTGCGGGCCGGAGAGATCGGCGGGGCGGAGGATGGTGTGAGCGGTGTCCCAGGGGTGCCAACGCCAGGGTTCGAGCGGGCCGAAGAGGGCGACGATGGGAATGTGGAACGAAGCGGCGATGTGGAGAAGGCCGGTGTCGATGCCGACGGCGAGGTCGATATGGCGGAGAAGAGAGTTGAGGTCGCGGAGCGGGAGTTCGCGGCTCCAGTCGTGGCAGTGGGCGCGAAGATCGGCGGGGAGCAGCGAGAGGATTTCGGCGTAGTGGGCGGCGTTGGACGGAGCGTCGCAGAAATGAATTTCGCAGTTCCGCTCGGCGATCAGCCAGCCGATGGTGGCGGCGAAGCGATCGACGCTCCAATCCTTCGTGGGAACGATCGACTTGGCGCAGAGGAAGACGCGATGGCGGTGCGAAGGCGGAAGCTGGGAAGCGACGCGGGCATCGACGGCGGGGTCGCTCCAGTTTTCGTTGTGTGTATCCACAACCTGGATGCCGTCGGCGCGCAGGATATCGAGGAAACACTCGACCTCGTGCTTGTTATCCGGATACGGCGTGCTGCGTTGGAGGAGCCAGCGGCGGCCTTCGGTCGCGAAGCCGACGCGATGCGGGATGCCGGCCAGAAGCGGGAGAATCGCGGAAGAGAAGGAGCGGCGGAGGATGTAAACGCGGTCGTAGCGGCGGGCGCGGAGCAGGCGGGCGCAGGCGAGGAGGGAGCGCGGGTAAGGAGACTTCTTCTTCGCGCGCGGGGCGAAGTAGAGGAGCTCGTTTTTGTAGGGGCAGTGCGCGAGGGTGTCGCCGGAGATCGGTTCGGCGAGGACGTCGATGACCGAATCGGGGAAGGCGCGGCGGAGATTGCGGAGAAATGGAATCGCGAGGACCGTGTCGCCGATGAAGCGATAGCGGATGACGAGGATGCGCGGTGGAGTCATCGGTCGTCGGGCGCGTTACGCGCGGTAGACGTCGGGATACTCGGGGCCGCGGGCTTTGAAGCGCTTGTGGACCCAGAGGTATTGTTCGGGCGCGCGGCGGATGTGTTCTTCGATGAGGCGATTGATCCGAACGGCGTCGGCGGAGGCGTCGGCCGTGGGAAAGTTTTCGAGCGGCGGAAGGATGGTGAGCGTGTAGCGGCCGTTGGGCTCGCGACGGGCGAAATAAGGGACGACGGGAGAGCGCGTCATTTCGGCGAGTTTGCTCGTGGCGGTGTTGGTGATCGCGGGCACGCCGAAGAACGGGAGGATTTCGCTTTGTTTGGAGCGTTTGCCCTGGTCGGGCGCATACCAGACGGCATGGCCGTTGCGGAGGGCGCGGATGAGGCCTTTGAGATCGTCGAAGTGGATGGCGGCTTTGACGAGGCGCTCGCGTTGCGCGCGCATTTCGGCGGCGATGACGGGATTGTTGGGATCGCGGTAGAGCACGCTGAGGTCGAAGCGCTCGTTCATCATGCGCGCGCAAAGTTCGAGCGTGGTGAAGTGAGCGGTGAGGAGGATCGCGCCGCGGCCCTCGGCGATGGCGCGATCGAGATGTTCGTGGCCGACGATGGTGTGGGGTGGAAGTTCGGCGGCGCTGGACCACCAACCGGCGCAGGTTTCGAACAGGCCGAGGGCGAGCGAGTGATAGTGAGCGCGAGCGAGAGCGCGGATCTCGGCGGGAGACTTTTCGGGGAAGCAGAGACGGAGGTTGACGAGCGTGACGTGGCGGCGGACGGGGACCACGTAGTAAACGAACGAGCCGAGAAGCCGGGCGAGCGCGCGTTGCGCGGACCATGGCAGGCGATTGGCGAGGCGGAATCCGGCGAGGCCGATCCACATGGGCCAATGTTGGGGGAGCCAGAGGCGGCGTTTCTCGCTGGCGCGGCTCATGGGAGACGAGAGATCCGGATCATCAGCTGCGAATCGAGCCGCGAGGCGCTGCAATCTTTAACCGCGGATGGACACCGATGGACACGGATGCGGAACGGGTCGAGTAGGATGCCCAATGATGCGAACCACGAATGGACACTCATGGACACGAATGGCGGCTGACGCGGGCGTCGCGGGTGATCAGTTGGACGCCTGCGCGCGGCGGTAGAGCTGCGGGTTGAGCGCGGGGTCGTTATACATCTTGAACTGGAAATAGACGGAGAACGTGCGGCGGCGCGCGATGACGTCGGCGAGTAGCTCTGCGAGGCAGTTGACGAGATCGGCGCGTTGGACGCGGATGCGCGCGAGCTTTTCGCCGCATTTTTCGCGGTGTTCGGCGGAGGCGTCGGTGCGGACGGTTTCCTCGTGCATGTGAAATTCCTTGAGCGCGAGGATGGAGAGGCGGTCGATCATCATGCCGGGTGTTTCCGAATTGCGCGGGCAGTCGGACGTCGGCGGCTGGAGGGCAGCGACGATGGCCTTGTCCATTTCCTCGATGAAGTTGTTTCGTTCCTGGTTGAAGCGGTCGATATTGCGCTTCGCGCGATAGACCGCCTCGAAGCCGAGGTCGTCGCGGCGCGCGACATCCTCTTCGTGCCAGAGCTGAAAATTGCGCAGATGATTTTGTTGAACGAGGAGCGCGAAACCCTCGCCGGTGGCGGCGGGCGTGACGTCGTGCCAGCGCGCGGTGAGGTCGGTTTGCAATGCGGCGATGTCAGTGGCGGAAAAACTCATGCGTGAAGGGAATGGAGTTGAACGAAAGCGGGGCGGACACAAGCCTGCGCGCTCTGCGCATGCACCGACTTCTCGTGATCAAGCCGTCGTCACTGGGCGACATCGTGCACGGGCTGCAAGTGGTGCAGCGGGCGGTTCAGGCGCGTCCGGAACTGCGGGTGAGCTGGGTGGTGCGCGAGCGGTTTGCCGGGCTGGTGCAAGCGGCGCCGTTTGTGAGCGAGGTGATCATTTTCCGGCGGCGGGATGGATGGCCGGCGTTTGTGCGTTTGTTGCGGCAGTTGAAAGCGGGGCAGTGGGATCAGGTGTGGGACATGCAAGGCTTGTTGCGATCCGCGTTGATGACGGCGGCGGCGCAGGCTCCGGTGAAATGGGGCCGGCCGGATGCGCGGGAAGGATCGGGTTGGTTTTATCATCGGCGGGTGACGGAGCCGAAAGGGCCGGGGCCGCATCATGCGATCGAAGTGCTGCTGCCGTTTTTGCAGACGGTCGATCTGCCGATCGAGTGGAGCGAGCAGCCGCTCGAGTTGAAGCCCGACGAGACGTTTGGCTGGGAGAGGTTTTTCGTCGGAGATCCGCGGGAGACCTTTGTGATCTTCACGGACAGCCGCGGCGCGGGGAAAGAGTGGAAACGCTATGAGGAGTTGATGAAGGGAATTTTGGATACAATCCCCGGCAGCCGGATCGCGTGGTGTGCGGGGAAGAAGGCGGAGCCGCCGTTTGCGGCGCCGGCGGAGCGGTTCCTCAATCTGACGGGGTGTTCGCTGGCGGAGATGATTGCGCTGGTGCGGCAGAAGTCGGTGTTCGTGGGGAACGACAGCGGGCCGATGCATTTGTCGGCGGCGGTCGGCAATCGCGTGCTGGCGATTTTCGGGCCGACATCGCCGCGACGGTTTGGGCCGTTTCCGTTGGAGTCGGCGCGGCATGCGGCGGTGGTGGCGCCGGGAGGAAAGCTGCGCGAACTCGCGCCGCCGGTGGTGTTGAAAGCGCTCGAGGAATTGCGGCGGCGGTGACGTAACAAACGCGCAAAACCATGATGATGGCACCATTCGCGTTTGCGTTTGTCGCACCGGACGGAAGTTTCGAGTCCGCTTCACGAACGCCGCGCTTACTGTTGTCATGCCACATGTTCTAATCATCAAACCCTCCTCGCTGGCCGACATCGTTCACGGTTTGCAGGTGGCGACGTCGATGAAGGCGCAGTGCGAGGATTTGGAGATCTCGTGGATCGTGCGCGACATTTATGCGCCGCTCGTGCAAGCGTGTGCGGCGGTCGATCACGTGCACGTATTTCAGCGGAAAGGCGGCGCGAAAGGCTTTGTGAAGCTGATCGCCGAACTGCGGAAGACGAAGTTCGACTACGTATTCGATTTTCAAGGACTGCTCCGGACGGGGCTCATGACCTCGCGGGTGCGGGCGAGGAAGAAGATCGGGCGGAGCGATGCGCGAGAAATGTCGGGGATTTTCTACGACCAGAAAGTGCCGCTGCCGCCGGAAGGGCGGAAGAGCCACGCGATCGACATCCTGCTGCAGTTTTGTCCGATCCTCGGCGCGAAGCCGGAGTTGAAGGGTATTTTGAAGTTCAAGACGACGGAGACGTTGAAGCTCAAGTTCGCGGAGGGGCGTGGCGGTTCGAAGCCGGTCGTGATCTTCCCGGACAGCCGCCGTTCGGAGAAACGCTGGAATGGATTCAAGCAGCTGACGGCGCTGATCCTGAAGCACGACAAGTCGCGCAAAGTGATTTGGGCCGGGAGCGAAGTGGTGCCGGATCGCGGGCTGTTTTTGCCTTCGCGGTTTTTGAACCTGACGGGCAACACGAGCCTTCTGTCGCTGCCGGCGCTGATCAAGCGGGCGCATTGGGTGATTTCGAACGATAGCGGCGCGATGCATCTGGCGGCGGCGCTCGGGGTGCCGACGCTGGCGGTGTTTGGGCCGACGGATCCGCGGACGTGCGGGCCGTATCCGTTGGAAGCGCCCACGAATGTGGTGGTGCAGGCGCCGGTGCGGAATTTGAAGCTGCTGACGGCGCGAGATGTTTATCTGCGGTGGCAGAGCGCGGAAACGCGTTTGGCGAAAGCGAAGTAGCCGCGATTGTTCGGGGGCGAGCCGCTCGATTACAGGATTCTATAGATCCTTGCGGCGGAAGGCGCGCAGGGTGAGGGGCGGGTCGGCGGGATAAAAAGCGATCACGTCGGCGAGATTCATCAGGATCCAAGGCATGACTTCGGAGGCGCCGTTTTTGGTGAAGACGACGTCGCCGGCGATATAAACGCACGAGTGGATGATGGAGCCGTCGGCTTTGGAAAAGGTGATGATGTCGCCGAAGACGGGGGTGCCGGTGATGGGCAGGTATTCGGTTTCGAAAGCGATGCGGACCTTGTCGATGTCGGCGAAGCGTTCGTCGGGTGGATGGTTGAAAAAGTTGAGGGACGTCCAGTGGCAATCGTGGCTGTTCTGGATGGGATCGCTGGAGGGCGGACGGTAGGTGAAGAGGTGGCTGCGCGCGAAGGCCGGCAGGAGATGGGCGATATCGATGGTGGTGCCGGCGGGACGTTTGGAGATTGATTTGAGGAGGGCGCGGAGGTCTTTGTTGCGCGGGCCACGGCCCCAATAGTCGGAGAGCTCTTCGATATCGGAATCGGGACCGACGCGGAGTTTGACGAGGAGCGTGGACTTTCGAGCGAGCGTGCGGATGAGGCGGAGGCGCTCGGCGCGCGAAGGGATGAGCGGCAGGACGGCGGGGTGGTCGGAGAAGAGCAACGATGTGCCGCGACGGTAGAGAAGGCGTTGAACGAGGGCGAGGGTGTCGGGAGAAAGGCCGCTGTCGGCGAACCATTCTTCGGCGGTGTCGGCGCGGAAACGGAAAGGTTCGTTTTGGTCCGGATTTTCGGGAAACGACGAAAGCACCGAATAGATGGTGGTGCGCGCATGGGAATCGAGCCCGAGCACGAGTTCCGCGGGGGGGCGAACCACGAGTTGTCCGGCAGGTGAGTGGGTGGACGCGTCGAGGAGGGCGATGTCGCGATCGGTGAGACGGGCGTCGCGCCAGAGCGTGGCGAGGGAATCGGGAGTGAATCCGGGGAAAGTCCAGACGATGGGAGTGGGGCGGATGTAGTCGTCGGGCGTAAATTCATCGGGCGGCTCGATGACGAGGCGCGAGTATTGCACATCGCCCCACGGGCCCGGCTGGCATTGAACAACATCGTCATCGGTCGAGCTGCCGATGGCGGGCGCGGGCCGAGAGGTGTCGGCGGGCGACGTGTTCGCGGTGAAACGCGGATACAGGATCAAGCCGATGACGATAAGCCACGGGCAAAGCAGGAGCGCGCCGAAGAAGTAGAGGGCGCGTCGACTGAATTGAAACAAAGTGCCGGCCGGCGGTGGGGGGACGTTGCTAATGGTCGGAGAGGTTGCGCGCGTGATCTTCGAAACGGGCGGGGCTGAGTCGATGGGGAAATGGCGGAGCGGTGGAGCGTGCGCCGGCGGGATTTTGTTTGTTCTGGGAAAGGTGGGCGCCATACCTGAGCGCTCCATGTTGGACGCCAAACTACTCCGTGAGAGTCCGGATCTCGTGCGCGCTGCGATCGCAAAGAAGCACCTCGACGTGAACGTCGACGAGGTGCTGGCCATCGATACGGAATGGCGGACGCTGTTGCGCGAAGTGGAGGGGTTGCGGGCGACGCAGAAGGCGGCGAATACGGCGATGGCGGCGTTGCCGAAAGGCACGCCGGAGTTCGCGGCCAAAGTGGCGGAGATGAAGACGGTTTCGCAGCAAGTGCGGGAGCGGGAAGGAAAGTTGAAAGAAATCGAGGAGAAGTTCCGGCAGGCGATGTTGTCGCTGCCGAACCTGCCGCATGCGACGGTGCCGGAAGGCCGGACGCCGGAGGAGAATGTGGTGTTTGGAACGCACGGGGACGCGGCGGTGGCGAAACCGCATGCGCTGCCGCATTGGGAAATCGGTGGATTCGAGCGGCTGTTCGATTTTGGGCGGGGCGCGAAGGTCACGGGAGCGGGCTTTCCGTTCTTCGTGGGGGATGGGGCGCGGTTGGTGCGGGCGCTGTTGCAGTTCTTCCTCGATGAGAATTCAAAAGCTGGATACGTGGAGGTCGCTCCGCCGATCTTCGTGAACGCGGCGAGCGCGACGGCGACCGGGCAGCTGCCGGACAAGGAAGGGCAGATGTATGAGACGACGCCGGATCATCTTTATGCGGTGCCGACGGCGGAGGTGCCGCTGACGAATTTCTTCCGTGACGAGATCGTGGACGAGGCGGTGCTGCCGATTTACCGCTGTGCGTATACGCCGTGTTTTCGGCGGGAGGCGGGCAGTTATGGCAAGGACGTGCGCGGATTGAACCGGCTGCATCAGTTCGACAAAGTCGAGCTGTTGAAGTGGGTGCATCCGGAGACGAGCTATGACGAATTGGAGAAGTTGCGGGGGGATGCGGAACGATTGCTGCAGAAGTTGGAGCTGCCCTATCGCATTCTGTTGATGTGCGGCGGGGATCTCGGGTTTGCCCAGTCGAAGAAATACGATCTCGAGGTCTGGGCGGCGGGCCAGAAGCGGTGGTTGGAGGTGTCGAGCTGCTCGAACTTCGAAGCGTTCCAGGCGCGACGGGCGCAGATCCGTTATCGGTCGAAGGAAGGGGGCAAGCCGGAGCTCGTGCACACGTTGAACGGATCCGGGCTGGCGGTGCCGCGGGTGCTGGCGGCGTTGTTGGAGAACAATCTCGAGGCGGATGGGCGCGTGCGGATTCCGGCGGCGCTGGTGCCGTATTTCGGGAAGGATTATCTGAGTTTCAGCTGAGCGCGCAGGCGCTCTTGGATCGGATGCCAGCGCGCAAAACCAACCGATGGCAGGTGGTGGCGGAGCGGCTGGCGGCGGCGATTCCGCGGGAGCGACTGCATCCGGCGGTGGTGCGGTGGTCGGAGACGAGTGGCGAGGAACGGTGGGCGATCGCTTTTTCGGGCGGGGCGGACTCGCTGATGATGTTGTTGCTGGTTTGGGCGCACTGGCCGGACCGACGGAAGAAACTTCACGTGCTTCATTTCAATCATCGCTTGCGGGGGCGGGCGGCGGCGGAAGACGCGCGGTTTTGCCGGCGGGTTTGTGCGGGATTAAAGGTGGTATTGCGGGTGGGAGAGTGGGCGGAAGCGACAGCGGAAGCGACGGAGGCGGAAGCGCGGACGGCGCGCTTCGGGTTTTTCAGGACGGAGATGGGAAAGGTGAACGCGCGGGCCTTATGGACGGCGCATCAGCAGGATGATATTGCGGAGACGATGTTGATGCGGATCGCGCGTGGCAGCGGAAGCAGCGGGCTGGCGGCGCCCCGGCCGGTGCAAAGAATGGCGGACGGACGCGTGCATGTGCGGCCCCTGTTGACGCTGGCGAAGAGCGAGATCGAAGCGGCGTTGTCGGCGCTGAAAGTGCGATGGCGAGTGGATGCGACGAATGCGGGACGGGTGTTTTTACGGAATCGGATGCGTCACGACGTGCTGCCGGTGTGGCGTGCGGCCGTCGCGGGGCGCGATGCGATGGCGGGTGCGGCTTTATCGCGGCAGATGCTCGAGGAGGATGATGAAGCGATGGACTTTTGGGTGGACGACGTGCGGGCGATTGGCGCGCGAGGCGAGTTGCGATGGAAACGACTCGCGGGGAAGCCGCGCGGTTTGGTGCGTCGGGCGCTTTTGCGGTGGCTGACGCAGCACGGACGGGCGGGAACGTTGTCGCGGCAAGGTTTCGAGGCGTTGCTGACCGACGTGATGCGGGGGCGCAGAACGCGACACAGTTTGGGGAAGAGCGCGATGGTGGAGATTGGGCGAACGAGCGCGCGAATCGTAACAAATCCGGAAAACTAGCGCGGCATTTCCACCGTGGCGCCAATTGACTTATGGCAGCGGAACATCCACTTTCGCACGTTATCCCACTCTATAAATGTCTGAACTCGACAATAAGAAGAAACGGCGTCCGCTGAAAAGCCTTCCCCCTGATCGGTTTCAACCGAAGGTGCTGATCTTTTTCCTGGCGCTCTTTCTTGCGGCGTTGGCTTTGCTTTTCCTTTCGCCGGCGCGACTGACCTCGCCCGCGATGCTCAAGATCCAGGCGGTTGTGGAGATGGCGGAGCAGGGGAAGATTCGCGAAGGCGTGATCCAGCCGGACGCGTCCGGCGGCCGCGACTGGGTGGTGATCACCGGTAAGACAAAAGAGGATACGGTGTTGCAGAGCGATCGCGGCGAGACTCACCAGTTTCGCGCGGCGGGTCGTTTGACGGACGCGAACATGGAGCGGCTGCAGCGCTCGCAATCGTTTACCGAACAGCCGGCCACGACGATGTTCACACAAATCGCGGCGCAGGTGGTGCCGTTTCTGATCATCATCGGTCTGTTGTATTTCCTCTTCGTGCGGCAATTGCGTCAGGCGGGCAAAGGCGCGCTGAGCTTTGGCAAGAGCCGGGCGAAGTTGCTGACGCGCGATCGCGACAAAGTGACGTTCGCGGACGTGGCGGGCTGCGATGAGGCCAAGGAAGAGGTGAGCGAAATCGTCGAATTTTTGAAGGATCCGAAGAAGTTCACCAAGATGGGCGGCAAGATTCCAAAGGGAATCCTGATGGTGGGCCCTCCTGGCACGGGCAAAACGTTGCTGGCGAAAGCGGTGGCGGGCGAAGCAGACGTCCCGTTCTTTTCGATCTCAGGCTCGGATTTCGTGGAAATGTTTGTGGGCGTGGGCGCGAGCCGCGTTCGCGACATGTTCGAGCAAGGCCGCAAGAGCGCGCCCTGCCTGATCTTCATCGATGAAATCGATGCGGTGGGCCGTCAGCGCGGTGCGGGCTTGGGCGGCGGCAACGATGAGCGGGAGCAGACGTTGAACTCGTTGCTCGTCGAGATGGACGGTTTCGACACCACGGAAGGTGTCATCATCATCGCGGCGACCAACCGGCCGGACGTGCTGGACAGTGCGTTGCTGCGGCCGGGCCGCTTCGATCGTCAGATTTACGTGGACCTGCCGGATTTGGTGGGTCGCGAGCAGATCCTGCGGGTGCATGCGCGCAAGATCACGCTGGCGGAGAACGTGGACCTCGCGGTGATCGCGCGGGGCACGCCGGGGCTTTCGGGCGCGGAGCTGGCGAACTTGTTGAACGAAGCGGCGTTGTTGGCGGCGCGACGCAACAAGAAGAAAGTCGAGATGATCGACGTCGACGACGCGCGCGAGAAGGTGCAATTCGGTCGCGAGCGTCGGCGCGTGATGGACGACGAGGAGAAGAAGCTCACGGCGTATCACGAAGCTGGACACGCGCTCGTGCAAGCGGTCCTCGATGACGGCCACATGCCCGTGCACAAAGTCACGATTATTCCGCGTGGCCACAGCTTGGGCAGCACGATGTTCATTCCCAAGAAGGATGTGCTGACGCACGCGATGAAGCGGATGCTCAACCAGATCGCCATGGGGCTGGGCGGACGGATCGCGGAAGAACTCGTGATGGGCGACGTCTCGAGCGGCGCGGCTGGCGATATCAAGCAGGTGACGAAGATCGCGCGTCACATGGTATGCGACTGGGGCATGAGTTCGCTGGGAATGATTTCCTACGGCGAAAGTTCGGACACGGTGTTCCTCGGGCGCGAGATCACGCGGAATCAGGGCTACTCGGAAGAGACGGCGCGCAAGATCGACGCGGAAGTCTCCAGAATTATCGACGACCAGTATCGTCGGGCGAAGGATATCATCGTCAGCCGGCGCGACGTGTTGGACAAGATTGCGGCGGCGTTGCTCGAGTTCGAGACGATCGAAGGAAAGCACGTGCTCGAGGTGCTTCAGTTCGGAGAGATTCGTTCGCCGATTCTGCGGGAAGTATCGCCGAAGTCGGAGGAGAAGCCGGGCAAAAAGACTCCCGGCAAGTCCTCGGCTCCGGAGGGGCTTGGCTCGGGAGGCGCGGCGCCGGCTCCGACGCCGGCCTGAGAAGGGCCACGGATTGTTTACCGAAGGCGCGGCGAACTCCGCGCCTTTTTCGTGGTCGGTAGCGCGCTCCCGAGAAATCGCCTTGGAAAGGCATCAAGGATCGGGATAACAGGAAATTATACATGAAAATCTGCTGTATTGGTGCGGGCTATGTCGGAGGACCGACGATGGCCATGATCGCGTTGAAAGCTCCCGATATCGAAGTGCGGGTCGTGGACATGAATTCCGCGCGGATCGCGGCGTGGAATTCGGACCAGCTGCCGATCTATGAGCCCGGGTTGGATGACGTGGTGCGGCAGGCCCGGGGGCGTAATCTTCATTTCTCGACGGATGTGCGGGGAGCGATCAACGACTCGGACATCATCTTTGTGGCGGTGAATACGCCGACGAAGAACTATGGCGTAGGCTCGGGCCGCGCGGCAGATCTGCGCTTCATCGAATCGGTGGCGCGAACGATCGCGGAGGTGGCGACGACGCCGAAGATCATCGTCGAAAAGTCGACGATCCCCGTGAAGACCGCGGAGACGATCAAGGACATTCTGGCGGCGAATGCGCGTGGCGTGAAGTTCGAGGTGTTGTCGAATCCCGAGTTTCTGGCGGAAGGGACCGCGATCGCGGACCTGCATGAGCCTGATCGCGTGTTGATTGGCGGAGAGCGCACGCCAGGCGGCGAGGCGGCGGTGGCGACGTTGGTGGAAGTTTACGGCCGGTGGGTGCCGCGGGACCGCATCATCACGACCAATCTTTGGTCGTCGGAACTCTCGAAGCTCGTCGCGAACGCCTTTCTGGCGCAGCGCATTTCCTCGATCAATTCGATCTCGGCGTTGTGCGAAGCGACGGGCGCGGACGTGGATGAAGTCGCGCACGCGATTGGCAAGGATTCACGCATTGGGCCGAAGTTTCTGAAGGCGTCGGTTGGTTTTGGCGGATCCTGTTTCCAGAAGGATATCCTTAACCTGGTGTATCTGTGCGAGCACTTCGGTTTGCCGGAAGTCGCGTCGTATTGGGAAGGCGTGGTCCGGATGAACGATTGGCAGAAACGCCGCTTCGCGACGCGGATCGTGAAAGCGTTGTTCAATTCCGTCGCGGACAAGAAAATCGCGCTGCTTGGTTTTGCCTTCAAGAAGGACACCAACGACACCCGCGAGTCGGCAGCGATCTCGGTATGTCGCGACCTGCTGGCCGAGCAGGCTCATGTGACGATCTATGATCCGAAGGTGCCGGCGGATGAAATTCGACGAGATATGAAAGCCGTCGGGGCGGATCTGACAAAGCTGACGGTGACGGCCGATGCGTATGAAGCAGCCAAAGGCGCGCATGCGATCGCGATCTTGACGGAGTGGGATGAGTTCAAAGCGCTCGATTACGGACGGATCTTCGAGGCGATGAGCAAGCCAGCCTTCCTGTTCGACGGCCGGAACATTCTCGATCTCAAGACACTTAGGGAGACGGGCTTCCGCGTTTTTGGGATAGGTAAGTAGGAAATATTTTATTTCCTAAGTCGTTGGTTGCTAGGGGCTGGGCTTCCTTGCCTACTTACTAGGTAAGGAAGGGGTTCGACATCTAGGGTTAAACTCCTAGTTGAGCACTATCCAGTTTCCCTATGCGTGCTCAAGATTTCCCCCTGGTCCTAGCGAGAATTTGGCGAGCGATGGCTTTATGCGTCGCGCTGGTCGGGGTTTCGACGTCGGCGTGGGCGCAGTGGGGCCCGCCCGCTGGCGGGGATGAAATCCTCTATAACCCGAAGGTAACTCAGCAGCAGCAAGGGGTTCAGCCTTTCACGACCTATTACGACCTGACCATCACGTCGCCGGGTAACCTGGGAGTGGGCGTGTGGACGGTTGCGATGGTTCTGACGGTGGAAGAAGCGCCTGACGGGGTTGATGAGCAGACATCGGCGTCGTTCATCACCTTCGTCGATCCGCTCCTCGGATTGCCGAAGAACACGCTGGTCTTCACCGGCCCGAACCAGTCGCAGGTGGTCCGAGTGCGCACGAACATCCCGGTGGGATCGGACGATGGTAATTTCAAATATTTGATCACCACTGCCGGATGGCCGGCGGGTTTCAAGGATGAGGGAACGCGCATCAATGCGCAGGCGCAGCTGCCGGCGGGTTTGGCGCCTCCGATCGTATCGATCGACACACCGGCCGATGGCACGGAGTTCACTTATGTGGTGGGCGGACCGGCGGTTCCGGTGAAGATCGAAGTTTCGGGAGCCGCGACTCCCGCGGCTCCAGTGGATACGTTGGAAGCGACGCTGAGCGGCGAGACCGAAGACGGGGTTCCCTTCATGACCGACATGCCTTTGGCGCTCGTCCTTACTGGGCTCGGCACGCCTGACACCTTGGGCGCGGTGACGGTGCCGGTGACCCAATCTGGAACCTACACGATCACAGCGGAGGCTACGAATCGGCGCGGCTCGAGTTTCACCTCAAGCACGTTTGTTGTCGTGCAGGAAGTGCCGCCGCCGACGGTGGTGATCAATCCGCCGGCGAACAACCCGACCTACACTTACGTCCGCGGGCTTACCTCGACGACGGTGCCGTATGCGTTTGTTGGTTCTTCCCCGCTGGGTGAGATCCTGACGCTGACGGCCACGCTCGACGGCGAAGCCTTCACGCCGGATGAACTGCATGATCTGGGAACACTCGTCGCGACCGGCGCGGGAGAATTCGTTTTCGATGCCAACACACCGGACGGCCTGGGTGAGCACACGATCGCGGTAACGGCGACGAGTCCCTACGGCACGGCAACCGCGACGGCGACCTTTGTTGTGGCGGAGGAGGTGCCGGAGATTTCGGTGAACATCGCGAGTCCGATCGATGGCGCGAGCATTCCGCTGCCGCCCGATGCTTCGCCGCTGAATCTGGCGTTTAGTTTTACCGGCGCAGCCACCAAAGGCGCTCCCGTGACTGCGATCGCGGCGACGCTTACGGATGACGACGACATCACCACGCCGTTGACGCTTGCGTCCAAGACCGGCTTGGAGACGCCGACTGCGACGGGTGCGGGCACAATGTTCAATTTGCGTCCGGGAACTTACACGCTGGATGCGACGGCGACGAATACCGCGTTGGGATTGAACGCGTTTGATTCGGTGACGTTCACCGTCACGCCGCCCCCGCCTCCGACGATCGTGTTCACGAAGGCGCCAGATGCCACTTACACGACCCTGCGCGGCAAATCCCTGACGATCCCGTTTGCGATCAAGACGAGCAGCACCGGGGCGTATATCGTCAGCCAGAGTGTCACCATGGATGGCGATGCGGTGGCGATCAGCTCCACGGCCAATGGCACTGCGCTCACGGCGACGGGGAATGGGACGCTCACGATTCCGGCCCCCAACAACGGCACCTCCGAATACGCCTTGGTGGCGACAGGAGTGGACACCTATGGCCAGACCGTGAGCACGCAAGTTTCCTTCCAGGTGACCGTGAACGACCCTGTCATCACGATTGCGATCAATCCGCAGATTGCGGCCAACTCGCCCTACACGTTGCCCGCGAGTGGCACGTTGAACATTCCCTTTGTGTTCACCGGCAACATCACGGCCGGCGCGACGGTTGACACCATCACGGGCACGCTTTCCGGAACACCAGTGACGATTTCGAGCACTACGGGGCTGGGCACGTCGTCGACGGCGACGGCGTCGGGCAATCTCGTCATCACGAAGCCGGGCGTTTATACGGTGACCGCGACTGATACGAACACCGCGGCGGGGATCAGCGCGACGACGTCCGCCACGTTTGAAGTGAAGGGCACGGCTGCGCCGACGCTGAAGGTCACGATCACTCAATCGCCGCAGTCCGTTTATACGGTGTGCGATCCTTGCGAGACGCTCCGCATTCCGGTGGCGTTCACCGCGCAGTCGAACGGTAACAAAGTCAAGACGCTCACCGCCACGCTCGACGGCAAGTCGGTTTCGCTGAGTTCCACCAGCGGACTCAACACCGCGACCGCCAAAGGAACTGCGACCCTCAGCGTGCGCGGGGCTGGTGAGCACGTGTTTGTGGTCAAGGCGACGGATACCAAGGGCCAGGTCGCTACGACGACGGTGACGTTCAAGGTGGTCGTGAAGAAGCCGGAGATCGGGCTCACCATTCACGCTCCCGGCGACGGCACGGTTTACTCGCTCGCGGGCGATTCCCGCTACTGCGGCGATAGCTCCATCAGCATTCCGTTCTCGTTCAGCTCGACGATTTCCGACGGGGCGACCATCGACGGCATTTCGGCGATGCTCAACGGCAGCTCGATCAGCCTGAGCAAATCGGGCGTTGGCACCTCGAATGCGAAAGGCACGGGGACGTTGAAGATCTCGAAGGCGGGCACCTACACGTTCACGGCGAAAAGCTATGACAACTCGTGCAATGTCAGCGCGACGAAATCGGTGACGTTTACGGTCAAAGCCTCGGAGCCGCCGACCGTGACGATCACGTCGCCTTCGGAAACGAACATCTCGATCTTCAACTGCCAGCCGCGCAGCGTCGGGTTTTCGTTCAAGGTGAGCAGCAAGTCGGGTGGCATCTCGAAACTCACGGCCAAGCTCGATGGTTCTTCTCTGAATGTTACGGCGAGCGGGCTCGGCAGTTCGAATGCGACGGGTTCCGGAACGATGTCGGTGAAGACGACAGGCAAACACGTTCTCACGGTGACCGCGACGGACAAGGGCGGCACGACGACGAAGTCGTTCACCTTCTACGCTGTGGCGCAGACGGCGAAGCCCTCGATCTCTATCCTCGATCCGAAGAACGGCGAAGAGTTCAGCTATGAAGCGGGGAAGAATCCGCCTGCGATTCCGTTCTCGGTCCTCGCGAAGTCGAACGCCTCGATTTCCTCGATCAAGGTCGCGTTGAACGGCTGCGATGTGAATGTCTCGAAGACCGGCCTCGGCTCGGAAGAGGCGAAAGGCACGGGTTATCTCACCATCAAGGAACCGGGCACTTACACGCTGACGGCGACCACGACCAGCGGCGGGGTGAGCGCGAGCACGAAGGTGACCTTCAAGGTGAAGAAGACCCAGGAAGACACGAAATGCGGCATCGACTGGAAAGGCTTCCTGAAGGAGGGCAAGTCGCCGAAGGGCGGCGACTCGGCGAAGGTCGAGTGCAAGGTCGTGACGGGCTCGAGCAAAAAGAGCCTGCGCGATCATACGGTGCAGTTCGCCGTGTGCGAAGTGCGCGACAATGGCAGCTATGGTCCCTCGAAACTCTATGGTTCGTCCCACTATACGATCAACAGCGACAACGAATACTGCCTGAAAGTCCCGACGAGCTATGGCAAGAAGCGCTATCGCGTGGACGTCTACTACTGCGCGCCTGGCAGCAACAAGGCGAAGATCGTCGGATCGAAGGAGTTCAAGACAAAGTAATCGTCCGTCACGAGGCGGATGAACTCCGCCTCCTGCGTTCTCCAGCAAAACGCCGCACGGAAATCCGGGCGGCGTTTTTGTTAACTCGACGAGCGAACGTAGTGGCGGATTGGTTACGCGGGGAGTTTTTGCAACTCCGCTTTGAGCACGCCGATGCAGGGAAGATTTCGATAGCGCTCGGCGAAATCGAGACCGTAGCCGACGACGAACTTGTCGGGGATTTCAAACCCAACGAAGTCGGCTTCGAACTCGACTTCACGCCGCGCTTTTTTGTCGAGCAGGACGCAGCTGCGCAGGCTGGCGGGACGCAGCTTCCGGGCGAGCGAGGTGACGAGGGCAAGCGTTTTGCCGGTGTCGAGAATGTCGTCGATCATGAGCACGTCGCGACCTTTGATGTCGAGCGTGAGGGCGGCGACGATCTGAGGTGTGCCGACGGATTTCGTGCGGTTGCCATAGCTGGAAACGCGGATGCAATCCAGCCGCACGGGGTTGTCGATTTCCCGCATGAGGTCAGCGGTGAACATGACGGCGCCGTTGATGAGGGAAATGATCGTGAACTCGCGATCGCCATAGACGGCCTTGATTTCGCGGGCGAGACCCCGAACGCGGCGCTTGATCTGCTCCTCGGTGTAGAGCACCGCTTCGAGATCGGGATGCAAGGTTCGACGGCGGGAACGAGCCTTCGAGGTAGCGGCCGTGGGCATGGCAAAAGGGAGACAAACGGTGCAGCGGCTGGCAAACGGAACCACAGGTTCGGACGGGTTTATTATTTTGACTCGCGCGGAGCCGGAATCTTGCTTCGCGCGCCGGCGCGGGGCCGCTGTCATGATATCGATCCGTATCCAGAAACTCACCAAGCGCTTCGGAGCGGTCACGGCCTTGCGCGACCTCGATCTAACGATCGAACCGGGAGAACTCTTCTTTCTGCTCGGTCCGAGCGGGTGCGGAAAAACGACGCTGCTGCGAAGCATGGCGGGATTCTACATCCCGGACGAAGGGAAGATTCTTTTCGGCGAAGAGGACGTGACGCGGTTGGCGCCGCACAAACGGAACACGGGGATGATGTTTCAGAGCTACGCGTTGTGGCCGCACATGACGGTGGCGGAGAACGTGGCGTTTGGATTGGAGGAGCGGAAGGTGCCGAAGGCGGAAATAGCTCGGCGCGTGGGTGAAGCGCTCGAATCGGTGAAGATGGGAAGCTATGCGGAGCGACGGCCGAACCAATTGTCGGGAGGGCAGCAACAGCGGGTGGCGCTGGCGCGGGCGTTGGTCATTCGGCCGCGGTGTTTGCTGCTCGACGAGCCGCTCTCGAATCTCGATGCGAAACTACGACTGGAAATGCGGGCGGAGATTCGGCGCGTGTGCAAGGAGTTCAAACTGACGACGGTGTATGTGACACACGATCAGAAGGAGGCGCTTTCGATCTCGGACCGGATGGCGATCCTCGAGAGCGGACGGGTGCTGCAGGTCGGAACGCCGCGGGAGATTTATCGACGGCCGGTGCGGAAGACGGTGGCGAACTTCATCGGCGAAACGGATTTCATCGCCGGAACGGTAGAGCGGGTGGCCGACGGGCGCGTGTTCGTGCGGACGCAGATTGGCGCCTTCGAAGGCGTGCCCGGCGATGCGACGAATGTTCCGGCGGCGCATGATGTCGTGACACTTTCGATACGCCCGGAATGTTGGAAGCTCAGCCGCGAAGCGCCGGAGAAGAATGGCGTCAAAGGGCGGATCGGAGAGGCGATTTACCTGGGCGAGGTGGCGCAATACGAGTTTGTGGCGGGCGGCGCGGCGCTGAAGATCTTCGAGTTGAATCCGCGGTTTGTCGGGGCGGCGGCGAGTGGTGAGTTATACGCGAGCGCCGATCCGGAAGACGTGGTGGTGTTGAGGGAGTGAACACGGTGAGGCGCCGAGCAGAGTTCGAGGACGGCAGATGCTAAAACGGGCGATCATTCTTTTGATGCTGGCGGGGATTGTCGCCCTGCCGTTTTTGCTGAGACCGGAGCAGCGGCGGCTGGAGCGGGCGGATGATACCTTGACGATCATCACGCCGCACAATGAGGCGATTCGACACGAGTTCGGCGTCGGATTCCGGAAATGGTATCGCGAGAAGACAGGACGGACGGTGGCGTTGGACTGGCGCGTGATTGGCGGGACGAGTGAGATCGCGCGATTTCTGGAGTCCGAGTATGTGGCGGCGTTTCGCAATTATTGGACGGGCGAGTTGGGCCGGGTGTGGAGCAGCGAAGTGCAAGCGGGATTCGCGAATGCGCGGCTCGGACCCGAGGCGTCGGCGGACGCGCGGGCGGCGCGAGAAGCCTTTCTGGCCTCGGAGGTGAGCTGCGGCATCGATCTGTTTTTTGGCGGCGGGAGTTACGATTTCATGCTGCAGGCGGACGCGGGCCGCATTGTGTCGACGGGAGGGAGCGAACGGCGGGCGGAGTGGCTGAACGAAGCGGTGGTGCCGCGGGAATTTGCGGGCGAAGTTTATCGCGACCGCGAAGGCCGCTGGGTAGGGAATGTGCTGAGTAGTTACGGCATCATTTATAATCGGGATGCATTGCGGCGGTTGGGGATCGAAGAACCGCCGGAGCGGTGGCGCGATTTGGCGGATCCGCGATTGATCGGTGAAGTCGCGCTGGCCGATCCCACCAAGAGCAGTTCGATCGCGAAGGCGTTCGAGAATGTGATTCAGCAGGAAATGCAGCGGCGGGCGCGGGTGGGAACGGGCAACGCCGAGGAAGAGGCGGCGGCGGTGCGGGACGGATGGCTGGCGGGCTTGCGATGGCTGCAGCTGATCGGAGCGAACGCGCGTTATTTCACCGACTCTTCGCAGAAGCCGCCGATCGATGTTGCGCAGGGAAATTGCGCGGCGGGAATTTGCATCGATTTCTATGGACGAGCGCAGGCCGAGGTGGCGGCGCAGCGGAGCGGGGCAGACGAAGGGCGGTTGGGTTTTTCGACTCCGCGCGGAGGGACGGTGCCATCGGTGGATCCAATCGCGATCCTGCGCGGAGCGCCGCATCGCGAGGTGGCGGAAGCGTTCATCGATTTCACGCTCGCGATGGAAGGGCAGAAGTTGTGGAACTTCCGGCCGGGCACGCCGGGCGGACCGGAGCGCTATGCGTTGCGGCGCTTGCCGGTGCGGCGGGACTTTTACGGGAACGCGGAGTGGGAGACATTTCGCAGCGATCCGGACGAGCATCCCTTCGAGGAGGATGACCAATTGGTTTATCGCGCGGAACGCACCGGGCATTTGTTTCGCGAGATGGCGTTTATCATCCGTGTCATGGCTTTGGATACGCACGGCGAACTGCAGCGCGCGTGGCGCGCGATTGCAGCGGCTTCTGGTCCGGCGAAGGAAGAGGCGCTTGCGGTGCTGCAGGATCTTTCGGCGGTGAGCTACGAGCGGGCCCGCGGGGAGATCAAACGGGCGCTGAGTTCGAAGAACAAGGCGGAGGAACTCGCGCTGGGACGCCGCCTCGGCGATGGGTTTCGCGAAAATTACCGGCGCGCGGAAGCGATCGCGAAGGGGACAAAGTAGCGGCGATCAAGCGTGGCGGAGCCGCAGATAGACGTCGGGATCGCGTTTTTCCATGTGACGCTCCGGTTGGGAGAGCGCGGTGAAGCCGAATTGCGCGTAGAGCGTGTGGGCATCGGCGGTGACGAGTTGGAAACGGCGCAAGCCTTGTAGGCGGGGATGGGCGAGAATGAATTTCAGGGCGGCTTTGGAGAGACCGCGGCCGCGGTGAGGCTCGAGCACGTAGACGTCGCACAGATAGGCGAAAGTGGCGAAATCAGAGATCACGCGGGCGAGGCCGATCTGTTGGCGTTGAGGCGTGTAGATGCCGATGCTGAGCGAGTTTTCGAGGGAACGCGCGACCACTTCGCGCGGGATGCCGGCGGCCCAATAGCAGCTGGAGAGAAAGGCGTGAACGGCGTCGACGTCGAGAAGCGCGGGGTCGTCGGAGATCAGATAGCCGTCGTGGTGGAGCGATTCTGGCATGGCGGATGCGAAGAACGCGAACGTGATGCGCAACGAGCCGGTGGGTCGAAGGCGCTACAGTTGCGCGAAGGCGGCGGCGAAGGCGGCTTTGTCGAGGGCTTTGAAGAACGAGGTGCCGGCGACGAAAGTATCCGCGCCGGCCTTACGGCAGTCGGCGGCGGTGGACAGATCAACGCCGCCATCGACTTCGAGGCGGAACGAGAGGTTTCGTTCACGGCGCCACGTGTCGATTTGCTGGAGCTTGGGCAACATGTCGGTGCGGAAAGGCTGGCCGCCGAAACCGGGCTGGACGGTCATGACGAGCACGAGGTCGACGTTGCTCAGGAAGGATTCGATGGCGGAGGCGGGCGTGTCGGGGTTGAGCACGATGCCGCACTGGCAGCCGAGTTCGCGGATACGCCGGAGCGTGGCGGCGTGATCGTAGGCGGGCTCGATGTGGATGCTGATGAGGTTGGAGCCGGCTTTCGCGAAGGCTTCGACGTAGCGGTGCGGCTCGTCGAGCATCAGGTGGGTATCGAAAAATGATTTGATGCCGTGGCGGCGAAGGGCGGCGACGGTCTCGGGGCCGAAGGTGAGATTCGGGACGAAATGGCCGTCCATGATATCGACATGCAACCATTCGAGGCCGAGCTCTTCGACCAGGCGTGCGCTTGCGGAAAGATGCGCGTGATCGCCGGCGAGGATCGAAGGAACGAGAAGCGGCGAGAGCATTGGAGACGGGCGAGTTTACCAGACGTCGAGAACGGCGTGCTGGATCTTGCGGGCGAGCGATTCGGCGAGGAGCGGGACGGTTTGGTATTCGGACTGAAGTTGCCCGCCGTCGGTCATGGCGTCGCGTTGGGTGCTGATGATGCGGTCCGAGAAAATTGGGTTGCCGGTGCGGCGATCGCGGAGCGTGCAGGACGTGGTGAGCGTGAGCGTGAATTTGCGGGCGAGACGGGTGTCGGATTCGCGGACGGAAGCGACATCGCGTTCGAAGTCGCGGATGACGACCTGAAGCGTGGCGTCGGCGGTGTCGGGCGAGCTGGCGAGAGCGACGCGTCCGTCGCGTTCGAAGGCGTCGCGCAGCTGGGTGGCGAGAATGGCGCGGGCTTGGGGGAGGACGGCGTGGCTTTCGACAGGTTCGATGTAGAGAGTCGAAAACGAGGGTTCGGCGCCGGTGCCGAGGCGATAGTTGGCGCAGCCCGCGACGGCGACGATTGCAAGGAGGGCGAGGATCGCAGGGATGAAGCGCCGAAATGACATAGCCGGGCGAAGTGGAGGGGGGCAGATGCGGTGGCGCAAGTCTGAGTTGGCGAAAGGAAGCGAAACGATTCGGCGTTTGGCTACGAAGCGGACACGCCGGCGAAGAGCAGGAGGATCGTGTGGAGGTTGAAGAACGCGTGCGCGATCATTGCGGTGGCGATGCGGCCGGTGCGCTCGTAGGCGAGCGAGAAAATGACGGCGAGGGTGATGAGCGGGAGGAAGCTAGCGAGACCGTCGTAGTTGGTCCAGTTGACGTGAAGGGCGGCGAAGATGGTGCCGGGGAGCAGCAGCGCGATAAGACGAGGTGCGCGCTGGCGGAGAAAACGGAAGAAGGTCGCGCGGAAGAGCAGTTCCTCGGCGATGGGGGCGACGAGCACGGCGAGCGCGATCATCACGGCGAGAAGCGCGGAGGAATCGGCTTCGGCAAAGAGACGAAGCAAATCCTGTTGTTGGGCGGGGAGGCCAGCAAGATCGAGGAGGTAGAGGGAGAGGAGGTTGACGGCGGTGACGACGGGCAGGGCGATAAGAAAGGTGACTAGGCCGGAAACGAAAACGCTGCGAGGGAGCGGCGGGCGAAGGGCGGGATGGCCGAGATCGAGCGGAGCGAAAGCGGGACCGATCAGGAGGCCGAGTTGGAAAGCGGCGCTGTTGAGGATGGTCCTGGCGTCGGCCGAAAGATCGAAAGGCGCGATCAGCAGGCCGACGATGAAGGAGGCAACGAGACCGGACGCGGCGATCAGAGCGGCGCAGAGGAAGAAATCGCGAAGGGAGACGGTCCAAGGCGCGAGTTGAGCCGGGGTGGAGCGGAGGCGAGCGCGAGCGGAGGGAGAGAGAACGAGCCGCCAGAGCAGAACGATGCCGATGATGATGAGCGAAAGCTCAAACAGGACGACCGGGAGCGGGGGCGAGTCTTCTGGCATGCGCGGCCGACCAGTGGGGGGAGAAACGGGTCGGGGCGCAAGCGTGGGGCTGATGACGTGAGGTGGTAAACGTCAGGCAGCGTGACGTTGGTGAGGATGTTCGAGATCGAGGAGTCGGCGTTTCAGCTCTTCGCCGAAGGCGAAGCCGGTGAGCGCGCCGGTGGCGCCGATCACGCGATGGCAAGGGACGATGACACAGGCGGGATTGGTCGCATTTGCGCGACCGACGGCGCGGGCGGCCTGAGGCGCGCCAAGTTGCGCGGCGAGTTGACCGTAGGTGCGTGTTTCGCCGAAGGGAATCGCGAGAAGTGCGGACCAGACACGCTTTTGAAAAGAGGTGCCGTGAAGATCGAGCGGAAGATCGAAGGTGCGGCGACGCCCAGCGAAGTAGTCGAGGAACTGCGCGCGTGCGGCAGCGGTGGAGGAAGTGTCATACATTATATGACACTTTGGCAGACGCGAGAGGAGCACTTGCGAGTCGCCGAAGGCGGTGGCGGCGAGGCTGTGGGAGTAAGTCACCGCGACGGAAAACGGGCCGAACGGAGTGGCGAAGGTGTCGTAGAAAAGGTTCATGTGGGGATGGGTTGGTTGAGTTGCCAAAGGTGGGCGGTGGCGAGGCTGCGGTGTGGGGAGAACATGGCCATGAGGCGGCGCGTGGCGTCGACGTCGGGGCGCTGCTCAAGAGAGAGAAGCGATTGGAGTCCGCTGGTGACGCCGGTGTCGCCGAGTGGGACGCAATCGGGGAGGCCGAGGGCGCGCATCATGATGTAGTTGACGGACCACGGGCCGAGTCCGCGGAGTGAGAGGAGGGTGCGTTCGGCGCGGGTGGCAGACATCGTGCGCAGGGACTCGAGATCGAAGCTGCCGTGGGCGATCAGGCGCGAGAGGGAGAGGACGTAGTCGGCTTTCTGGCGGGAGAATTGAAGGGGGAGGAGATCGTGAGTTTCGAGAGCGGCGACGGCGGCGGGCGTGGGAGGTGCGACGAGGCCGTTGGGGAGAGGCGTGCCGGCGAGTTCGAACAGGCGGCGTTTTAGAAGGCTCGCGAAGGAGAAATTGATTTGCTGGCCGATGACGGACCAGAGGAGTCCGTCGTAGAGCGAAGGCGTGTGGGAGATGCGGAGATCGGCGCGTCCGGCAACGAGGCGGGCGAGACCGAGTTTGCGCGCGAGGCGGGCGAAGGCGGCGGTGTCGTCGTCGAGGCCGAGCAGAGCAACGACGAGGGAGTGTGCTTCGATGGCGGAGGGAGGCGGAGTGCGGGCGAGGGCGGGTGAAAGTGTGGCGCGGATTTTTTCGGGCGAGAGCTGAAGTTGAAGGATGGCGGGGCCGGAGGAGAGTTGGACGGCCGCGGTGTAGGTGTTGCCCTCGAGCCGTTCGTTGATGCTGTGGGAATCGCGGCTGAGCGCGCGGCGGAGGTAGCCGAGAAGAAAACCGGGCGGGAGCGAGAGTTCGAACGAGTTCGATGAGGACAGCGCGCGGTAGGCGGCGGGAGTGAGTCCGTTGAGTTGGCGGAAGTGCTCGTGGAAGACGGAGAGGGATTCGAAGCCGGCGGCGTAGGCGATTTCGGCGAGCGGGCTCGGGCTGGAAATCAGATCGCGTTTGGCGGCGGCGAGACGTGCGCGGAGGAGGAGATCGGCGGGAGTGGTGTGATAGTGGAGGCGGAAAAGTTCGAAGGTGCGCGTGGGGCCGAAACCGAGACGTTTGACGATCGAGCGCGTGTTGGGAAAGCGGGCGGGGTGGGTGCGAATCTCGGCAACGATGGATTCGACGGTTTCGAGGACGGGATCGGCGCCGCGAGCGAAGTCGTCGGGGTGGCACTTCTTGCATGGGCGGAGTCCGGCGGCGCGAGCGGCTTCGCAGGATGGGAAGAAGCGGATGTTTTCGAACTTGGGTTTGCGGGCTTTGCAGGAAGGGAGGCAGTAGATGCCGGTGGTGAGGACGCCGGTGAAGAACCGGCCGTTGCACGACGGATCGCCGGCGAGGACGCGCTCATACATCGCGGCGGCGGAAAGACGCGGAGAGCGGATCGGCTTCGTCGCGGGAGAGATGGAGCGTATCGGACGCGAAGGAATCATCGGGAAGAAGTGCAAGGTAGCAGATGAGAACGTCGGGGTCGTCCGGCTGAATTCGGTGCAATTTTCGGCGGCGCGGGAGCACAGGCAATCACCGACGCGCTGCGAGGGTAGAGGCCCCATGGCGGGGGTGCGAAGACGGGGTTAGGTTCGGGCGTCGCGGAATGGGCTGCGGCGGAAAAATTTTCGAACCATGAAGATCATCGATTCCATGTTACGCACGCATCCTCGGGCGGATGCACAGCGGGTGGGGCACTACGCGCAGGTGCTCGAAGCGTTAGCGCAGTGTGCGCAGGTGTGTCGGGCGTGTGCGGACTCGTGTTTGGCGGAAGAGCACGTGGCGAAGATGCGGCGGTGTATTCGGACGGATTTGGATTGTGCGGATGTCTGCGAGGCAACGGCGGCGTTGTTGGTGCGGCAGACGGAGACGCCGAACGAGATCGTGCACGCGCAGCTGCATGCGTGCATTCTGGCGTGTCAGGTGTGCGGCGACGAATGCGAGCAGCACGCGAACATGCATGAGCATTGTCGGATTTGCGCGGAGACGTGCCGGCATTGTCAGGAACGGTGTAATTTCCTGCTCGGCGAAATTTCGTCGTCGGGAGTGGAGGAAGGCACGATGGAGCCGACGGACAGTCCTTCGTTTCAGCGGTAAAGATGGGTTGAGCGCGTATCAGGCGATTGGAGACGCAGTAAGCGCACCGATCGGATGATTGGCGGTCCATGCGTGCGCATGGAGAAGTATGATGTCATTGTGATTGGTGCGGGAGCGGCGGGGCTGTTAGCGGGGGTGCGTTTGGCCGAGGCGGGGCGGCGTGTCGTGATATTGGAGGCGCGCGATCGGGTGGGCGGCCGGATTTTGAGCGAGGAGCGGAAAGGGTGGCCGGGGCCGGTGGAGTTGGGGGCCGAATTCGTTCATTCCGGCAACGAGGTGATGGAGGCCGTGCTGAAAGCAGCGAAGGTGCGGAAGCGGGAAATTGAAGAACGGCACTGGCTGGCGGGAGATGGGCGGCAGGCGAAGATGGATGATGCGTGGGATCGGATTTACGCGGTGATGGAAAAGATCGGGCCGCGGTTTCGAGGGGATTTCGCGCGGTGGTTGACGCGGCACGGTGACGCGGTGTCAGCGCCGGACCGGGCGTTGGCGGAAGCGTTCGTGAAAGGATTCAATGGGGCACCGTTGGAGCGGATGAGCGCGCGGGCGCTGTTCGAAGCGTCGCAGGAAGACGAGGAGCAGTTTCGTCCGAGCAAGCGTTACGATTCCGTCACCGAGATGCTGGTCCGGAAGTTTTTGCGGGCGGGAGGCGAAGTGGAGCGGGGATGCGTGGCGCGCCAGGTGTCGTGGTCACGGTCCGGCGTGGTGATCGAAGACGCGCGTGGCGGAGCGTGGCGCGGGCGTTGCGCGCTGGTGACGCTGCCGCTTGGCGTGTTGAAGGCGGATCCGAAGAAGCGCGGGGCGGTTCGATTCGAGCCGGGACTGAAAGGGAAGGAACGGGTTTTGGCGAAGATCGAGAGCGGGCAGGCGCGACGCGTGGTGATGAGGATGCGAACGGACATCTGGCGGCGCGGGCCGATTCCGGCGGCGCTGCGAGCGCGCGAAGGACGGGCATTCGGATTTTTGCACTCGGAAGAGGACGCGTTTCCGGTGTGGTGGGCGGAGGCGCCGAAGCCGGTGCTGGTGGGCTGGACGGGAGGTCCGGCGGCGGCGGCGATGGCTGGCTGGTCGGATGCCAAGGTGGTGCGCGCAGCGTGCGCGACGCTGGCGAAGTTGCTGGGTTGCACGGCGACGCAGGTGCGAAGCGTGGTGATGGAAACGCGCACGCATGACTGGGCGTCGGATCCGTTTACGCGGGGAGCGTATAGTTTCGCGGTGGCGGGAGCGGAGAAGGCGCCGGAGGAACTGGCGCGACCGGTGGGCGGCGTGCTGTTCTTCGCGGGCGAGGCGACGTCGGAGGTGTTGGAGTTGGGGACGGTGCATGGCGCGCTCGCGAGCGGAGAGCGGGCGGCGCGAGAGATCGAGAGTGCATTGAGATAGCGTTAAATGAGGCGTTTACGCGTGGGCGGGGGCTCGACAGCGTGAGACGGCGCGGCATGCTGCATGGTCATGGCGACGATTTATGAGGCGTTAAGAGCCGACATTATTGTGGCAATGAAGGCGCGCGATGCGGGGACCGCGATGGCCCTGCGAACGGCGGATGCGGCGATCCAGCGCGCGGCGATGGATACGGGGAAGCCGATCGACGATGCGCTGGTGACGGCGACCTTGCGCAAAGCGGTGAAGAATCTGAACGACGCGAAAGAGGAATTCGCGAAAGGCGGACGCGCGGATTTGGTGGCGGCGAATGAGGCGGAGATGCGCGTGTTGGAGAAGTATCTGCCCCAAGGGTTGGACGACGCGAAACTCGACGCGTTGATCGACGAAGCGATTCGGGAAACGGGAGCGCAGTCGAAGAAGGATATGGGACGCGTGATCGGTGCGTTGAAGAAACGACCGGAAGCAGGGCTCATCGATTTCGGCGCGGCGAGCAAGCGCGTGCAGGGGAAGTTGCCCTGAGCGGCGGTGGCAGAAGCGAACGGTGCAAAGGAGAACGGGAAATACGGGCTGAACGCGGAAGACACAGAAGAGCGTCATGGTTCGCCGGATCCAAACGGAGGGGACGGAGCTCGAGAATCTGCGACGCCTGCACGAGACGGCGGTGGCGGTGGCGCGCAGTGAAGATTGGCGTGAGGCGCTGCGGCGGGTCTTGGAGGCGGTGACGGAAACGATGCGGACGACGAAAGGGTTGCTTTCGTTGTGCGAAGGATCGGATCTGCGGCTGGTGGCGGGGGCGGGTTTTGCGAGTGAGTTCACGCGCTGGGTTGAAACGCGGCCGGAAGGGATTGGCGCCTGCCGAGTGGCGCGGGCGCGCGGGAGCCGCGTGGTGGTGGAGGATGCGGCGACGGACCCTCTGCTCGAGCGCGATCGCGAGGCGGTGGCGGCGGGCGGGTTTGTGTCGAGCCATAGTGTTCCGTTGCGGGCCCTCGACGGTGGGATTATCGGAGTCTTGACGGTGCATTTCCCGGAGCGGCATGTGCCGGGCGAACGGGAGCAAGCGCTGATGGACCTGTATGCGCAGATGGCGGCCGACGTGGTGGCGCGCACGCGGGCGACGCAGCGCATGCGGGAGAGCGAGGAGCGGTTTCGGACGCTGGCGAGCCATGCGCCGGTGGGGATCTTTTTATCGGATGCGAAAGGAGACAGTGTCTTCCTGAACGAAGCGTGGTGCCGGATCGCCGGAATGACGGCGGAAGAGGCGCGTGGGGGAGGCTGGGCGAACGCGATTCATCCGGAAGATCGGGAGCGCGTGATGCGCGAATGGGAGGAGGCGGTGCGGACGGGGCGGCCGTCGAGCGCGGAGTATCGGTTTTTGCGTCCGGATGGAACGACGAGCTGGTTGCAAGGGAATGCGGTGCAGCTGCGCGATGCGGCGGGGAACGTGACCGGGCATCTTGGAACGGTGGTGGACATCACGGAGCGGAAACTCGCGGAACTGGCGGTGCGCGAAAGCGAGCGACGACTGAGGCTGGCGACGCTGGCCGGAAAAGTGGGCGTGTGGGATTGGGATGTTTCGGAGAACCGGGTGACGTGGACGGATTCACTTTTCGAAATTCACGGGATAACGCCGGCATCGTTCGACGGCACGGTGGAAGCCTTTTCGGCGTTGGTGCATCCGGACGACGCCGAGCGGGTGCAGACGGCGGTGGAGAAATCGTTGAAGGATGCGGAGGATTACGAGCTGGAGTTTCGGGCGGTGAGGCCGGATGGGCGCGTGGTGTGGCTGTATACGAGCGCGGTGGTGTTGCGAGACCGGGGCGTGCCGGTGCGGATGTTGGGCGCGACGATCGACGTGACGGAGCGTCGACGCGGGGAGGAGACGATGCGAAGACTGGCGGCGATCGTGGAGTCGTCGGAAGACGCGATTCTCAGCACGGATTTGAGCGGAACGATCACGAGTTGGAACCGGGGAGCGGAGCGGCTTTACGGTTATGCGCGGGAAGAGGCGATCGGACAGCCGCTGCCGATTTTGTCACCGCCGGAGAAAGAGAGCGAAGGGGCCACGTTGGTGGAGCGGATCTCTCGTGGCCAAAGGATCGAGCACTACGAGACGACGGGCCGGCACAAGAGCGGTCGGTTGGTGGACGTTTCGCTGACGGTGTCGCTGCTCGTGAGCGCGGATGGGCAGCCGATTGGGATCTCGACAATCGCTCGCGACATCACGGAACGGAAACGGCAGGAGACCGAGCTGCGACGGCAGCAGCAACTTTATCGCGCGGTGGGGGAGTCGATCGACTTCGGCATTTGGGTGTGCGATGCGAAGGGGAGAAATGTTTATTGCAGCGAGTCGTTTCTGAAGCTGGTGGGGCTGACACAGGAGGAGGCTTCGGGCGAAGGTTGGGGCCGGGTGCTGGCGCCGGAGCAGGCCGGGCCGACGTTGGAGGCGTGGCGGCGGTGTGTGGAGACGGGCGGATTTTGGGAACGCGAGCACCTGTTCAAAGGTGTGGACGGGCTCTGGCATCCGGTGTTGGCGCGCGGCGTGCCGATTCGGGATGAGGACGGGCGCGTGGCGTATTGGGCGGGAATCAATCTCGACATCGCGGCGTTCAAGCAGACGGAGGCGGCGTTGCGGCGCGGAGAGGAGCGGCTGCGGCTGGTGACGGACAACGCGATCGTCTTCCTGGCGCATTGCGATCGGGAGTATCGGTTGAAGTTCGTGAACCGGCCCTATGCGCAGCGGTTTGGGCGCACGCCCGATGAAGTCGTGGGGCATCGAATCGACGAATTGATTGGGACGACGGCGTTCACGTCGTTCAAGGCACGGCTCGACGAAGCGTTGAGTGGCCGGCGGGTGGAGTTCGAAATGGAGATTCCGTATGAGCGGTTCGGGCGCCGGTGGATGCGGGTGATTCACGAGCCGGAGCGGGATGCGGATGGGCAGATCAGCGGCGTGGTGGCGGTGATCACGGATATCACGGCTCGCAAACAGGCGGAACGAGACATGGAGGCGGCACGCGACAAGGCGGAGGCGGCGTCGCGGGCGAAGGATGATTTTCTCGCGACGTTGTCGCATGAGTTACGCACGCCGTTGAATCCGGTGCTCCTGCTGGCGAGCGAGCATGCGAGTGACACGACGTTGCCGGATGAAACCCGAGAAGCGTTTCGAACGATTCGGAAGAATGCGGAGCTCGAGGCGCGATTGATCGACGACCTATTGGATTTGACGCGGATCACGCGCGGCAAGCTGTCGCTGAATCTTGCGCTGCAGGATGCGCATGCAATTTTGCAGGATGCGGTGGCGACGATGCGGGGCGAACTGGAGGCGAAGGGGTTGACGCTGGTTTTCGAGTTGCGCGCACGACGCACGAAAGTGTGGGGCGACGCGGTGAGACTGCAGCAGGTGTTGTGGAATGTGTTGAAGAACGCGGTGAAGTTTACGCCGGAGGAAGGCACGGTGCGCGTGAGAACGCGCGATCTGCCGGAAAGCGATCATCTGGAAATCGAGATTCGCGACACGGGCATCGGCATGACGCACGAAGAGCTGGAGCGCGTCTTCGATGCCTTCGCGCAAGGAGATCACGCGCGGGGCGGCGGATCGCACCGGTTTGGCGGCGTAGGCCTGGGGCTCGCGATTTCGCGGATGATCGTGGAGATGCATCGCGGGAAAATCCGAGCGACGAGCGAAGGTCCGGGGAAAGGCTCGGTATTTTCGGTGGAATTGCCGCTGGGCGATGGCGGCGAAGTGGAGGTGGCGAGCCGTTCGATGTCTCGGCCCGCGACGGTATCGCCGTTTCGGCCGGAGGGAGGGGCGCGCCGAAAGTTACTCCTGGTGGAGGATCACGACGCGACCCGCGTGGCGCTGGCGCAATTGCTGACGCGCAGAAATTTCGATGTGGTGCAGGCGGGGAGCGTGAGGGAGGCGAGAGAAGCGGCGGCGCGGGGAGGGATCGAGGTGGTGGTGTCCGATATCGGGCTGCCGGATGGGAGCGGGTTCGAATTGATGGCGGAGTTGAAGAAGGACTACGGAATCCGCGGCGTCGCGCTTACGGGGTATGGAATGGATCACGACGTCTTGCGCAGCCAGGCAGCGGGCTTCGTGGTGCATCTGACCAAACCGGTGAGCATTCAGGCGCTGGAGAAAGCGTTGAAGGTGGCGATGGCGGAAGGGTGAGGCGATGCGCGACGGCTCGGTGGGGACACCTCGCCCTACCTGCGGAGGCAACCCAGGAGTCGCCCGCGAGCGGGCGACCTACAGAATGCGGCCGTGGTTGAAGACGATGCGGCCGTTGACGATGGTGGTCTTGACGCGGCCGGTGAGGGTCTGGCCGTGCCAGGGAGAGTTGGACGATTTGCTGAAGCCGGCTTTGGCATCGTAGGTCCACTTTTCGTTGGGATCGAAAAGGCAGATGTCGGCGTCGGCGCCTTCCGCGAGCGTGCCGGCGGAAAGTTTCAAGATCTCGGCGGCGCGGCGGGTCATGAGGTCGATGACGCGCGGGAGCTTGAACTTGTTCTGACGGACGAGGATTTCGAGGGAGATGGGGAGCGACGTTTCGAGGCCGAGGATCCCGTTGGGGGCGTAGTCGAATTCCTTGTCCTTTTCGTAGTCGGTGTGCGGCGCGTGGTCGGTGCTGATGCAGTCGAGCGTGCCGTCGCGGAGACCCTCGATGAGCGCGAGGCGGTCTTCCTCGGTGCGCAGCGGCGGGTTCATTTTGAAATGGGTGTTGTAGGTCGCGACCGTTTCGTCGGTGAGCGCGATGTGATGCGGCGTGGCCTCGGCGGTGACGCGGGCACCGCGTTGTTTGGCGCGGCGGATCACGTCGACCGAGAACTTCGACGAGATATGCTGCATATGGATGTGCGCGCCGGTGTATTCGGAAAGTATTACATTGCGGGCGACGATGAGGTCTTCGGCGGCGTTGGGCCAGCCGCGGAGGCCGAGGCGGGTGGAGACGATGCCCTCGTTCATGACGGCGCCCTGGGTCATGGAAGCGTCCTGGCAGTGGTCCATGACGGGCAGGTCGAACATCTTGGCGTATTCGACGGCGCGGCGCATGAGCTCGTTGTTTTGGACACATTCGCCGTCGTCGGTGATGGCGACCACGCCGGCGCGTTTGAGGGAGCCGATGGGAGCGAGGGCCTGGCCCTTCATGCCGACGGTGATGCAGCCGGTGGGATAGATTTTGACGACGGAGTCGCGGCGGATGGCGTCGTGGATGAACTGGATGGTGCCGGCGGTGTCGGCGACGGGCGACGTGTTGGGCATGCACACGACGGTGGTGAAACCGCCGGCGGCGGCGGAGCGGGAGCCGGTGGCGATGGTTTCCTTGTGCGTTTGGCCCGGTTCGCGGAAGTGGACATGGATGTCGACGAGGCCGGGGCAGGCGACGAGGCCGGCGGCATCGATCTTCTTCGCGGATTTCTTTTGCGCGGCGGAGAGCGAAGAGGCGATGCGGCCGTTGACGATGAAGAGATCGCCGGTGGCGTCGCGCTTGGCGGCGGGGTCGATGACGCGGGCGTTTTGGATCCAGAGGGCGGGCATGGATTAAAGCTCCAAGATCCAAGCTCCAAGCTCCAGAGAAGATCCAAACTTCAAGGGAGGCGGGGACGAGTGGAATGGTTGAGCGTTGGGCATTGGTGATTCTCTGGATCTTGGTGCTTGGAGCTTCTCGGCGGGTGCGGCGATCAGGCAACCGGGGCGACGTTTTCGGGTTGGCCGCCGGCGCAGAGGTAGAGGACGGCCATGCGGATGGCGATGCCGTTGGTGACCTGTTCGAGGATCACACTGCGATCGCCGTCGGCGAGTTCGCTGTCGATTTCGACGCCGCGGTTGATCGGGCCGGGGTGCATGATGATGGCTTTCGGGTTGAGCCAGCCGGCGCGGGTTTTGTTGAGGCCGAAGCTGCTGGTGTATTCGCCGAGGGAAGGGAAATGGCCGCTGGATTGGCGTTCGTGTTGTATCCGGAGAAGCATCACGACCTCGGCGTCGGCGAGGGCGCTGCGGAGATCGTGGGAGACTTTGACCCCGAGAGTCGTGAACCAGTGAGGGACGAGCGTGGAGGGGCCGACGAGGGTGACATCGGCGCCGAGTTTGGTGAGCGCGTGGATGTTGGAGCGGGCGACGCGGCTGAAAAGGATATCGCCGAGAATGACGACCTTGCGGCCCTCGAGGGAGCCCAGGTGCTCCTTCATGGTGAACGTGTCGAGGAGGCCTTGCGTCGGATGCTCGTGGGCGCCGTCGCCGGCGTTGACGACGGGGATGTCGAGGATTTGCGAAAGGTAATGCGGTGAGCCGGCGGCGGCGTGGCGGATGACGATCATGTCGGCGCCGAGCGCGGCGATGTTTTCGGCGGTGTCGCGGAGGGTTTCGCCCTTGGTGGTGCTCGAGCTGGCGGCGTCGAAGGAAATGACGTCGGCGCTGAGGCGTTTGGCGGCCATCTCGAAGGCCATGCGGGTGCGCGTGCTGGGCTCGAGGAAGAGGTTGACGATGGTCTTGCCGCGGAGGGCGGGGACTTTCTTCACGCTGCGGGTGAGCGTGCGCTTGAAGGCGACGGCGGTGGCGTGGATTTGCTCGATTTCTTCGAGGGTGAGTTCCTCGAGGGTGAGGAGGTGGCGGCGCGTCCAGGGCATCGGTGGATTTTCGATTTTAGATTTCCGATTTTCGATTCGGCGGCGTCGGGATGACCTGAATGAGGTCGGCGGTGGGGTTGGACGGGTCGAGCCGGACGGTGACTTTTTCGGTCGAGGGGACTTCAAGAGTGATCCCGGTGTAGTCAGCGGCGAAGGGAAGGCGGCGGCCGCCACGGTCGACGAGGATGGCGAGTTCGACCTTGGTGGGGCGGCCGTGGTCGAAGAGCTCGTCGAGGGCGGCTTTGACGGTGCGGCCGGAAAAGAGGACGTCGTCGACGAGGAGGACGGTGGCGCCGTTGACGTCGGCGGGGATGTGCGTGGCGGCAAATTCCTTCGGGATGGGGTTGCGACCGATGTCGTCGCGATGGAAGGAGATGTCGAGGGTGCCGGCGCGAGTTGAGAGATGAGGGTTGAGCGTTGAGAGCCGGGCGGCGAGGCGGCGGGAGAGTTCGATGCCGCCATTGGCGATGCCGAGGAGAAGGAGATGCGAATGGCCGGCGTATCGCGCGGAAATGGCGGAAGCGAGCCGGTCGATCGCGGCGTGGATTTCGTCGGGGCCGATGGTCTTAGGTGAGGCCACGAGGGTTGGTTGTGGGGAGGGCGGAAGGG
>JAEWBF010000128.1 GCA_023391285.1 Verrucomicrobiota bacterium
CCTATTAGGTTACACGACGTGACCCCCTATATTCACCCCAGAATCCAGCTCTGGCTCGAACTCGGTGGCATCCTGCTCGACGCCGCCGAAGTCAGCGCGAAACACACCAAAAAGCTTCTGCAGCCCCGTCGGCGCGGCTCCTATACGACCCGCCGCCCTGGCATCGACTCGCCGTTGTGGAACATCTGCGCCTCGCTCCTTCGCGAGGAACTCCGCCCGCTCGGCTCCAAGGTCCGCCTTGCTCGCTACCTCGGCATTCCGCGCCAGCGCCTCCATGACTTCCTCACCGGCCGCAGCCGACTGCCCGATGCCGAGCTCACCTTGCAGATGCTCGCATGGCTCTCGCACAAGCGCGCAGGCCGCGACATTTCATTGTAGTCCCCCCCTTCGAGCGGGTCGCGCGCGCCGGCTCTTCACAACGTCACATCCTGACAGTGTAACCTAATAGGTTACACCATCCGGAGCGATGGCCGGCACCGCCGTCCTTCGCTTGATCTCGGTCACGTTTCTCTCCGCGCTGTTTCCATCTCTTCGACCGTGCGCGGCCAGTCCCCTTTCAACAGCCGCGACAACGATCGATCCGCCAGCACCTTCCCTCCCGTCTGGCACTTCGGACAATAATTCACCTCGTTCTCCGCGTAGCGTATCCGCTCCACCGTGACGCCGCAGACGGGGCATGGCTTCCCGAATTTTCCATGCACCGCCATCTGCGGATGAAACGCCGTCACTTTCTCCGGAAATTTCCCGTTCAGCTCTTTCCGCAGCCGCTCCGCCCACCGCGTCAACACCTCGCGCACCGCTCTCCACAGCCGCTCGATCTCCGCCTTCCCCAACTTCTGCGTCAGCGCCACCGGCGACAACTTCGCCGCGTGCAGGATCTCATCCGAATACGCATTCCCGATCCCGCTAAAGGTCCGCGGATCCGTCAGCGCCCGTTTCAGCGTGTGATTCTCTCGCGTCAACGCCGCCGCAAACTCCTCCGCGCTCGCCTCCATCACTTCCAGTCCGCCCGGATCGTGTGCCCGCAACCCCGCTTCATCTTCCACCACATGCAAGGCCGCCCGCCGCGTGCTGCCCGCCTCTGTCAAGGTCAGCGCGCCCCTCGCAAACACCAGATGCGCGAGCGCATTCCTGGCCGTCGGCTTCGCTCCCGCATCCGCCCACTGCAACCGGCCCGCAATCATCAAGTGCATCACCAGCCAGCGCCCGCCTTCAAACCCGATCGCGATCCGCTTCCCCACCCGCCGCAACCGCTCGACCTTTCTTCCTTCCAACGAATTCACCGGCGGCACCGCCGTCCGCAGCACGAACATATCCAGAATCTGAATGCGCTCGAGCACCTGCCCCAGCACACGTTTTCCCAACCCCTCCACGTAGATCGTGATATCCGGATACTCAGGCATGATTCAGATGGCCCGCCAGTTTCGTGCTCTTGATCGTGACCGTAATCGTGCTCTCTTCAACTTCTCCGTCTTTCCTCGCCCGCCACGCCCGCGCCGCGTCCTCCTCGTCTTATGAATCTCACCAAACACTGGGCCGCCCAACTCGACGACTACACCATCGACCTCGCCTGGTCGCCCGACGGCTCCCAGCTCGCCGCCGCCAGCGCTTCCGGCCCCATTTCGCTCTTCGCCGCCTCCGATGGCGTCCGCCACCACGACCTGCCCGGCCACCCCGACGGCACCAACTGTCTCGCCTGGCAGCCTCAACTCAAAACCCAAAACTCCGAACCCAAAACCCTGGCAACCGGCGGCCAGGACGGCACCGTCAAATTCTGGGACCCCACCGCCGGCCAACACACCGCCACCGCCGAACTCGGCTCCACCTGGGTCGAACACCTCGCCTGGCGCCCCCAACCGTCCAGCTCTCAACCCTCGACTCTCAACGCTCAACGCCGCCTCCTCTTCGCCTCCGCCGGCAAAAACCTCTTCGCTCTCCGCCCCGACTCCTCTGTCGCTCACACCTTCAAACCCGCTCCGAAATCCATTTCCGCCCTCGCCTTCCAGCCCGCCGGCGGTTGCGCCGCCGTCGCCTACTTCGGCGGCGTGTGCCTCTGGGACGCCGACGATTTCATCGCGCAAAAAGAATTTCCCTACGGCAACGGCATCGCCGCCCTCGTCTGGTCGCCCGACAACAAATGGCTCGTCTCCGGCAACCACGATCCTTCCGTGCACCTCTGGATTCCGGAGACCGACACCGAATTCCACATGAGCGGCTACGAGGGAAAAGTGAAACACCTCTCCTTCGATCACACGTCGCGCTGGCTCGCGACCGGCGGCGGCCGCGACGCCTGCGTCTGGGACTGCAGCGGCGCCGGCCCCGAGGGCCGCGAGCCCGCCATGTTTCCTCACGACGCGCCCATCTGCGCCGTCGCCTTCCAAAACACCCACAGCCTTCTCGCCACCGCGAGCACCGACGGCGTCGTTCAACTTTGGAGCCCCGACCGCAAACAACCGCTCCGCGCCACCGTTCGCATGCCTGCCCCCGCCGCCAAACTGTCTTGGTCCCCCGATGATCGCCTCCTGGCCATCGGCACCGACAAAGGTCACGTCTTCGTCCTCAAATCCGACTAACTCCTCCAGTTGTAGGGCGGGGTCTCCTGACCCCGCCTTCCCGCCCCCGCGTTCTCCTCAAAAATCCACGCCCAACAACAACCTCAGCCGCTCGTAATCCGCCGAGCGCACATCGGGGTTGTTGCGACGGGTCTCGTGTCGCACGCCGACCGAAAGCGTTTCCGTCAATTTCTGGTTGATCTCGAACCGGTTCTCCCAGCCATCCGTTTGATCCGACACCGAGTAATACCACACGCCACGATTCGTCAGCGTTATCCGCCACGGTAGCTTTGCTTCGAACTCGGCGAACAACGACTCGATGTTCTCCGCAAAATGCTGGTTGGTCGGCGTCACCCAGGTATCGAACATGTTTTCCGAAATGCCCGCGCGCAGTTTCTGCGTCGGCGTATTCAAAAGATTGATGCCGACGCCGATCTCCTGCTGCAGCAGCACATAATCCGACGGCACGCCGCTCCGGTAATACGCCCGGTTCCACTCCATCGACGGGCGATAGTTCAAAAAAAACGTCCGCGGCAACTCGTGCCGCCACGACGCGTAACCCTTCACCATGTCCGTCGCCGCCTTCTCGTTCACCGACGCGTAGTCGTAGCGCACGTTGAGCTGCACGTCGTCGTCCTCCCACTTCCGCTGCAGTTTCGCGTCCACCGTCATGCTGTTGTGATCCGCCACGTCCTGCAGCACTTCCGCACCCACGGACAACCGGCCGTGCCACGAACCGAACACCGACTTCAACGCCCGCGCGAACTGCACCGGTGTGAACGGCCAGCGCTCCACCTCCACCTCCGCCTTCTCGTCCTTCGCCACCTCCGCCGCAATCATCGGCTCCGGCGGCTTCGCCAATATCAACTCCGCCTCCACGGCCGGCACGTGCAACAACCCGAAACGCACCGAACGAAACACCAGCGTGTCCCCCACGCGCTCCACGAATCGTCCACGCACGCGATCCCCGTCCTTGTAAACCAATTCGTCCAACTCCACCTCCGCCCCCGCCACGCCCGCGGCCGGCTGCGCGGCGCCCGGATCCGCCGCCCACACCGCTATCCCGCCACTCCACAGCGCCCACGCGAACACGATCCGACCCAACCCTTTCAAAGTGAAAAGATTCAATGACACGCGCCCTCTGACGCCGCCTGAAATTTCCGGTTTCAACGAAATTTTCGTCATGTTGGATTGTAAGCACCCATCGCCACAGGAGCGGGGCTCCTCCTGCAAACCATCCGCGCGCCCCTCGGGCGGCTCGACAGCGGTAACGGTGAGCTCGCACCGTGTCGCACTTCCCCGTCCGTGAAAAGCCTCCGTTTCTTCTTCGCGGCATTTTTATCATTTTCGTCACTCTCCGATCCGCCGTTCGCGTCCGGAAACGCCGGAGCTTCTCGCCCCCCTTGACGACTTCGGCATAATACGCCGCAAACACGACCGCTGCATGGCGTCTGCCGTCAACCACCACCCCCGCGCTCCGCTCTTCCGCCGCCTCGTCGCGGCGCTGAGCATCGCGCTGCTGCTGTTGTTGAACGCCGCCGCCGCCAGCCCCGCGCTGCACGAGCACCTGCATGAGCACGAGGTCGACCACACGTCCGCCTCGCACACCTGCGCCGTCGTGTTTTTCGGAAATGGCCTCGTCCTCGACGCGACGCCCGTCGAGGCCGCGCCCCCCGCCCCGTCTTTCACTCGCTTTGCGCCGCGCGCGACGACCGTCGTATTCGCCGCGCCTCATCACCGGCTCCCTCCCGGACGCGGCCCGCCCGCGTGCTGAGCTAACCCGCGTCGTCCGCATCGCGCCGGTCCCCGGCGGATGCTTCGCCTGCTCGTCACTGCGCCCCGCGCGCAGCGGCTCACGTCCGTTCACTCAGCACCGCCATGTCCAAATTTCATCGTTCCTCCCTTCTTGTCCTTCTCACCGCACCGCTCGCGCACGCCGCGGTCTCGCACGACGAACCCGTGGCCCTCGAGCACGTCGTCGTTTCCGCCTCGCCCTACGCACGCTCGCAATCCGATCTCGCGCAATCCACCACGGTCGTCGCCGGCCGCGAACTCTTCCTCAATCCCGCATCGTCGCTGGGCGATCTCCTCGCCGGCCAACCCGGCGTCAGTTCGACTTCCTTCGGCCCCGGCGCCAGCCGGCCCGTCATCCGCGGGCTCGGCGGCGATCGCATTCGCATGCTCACCGGCGGCGTCGGCACCTTCGACGCGTCCGTCATCAGCCCCGATCACGCCGTATCGATCGATCCACTACTGATCGAACGGGTCGAAATCGTTCGCGGCCCCGCCACGCTCCTCTACGGAGGCAACGCCGTCGGCGGCGTGGTCAACACCATCGATCACCGCATCCACACCGCGCGTCCCGATCAGCCGCTTCATGTCCGCACCGAAACTCGCGCGTCCTCGGTCAACGACGAAGAAAGCGGCGGGATCGTCCTCGAAGGCGGCGCCAACTCCGTCGCTTGGCACCTCGATGCCTACCGCCGCCAAGCCGGCAACGTCGAGATCCCTGGCTTCGCCGAAACCGCGCGCCGCCGCGCCGCCGAATTCGCCGAAGCCCTCGAACACGGCGACGACCCGCCCGACGAAATTCACGGCTATATTCCCAACACCGCCCTCGCCGTCGACGGAGCCGCCGCCGGTCTCAGCTTCTTCGGCGATCGCACCTTCCTCGGCTTCGCCTTCAGCGGACACAACGCCCTCTACGGCATCCCCGCCGCCGCTCACGCCCACGAGAGCTCCCACGATTCCGACCCCCACCCGCACGCTCACGAGGGCGTCCGCATCGATCTCCGCCAACGTCGCTTCGATCTTCAAGCCTCCCTCACCACGCCCTCCGGCTTCCTTCGCGAAACCCGCTTGAAGCTCGGCGTCGCCCGCTATCACCACGCCGAACTCGAAGACGGCGAGATCGCCACCGTCTTCCGCAATCGCGGCCACGACGCCCGCCTCGAGCTTCTCCATCAACCGCTCGGCGCGTTCTCCGGCGCATTCGGTTGGCACACCACGCAAAGCGATTTCTCCGCGCTCGGCGAAGAAGCCTTCCTCCCACCGTCTCGCACGCGCACTCACGCGCTATTCCTGCTCGAAGAAACCGAAACCAAACCCGTCTCGTGGCAGCTCGGCGCCCGCGTCGAACGCTACACCATCGATCTTCGCGACAACTCCCGACGATCCTCCACCGAAAACACCGTCAGCGCCTCCACCGGCGCTGTCTGGACCCTCGACGACTCGTGGACGCTCAGCGCCTCCTTCGCTCACGGCGAACGCGCGCCCAACACCCAGGAGCGTTTTGCCGACGGCTTTCACGCCGGCACCGGTGTCCACGAGATCGGCAATCCCGATCTCCGCCCCGAACGCTCCCTCGCCTTCGATCTCACCCTTCGCAAACGAATGGGCTGGGTCACCGGTTCCGCGACCGCATTCGTCCACCGCTTCGACGGCTTCATCCACCTCGATGCCGATCCCTCGGCCATCGACGTGTATCGATCTTTTCAACACGACGCCCGCTTCCACGGCGCCGAACTCGAAGCAATCTTCCACCTCCTCCACGCCGACCATCACCAACTCGATTTCACCGTCGCCGCGGATTTCGTCCGCGCCGAAAACACCACCCTGCACACCCCGCTTCCACGCATCACGCCCGCCCGTCTGAAAACCGGCATCGTCTGGCGCCGCGGCCCGCTCGTTCTCGGCACCGACGCCCATTTCGTCGACCGCCCGCACCGCCTCGCGCCCGACGAAACACCCACGCCCGGCTACATCCTCGCCAACGCCTATGCAACCTATCGTTTCTCCTTCGAACGCACGATCGTCGACGTCTTCCTCCGCGCCTCGAACTTCACCAACACCGAAGCGCGCCTCCACACGTCCTTCCTCAAGGACGTCGCCCCCCTCCCTGCCCGCAATCTCACCCTCGGCCTCCGCCTCACCTTCTAGGTAGGGCTCGGCG
>JAEWBF010000131.1 GCA_023391285.1 Verrucomicrobiota bacterium
GCGCTGGGGACAGCGCGCCCTACCTGGGGCCCTACCTGGAGTTTGATTTCGCGGGGCTTGGGGCGGACGGGGAATTCGTAGTAATAGCTGAGGAGGAGGAACCAGAGAGCGAGGCCGAGGGGCCACTGGAAGCGCTCGACGAGGCGGACGGAGTTTTTCTCGACGAATTCGCCGGCGCGGCCGGTTGCGACGGTGGATTCGACGAGGGCGGCGAGATCGACCCAGTTGGAGGCGTCGGTGTAGGTGCCCTGCGTGATGTCGGCGAGTTCGCGGAGCGTGGCGGGTTCGAGCTTGGAGAGGACGACGGCGCCGCGTTCGTCTTTGACGAGGCCGCCGGAGCCATCGGGGATCATGGCGCCGGCGGCGGTGCCGACGCCGAGGCCGAGGACGCGGATGTTTTTCTCGCGGAGCTCTTGCGCGCGGTCGCGCCAGTTTTCCTCGGTGGCTTCGCCGTCGCTGAGGACGATGAGGAAACGGTCGGCGTTGGAAGACGTGCTGAAGGCGCCGAGGGCGGTTTCGATGAGGGCGCCGTAGTTGGTGCCGCCCTCGGGAAGGAAGTCGGGGCCGAGAGCGGGAAGAAATTCGCGGAGGATTTCGTAGTCGGCGCTGAGCGGGCTTTGGAGGAAGGCGGTGCCGGAGAAGACGATCAGGCCGATGCGCTCGCCGTCGAGACGTTCGAGGAGGGATTGGGTGAGGAGTTTGGCGCGATCGAGGCGGGACGGTTTGACGTCGGGCGTGAGCATCGAACGCGAGAGGTCGATCGCGATGATGATCTCGCGGGCCTGGTCGAAGACGGGTTCGTCGATGCGGCCCCATTGGGGGCGGGCGACAGCGAAGACGGCGAAGGTGAGGCCGAGGAAGAGCCAGGGGCGCGCGGAGGCGCGGCGAGACGAGAGTTGAGAGTTGAGGGTTGAGAGACGGAGGGAGTGGGAGCCGGCTTCAGCTTGGAGGATTTTAGAGGCGGCGGTATTCGTTTTTTGGCGACGGCGGGTGAGATCCCACGCCAGCAAGGCGACGGGAACGAACAACAACCAGAGGAGATGGGGCCAGGCGAAGGTCACGGGCGGGGGAAGATCCAAGCTCCAAGATCCAAGATCGAGAGAAGGTCCAATGATGAAAATCCAATGAGGTTAGGCATGGGATTGGGTGGCGGCCAGGGCCGGGGCGCGGGGGCGCGAGAGGAGGGCGGCGAGGAAGAGGAGGACGAGACCGGGGGCGGCGAACCAGGGGAAGAGTTCGGTCGTGAGGAGGTAGCTCTTGGCCTGGAAATCGATTTTCTGCGCGCGATCGATGGCGCGGAAGGCGGATTCGGCGGTGTTGGAGTCCGAAGCGCGGAAGAAGTGGCCGCCGGTCATTTGAGCGACCTCGCGGAGGGCGGATTCGTCGAGGTCGGACATGATGCGCCGGTAGCCGAGTTTGCGGCCCTTGTCGTCGAAGACGGGGAAATGAACGAGACCGTCCTTGCCGGCGCCGATGGTGTAAACGGGGATGCCGCGCGCGCGGGCGAGTTCGGCGGCTTGTTGCGGCGTCAGGGAGCCGCGGTTATTGGCGCCGTCGGTGAGGAGGATGACGAAGGCGCCCTGGCGTTGTCCGCCGGAATCGCGTTTGGCTTGTTCGAGTCGGGTGAGGGCGACACCGAGGCCGTCGCCGATGGCGGTGCCGTCTTCGATGAGGCCGATCTTGATGCGTTCGAGCTGACGGGAGAGCCAGTCGTGATCGAAGGTGAGCGGCGCCATGGTGTAGGCGCGGCCGGAGAAAAGGACGATGCCGATGCGATCGGTGGTGCGGCGATCGATGAAGGCTTGGATGATGGGCTTGATCGCCTGGAGACGGTTGATGCGTTCGCCGCCGCGTTCGAAGTCCTCGGAGAGCATCGAACCGGAAAGGTCGATCGAGAGCATGATGTCATAGCCTTGGGAGCTGACCTCACGGCGGTCTTCGATGCGTTGGGGGCGGGCGAGGGCGACGATGAGGAGAATCAGGCCGATGATGGCGAGGGCGGCGGGCCAGCGGGAGGCCGAGGCGAGGGACGGGCGGTGCCAGGCGGCGGCGAAAGGAATGATAAGGACGGGAACGCGACGGTTTCGCCGCAGGATGAGAACGACCGCGAGCGCAATCAGCGCAGTGAACCAGTAAGGACTATGAAAGGTGTAAGGGCTCATCGCGGCGAACCGAAGCTCCAAGGTCCAAGATCCAAGCTCCAGAGAATGGCCAATGGGGGCAAAATTCCAAGAGGCAGGAGGAAAGTGGGCGGGAGGCGGGACATGCAGGCCAGCGGGTAAGTGGATTCTTCGCTTCGCTCAGAATGACAGACGTGCGGAGGCGGGTTTGTTTTTTGGAGGTTCTCTGGAGCTTGGTGCTTGGATCTTGGAGCTTCCGCGCGCGTCAGCGCGCGGTGGCGGCGTTCATGCGGGCGTGGAAAAAGCGGACGAGGGCGTCGAGGCGGTTTTCGTCGGTGCCGACGACAAGGCGGCTGAGCGGCGCGGGAAAGAGGGCGCGCCAGGAGGCGTCGCGATGTTCGCGCCACTGGGCGTGGGCGGCGCGCTCGGCGGAGCTGCCTTCGAGTGTGACGAGGCGGCCGGAAGTCGGGTCGTAAGCGGCGATGGCGTCTTGGGAGGGGAGTTCGCGTTCCCACGGATCGTCGACGCGGAAGCCCATCGTTTGGTAGCGCCGCTGGAGGACGGGCCAGCCCTCGGGTTGTTCGCGCGGAGGGAAATCGCTTAGCCAGAGGAGAACGGAGTGTTTGGGGGCGGCGCGGGCGAGGAAGCGCCAGGGGAGAGTTGAGGGTTGAGAGTTGAGGGTTGAGAGAGAAGGAGCCGGTTGGGCGAGGAGGGTGGCGGCGGAGTGGAGGATGGCGCCGCGGCCGCGGACGGGTTGGCGGAAGACGTTGCCGGTGGGGGAGGCGTAAACGAAGCCGACCCGGTCGCGGTTGACGGCGCCGAGGAGCATGACGAGGCCGGCGAGTTCGAGGAGGGCTTCGCGCTTCGTTTGGGCGCCGGAGCCGAAGAGGAGAGAGGGGGAATCCTCGAAAACGACGAGGAGCGTGACCTCGCGCTCTTCGACGAATTTCTTGCGGTAGGGCTCGCCGAGTCGCGCGGTGACGTTCCAGTCGATGTCGCGGACATCGTCGCCGAATTCGTAACGGACCACCTGGTCGAACTCCATGCCGCGGCCGCGGAACGTGGAGCGGTATTCGCCGGAGAGGACATTTTCCACGGCGTGGCGCACGCGCCATTCGAGCTGGCGGAGGAGGGCGAGCGGGGAGGTGTTGCCGCTGGTGGGGCTGGCGTCGGACTTGGGGGAGAAAAGAGGCACGTCAGGCGGGGAAAGATCCAAACTCCAAGATCCAAGCTCCAGAGAAGCTCCAAATGGGAAAATACCCAATTCGCGGCGGAAGTTGGAAATTGGAAGGTTGAGAGTTGAGGGGCACGTCAGTGCGGGCGCTGTTATCTCGACGTCGTGCTCGTGATCTTACTCGTGCTCGTGATCGTGGTCGAGATAGGTCGAGCACGAGCACGATTACGAGCAGGAGCACGAAAGATTACTTCGCCGGGACGGGCGTTTGTTCGACGACCTGGGCGATGATTTTGTCGGAGGAGATTTCCTCGGCTTCGGCTTCGTAGGTGAGCCCGATGCGGTGGCGAAGGACGTCGGCGGCGAGTTCTTGGATCAACGCGGGCGAGACGTAGTCCTGGCCGCGGAGCCAGGCGAGGGCGCGGCCGGATTGGTAGAGGGCGAGCGAGGCGCGTGGGGAGGCGCCGAAGGTGAGCCAGCGTTTTCCCTTTTGGGCGGGATCGGCGAGGGCGCGCGTGGCGCGAACGAGGGAGAGAATGTAGCCCTGGACGGCGGGGGAGACGTGGATTTGGTCGACGAGTGTGCGGAGTTGGAGAAGTTCCTCGCCCGACGAGGCGGGAACGAGGGCAGGCTGTTTTGTAACCTGGCCCCATCGCTGCATCATCGACGATTCTTCGTCGGCGGACGGGTAATCGACGAGGAGCTTGAACAGGAAGCGGTCGGTTTGGGCTTCGGGGAGCGGATAGGTGCCCTCCTGTTCGACAGGATTTTGCGTCGCCATGACGAAGAACGGACGCGGAAGCGGGTGCGTCTGACCGCCGATGGTGACCTGGCGCTCCTGCATGGCTTCGAGGAGGGCGCTTTGGACTTTGGCGGGGGCGCGGTTGATTTCGTCGGCGAGGACGAGGTTGGCGAAGATGGGGCCGCGGTGGGCGCTGAACTCGCCGGTTTTCGGCTGAAAGATCATGGTGCCGACGACGTCGCTGGGGAGGAGGTCGGGCGTGAACTGGATGCGCTCGAATTGGACGCCGAGGGCGGTGCCGAGGGACTTGACGAGGAGGGTCTTGGCGAGGCCGGGCATGCCCTCGAGGAGGACGTGGCCGTTGGCGAGGAGGGCGACGAGGAGGCGCTCGATGGCGGCGTCCTGGCCGATGACGGCTTTGGCGATTTCGGCGCGGAGTTTTTCTGACCAAGCGGGTCCGGTGATCATGTGGTAAAGGGAGCTGAAGCGGACGAGGTGTGACTGGGTTGAAAGAGAGATGTTTCGCGGTGAGGAACCACGAAATACACGAAACACACGAAAGAAAGGCTGCAATGAGCCGCTCGATCGCCGGCGCACGGAAATCGAGGCGTGTGTTCCGATTGGTCCGTGGTTAAGGGATCGAGAGAAAGACGAGCCGATGGCATTACCAACTCAAATTTACGAGCGACTGGCGAAGGTCGGAGCCCGGCCGGAGGACGTCGAGGAGCGGTTCGTGCGCGGGAGCGGGCCGGGTGGGCAGAAAATCAACAAAACTTCGTCGACGGTGTGGCTGCGGCACGGGCCTACGGGCGTGGAGGTGCGGTGTCAGGCGGAGCGATCCCAAGCGGCGAATCGCGAGCGGGCGTGGGCCGAGCTGTGCGAAAAGTTGGCGGCGCGCGGGCGCGAGAGGCGGGAAGCGGCGCAGCAGGAACGCGAGGCGGAGCGGCGGCGGAAGCGGGGCAAGACGCGCGCGCAGAAAGTGCGGATGATCGAGACGAAAAAGAAGCGCGCGAAGATCAAAGGGGCGCGCGGGCGGGTGAGCGGCGAGTGGTGAGGGGGCGCCAGGCCCAAACCGGGGCGAGGACGAAAAACGCAAGGGACAGCGGTGTCGCCGGGCAGAGATAGCCGCCATGGACAGCGGTGAACGAGGTGACGTCGACCAGCGCGACGATGAGAGCGAGGGCGAGAACGCCTCCGGCGAAAGAGAGGAGGAGGGCGAGAGGCGGCAGTTGAATGAGGAGGGTGCGACGACGAACGGCGGCGATGATCATGATCGCGAGCGAGACGAGGCCGACGACGGCGGCAGGGTAGCCGGAAAACTGATACACGGATGCGAGGAGGAGACGCAGGTGGGCGCGGAAGCTGGGGGGAGCGGGAAGGGGCAAGCCCGGGTGGTGAGTGATGCGCGGGAAGAGAGAGCGGTCGGCGGCGGTGCCGTTGTCGACGGGAGGCATGAGAGCAAAATCGGAAAAGGTGACGATCACGCGAGTGGCGTCGGCGAACGAGGTGCGAAGTGGGGCGGCGAGGGAAGCGTCCCACGGCGGAACGAAGCCGCGACGGGGTGAGCCCGCGGGGAGGCGACCGTCGTCGCAGGCGACGTTGAGCTCCTGGGCGACGCGTTGCCAGAACGCGTCGGCGGTAGCGGCATCGCGGTAATGTCCGGCGAGTTCGGCGGCTTCGCGCAGCGCCCACTGAAACCAGCCGCCGCGGATCTCCTGCCGGGCGGAAGGATGATCGATATTTTCCCAGCCGATCCGCGCCCAGGCGTTCCCGGAGTTACCTTCGAGGTGAGGTTGAAGTTCGGCGAAGGCGGGGCTGACGGCGTAGGCGCGCAGGCGCGTTTCGCGGAGAACGGGGACGCCGGGAATGGCATCGGCGGGCGTAATGCGGGTGAGCGCGCCGTAGGCCGCGGGGAAGGCGCCATCTTTGACGTCGACGGTGACCGGGGCGCCGTAGTGACGGTTGTTAATGGCGCGGAGCGTGAAGGTGGACAGCAGGAGAATCAGCGGAGGGGTGGCGAGGAGAAGGAGGCGGAGCGGGCGTTGAGGGAGCGAAGAGCGGAAAAGGACGAAAGCGCCGGCAAGGAGAATGAGAGCGAGCGAAGGGGCGAGCCAGAGGCCCTCTTCGCGGCAGAACCAAAAAGTGGATACAGCGAGTCCGGCGAAGAGCGACCACGGCAGGAGCGTGAGAAGGCGCCGATCGAGACGGAGCGTGAGGCCGATCGCGCCGGCGAGCGCAAGCAGCGTAAGTGCCGGATGAATACCGGACCGGAGAACGCGTCCGACCGCGGTGGCGGAAAACGTGTAGGGATCGAAAAGGAGGACGGCGAAAAGGAGCAGGCGGAGGGGGGGCGAGGAAAGAAGCGGGCGGAGTGCGAGGACGAAGGCGAAACACGCGAGCGCGTGAAAGCCGGTTTGCGTAACGTGCAGCGGAAGGTGCGTGGCACTGGAAGCGGCGAGGAAGAACGGGTAGACGGGACCTTTCGTGAGCGTGAGATGGTTGAACGGGCCGAGCCATTGGCCGTCGACGAGCGCGGCGGCTTGGCGGATGAAGAGAGCGTCGTCGTAGCGGAACATGCCGCCGAAAGAGAGAGGAAGGTCGAAGACGAGAATAAGCTTGAGCGCGACGAGTGCTGCGATCGCGGCGAACTCGGTGCGAGGCCAGCGGCGTAGCACGCGGTGAATGAAGGGAGCGACAAGGGCGACGACGCCACCGAGGAGGCAAAGCAGCGTGAGGGCGAAGAGCCGATTTTCGGCAACGGAGAACGCGGCCTGGAATGTGACGCGGCGCAGCTGGATGGGTTGAGCGAGGAAGTCGGGAAGATCGAGACGCAGGGCTTTGGAGTCGGCGAACTCGGCGGTGAGCGTGAAGCCGTCCGGCGTGCGCGCGAGTTGGGCGGGGATGGGATCGGCGAGAGCGAGTTCAGGAATGTGCGCCGGCGCGTGGAAAAAATAGAAGGTGCCTTCGGCTTCGTTGTAGGAACCGGTGAACTCGAAGGCCACGCGTTGGAGCGGGATGGCAGCGGAGGGGAGCGTGATCCAGAGATAGGGATCGTTGCCGGTGCGGGTGAAGAGATGGTTGTCGTGATCGCGTTCGAGATCGTTGAGGAAAGAGTGCGACAGCTCGGAGGTGGGAACGACGATCGAGGTTTGGCGCGAGCGAAGACCGCCGAAGATTGCGGCGAGAACGAGCAGGGTGACGCCGACGAGACAGGAGACTTTCATTCGAGACGGACGTCGGCCCAGACGGACCAATCGAAGGCGTCGGAGCCGACGGTTTCGGTGTAGAACGTAATCGTGCCGCGGATACCCGGCGGGAGAGCGAGGGTGGCAGTTTGGAGGCCGCGGTGTTCGGGATGATGGACGGGGTCGAGTTGGGCGGTGAGGAGACGTTGCATGGCGCCGCCGTCGTCGGGGTTGAACTCGACGTTGAAGCTGACGCCGTCGGTTTCGTTGCCGTTCGTATAGGCGTCGGCGCGCAAACCATAACTGACGTGAAGCGCAGTGTGATGCGGTTCGCGGGCGAAGATCACGACGCCCGGCGCGTGAACGAGCATGCCGGGATGTCCACCGATGGAGGTGGGCTCGATCGCGCGGGACCAGGCGAACAGAGGCATGGCGGTGAAGCCGGCGGCACGCCATTCGGGTTCGTGGCGAAGCGGTTCGCCGGGCGCGGGCGGCAGATAGACATCGCCGACGGGCGAAGTGTGGACGCGCTCGAACGGCCTGCGGAGAAGGCGCATCTGTTGCGCCATGTGGTAGCGGTCGTCTTGGCGGAGCTCGCGGAAAATGACGGCGCCGATCGGACGCTCGAGTCGGGCGAGTGCGCGCTGAAGGCGCGGATCGGAGAGTGGAGCTTCGATGCGGTTGGTGAGGGCGCGGCGGCCGGCGTAGTAGGGAAGGGCAGACTCCCAGTCGCTGCCGTCGATGAAGAGGAGGGTGTCGGGCTCGGTGAGCTCGGCGATCTTCGCGCCGAGCTGGGGGATGGCGGTGTCGGGTGTTTTCTGAGCGAGGTAGCCGCGTTGGAAGTAGGCGTGAAGGCAGGTGGCGGAAAGGAAGACGGCGAGCGCTCCGGCTATCGCGCGGGCGAACCGGATGCGCGAGTCGAAGATGGCGCCGAGCAGAGCGCCGGCGAGAGCCGGGGCGAAGAGCGCGGTGGCGTAGAAGTAGTATTCGTGAACGAAATACAGATTCGTGAAGACGAGCGGGCCGGCGCAGAACGCGGCGAGGCAGACGGAAGCGAAGGCGAAGAGCGGGAAGATGGTGGCGCGCGAAGCGGCGCGGTAGAGGATCGCGAGGGCGGCGAGACCCAACGTGAACCATAGAAATGGATACGGAAGGACGAGCGAGGAGACGGTGCGACCGATTTCGGCCCACGTGCGAGGAAGGAGGCGCTGTGCCCAGGTGCCGAAGTTCCAGTCATGCAGCGCGGCGGACGTGGTGAAGGCGGCGAGCTCGTTGCGGAGTTTGATCGAATCGGTCCACGCGACCCAGGTGTAACCCAGGAGCAACGGGAGCGTGAAGGCGAAGACCGCTCCGAAGAGGATGAAAGGAAAGTTCGGATGGGCGCGAATGCGGGGCCAGGCCTCGCGAAAGGAGGCGAGCAGCAGGAGTCCGAGAGCGGGAAGAGCGACGACGTAGGTGGTGACCTTGGTGAGGGCGGCGAGGGCGCCGGCGAGGAAGATCCACAGCAGCGTGAGGAGGCGGGGACGGGAGAGGAAACGCTGAGTGGCGACGAGGAGCGCGAGGGCGAAACAGAGCGCTGTCGACTCGATCATGAACGTGCGCGAGTAGAGCAGATAGAGCGGCGTGAGCAGGACGAGGCCCGTCGCGAAGCACGCGGCGGCGCCGGATCGAGTCGCGTGGCGAACGAAAAGAAAGAAGAGCGCGAACGCGGTGGCGGCGAAAAACAGGGAGGTGAGGCGTCCGGCGGACTCGAGAGGGAGGCCGGTGAGTTTAACGAGCGCGGCGACGGAGAATTGATAGGTGGGGAATTCGAACGGAAGCGCCCAAGGGGCGCCGAGAACGGGCGTTTGATAGGCGAGCGTGAAGCCGTCGCGGAGAAGGTAGTCGGTGTTGATCGCGGTCTGGGCCTGGCGGAAACCGGAGTATCCGAGAATTGGATTCGTCCAGCCGATGGTGGAGATGCCGGCGAAGGCGAGCGCGGAGAGAACGAGGAGGATAACCGGACACGAGGCGGCGAAGCGGGCAAGCGGAGATGACTTCGCGGACGGTGCGTTCGGTTTCATGGATCGAAAATGGCGTCGAACCAGACGGGCCCAGTGCAAGCGTTGCGGTGCCCAGGGGCGGGGCACTCGGCCAGGGCGGCGGTGATGCTGGGGCGGCTCGCCACCGAAGCGAGAAACCACGAACAGGCACACCTAGTTGCGCGGGGGTGCGACGTGGAGCAATGGCCAGCGTTCATGGGAAAAATTGTCTTTTGAAGGAGAAGAACGTGGAGCAGAGCGTTGCGGCGCCGAGGAGAAGTGCGAGCGAGGCGACGGTGCGGTGGGTCGATTCGGCGCGTTCGGCGCGGAGGCGGGCGCGCCAGCGGTCGCCGAACGTGGGGTCGTCGGTTTGGGCGGGGCGGGCGATGCCGAGCCAACCGTTGGGACCGTCGAGGCCGTCGTAGAGGAAGAGGGCGGCGGTGGACCCGCGGTGGGCGGACGTGTCGATCGACCAGACATTCCAGGCGGCGCCGGGATTGGGGCCGGGACAGGATTCCCACGTTTCGGCACCGGTGTTGGGATCCAGAAAACGGATACGCAGGCCGTTGCCGGGGAAGGAAGGATGGCCGGTGAAAGGAACGAAGAGGCGATCGGAGCGGATGGGGAACGGGAGGGAGCGAATGATGCCCTGGAAATCGGGTTTAATTTTCAGACGCGTGCCATACCAGTGCAGCCGGGCTTCGGGCGGAAGGGTGTCGACCGCGCCGCGCGCGGCGACGCGATGGTGGAGGCCGCCGTCGTGACGTTCGAACTCGAGGTCGGCGAATGTGACGCTGTTTTCGAGGGGGGCGTAGGCGAGGCGGAGGCGGGTGGCCGAGTTGAAGATGAAGGCGTGGTGCCAGGAGAGCGCGAGGCCGGCTACGACGAGGAAGGCGGCAGCAAGCCACGCGAAAACCGTGCGGGGCGTGTGGGAGGTGGGATCGAGGGCGTCGAACTCGGAACGGATGCCGAGCCGCGGTGTTTGAAGCATGGATACGCCGAGAAGGAGCAGGCCGGCGAGGGCGAGCCAGGGGGCGGACGGAAGGAGAATCGCGGAAAGCCAGCCGAGACGGCCGTAGTCGGGGCGGGCGAGCGGCGAACCGGTTTCGGGCGGGAGGAGAGCTTGGAAGCTGGGATGGGAGAGGAGCGGCGGAAGTGACGGCGGATAAGTGAAGAGCTCGTGTGGCGTGCCGGGATCGTTGAGGAGCGCGGAGGCGTCGGCGGTGGCGTAGAAATGCTGGAGACGCTCGAGATTGCGGCGGTTGATGTCGGGGCGGTGGAGGAGGTTGTAGCCGGCGTGGCTCTCGGTGGTTTCCCACCAAAAGCTTTTGAGCGGGGCGACGAGCCAGAAGAGGCCGAAAGCGGCGAGGGCGAGCCGCGGGAGTTTCGTGGGGAAAGCGAGGCCGAGGCGGAAGAGGCAGGCGGCGTTGAGGAGCCAGCCGAAGGAGAGGAAGTCGCAGTAGCGGGAAGCGAAGGTGAAGGTTTCGGCGGCGCGACCGTAACCGATCGCGGCGGCCTGCGCGCCCACCCAGAGGCCGCAGACGAGGATGAAGGCATCCGGAGATTGGATACGGCGCGCGGCGAGGCGGTGGATGGTCCAAACGAGCCATGGGGTGTAGACGACGAAAGCCCATGCGGGATGCGGAAGGGGCCAGGCGAGCTGGCGGAGGAAGACATCGAGAGCGAGTTCCCAGGAGTCGGCGCGCAGCGCGGCGGTGACGGTGATGGAAGGGAAGAAAGCGAAGAACGCGGCGATGACGGCAATGGCGAAGCCGAGACCGGCAAGCGCGACGCGACGGTCGCCGTCGTGGCGCCACCAGCGCCACGCGAGCAGAACGGCGACGGCGGCGTGAGCGAGGATCGCGGAGTGTTGGGTGAAGAGGACGATGAGGCCGGCGAGGTGGCCGAGCCACCAGGCGAGAGTGAAGGTTCGCTGGGTGCAGACGGCGGCGAAATAGAGGAAGGAAAGGGCGATCTGAGAATAGACGAGGGACTGGATGCCCCAGAGGGTGTTTTCCCAGGTGATCGGCAGCGCGAAGATTGCGCCGGTGAGAACGGCGAAGGCGGCGCGGGACCAGCCGCGAAGAGCGGGGAGAATGAGGCGGAGGAAGAGCGCGACGCAGCCGGCGAGGAGCAGGGCGTTGAAGGTGGTTTCAACCAGGTTGTTCCACTGGCCGTTGAGGCGCAGGAGAGCGAACGAGAGCGCGCGGGTGAGGACGGGCCAGTGGTCGTTGAGCGGCGTGAAGAAGTGTCCGAGGGAGAGTTCGCCGTTGGCCCACGGGCCGAGCAGATCGAAGCCGGTCGCCTGCCACTGGTCGCGGAAGGGCAGGACGGTGCCGTAAGCGCGGATGAGTCCGAGATGGCCGGCGAGGGCGAAGAGAGCGCCGGCCAAGGCGGCGGCGGCGATGCCGCGGAGCGCAGGCGATTTTATTGAATCACCACGTCGGCCCATGCGGTCCAGTCCCAGGAGTGTTCGTTGGCCGGACCGGCGGTGATTTCGAGGAGAAGTTGTCCGCCGGCGGGAAGGTTGGAGAGATCGACGTCGAAACGTTGCAGGCCGCGATCGTCGGGATCCTGCACGGGGCGGATGGCGCGGGAGAAAAGCGTGCGACGTTCGCCGTCGGGGGCAGCCCAGATGATGCGGTATTCGGCGCCGTCGGTGTTGCCGCCGTCGAGATAGGCGCCGGGAACGTATCCAAAAAAGCCCTCCGCGCGGGTGGCGCCGGGTGGCGGCGTGAAGACCATGAGGCTGGGCGCGTGCATGACGAGCGCCTGGCGTCCGTCGATGACCTGTTCGGACGGAGGCGTGAAGGCAGCGGTTTCGTCGGGGATGAGCGAGAACATGGAGAATTTCGCGCGCTCGAGCTGCTGATCGTATTCGGGCTTCGCTTTCGATGGCGTGACGGCCGAGAACGTGAACGACGCGGCGTCGGCGAAGTAGCGGCGGTCGGAGGAATCGACGTCGACGGTGACGCTGCGGACCCAGCGTTGGGGTTCGCCGCCTTGGGACTCGAGGTAGGAGGCGATGTCGGTGACGAGCGGGTTGAGTTGGAAACCGCCGCGGGCGGCCTTGATGGGGAGGCGATAGGTTTCGGTTTTGTTGTCGGAGTCGGTGACTTGGAGATGAACGAGCGGCGGCTTGTAGAGGAAGTTGCGGGCGCGGCCGAGGAGGGAGGGGGAGAGATCGACTTGGAACCAGAGCGGTTTGTTTTCGAGATCGCCGAGCGTGTAAGTTTGGCCGACGGGCACGGAGACGCGGGTGAGCGGGCGCGGTTCGAGTTGTTCGGCGGGTGGAGGATTGGGGCGGCGGCGCCAGAGTTGGTAACCGTGCTCCTCGAGGACGAAGCGATAGTAGTGTGGGAAGAGGCGGAGGAGGTCGGCGTCGTCGAGCAGCAGCGGACGCTCGTCGATCGTCTGGAGTTTGAGGAGCGCGTATTCAGAAGCTCGAGACGAAGCGAGCCAGTCGGCATTGAGCCGGTTGAGGTGCGGGGTGTAGGCCGAGTAACTCTGGAAGACGGGGCGTGGGGTGTAGTTGAACTTGTTGAAGAGGGCGATGCCCTGTTCGAAGCCGAGGACATCGATGGAGGCGTCGCCGATCATGCGCGCGGTTTTGGGGAGCGCGGCTTTCTCGCGTTCGGCGGCGAGCTGGTTGTCGAGGTGCTGGCGGGCGGCGCGGAGGTCCGAGACCGCCTGGAGATTACGGACGAGTTTTTCGTTGGCGATGTTGCCGGCCCACTGGAGGACGGGCGGAAGGGTATTGTAGATGCCGACGAGGCCGAGGAGGGCGGCGGGAACAAGGAGGGCGCGGGCGATCCAGCGGGATTCGCCGGTTTCGTGAAAGAGCGCGGGGAAAGCGAGGCAGACCAGGAGTGCGCAGTAGAAGAAACCGAGCATGTGGCCGTCGGCGCGGACGAAGCCGTGTTTCCAGTTGAGGTAGAGAAAAGCGCCGAGGATGAGGAAGGAGGCGATGGAGCGGACGCGGTCGGGTTGAGTGCGGAGATGCCAGGCGAGATAGCCGAGGAGCAGGGCGATCATCAGGAGGGCTTTCCAGAAAGGAGCGAAGGGCGTGGGGAGTCCCATGGTCGCTTGGTAGCCGGAGCTGACGTCGAGCGAGTTGAAGAAGTAGGGAATCAGCGCGGAGATCGGCTGCTGGCAGGCGGACCAGATGAGGATGAACGTGAAGGAGAAGATTCCGAGGAAGAGCCAGGCGGCGAGATTGCGGCGACGGACGAAGGCGAACGCGGCGACGACGGCGACGACGAAGCCGGCGAGCATGAGGTTGGTGAACTTGATCGCGGCGAGGAACGCGAAGAAGAGCGCGGGGGCGACGACGGCAAGCGGGCGATCGGAGGCGGAGAGTTTGTCGATCAGGCTCCAACTGAGGAGCACGATGAGCATCGTGTGCAGGGCATCCTCGTAGCCCACGCCAAAGAGAATGAAGAAGGCGAGGAAGCAGAACCGCGAGAGGCCGGCGAGGCCGCGGCTGAGGCGAAGCACGACGGTGGCGGTGACGACGGCGAGGAAAAGTTGCCAGAGGATGAGAGGCCAGAAGTAGTCGCCGGTATAAGTGCGGCCGAGGAGGAAGCCGAGCGGGCCGTAGGTGAAGACAACGTCGCGGCCGAAGGCGAAGCCGTGGTCGAGGAAGTAGCTGAGCGCCATCCGCCAGGAAGCGTCGAGCTGGAGCTCGGGCGGTTTCGGCAGGCTGAACGTGACGAGCACGAGCAAAAGCCAGAGCAGGAGCTCGCTCAAGCGGCGGGAGAAGAGCGAAGGCGTGGGCGCGTCGGGTGAAGCGGGAGAGGCAGCTGAAACGGCGGCGGTTTCGGACATGAGAATGGGAGGCGCGGTGATAGGGGCCGGCGGGCGGCGGGGCGAATTGTTTTTGGAGTCGCCGAAGCTGAGTCCGAGAATCGATTAGGGGGCGGTTTCGAGGGTGACGTCGGACCAGAAAGTCCAATCGCTCGACGGATTACCGTCGGGACCGGGGGCGATCTCGAGTTCGAGGATAGCGCCGGGGGTGTGGGGAGGGAGAGGAAGCGCGAAGGTTTGGACGGGGCGGTCGGCGGGTTCGACGGCGGGGCGCAGATGACGATCGAGAAGGGTCTGGCGGGCCCCGTCGGGGGTGATTACGCGGATGATGAATTGGGCGCCGTCGGAGGGGGCGTTGTTGTCGGGGGCGTAGGCGCCCGGCGGAAGACCGAAGCTGCCGCGGAGAATGCGGGCGTCGGGCGGAAGATCGTAGCGGACGAGAGAAGGCGCATGGAGTGAGAAGACGCGCTGACCCTCGTCGGTGGTGGCGCCGGGATTCAGGAGCGCGCGCGCGCCGGTCGCGGGGTGACGACCGGAGATGCGTGCGAGCGAAAGATCGGCGAGGAGTTCGGGTGTGGTGAGAAGATCCATGACGGAGATTGTTTTCTCGGAACTACGGGTGACGGAGCCGTCGGACCACGTGGCAACGGCTTGAAGCGTGTGGGTTGGCGCGGTCGACGGGTCGAAGGGGACATCGACGCGGAACGTCATGGAGTGGGACGCGGGAAATTCGACGGCGGCGAATTCGGTGCCGTCGAGGAGGAGGGCGAGGCGTTGGGCGTCGGCGCCGTGTTCCTGAAAGATGCCGGCGGTGAAAGCGGAGGAGCCGCGGCCAACGGAGTTGGGGCCGTGGAGGGAGGGAGCAGGGCGGTTGGCGGCGAGAGCGGCGTTGGCGGGGGTGGCGAGCGGCGCGGCGCGGCGCATGAAGAGGCGGAAGCCTTGGGCGGAGTAGCGTTCGGGGTCGATTTCGACGTAGTGTTCGACGATGAAGGAGTTGAGCGCGGGAAATTTCCGCGGCGGATATTTGGCGAAGCTACGATGCGGGCCGGCGCTGCAGTCGACGATGAAGAGCGGGGCAGTGCGGTGGAGATCGGCGAGGAGGTTTTCCATCGCGCCGGGGACGATGGCGTAGGAGGTGTCGACGGCGGGATCGAGATTCGTCCATGGGACCAGTCCGGTTTGGAATGTGCAGAAAAGGTAGCGCGAGGCCGGAGCGCGGTCGGTGAAGAGATGGATGTCGGCGTTGAAGCCCCAGACGAAGAGGCGATCGCTGGGGGCGCTGTGACGTCGGATAAAATCGGATACGGGGAGGGCGGGATCGGCGGGCGGAGGAGCAACTTTGCGAGCGGAGAGCGGTTTCAGGAAGAGCGTGAGGGCGAAAACAGCGAGCAGCGCGGCGGAGGTGAAACGAACGACTGGAGGGAGACGAACCGACCAAAGGCCGGGGACCCACGCGGCGATCCAGGCGAACGCTGGCAGGCACTGAATGAAATAATGGTCGAAGCTGCGACCGCCGGCCATGGCAGCTGCGAGCGAGGTGCCGCACCAGAGGAAGAGATAGATTTCCCAGGAGCGAGTGGCGGCGAGGGCGGGCGAGGGGCGGAGTTGCGCGAGGCGAAGGCCGACGACGGCGGCGGCAAGAACGCCCGAGGCGAAAACGAAGGGATAGTGGAGGAGGAGTTTTTGGAGGAACAGGAGCGGCGAGAGGAGTCGATCGACCCACGACGTTTCGGGGGCGTAGTAACGCGTGTTGTAAATCCAGGTATAGAATGCGGCGTCGTCCCAAGCGCCGGCGGTGAAGAAAAACAGGGCGACTGGCAGCACGATGGCGGCGAAGCCGAGGAGCAGGCCGGCGGCGGTGCGAAGGAGAAGACGGAGTGAGACGCTGCGGAAAAGGGCGAGGTAGAGGAGTGTGCCGAAGGGGGCGGCGAGTTCGACGAGCGCGGGTTGTTTCGAAAGAAAGGCGAGGGCGAAGAGCGTGCCGGTGGCGACACTGCGGCGAAAAGAGGGCGTCGGCGCAGGCGCAGAGAGGAAGCACGCGGCTGCGGCGGTCGTGAAAAGGATCAGGAACCACTCGGTGTGGGCGGCATACGCGTCAGTGGGCTCGAGAAGAAAGCAGGCGAGCGCAGAGAAAATGGAGGCCGACCAAAGGCCGGTGGCGGTGTTGCGAGTGCGGCGGACAAGGAGGAAGAGAAGGAATGCGGTCGCGGCGATCAGAGCTGCCGTGAGGACGTGCAGGGCGGTGGTGCTGACACCGGTGAAGACGAAGAGCGCGGCGGCGGCGTAGTAGCTGAGCGGCGTGCGGTGATCGACGACGTCGCGGTAAAGGACATCGCCGTCGAGGATCATGCGGCCGGCGACGGCGAGATTGGCTTCGTCGATGTTCCAGACGGGCACGCTGAACGTGGGTGCGCGCAGCCAGAAAATCCACACGGTGAGGAGCGCGGCGACGGCGAGCGCGAAGAGCGTGGAACGGCGAAGGCGTGACGTCATGGCGGGGAGGGCGTAACGGTTTCCCCGGTGAAGTCAGTCCAGTAAGACCAGTCGTAACCGGTGTCGTTGTGCGGCCCGGGATGGAGATAGAAGACGAGACGGCCGGGACGACCGGGGGTGACGATGCGGGCTTTTTGCGGGCCGCGATCGGCGGGGTTGTTGAACGGATCGAGGGTGCGCGCGAAAAGTTCGATGGGTTGCTCGGAGTCGTCGCGGAATTCGACGAAGACGTGAATGCCGTTGCTGCGCGGGGAGCCGTCGTCGTTGCGATAGGCGGCTTCTTCGAGGCCGAAGCCGAAGTCGACGGCGTGGAGGTCTCCGGGGCATGGATACACGACGAAGCCGGGAGCGTGCGCGATCCAGCGGCCGTTGACCTGGGTGCGGATGGGCTCGCCGTTCGCAGTGGTGCTTTCGGTCGGGACGAGAATGCGATCCGGCGAGAGGACCAGATCGGGACCGGGACCCTGGGCGCGCAGCGGATGAACGTAGACGGGAGGGGGTGATGCGTCGGGGGACGTTGCTCCGAATTTGATCTCGATTGTGCCCGGAGCGGCGTGGGGAAGCGCGACGCGCGAGGACTGGCGTTGGCGATCTTCGGCGCGGAGTTGGGATTCGAGGATGCGGGAGAAGAGGTTTTCGGAACGGCCGTCGGGGTGGATGAAGTTTACTTCGACGGCGATGCTTCCGGTTGCCGTGGGAAGTTCGGTGATGCCGTAGTCGAGGACGAAGGATTCCACGTGCTGAGGACGTGGATACACGAGGCGCGCGGGCACGCGGGTGGTCCAACGTGAATCGGGCGCGGCAACGGAACTCCACGGGAAGGCGGAAGGCGATTCGGCGACGATCGGAGCGTGAGCGAGTCCGCGCACGTGGAAAGCGGGACCAGCGGCGGAGGCGCGGAGTTGTCCGATCCAAACGGACGGATTTGGAGCGGGCGGGTGTTGGGCAGGATCCCAGTTGAGTTGAAGGTGGCCGGGGCCGGGTGGCAGCGACGTGGTGAGTTGTTGGCGATCGTGGGAAAGCGGCGCGGCGAGGAGCGGGAGAGGCGACATTTGGCCGCTGGCATCGACGAAGAAGACTTCAGGCGCGGGGAGCGGGGCGGGCGGAGAGTTCGGGCGACGGCCGGGTGGCTGCCATTGGAAGGAAAGGACGGTGGCGGCGGCGGGCCGGGGAAATTCGAGGTGAAATGGATCGGTGGTCATCCAGCCCGTCGACGCACCCACGGGGGCGAAATGCCATGCAGCGGAAGAAGGCGATGAAGGGGAGAGGGGTTCGAGGCCGTATTCGAGGACGGGAGCGGGGCTGAAGAGGGGAGGATCGCGCGGGAGGCGCGGGGCGAGATCGAGCGCGGGGCTGGTTGAGTGGTGTTCGCCGAAATCGACGACGGCGTCGACGGTCGTTGGATGAGGCGTGGTGACGTCGGCGAGACGAAGGAAGAAGGTGGCTTCGGCCGGACGATCGTTGGGGAGAAGGACGTGGCGAAGCGGTTGACCGGCGCGCCGAAGGGTGACGGAGGTGGCGGGGCGAGGAGAGCGGACGGTGATTTCGAGAAGATCGGGAGCGGACGGGATCGCGGCGGGGTGAAGCGTGATTTCGGGATCGACGGGAGTTTCGGACGAGAACGGTGCGCGGAGCGGGGCGAGGCGGCGGTAGAGCCGCATCTGCAGCGGTTCGGCGAGGTGGCGATCGACCTCGGCGTAATGGGCGATCAGTTCGTCGCGAAGCGCGGGTTGCGCGAGCAGCGGGTATTTGACGTAGCCGCGCGTGATGGCCTCGAGAACGAGAGCGGGCGGTTCAGTGCGGTAGTCGGACCAGAAGGCGGACCAGGCGCCGGGCGCCACGGCATAGCGTGTGTCGAGGTTGTATTCGAGATTGGTCCAGGGGATGAGGCCCGAGAGGAAGTTGGCGTAGACGAAGCGCGTGGCGGGGAGGCGTTGGGAGAAGAAGTGGGCTTCGGGGAAGTAGCCCCAGACGAACAGGCGGTCGATGGGAGTGGAGTGGCGTTGAAGGAGCGTGCCGAGTTGGAGGTGGTGCGGGTCGTCTTTCGGTTCGAGGGTGGAAAGAGCGCGGTTGAGGTCGAAGGTGGTGACCAGGCCGAGCAAAACGAGGGCGATGACGGCGGCGACGCGGAGGGGCGGGCGTTGCGCGGACGTGCGCAGGATCTGGATACAGCGGGCGATGAGCCAGCCGGCGGCAAGGCTGACGCCGGGGAGGAGTTGAAGGGAGTAGTGGGCGAAATCGCGTCCGCTGAGTGCGCTCGCGATGAGGCCCGAAGCGGTCCAGCCGAGGAGGAGCAGGGCGAATGTCGGGGTGGGAGAGTGGGCGCGAGCGACATCGCGCGGCGCGCAAAACAGCAAGAGGAGGAGGGCGAGGAGCGCGGCGACGAAGAGTGCGGGCGCGTGAGTGAAACCGAGCGAGAAGGGTTGGAAGAGGGCAAACCAGCGAGTGAGCGGAGGGATTTCGGGAACGTAGAGGGAGGTGTTGTAGCGCCAGGAGTAATACGCGAAGTCGTGAAGAGCGTTGTGTTGCCAAAAGTAAGCGGCGACGAGGACACCGGCGAACGCGAAGGCGGAGGCGATACCGCACCAAAGACGCACGAGGCCTGTGCGGAGCGCGGGTTCGCGCACGGCGAGAATGGCGGAGAGAACGAGTGCAACGCCGAGATCGAGAATGCCGGGTTGTTTGGAGAGGCAGCTGGCTATCCAAGCCAGGCCGATGGGGAGGCCGGCGAGAAAGCTGCCGTGGCGATGCGAATGAGCGAAGAGCCAGAAGCCGATGGCGGAGAAGAAAACCACGAACCATTCCGTGTGGGCGGCGAGCGATTCGGCGGAGCCGATGAAAACCGAAGAAAGGATGATAAATGTGATTGCGGCACAGGAGCCGGCGAGAGGGTCGCCCGTGTGGCGGCCGATGCTGCGAAGAAGGAACGCGACGACGCCGATGGAGAACGCGAGGGCGAGGTGGAGGGCGTGCGAGTTCCAGTCGCCGGCGACGGAGAGCACCGCGGCTTTGAGATAGGGAACGAGTGGGCCGCGATGATCGACCGTGTCGCGATAGAGCACGGCGCCTTCGCGGATCTGTTGCGCCATCGTGACGGTGACGGCTTCGTCGAGGTTCCAGAGCGTGCGTTCGAGGAAAGGCAGCCGAAGGGCCGCAGTAGCGGCGAGGAGTGACGCGAGCCACAGCGCGGAGAGCAGCAGAGCACGGGAGCGTGGCGTCATGGGCTGAGGGGACGGTTCACGGGGCGGTGGTGTCGCCGGATGACGCTTCGGTTGCGAGTTCACCGGTGAGAGCAGTGAGGTAGCTCCAGTCGAACGACTCGTTGTTGTTGCGGCCAGGCGAGAGTCGCACGATCAAGCGGCCGGCGCGTCCGGGGAGAACGACGCGAGCGTGCTGCAGTCCGCGGTGTTCAGGATTTGAATACGGGTCGAGGGCGCGGCGATAAAGGGTGACGGGATCGCGACCGGATTCGACGAACTCGATGATGGCTTCGATGCCATCGGAGCGACGGTGGCCGTGTTCGTCGGCGATGGCGTTGTCATCGAGGTGAAAACCGAAGGTCACGGCGTGAAGTTCCGGTGGGCACTCGTAGGTGACGCGGGAAGGCGCGTGTGCGACCCAGCCGTGTTCGGTGAAATGGCGGACGCGCGTGCCGTCGGCTCCAACGCTGTCGATCGGAAGAAGAATGCGATCAGGTGAGAGGATGAGGTCGGGACCGCCGCCGCGGGCGCGAACGCGAGATATGTAAGCGCGATTGGCGGGATTGGCGCCCCCGTAGGCGACGAATCTCAGTTCGACGTCGCCGGAGCCCTTTTCGGGGAGGACGACGGCGGCGGATTGAAGACCGCGATCGGCGGGGTTGTCGGCGGGTTGGAGGCCACGCGAGAGAAGATTCGTGCGAGCGCCGTCGTCGTGCACGAAGTTGATTTCGAGAATGGCGTGGGGAGGACGTTCGTCCGGGAGCGAGTCGCGTATCCCATATTCCACGACAAGCGATTCCATGCCGGGGAAACGGCGGTAAGCGAGGCGCGCGAAGGGATGCGCATCCCAGAGACCGTCGGGGGCGGGGCGGAGAGGTTCGTGGTCGTTTTGGAAGGCGACGAAAGGAGCGAGGGAGCGTTCGCCGAACCGAAGGGGTGGGCCGTTGGCTTCGCCGCGCAGGTCGGCTAGCCACAGCGCGGCCGTGGAAGAAGAAGAGAGAACAAGACGGCCGGGTTGAGCGGGAGGGAGGAGGGCGGTGACGAAGCGGATGCCGGAAGGGCCGTCGGTGCGTTGGAGAAAGACGGATTGTGGCGGTCCGTCTTCGGGAAGGAATTGGACGGCGAGATCGGTGGAGGATTCGGGCTCCACCAAGGCATCGCGCACGCCGGGGTCGGCACGCTGCCAGGCGAAGCGCAGAACGTGAAGGGTGGGAGGCTTCTCGAAGGTGAGAGAGAAGGGCCCGTGATGAGACCAACCGGAGAAGTTCTCGCGGCGTTCGAACTGCCAGCCGGTGACGTCGACAGGTGCGAGAGGATCCAACTCGCTGGAGCCGTAGGCGAGGACGGGCTTCGGAGAAGGCGGTCGGAGATCGAGCACCAAGCGGCGGGCGACATCGATCGCCGTCGAAACGGCGATGGAATCGGGACGTTCGATGACGGCGTCGAGAAGGATGCCGTGTGCGATCAGTTCGCTTTTGCGCAGGAGAAAACGCGCGGCGGGAAGATCGCGCGAAGGGAGGATGAGGCGGCGCAGGGTGCGGCCTCCCAGGCGAACGGAGACGGCGATGGTTTCGGTTGGGAGTGGAACGGTGGCGACGATGAGATCGGATTGTGCGGGAGCGAGGGACACGTCGACCTGGAGCGTTTCGTCGATTGACGGAGGTGTCGCAGAGGGGAGCGCGAGAGAAGAAAGCGGGTGGTAGAAGCGAACGAAAGGCGGGCGTGGTTCGGCGGGAACGAGTTCGGCGAAACGATCGACGACTTCGTCGCGCAGATCGGGTTGGGAAAGCAGCGGGTATTTGGAGTAGCCGCGCAATTGAGCATCGAGGATGAGGCGTGGCGGACGGGCGCGGTAGTCGCGCCAGAAGTTTTCCCAGGCGTTTGGAACGACGGCGTAGCGGGTGTCGATTTCCGGGGACAAGTTGGTCCACGGAATCATCCCGGTGATGTAATTGGTATAAACGTAACGGGTGGACGGGAGGCGCCGGGCAGCGGCGTAGGCTTCGGGATAGTAGCCCCAGACGAGGATCGGATCGGATGGAGCGGTGACATTCCGGACGAATTCACCGAGGCGGACGAGGCCGGAATCGTCGTGCGGGTGTATTCGGTTTCTGAATTCGCGCAGGCTGAATCCGGCCCAGACAAGAACCAGCGCAAGCGCGATGCGGGACAGGGTGCGAAAAAGGAAACGTTCGGAAGGAAGAGCCGGGATCCAGGCGAAAGCGCGAGCGAGGAACCAACCGCAGGCGAGGCTGAGGGCGGGGACGAGTTGAATCGCGTAATGCGAAAAGTCGCGGCCGCTGAGCATGGTGGAGGCGAGTCCCGAAGCGAACCAACCCAGGACGAGGAGCGGCAGGAGCGGAAGGGCGCGTTCGCGGTGGAAAAGCGCGGGGATCGCGAAACGCAGAGCGAGGAGAAGCGCGGGAACAGCGAGGAGAAGGGCAGCGGGAATCCAGGAGGCGGGAAGGGTCCAGGCGAGACGGGCGGCGGAGAGGCGTTCGGCGAGCGGAACTTCGGGGACGTAGAGGCGGGTGTTGAACGTCCAGCAGTAGTAAACGAAGTCGTCCCAGGCGTGATTGAGCCAGAAGTAGAGGCAGACGAGGATCCACGTGGCGGCGAAAGCGGTGATGCCGCCGAGAGCGAGACGGAGGAGTCGCGCGCGATCGGCGGGCGTGCGTTGGAGGACGAGGAGAAGGAGCGCGCCGGCGACGAGGAAATCGAGAACACCGGGCTGCTTGCAGAGGGAGCTGGCGGCGAAGGTGAGGCCAATGACGAAGCCGGAAAAAAATCCGCCGGCAGGGAGAGCGCGGACGAAGAGGCAGAAGCCGAGGGTGGAAAAGGCGATGACGAAGTGCTCGGTGTGAACGGCGAGGGTGTCGACGAAGCCCGGTATCAGAAAAATAAGGACGGTGAACGCGCCGGCGCTCCAGCGACCGGCGGAGCGATCGCCGAGACGAGTCGCGAGATCGAGGAGGCCAAAGGCGCAGAGCCCCATGACGGCGGCGAGGGCGAGGTGTTGAGCGCGGATGTTCCAATCGCCCGCGACGAAGAAGATGGCGGCTTTGAGATACGGAACGAGCGGGCTGCGATTGTCGGCAGCGTCGCGATAGAGAACGGCGCCCTCGCGAACCTGCTGCGCCATCGTGAAGGTGGAGCCCTCGTCGAGATTCCAGATTTCGCGATCGAGGAAAGGCCAGCGGAGCCAGAGGGCGGCGGTGACCAGAGCCAGCAGCCAGAAGAGCGAAGCGAGACGGGCAGGCGCGGCGGTCATGGCGCGGACGACGGCGGGACTTGAAGCGGTGAAGAAATTGCGCCGTCAAAGCGGGACCAATACGCCCAGTCGTAGGAGTTGTTGTTGGCGGGGCCGGAGAGGAGGCGAACGATCAAGCGGCCGGGGACGGCAGGGGGGAGTTCGATGGTTGAGGATTGTTCGCCGCGGTCGTCGGGTCGGTTGAAGGGATCGAGGGTGCGGCGGAAAAGCTCGGCGGCGGGACCAGAGGAAGGTTGGAACAGGACGAGGAGTTCCACGCCGTCGGAGCGGCGCGTTTGGGCATCGGGATCCTGCACGGCGGAATCGAGCAAGCCGTAGCGCAGCGTGACGGATGCGAGATCGAGAGGGCGTGAGTAGATGAGTTCGGCGTTGGCGTGCGCACCCCAGCGATCGTCCGGGAGGTAGCGCAGCGGTTGAGAGCCGAGTTCGTGGGCGACGATGGGAGCGATCAAGCGGCCGTCGGGAAGGTGGAGTGTGGGGCCGTTTTCGCGGGCGGTGAGATCGCTGAGCCAGACCCAATCCCAGCCAGCGTCGTGGTGGGGGCCGGGTTCGATGCGGAGTTGAAGGCGGGTGCCGGGAGCGTCGGAGGGGATTTCGATGGTGGCGTGCTGAGGACCGCGATGGGTGGGTTGGTTGAATGGCTCGAGACGCCGCGAGAAGAGAGGCCGAGTGAGGCTGTCGGCGTCGTCGGTGAGTTCGACGATGAGATCGACGCCGTCGGTGTGGCTGTCGGTTTGAGCGAAGGCGGTGTCTTCGATGCCGAAGTCGAATGCGAGGGCGCGGAGTTGAGGCGAGCGTTGCCAGACGAAACGAGACGGCGAGTGGGCGGACCAGATGCCGGGGTTGATCGCGGTGGTGGGCTGGCCGTCGCGAGTGCTGGCGATGAGCGGGAGCGCGGCGCTGTCGGAGAGCGGAAGGAGCGGGCCGTGAGTGGTGGAGTGGAGATTCGTGAAGTAGATCCAGTCGTGATTGGGAATATTGTTGGCGCCGGCGAGGAAGCGGAAGACGAGGAGGCCAGGGCCGAGGGGCGGAAGTTCGATGCGCTCGTGCTGGATTTCGCGATCGAGGCGCGAAGTGAGGGGATGGAGGCGTTTCTCGAAAAGACGCGTCGGCGGGGCGGATTCGGAGCGGTGTTCGATCACGACATCATAACCATCGGAGAGACCCCAAGCCGCCATTTCCAGGCCGTGGGAAAATTCGAAATAGCGAACGCCAACGGGATGTTGGTAGGCGATTTCGATCGGAGCGGTGAGTTTCCAATGGCCGGGTTGATCAGGGGAAGGCTTCGGATCGCCGCCGGGGGTATCGACGTGAAGCGGAGTGAAGGTGTGGCGATCGATACGGAATTCGGGGCCGGCGGGGCGCTCGTGGGCGATGGCTTCGGCGTAAGCGCCGAAGTCGAAGGGAGCGCTGACGGTAGAACGATCGGACGTGACAACAACGACGTGAAAGGGAGTGCCGGGAGACGTGGCGGGATCGATGGAGAAAAGGACGTCGACGGGTTCTGAAGGAGGATGATCGATCGCGGCGATGCGGCGGTGGTTGGCGTAGAGATCGACGCGGAGCGCTCCGGGCGGAGCGGAGACGTGAAGGCGCGGAGGCTCGTGGCGAAGGAAGCTGCGATGCCCGGAGAGGACGATCGAAGGATTCTCGTTCAAATCGCCATCGAGAGGCTCGTCTGCGGTGGGAGTGAGGCGGCGGAAGAGGCGAACGCCGAGACGATCGGCGTGCGTGGAGGTGACTTGAGCGTAGTGGCGTTGGAGGCGTTGAGCTAACGCGGGGCGGGCGAGGAGAGGGAATTTGAAGTATCCGCGAGATGCGCCGGTGTCGACGACGAGGGTGGGAGGGCGCTTGTCCCAGTCGGAGAGGAGGAGATCATCGGCGCCGGGGACGACGGAGTCGGCGGTGTCGATGAGCGGATCGAGATTGGTCCACGGGACGAGGCCGGTGACGAAATTCGAGTAGAGGAAACGGGTGGCGGGGAGACGTTGGGAGAAAAAGTGAATTTCGGGGAAATAGCCCCAGACGAAGATGCGCTCGCGGGGGGTGGTGAGCGATTGGATGAGCTGACCGATGGCGGGGACGTCGCGATCGAGTGGGTCCATTTCGCGCGCGCGACGGGCATAGTCGAAGACGAGTGCGATCGTGACGGCGGCGAGGGCAGCGGAGGAGGCGAGGCGACGCGCGCGGATGGGCGCGCAAGGGTGCGCGAAGCGGATCAGGTGGGCGAGGGCCCAGCCAGCGGCGAGGCTGAATGCGGGAACGCATTGAGCGCTGTAGTGGGCGAAGTGGCGGCCGCTGAGGCCGGTGGAGAGGATGCCGCTGGCGGACCATCCGAGGATGAGCCACACGAGAAGAGGAAACGGAGCGGAGCGAGAAGCGAGTGAGCGAAGGGCAACGACGAGCAGGCCAACGGCGGCGGCAAGGGTGAGAAGGAAGAGGAGCGGGGAGGCGGACCAGAGGAGCGCGAAGGGATCGACCATCGCGGCGAGGCGTTCGAGGCGCGGAACGGCGGGGACGTAGATGTCGGTGTTGTAGGTAAAAGTATAATACAGCGCGTCGCGGAGGGCACCGTGGGTCGCGTAGTGAACGGCGAAGGCGGCGACAGGAAGCGCAGCACCGGCGAGCAGGCCGGCGAAGTGGCGGAGATAATTGCGGAGTTGGGCGGGTTGTTTAAATGCAAGGAGGGCGAGCAGAACCCAGGTGACGCCGAAATCGAGGAGCGCGGGTTGTTTGCAGAGGAAGCCGCAGCCGAAGAGGAAGCCGGCGGGGAGGGCGGTGAGAAACCCCGGGCGGGCGAGCGACCAGGCGAAAGCGGCGAATCCGAAGGTGGAGAAGACGGCGACGAACCAGCCGTTGTGGGCGGCGAGGGCGTCGTATTTATCGAGGAGCAGGAAACTGAGCGGCGTGAAAACGAGCGCGGCGGCGATGCCGGTGAGGGAGTCGCCGAGGCGGCGGGCGATACGCCAAAGGGCGAACGCAGAGGCGCCGAGGGCGAGCGCGAGCGCGACGTGGACGGCGCGGGCGTTCCAGGCGCCGGCGACTTCGAAGACGGCGGCTTTGAGATAGGGGACAAGCGGTCCGCGGTGATCGGCGGCGTCGCGATAGAGGATGTCACCGGCGCGAAGCTGCTCGGCCATGGTGAAGGTGACACCCTCGTCGAGGTTCCAGAGCTGGCGAGAGAGGAAGGGCGCGCGGAGAGCCCAGGCGGCAAAGAGGAGAGCCGCGAAAAAGAGAAGCGGGACGAGGCGCGCGCGAGTCATGGCGTGGCCCCGGGCGTGGGAGCAGCGCGCGAGCGTTCGTCGTTACGCAGGCTTTCGCCTTCGAAGCGGCCCCAAAAACCCCAGTCGAAGGCGTTGTTGTTGTGCGGACCGGGGGAGAGGCGGAAGAGAAGACGACCGGATTCGAAAGGCGGGAGGTCGAGCGTGGAGGTTTGTTCGCCGAGGTCGGAAGGATTGTGGAATGGGTCGAGGGGGCGGCGGAAGAGTTCGACGGAGGGAGCGCCTGAGGAAGGTTCGAAGGAGACGATCATTTCGGCGCCGTCGCTGCGTTGTTGGCCGGATTCATCGCGATCCGCTCCGGAGGAGAGACCGTAGCGGAACGTCACGCGCGTGAGATCGGCGGGGCGATCGTAGATGAGTTGGGCGTCGGCATGGGCACCCCAATCAGCGGGACCGTTGCGTTTGGAAGGATCTCCGCTCGGTTCGACGGTGTAGCTGGAGATCGGGAGAAGTTCGCGACCGGAAGAAAGGATGATGGAAGGACCGTAGCCTTCGGCGTGGAGGGCGCCGATCCAGGCCCAGTCCCAACTGGCGTCATTGTTTGGGCCGGCGTCGGTGCGGAGGACGAGGGTGCCGGAGCGTTTGGGCGGGAGTTCGACGCGGGTGATTTGTTCGCCGCGATGTTCAGGGTGATTGAAGGGCGTGAGCGTGCGGCTGAAGAGCGGGTGGACCTGCTGTTGTTCGTCGATCAGCTCGAGCGTGAACACAACGCCGTCGGTGTGTCCGGTAGGGGAAGTGTAAGCACCCTCTTCGATGCCGTAGTGGAAGGTGAGGGCGGCGAGGTGAGGCGGACGCGGCCATTCGAATCGCGTCGGTGCGTGGGCGAGCCATTGGCCGGATGTATTTCTCAATGCCGAGGTGGAGGATGTCGCAGAGGAATGAGGGACGATGAGATCGTCGCTGAGATGCAGGAGCGGGCCGGGTGTGTGGCCGCGAAGCTGGCCGAAGTAGATCCAGTCGAAGTTGGGCTGGTTGTGAGGGCCGGCGAGGAAGCGGAAGACGAGACGCGAGCCGGACGACGGCGGGAGAGACAGTGTGACCTGTTGGGGTGTTTGATCGGCGGCGACGGTGCTCACGTGCATGCGGCGCTCGTGCAGGATCGTGCGCTGGCCGGCGGGGTCGATGAGCAGGACTTGGAGATCGTAGCCATCCGTGTGGCCGCGCGAGTCGAGATAACCGCCGTGAACGAAGGAAAGTGAACGAAGGCCGTCGGGGACGGGATATTCGAGCTCGGCGGGGGCGTCGATGCGCCAGGTTTCCGGGTGTTCGGGGGACGGGGCGAGTTCGCCGAAGAGAGAATCGGTCGCGACGGGCGCGAGCGAAGAATCGGCGAGCTGAAGCGTGGGACCGGCGATGGGCTCGATGCGAGCATGGCCGCTGAAGGCGTGGAAATCGAAGACGGGGCTGAGCGATTGAGTGCCGTCGGCGGCGGTGAGACGTGCGCGGATTTCACGCGACGCGGGGTGGCGGCCGTCGAGAAAGAATTCGGCATCGATGGGCTGGGTGGCGGGATGGACGAGGGAAGCGATGGAGTGCGAGCCGGCGAAGAGATCGATGCGTGTGGCGGGGTGGTTGCTGCGAACACGTAGGCGGGGCGGTTCGTGGCGACGATGTTCGTGGATGCCGGAGAGGAGAATGGAGTTGTCGACGGGAAGGGTTGCATCGAGGGGCGGCGTTTGGGCGATGGGAAGCAGCCGGCGAAACACCTTCATGCTATAGAACGAGGCGACCTGGGCGTAGTGAGTGCGGAGGTCGGACCAAAGTTCGGGTTGGGCGTGAAGCGGGTATTTTAGGTAGCCGCGGGCGCCGCCGGTTTCGACGATGACCTCTGGTGGAGTGCGGCGGAGGTCGGCGAGGAGCTGTTGCGGCGAATCGGGAACGATCGCGTAGCTTGTATCGATCAAGGGATCGAGATTTGTCCAAGGGACGAGGCCGGTGACGAAATTGGTGTAGATGAAACGAGTAGCGGGGAGACGTTGAGAGAGCGCGTAGAGCTCGGGATAGTAGCCCCAGACGAAGACACGGTCGGACGGGGCGGAGTGAGCACGGATGAGTTTTGAGATTTCGATCGGAAATGTGTCAGGCTGGGCGAGCACACGCGCGCGACGCGTGTAGGAAAAGACGAGCGTTCCGATGGCGAAGGCCGTGATGGAGCAGGCGATCCAAGAAAGGGCGACGGGGCGGCGGGACCGGCAGGCGGCGATGAGTCGCGAGAGAGCCCAGCCAGAGGCGAGACTGAGCGGTGCGACGAGTTGGGTGCTGTAGTGGGAAAACGTGCGGCCGCTGAGGCCGGTCGAGATCAAACCAGATGCGCACCAACCGAGGGTGAGCCAGACGAGGAGTTGAGGTTGGAAGGGGCGACGGAGGACGTCGCGGGCGGCGCGCGAAAGGAGGGCGACGGCGGCGGCGATGGCTAGGAAGAGGACGAAGGGGGCGTTGGCCCAGGCGAGCGCGAAAGGCGCGCGCATGCCGGCGAGGCGCTCGAGTAGCGGGGCGTCGGCGATGTAGATGTCGGTGTTATAGGTGAACGCGTAGTAGAGGGCTTCGTGCCAAGCGCCATTTGCGGCGAAGTAGATGGCGAACGCAGTGACGGGAAGAAGCGCGCCGAGCGCTGAGGCGAACCAGAGGCGAACAAGGGCGGTGCTGCGGGAGCGATCTTGAAGGATGAGGAGCGCGAGCAGGACCCAAACGACGAGATAATCGAGGAGGCCGGGTTGCTTGCAGAGAAAGGAAAGTCCGAACAGCCCGCCGAAGATCAAGCCGCGGAGGAAGGTGGGTCGGTCGAGTGCTGCGACGAATGTGGCGAAACCGAACGCGGAGAATGCTGCGAGGAACCAGCCGGTATGGGCAGAGATCGCGTCGGCGGGATCGAGCAGCGTGATGCTGAGGAAGGTGAAAATTGTCGCTGCGAGAAGGCCGGCGAGAGGATCGCCGAGGCGTCGCGCGATCTGCCACAGAGAGACCGCGATGCCGCCCATGAGAAGGGCGAGGACAACGTGGACGGCCCGGGTATTCCAATCGCCAGCGACAGCCAGGATGGCGGCTTTGAGATACGGAACGAGCGGACTGCGGTGATCTGCGGCGTCGCGATAGAGCACGGCGCCGTCGAGAACCTGCTGTGCCATCGTGAAGGTGCCGCCTTCGTCGACGTTCCAGATTTCGCGGTCGAGGAAAGGCCAGCGTAGCGCGAGCGCCGCGAGGAGGAAAGCGGCGGCGAGGAACAGGGGCGTGAGGCGGCGCATGGCGGAGGGCGGAGGTGCGTCAAAGGCGTGCGGACACCTGGATTCTTCGCTTCGCTCAGAATGACAGAAGGGGAGAAATAAAAGGCGGAGCGGTTACCAGCTGGACTCTTGGCGGTCGCCGCGGCCGGTGAGGCGGGCGGGGGCGGTGCGGTGGGTGTTGCCGTCGAAGTCGAGGACGGTTTCGCGCGCGAAATCGGCGTGCTTGGGGAGAACGCGTTCGATGTCGTAGGCGCGAACGACCTTGGAATAACCCATCGGCGCGGTGGAGGTGCCGTTGGCCTGTTTTTCGAGGCAGGCTTTCATGACCTGCGCGAACTTCACGGGATCGCCAGCCTGCACGAGGTAGGCTTCGGCGCGGTGTGTCACCATTTCGGGGATACCGTGGACGTCGGTGGAAACGATGGGCGTTTCGAACGCCATCGCTTCGAGGAGGACGCGCGGGAAGGACTCCTCGTAGCTCGTGCAGACGAACATGTCGGAAAGGACGAAGAAGTCGTAGGCGTCGCGAGTCTCGGTGACGATCGTCACCAATTTATCGATACCGAGCATCTCCATGTCGCGGATGAGCGAGTCCTGGTATTCGCCCGCGCGGCCACCGACGAAGAGGAAGCGGTATTTCGCGCCGCCGGCGTAGTGGCGCATGAAGGTGTCGATCGTGCGGATGAAGATGTGCTGGCCCTTGCGTTCGCAGACGGTGCCGATGTTGGCGACGATGATCTCGTCGTCGGCGAAACCGTATTTGCGGCGGAGTTCGGCCTTGGTGTGCGTGCGCTTGAACTGCTCGATGCGCGGGAGATCGATCCACGAGGAGACGAAGCGGAAATTGTCGTAGTCGTTGAACTCCTCGAAGTAGTTGCGGCTGGCGTTGCAGAGGAAGGCGACACGGGTGGCCTGGCGGAAGGCGCCGCGGGCGAGGTGCTGCATGTGCTTGTGCAGCATTTTCGAGAAGAAGCGTTTCAACGAAGCGCTCTCGTGGATGTAGAGCATCGACGGCTTCTGCGCGGCGGCGGCGAGGTAAACGCCCCACCAGCAGGCGACCGTGTTGCAGAGAACGACGTCGGCCTGCGCGAGCGGCTCGCCGACCTTTTGGCGCATGAGCTCGAGCTGCTCGGCGAACTCGGCATCGCTGCGGGAGCCGTGGAGCGGATGGCGGTCGATAATTGAAATTTGGATACCGAGGGCCTCGTAGGCGGAGCGGAGCGGTCCGTCCTCGGCCGAGAGGAGGTCGATCTGGAATCCCTCGTGGCGCGCCATGTGCGCGGCGTATTCGAGCAGAAAGAGCGGCGCGCCCTCGTAGTTGAGATTGTGGGTGATGAGGAGGAGGCGGAGTTTGCCGAGGCGCGACGCGTATTCGTAGCGGTAGGTGTCAAGACGAAGGTCGCCGGTGATGAGGAAGAGTTGTTTCGGGAAGAACGCGTCGGGGTAGTTCGTGTATTTGCGGAGGAAGGCGACGTGTTCGTTTTCGTAATACGTGGTGCCGCGCGAGGCGGAGCCCCAGTGCCAAAGGACGGCTTGCGGCGTGTAAACGACACGATGGCCCGCGGCGCGGAGGCGCATGCAGTAGTCGACGTCGTTGTAGGTGACGCGGAAGTCCTTTTCGTCGAAACCGCCGAAGTCGCGGTAGAGCGACGTGCGCGTCATCATGCACGCGCCGGTGACGGCGGTGACGTCGCGGGCGAGCTTGTGGAACGGCAGATGGTCGTCGGATTCTGAGTCGAGGCCGGCGAGCGGGACGTCGGCGAGACCGTGGTGCGGGCCGACGGCGACGCCGGCGTGGTTAAGATGGTTGTTTGGAAAGAGGAGTTTTGCGCCAACGACACCGACATCGGACATGGCGAACCAGCCGGCCATGGCTTCGATCCAGCCGGGCTTGAGGGCGTCGACGTCGTTGTTGAGGTGGAGGATCAGCGGGGTGTCGACGTAGGGCAGCGCGGCGTTGACCAGCATCGAGTAGTTGAACGGCAGCATCGGATCGACCGGCGGGCGGATGACGCGGCAGTTGAACTCGCGGCGGGAGGGAAGCGCGCGCAGGAGGCGGACGGTTTTTTCGTCGCGAGAGAAATCGTCGACGATGATGAGCTTCACATAGCGCCAATCGACGGTGAGGAGCAGCGCATCGAGGCAGCGCTCCATGAGATCGGCGCGGTCGCGCGTCGGGATGACGATCGTGACGGGATTCTTCGCGAGGAATCCAGAATCCCAATACAGCTGATGGTGCAGCGTGGCCAGGCGGCTGGCGAAAGGCGGTTGGAAGGCGCGCGCGGGGATTTGGCGGCGGATGATCGCGGCTTCGATGGCGTGGCGCGTGGCTTCGACGAGCGGATGGCCGTGCGGGTAAGTCGGCGCGGGATCGGGCGCGTGATAGCAGATGGCGTCGACGTGGCGGACGTGAGCCGGCGTGACGTTTTCGGACACGCGCAGCGCGAGGTCGAAGTGAAGGGCCGGCGCGTAGTCGGGCATGAACTCGCGCGAACGCATGAAAAGCCGGCGATGCATCACACACAAATGGCCGGGCTGGTGGCCGGAAATGACGAGGGCGGGGTTCCACTCGCATTTGAATGCCGGCGAAGAGCGCGTGCCATTGTTGGACATGCGATCCTCGTCGGTGAACACGAGCTCGGCGTCGGGCGAGCGGTCGATGGTTTCGGCGACGAAAAGGAGCGCGTAGTCGGGGAGGCGCCCGCTCGGATCGGGGAAGCAAAGCCAGTGCTCGCCGAGAGAATGGGCGGCGGCGTTGAGCGCGGCGGCGCGGTTGGCGTCGGACGCGATGACGACCTTTACGCGGAGATCGCTGGCGGCGAGACGGGCGAGTTCGGCAGAAAGTTCCGGGGAGGCGTCGTGGGGCTGGACGAGCGCGAGGGACCAGCGGTTGAAAAGTTGAACGCGCAGTGAGTCGATGAGGCGCGCGAGATGGCCGGGAGCGGCGGCGCCGGCGTCGATGACGAGAGCGAAGGCGGGGCCGTCCTTGCGCGCGGCGAGCGTCGCGGCGGATTGGGTGAGGGTCTCGCGGAGACGCGGGGCGATGGTGTTGTGCGCGAGCCAGCTCTGGTAGTCGTCGCGGAGTTGCCAGGCGAACCACGGCGGCGTTTCGGGCGATTCGTCGCGGTAGAGGCGGTGAACGGCGAAGACATCGCGCCAGAAGGAAAGTCCGCCGGTGCGGACCTTGAGTTCGCGGCAGGCGCGGAGAACGGCGCGAACGATTTCGCGGTAGTTTTCTTTCGAATACGGCGGAAGCGGGTGCTCCTTTTCGAGGTAGGTCCAGGGGTAGAGACGCTTGGTGAAGGCGAGGACCTTTTCGCCGGATTCGAGGACGGCGAAGATTTTCAGGCAGACGGGTTCGGCGAGATGGCCGGGGAGGTCGACGTTGCCGCGGAACTGGCAGAAACGCGCGTGGGGGACGGCGGGAAAGAGCTTGGCGACGTCCTCGCGCTCGAAGCCGTGGACGAGATTGTTCTGCGTGCGGTTGTCGGTCGTCGCGATGAGGCAGCGGATTTTCTGCTCGGCGTGGAAGATCCACCCTCCGATGTGGAGCTTGTCGTAATGCGTGTGGCCGATGACGTGCGGGCCCTCGAAGACGCCGTAGAGCGGCGGGACGGGAAGGGCTTCGAGCGGGATGACGGAACGTTCGCGAACGAGTTTTCGGGCGTGGTCGTCGCGCTTAACGCCCTTCTGAAATGTGGGCTGCTTGAGCAGGTCGAGCAGCATGGGCTTCACCAGCTCGGGGCGGAGCGTAGGGCGAAGGCGTTTGTTGGGGCCCTTGCCTTTGCAACGGATCGGGACGCGCCAGAATTCGGCCCAGTCGTTGTTCTCGTTGAGGATTTCGAGACGGATGAGTTTGGCGCCGGTCCAGGGATCGAGCCGGAAAGCGAAGCCGGGGTGTTGGTGGGCGGTCCACTGCGGGTAGGCGGCTTCGATGTCGCCGCGCGGGAGACCGAGGAAGCCCATGAACGGGACGTCGTCGATGAACGCGCGGACGTCGACGTAGCGGATGTGGGTTTTGGAGACGAACCAGCCGGTGATCCAGAACTGCTCGGGCTTGAGGGACCAGTTGGTGGGGTGCTCTACGTGGAAGACGTAGGACTCGTTTTCGTTCATGCGGGAGGAAGCCGGAGGAAGTGGATTTTAGGAACCACGAATGGACACGAATTCACACGAATAAAGGCAGGTCGGCATCAGGACCGACTATCACCGGAATTCCGGGGCGCTCCAGCAAGTCCAGTCTTTGGCGCCGTTGGGGCCGGTGGAAGCTTTGAGGATGAGTTGTCCGGGGCGGTTGGATACTGGGAGATCGGCGGAAAGCGTGTGAAGACCACGGTCGGCGGGTTGGCCGGAGGGATCGAGAGGGCGGCGAAGGAGGGTGATTTGGTCGCGACCGTCCGACCAAAGCACGGTGAACACGGCGCCGTCGGTCGTAGGGCTGCCTTCGTGGGCAGCGTCCGTGAAGCCGTAACGAAGGGTGACGCGGCGGGCGGACGGTGGGATGTCGATCACGACGTGGCTCGGCGCGTGGACGAGTTGGACAGCCTGACCGGAGATGTGCGCGGTGGAGACGGGAAAAGGGGAAAATGCTTCGCCGCCGGGGAAGTCGAAGCGTTGCGGAGGATCGTTGCGGAAGACGATGAAATGGGAGTCGAATTCGAGGTAAGGGCGTCCGCGTAGGTTGAGCTCTTGGAGGGCGGGGGAAACGTCGAAATCGGCGACCTGGCGGTAGCGACCGGTGAGGAAGGATGGAGCTTTGCGGGAGATGCGTTCGACCTCGTGCGGGCGAAGGACAAGCCAGGTCGGAGCGAGGTCGTCGATGAGGTCCATCCAATCGGCGCCGCTTCGGCGGATGGCGGCGACGGACTCGCGCGAGGACATGCCGGGGAAATCGTAGGTTTTGAGCTGCGAGAAGAAGCCGATGTAGCCGAGCGGTTCGAGAAAGACGGTGTCGTGAGGGGCGGCATGCGTGCGGAGCCATTCGCCGATTTTGCGTCGATTGCCGTCTTCGATGAGGTCCTGCTGCGCGGCGAGCTGGCGCGCGACGGCGGTGGTGGTCCACGTGGTGAGGACGAGGAGCGCGGCGGCGCTGGCGAGCACGACGGGGCGGACGGAACGAGTGAGGGCGGACGCGGTTGCAGCGCGGAGCGTGCAGGCGAGAAAGCCGCCCAGGGCGAAGCACGCGAACAACGTGGTGCCGGGCAGATACCACGGGAAGGGGAAATACGGATACGCGGTGAGATAGACGTGGAAGCCGCAGAAAACGAAGGAGGCGGTGCGCGTGGGGAAATCGATTTTGGGGACGAGCCACAGGAAGGCGGCGAGAAGACCGAGGAGTTTAGCGATCGGCAGAAGCGGGGCGGGCCAGCCGCCGAAGAAATGATAGGCGGGAAGGAAGGCGGCGGGGACGGAGCTCTCGCCGGAGACGATGCGGATGGGCAACGTCACCAACACGCGCAGCGGCTCGAACCAGGATTGGTCGGGGGCATCGAAGACAGATTTCGCGACGATGGTGTGCGGAATGGGCGAGCCGTAGTAGAGCCACGATCCGACGAACCACGGAAGGTAGATGGCGGTGCAGATTAGACCGGCGAAGACGAAAAGCTTGAGCACAGCGGCGCGGGTGAGGCCGGAGGTTTCGGCGCGGTTGAAAAGAACGACGCCCAGCGAAAGCAGGGCGATGTAGATGAAGCTGTCGGGGCGCGTCCACATGAGCCCGGCCCAAGCGAGACCGAGTTGGAGGGAGCGGCGTTCGCATGGCAGGACGGAGCAGCGGAAAGTCCAGGCGAGGAAGAACAGGAGCAGGCCGGTCTCCATGCCGTTGATCGTGAAATCGATACTCTTGGCGTCGATCAGGAGAGCGAATGCCACGAAGGCGGCGGCGAGCGCGCTTTGGTGTGAGCGGCGCGAGGTGGTGGAAAGCAGGGCGACGGCGGCGGCGAAGGCGGTGATCGAGATCAGCCGGAAAAGCCAGAGCGCGGCGGTATCGGACGTGTTGAGCGTAGCTAGGCTGCAGAGCGCGGGGAGCAGGACGCCGAGGGGAGAAGTGAAGGTATGGAGACGATCGCCGGGGTTGAAGACGAGGCCTTGGCCGGTCGCGAGGTTCTTACTCGAACGGTAGGTGATGTAGTAGTCTTCCCAGACGTGGTTCGTGAAGAACGCAAATCCGAGCGCGGCGAGAAACGCGGCGACGAAGACGACTCGGGCGGAGGGGCTGACGCGGGAGAGGAGCGCCATCGGGCGAGGGTTGAGACCGCGAAGGACGCGAAGTTACGCGAAGGGGAGGCGGATTGAAGGGCCGCAACGAGGCGCAGAGGGCGCAAGGAGGTTGAAGCCATGCGCGGTGGGGGCACCGCGCCTCCATGGGTGGAGGAGGACGGGTGTCATGATGATTAACCGAAGTAGATTTCGCGGGCCATGGCGACGTGGACGGGGAGGGAAATGCGGGCGTCGTAGAAACGCGAGACGCGCGTGTAGGCCATGGAGATCATTTTCGTGTCACCGGCGTAGTGGCGATCGAGGGCGGTTTTCAGGGTGGCGGCGAGCTTGTGGTAGTCGCCGGCGCCGATGAGGTAGGCCTCGTCGTTGTTGACGAACATTTCGGGGATGCCGTTGACGTTGGTCGAGACGACCGGGAGGCGGAACGTGGCGGCCTCGAGGAGGACGCGCGGGAAGGATTCCTCGAAGCTCGTGCAGCAGAAAATGTCGGCGACGCGATACCAGTCGTAGACGTCGAAGGTTTCGGGGACGAGGCGGGTGTTGGTGATGCCGAGGAGTTCGATGTCCTGCTTGATTGTGTCGAGGTAGAGACCCTCGCGGGCGCCGACCATGATGAACTCCAGCGGACCGTGTTGCGCGAGTTCGGGGCCGTGCTGTTTCAGCAGGTGATCGATGGCGCGGATGTAGATGTGCTGGCCCTTGCGCTGACAGACGGAGCCGACGTTGACGATGACGGTGGCGTTTTGCGGGATGCCGTATTTGCGGCGGAGCTCCTCCTTGGAGTGCTGCGCCATGAAGCGCTCGATGCGTTCGACGTCGATCCAGCTGTTGATGAGGCGGAAATTATCGTGGGCGTTGAGATCGGCGAAAATCTTGCGCGTGGCCTCGGCGATGAAGACGACGCGGGTGGCGTCGCGCATGGCGTCTTCGATGAGCGGAATGACCTCGGGCGAGGCGAGGTTGTGCTCGGAGAAGAAGCGGCGCGGGGCGTTGCTCTCGTGGATGTAGAGCGCGGCGGGAAGGTTCAGTTTCTGGGCGAGCGGAACGACCCAGTAGGAAAGCATCGTGTTGCCGATGAGGAGATCGATGTCCTTCCAGGTCGGGAGTGCGGCGAGTTTTTCGGTTTCGCGGCGGAAGGTGTCGGCGGTTTCGGATTTGAGGAGCGGATCGAGATCGAGGACCTCGACGGAGAGACCGGCTTCCTCGAAGGATTTGCGGAGCGGGCCTTCCATCGGGGAATAGACGCGGACTTCCCAGCCCTGCTGTTTCGCGAAGTAGCGGGCGTATTCGAGAATGAACAACGGCGCGCCCTCGAGGCGGAGGTTGTGGGTGACGACGCCCATGCGCAGCTTGAGCGAGCGGCGCGAGAAACGGTGGTCGTAGGGGTTGAGCCGGAAGCTCGGTGAGGCGAACTGGGCGATCTCGCTGATGTAGGGGTCGCGGTAATTTGGATACCGGCGAACGAAGGCGAGGTGTTCTTTTTCGGTGTAGCTGTTGCCGCGGGAAGCGGAGCCGAGGTGGACGAGCGTGGACTGCGGCGTGTAAACCGTGCGGAAGCCGGCGGCGGCGGCGCGGAGGCAATAGTCGACGTCGTTGTAAGCGACTTGGAAATCGGTTTCGTCGAACCCGCCGAGTTTCTTATAGAGATCGGTGCGCGTGATGAGGCAGGCGCCGGTGACGGCGGAGACGTTGCGCGCGGCGTGCGGGAGGAAGAGGTAGCCGAGATCGTCTTTCGGGAGGCCGACGAACATGCCGTGGGCGAGGCCGCCGTTGGGAGCGATCCAGATGCCGGCGTGGTTCAGGGTATCGTCGGGGTGAACGAGGCGCGCGCCGACGACGCCGACACCGGGGACGGACATCCAGCCGACGAGGTCTTCGAGCCAGCCGGGTTCGCGCGCTTCGATGTCGTTGTTGAGATGAAGGACGAGCGGGGTTTCGGCGGCGGCGGTGCCGAGGTTGACGAGATGGGAATAGTTAAACGCGAGGTCGGAGGTGGTTTTGTCGGCGGAGGCGGTGGCGAAACGCTCACGCGTTCCGCTACGGAGTATGCGGCAGTAGGGGCGGGATTCGAGATGGGCGAGAAGCGTGAGGGCGGCGGGCTCGGTGGAACCGTCGTCGACGATGATGAGGCGGACGTGATCCCAGTTGACGGTGCGATCGAGCGAGGCGACGCAGGCGGAGAGGAGCTCGGCGCGGTCGCGGGTGGGGATGACGATGGTGACGTTGTTTTCGGCGAGGAGCGACGGATCCCACTTCAGTTGATGAAGCGAGAGGGCGTAGTCCTTCATCAACGGTGGAAGAAAAACTTCGGCGCGGAGACCCCGGCGTTTGACGGCGTCGGCAATGCCGCGGCGGGCGGCGTCGAAAAGATAACCCTTTTGGTCGCCCTTGCTCGCGGTGCTCTCCTCGTGGGCGCGCCAGTGGTAGCAAACGAAGGGGACGTGGATGACGTTCTGGTTTTCGATCAACTCGAAACAGCGGAGGAGGAGGTCGATGTCCTGGGCGCCCTCGTAGCCTAACCGGAGGCGGCCGGCGCGTTCGACGACGCTGCGGCGGATGACGGTAAGATGGTGGATGTAATTGTGCGTAATTGCCATTTCCGGACTCCAGGCGCCCTTGAGCTGGGCGTCGTAGCGGCGGCCGGTGGCGTCGATTTTATCCTCGTCGGTGTAGAGAAGGTCGGCGGACGGATGGGCGACGATGGCTTCGGCGACGTGGAGGAGGGCGTCGGCGGGGAGAAGGTCGTCGTGATCGACGAACGCGATGTAATCGCCGGTGGCGAGGTCGAGGGCGGAGTTGGTGGCGGCGGAAATGTGGCCGTTTTTTTCGCGTATCGTGAACTTGATACGCGGGTCCTGTTTTGCGGCGGCGGCGAGACGTTTGGCGACGTGAGGCTGCGGAGAGGCGTCGTCGGCGACGCAGAGTTCCCAGTTGGTGTAAACCTGGGCGCGAACGCAGTCGATGAGCTCGTCGAGGAAGTTCGCGGGAGTGTTGTAGGTCGGGACGACGATGCTGATCTTGGGACCGCGATTGGAAATCTTTTCACCCTCGGACTTGAGGAAGTTGAGCAGGCGCGGCGTGAGCCGGTTGTGATGGGCCCAGAGATCGTAGGGCTCCTTCGCGCGGGAGACGACGGCGGGGACGGGCGCGGGGCGCTGACGGCCGCGGATCATTTTCTCGGCGAGCTTGCGGCGGGTGGAGGCGATGGCGCCGAGGAGGCCGGACCAGCTTTCGACGGCGTAGCCGCCGGCGAGGATTTCGCGGAGGAAAGCGGAGGCGACGCGGAGGAATTTGGCTTCGCCGAAAACGGGAATGGGGCCGGAGTTTTCGTCGAGCTTGTTGATGAAAAGACGTTTTGAGCGGAGGAGCGCGCGAGGCTGGTCGGGATAGTCGACGAAGATCTTCAGGCACGCGGGGCTGAAGGAGTCGGCGCGGACATCGACGAGGCCGTAGAAGGCGGATTTGAGCGCTTGGGGAAAGTTGGGGTGATGGAGGAGAACATCTTCGCGCTCCTTGCCCCAGATGAGGCGATTTTCGGAGTTGCAGCCGATGGTGGCGGCGAGGCGCGCGATGGTGCGGGACGTCGAGAAGGCCCAGCCGGAGACGCGGAATTTTTCGTAGTGGGCGTTGACCCAGTTGTCGGGAAGGTCGAGGAAGCCGGCGAGGTCGTTTTCGGGGAGCATCTCCGTCTGGTTGACGGTGATCTCGGCGAGGACGCGTTTGGCTTCGGCGCGAAGGGCGGCGGCGGGTTCGAAGTGGAAATGTCGATACAGGTAGTAGAGACTTTCGGGGACGAGGGCGGTGCGGAGACGTGGCTTGGGCTGGGAAGCGGGGAGTTTGTCGCCGGACGTGGTAACGGACGTGCGGAAGAACTCCTGCCAGGTGTTGTCAGGACGCAGGACCTCGAGGGTAAGGGTTTGGGCGCCGAGCCACGGACGGACGTTGACGCGGAAACCGGCTTTGGCGGCGGACGGGGAGTTGTTGAAATGGGCGCCGAGATCTGGGCGGTCGAGGCCCTTGATGCCGTAGAAGATAACGCCGTCGAGTTTCGCGCGCAGGTCGAGGAGTTCGGCTCCGTCCTTGGCATGGACCCAGCCGCGGATGTCGGCGGTTTCTTCGGTGAGGTGCCAGTCGCTGGGTTGATCGATGAAGAAGAAGCAGGAGTCGTTTCCTTGCATGAAAGGAGCCGATTAGAGCGGGAAGGGCGTTGGGCAGACAAGCGCAGTTTTGCCGGCGGGAGCAGGTGGAAGCGGAGGTGATAAATGCGGCCGAATGCACGAGGGCGATAGCGGGTTGGCGCGAGGAGATGGTCTTGGGGCGTGATGGCGGCGCGAGCGGCGGAACGTCCGTTGACAAGCCGGCGGGCCGCGTGGTTTGAACAAACGTCTTTCCCGTATGAATCCTGTATCCACGTCGGCAGGCGCCGATCGTTCCAGCCAGAGCGAATCTTCCGTCGACGGAGATGTGGATGCGTCGAACCTGCGGAAGGATGATCGGCTCGATCGGGGGTTTCTGGTGGCGGTGTTTGTGGCGGCGCTGGTGGCGAACTTCTATCTCGTTACCTACAACTGGAGTGCGGGATTTTTGATTGGGCACGAGTTTCGTCAGGCGCAGACGGCGATGATCGCCGAGTATATCGACAAGCAGAATAATTTCTCGCTGCGCTACCAGACGCCGATCTTTGGGAAGCCCTGGATGGCGCCGCTGGAGTTTCCGCTCTATCAATGGGCGGTGGTGGGGGTGAGCCGCGCGACGGGGTGGCCGCATCATGAAAGTGCGCGAGCGGTCGGGGTGGCGTCGCTCTATTTGGCGTTGCCTGCGCTGTATTTACTGCTTGGGCGGGCGGGGTTGAGGCCGGTGCGGCGATTGCTGCCGCTGGCGCTCGTTTTGGCGACCCCGGTGTATATCTTTTATTCGCGGTCGTTTTTGATGGATGTGACCACGATGATGCTTTCGGCGTGGTTTTTGGCGTGCTTCGTCGAAGCGATGAAGACGCGCCGATTCGGATGGCTCGTGGCGGCGGCGCTGACGGGGACGGCGGCGGGGCTAATCAAGAGCCTGGTATTTTTTGTGTGGTTGTTTCCGGCGTTCTTGTTTGGCGCGTGGTGTCTTTGGCAGGATTTCAAGAACAAGCGTGGCGGGCGGGCGATGGCAGAAACCATCGGGTGGGGTGTGGGTGCGGTGGTGGGGCCGGCGGTGGCGGTAACCTGGTGGGTGAAGTTTACGGATGCGATCAAGGAGGCGAATCCCTCGACGGTGTTCATGACGTCGAAGAATCTGACGGAAGGAAATTTCGGGATGTATGAGTTGGGGGCGCGGATTTCGCGTGAGACCTGGCATTGGTTGTTGGAGTGCTGGTCGCAGGCGATTGCGCAGCCGTGGGTGATTGGCGTGTTAGTGCTCGGAGGCGCGGCGATGTTGCGCGGGGAGCGCTGGCGGGTGTTGGGAGCGGCGGGGTTGTTTTTGGCGGCGCAGATGATGTTTCCGTATGCGTATGCGTATCAGGATTATTATTTCATCGCGGCGGCGGTGTTTGTGGTATGCGCGTTTGGGTTTGTGGTGAATGGGTGGTTCGATTTGCGGGCGCCGCGGGGGCTTAGGTGGTTGCTCGTGTTATTGCCCTTCGCGCCGATGTATCACGCGTATGCGCGCTATTATTTCGAGATGCAGCGCGTGGAGAGCGATGGCGGCACGGGGCTGACGCATGCGTTGCGCGGCTTCCTGCCGAAAGGCAGCGTGTTGATCATTTCGGGGACGGATTGGTCGGCGATTATTCCGTATTATTCGAAGCAGCGGGCGTTGATGATTCGCAACGGACTCGAGTGGGACGTCGATTACCTGAAGCGGGCGTTCGACACGTTGGAGGACGAGCACGTCTCGGCGTTGGTGCTGGTGGGAGGGCAACGCGAGAATCAGACGCTGCGGGAGCTGGCGACGGAGCGTTTTGATTTGGAAACGACGCCGACGTTCTCGCACACCTCCGCGGACGTTTATGTGAGTAACTTGTATCGTGACATCGTGGTCGCGCGAGCGCGGGAGGCTATTCGGCCGGAAGGTATTTCGTCTTCGGCGGATCCGGATCGGCCGCCGACGGCGGTGAACCGGCCCAGGATGGTGACGCGCGGGATGGCCGAGACGATGTTCGGGATGATGCATCCGGCGCCGGTGCAGGTGCGGCTGCAGTTCGGCTATGATTTGTGGTGGGTGAACGATCTGGAAACGATCGCGGCGCATCCGGACGCGGATCTTTGGATTCCGGCTCCGGCGAATGCGAAGGAAGTGGAATGGCACTTTGGCATCAGGCCGGACGCCTACGAACGGAACGACAAAACGAATGGTGTGGAGTTTATCATCGATATCGAAGGCGCGGACGGGGCGGAACGTCGGGCGTATCATCGGGTGTTGGATCCGGCGACACGTGCTGAAGACCGCGGATTGCAGCGGGAAGTGATCCCGATTCAGGCGGCAGCGGGAGAGCGGCTGGTGTTTCGCACGCGGTCGAACGGGAGTTATTCTTTTGACTGGGCCTATTGGGTTAAGATCAACGTGCGTTGACGCGAACGCATTTCGTCCCTGAGAATCCCATCCATTATCTGATGACTACTTCGTTTGCGGTCCGCAAAGAATGGGCGGCCTTTCTTCTCGTTCTGGCGGCGATGGCGGGACACTTGTGGTGGGCGACGCGGGGGTGGGAGATCCGCGGGATGTCCGGGCATGAGTTTCGTCAGGCGCAGACGGCACTGACGGTGCAGGCGATGCAGGAGGATGGGTTTCGGCTGGATTATTCGACGCCGGTGTTCGGGCAGCCGTGGTCGGTGCCGTTCGAGTTTCCGGCCTATCAATTTGCGACGGCGGAAATGTCGCGAGTGACGGGAATGGACATCATAACGGCGGGGCGATGCGTGAGCCTGATCGCGTTTTACCTCGCGTTCGCGGGCGTGGTGCGGGTGTTGCGACGGATTGGATTCTCGCCGATGGGCGCGGCGCTGGGGGCGCTGCCGATGTTGTTTGCGCCGGTTTATCTGCTGTATTCGCGCGCGGTGATGATCGAGTCCACGGCGCTGGCGGCGTCGGTGTGGTTTTTGTATTGGCTGGTGTGTTACAGACTGGAGCGGCGCTGGTGGCAGTTTGGTGCGGCGTTGATTTTTGGCGTGGCGGCGGTGTTGGTGAAGTCGACGACGTGGGCGGTGTTTTGCGTGCCGTCGGCGCTGTGGGGCTTGAGCGACGTGTGGCGGGCGCGGGCGCGCGGGTGGAAGGCGTGGGGCGCGATTGCCGAAGATGTCTTTCTGCTCGGACTGCCGCTGTTGGCGGTGGGGTTCGGGTGGGTGTGGATCACCGATCGGATCAAGGAAATGAATCCGCTCGCGGCGTTTACGGTGTCGAGTGAGTTGAAGTATTTCAACTTTGGCACCTGGGCGCAGCGTTGGGATCCGGACGTATGGAAGGCGTTATGGCGCCACTGGAATACGGCAGTGATGCCGTGGTGGGGGCTGGTCCTGGCGGTCGCTGGCGTGGTCGTGCTCGCGGGAAGGAATCGCGGGATAGCGGCGCTCGGTTTGGTGGCGTTTCTCGCGGGCCAGGCGATCTTCATCAATCTCTACGCCATCCACGAATACTATTTCTACGCCACCGCTTTGTTCGCATGCGGCGCGTTGGGCGTGGGCGTAGCGGCGTTTTGGGATGGAGCGCGATGGGGGCAGGCGGGCAGATGGTTGGGTCTTGCGACGCTGACCGTTGTGGCGGTCGGGCAGTTCGTGGCGTATCGAAGCCAGTTTTATCTGGTGCAGGTGGCGCCAAACAGCGGTGACTCAGGATTGATTCAAGCGATCCGCAGGCTCACGAAGCCGGACGAGATGGTCGTGGTGCATTCGGGAGGGTGGAGTTCCGAGCTGCCGTTTAGAACTCACCGGCGGATGATGATGATCCCGGACAGCCAGATGTTCCATCGGCCGGAAGCGGTGCGGAAGAGCATCCAATTGCAGCGGGATTTACGGGTGCCGCTGGTGATCTTTCTGGGTGAGTCTCGCGGGCATGCGGACTGGGTGCTCGAGCGGAGTGAGGATTTTGCGTTGGAGTTGGTGCCTCTCTTCACGTGGATGGGAGACGCGACCGTTTACGCTGCGAGGGATTCGTTTATGCAGATGCGGGCCGTGCTGGAGAAGGAAAGTTTCCACGGCGTGTCGTTGTCGCCTTCGGAGAACGTGCTGCTGTTGAAGGAACCGGTGGCGATCGCGAGCCTGCCGGAAGCAGAAGAAATCGTGAAGACGATGAGTCCGCCGGCGGAAACGGGATCATTTCCCTTTGGCGTAAACTTCTACGACGTGGATGGCGGGAAGATGCTGCTCGCGCACAGTCCGACGGAGCTGATTTTTCCCATCCCGCCGGGATCGACGCGGGTGGAGGTTGGATACCGGATGGATTCACAGGTCTTCGAGAAGCCGACGTTCGATGGTGTGTATGTCATCATAGAAGTGAGAAAACCCGGCAAACAGGCCGCGATGCTGCATCGGGAGTGGGTGACGCCGTGGGGCGATCGGTCGCCGCGACGGATCGCGGTGCCGCTGGGTGAGCATACGGACGGGAAGCTGGCGTTTCTGGTGCTGCCGGGACCGGGTGCGAACAATACGTTCGATTGGGCGTTGCTGGAGTATTTGCGTATCCGTTGATTGGATAGCGGCAAAGCGTCTCAGGGCGTTGGCGCGCGAACACAAAATCGCGGGATTGGCAGGCCGGAACTTTTGCGACAACCGTTCGTCACCTCCGCTACCCCATGGCTTTTGTCACTCCTGAAACGGCGCAGAAAAATTACGATGTGGTGATTGTCGGTTCCGGCGCCGGCGGAGGACAGACGGCGTATACGTTGTGCATGGAAGGCGCCAAGGTGTTGATCCTCGAAGCGGGACGGAACTACGACGTCGTGAAGGAGACGCCGATGTTTCAGACGAATGGCGAGGCGCCGCTGGGCGGTTCGGGCACGCCGGACAAGCCGTTTGGATTTCACGACGCGACCATCGACGGCGGGTGGACCGTGCCGGGCGAGCCGTATGTGAGCGCGTCGGACGATCCGCGGCAGAAGTTCATGTGGTGGCGTTCGCGGATGCTGGGCGGACGAACGAATCACTGGGCGCGGATCTCGCTGCGGAACGGCGTCTATGATTTCAAGCCGCACAGTCGCGACGGACTGGGTTTCGACTGGCCGATTTCGTATGAGGATGTGGCGCCGTATTACGACAAGGTCGAGATGTTGATCGGCGTTTATGGCGGCGAGGAGGATTTGGAAAACACGCCGGCGTCGCCGAAAGGGATCCTGCAGCCGCCGCCGAAGCCGCGACTCGGCGAGCTGATGATCAAGAAGCATGGCGCGAAGTTCGGCGTGCCGGTGATCGCGGCGCATCGCGCGGTGCTCACGAAGCCGATGGATCACGTGAACATCCCGCCGAAGCTGCACCCGAACAATCCGAAGGCGCAGCGTATCCTGGCGGCGGATATGCAGAAGCGCGCGGCGTGTTTCTGGGCGACGCCCTGCGGGCGGGGCTGCTCGATCCGCGCGAACTATCAATCGACGACGGTGCATCTGCCGCCGGCGTTGGAGACGGGAAATCTCGACGTGCTCACGGACGCGATGGCGCGCGAGATCACGCACGATGAGACGGGGAAGGCGACCGGAGTGACGTTTGTCGACAAGCGAACCGGGCGCGATGCGCACGTGCGCGGCCGGATTATCGTCGTCGCGGCGAGCGCGTGCGAATCGGTGCGGTTGCTGCTGAATTCGAAGTCGACGCGTTTTGCGAACGGGCTCGGCAATTCCAGCGGGCTGGTTGGGAAATACATCATGGACACCGTGGGCACGGGCGTGAGCGGGCAGATTCCGGCACTCGAAAACCTGCCGTCGCTCAACGACGACGGCGCCGGCGGAATGCATCTCTACGCGCCCTGGTGGCTTTATCAGGAACAGCTCGCGGGGAAGCTGAATTTTGCGCGCGGGTATCACATCGAACTCGGCAGTCCCGGGAAGCAGATGCCGAGCGTGACTACCTTCGCGGGGCTGGAGTTCGTGACGAAGGGGAGCTACGGGCGGAAGTTCAAGGAAGACGCGCGGCGGTATTATGGGTCGTTCATCTCGATGTCGGGCCGCGGAGAGATGATTCCGAACGAGAAATCGTTCTGCGAGTTGGATCCGGAGTTGAAGGACAAGTGGGGGATTCCGGTGCTGCGGTTTCACTGGGAATGGTCGGAGCACGAGATCAACCAGGTGGCGCACATGCGGAAGACGTTCCGGGACATCGTCGAATCGATGGGCGGCAACGTGCGCCATTCGCCGGCGACGAATCCGCGCGACTTTATCGCGAGAGGCGGCGAGATCATTCACGAAGTCGGCGGCACGATCATGGGCGCGGATGCGCGAAAGTCGGTGACGAATCAGTGGGGGCAGTTGTGGGACGTGAAGAATGTGTTTCTGACGGACGGCGCGCCGTTTCCTTCGAATGCCGACAAGAACCCGACGTTGACGATCATGGCGCTGGCGTGGCGCGCGGCGGATTACATGCTCGACGAGATGAAGAAGGGGAATCTGTAAGGGGCGGCGAAGGTAGCGGAAAAAACACCATATCATGAATACGCCTGAACTTCCCCGGATCGATCGACGCACGGCCATCAAGTGGATGCTGACGGCGTCGGCGAGCCTCGCGATGGCGCCGCATTTTTCGTTTGGGCAGCAACTGGCCACGGCGTTCGAAGGCGCCGGCTACGGCACGGATCCGTTTCTCAACAAGAGTTACAAACCGGGCGAGTTCTGGTCGCTCACGCTTACGGCGGCGCAACGTCAGACCGTGGCTGCGCTGTGCGACGTGATCATCCCGGCGGACGCGAAATCGCCGAGCGCGTCGGCGGTGGGGGTGCACGACTTCATCGACGAGTGGATCAGCGCTCCGTATCCGGCGCAGGTGGCGGACCGGACGTTGATTCTGGACGGATTGCAGTGGCTCGAAGCGGAGTCGCAGCGGCGCTTCGGTCTTGCTTTTGTGAATACGATCGCGCGGCAGAAAACGATGCTGTGCGACGACATTCGCTATGAGCCCGACGCGAAAGAGGAGTTCAAGGGGCCGGCGAAGTTTTTTGCGCGGGTCCGCGATCTGACGGCAGCCGGTTTCTACACCACGCCGCAAGGCATGAAGGATGTGGGCTATATCGGTAATGTGCCGTTGGCGACGTTCGATGGGCCGCCGGCGGAGTTGATCAAGCAGCTCGGGTTGGAAGGGATTTAGACGGTCTGAAGTGACCGGACCGGAGACCGGCTTGGCACGTTTCGCGTGGTTGCGGATTGCCTGTTTGTTTCGCGGAGGATTGCAGATCGCGGGTGCAGGCGGCGGAGTTTTTTCCGGGCCGCTCTTTTTTTACTGCGGTGGGTTCAAGCCGTTAGTGGCGGAAGAGGTGCGGCGGCACGCGCGAAGCTGGAGGGGAGGCATGCAGACTACGACCTCTTCACCGAAGCTGGACACGGCGTTGATCACGGGAGCATCGAGCGGCATCGGTCTGGCGTTGGCCAGGGAGTTCGCGCGGCACGGGCATCCGCTGGTGATTGTCGCGCCGGTGAAGACGGAACTCGACGAAGTCGCGGTGCAGATACGTGACGAGTTCAAGGTTACGGTTCTGCCGTTGGCGCAGGATTTGGCGCAAGACGATGGGGCCGACCGGGTGTTCGACGCGCTGATCGATCGCGGCGTCGGCGTGGACATTTTGGTGAACAATGCCGGTTTGGGGCAGCGCGGCCGGTTTTGGGAAACTCCGCTGGAGCGCGATCTGCAGATTATTCGGGTGAATATCGAAGCACCCATCCGGCTGACGAAGCGATTTCTGCCGCCGATGATCGAGCGGCGGCGTGGGTGGATTTTGAATACGGCGTCGATTGCGGGATTCGAGCCGGGGCCGTTGCTGGCGGTTTATCATGCGAGCAAGGCGTTCGACCTCTCGTGGTCGGAGGCGTTGGCGACGGAGTTGAAGGATGCGAACACAGGCGTGACGGTGACGACGCTCTGTCCTGGGCCAACGGATACGGACTTCTTCCCGAAGGCGGACATGATCGACACCAATGCATTTCAGAAGGCGAAAGTCATGGGACCGCGAGAAGTGGCGGAGGCGGCTTACGCGGGGCTGATGAAAGGCGAACGATTAGTCGTTCCGGGCATGATGAACAAAGCGATGGTGATGGGCCGGCGCCTGATGCCGGAGTCGATGCAGGCGCGGATGAATGAGAAGATGTATGAAGAAACCGATCCGCAGGATCGGAAACGGGAGCGCGGTGACATCGAAGCCAAGGAAACGGACCGCGGCTGAACTTTAAGGCTCTCAACGATGAAAACCAAAACTGCTCCGAAAAATCGTCCGAAATCCGCTGCGGCGAAAAAATCGTCGCCGAAGAGTTCCGTCAAAGCGCGCAGTCGCGGCGATGCGCCGGTGGCGCGCAAGGCGAGTGAACGTTCGCCGAAGACGGAAAATCTTTAGACAGCGGCGTCGAACACTCCGACGGCGGGCGGAGCGTCGCGGGAGCGCCGCGTCGGAGTGCGCGGCGCGTGCGCGAATGACAGGGAAAGACATGGCATCGCGCGGGCGGGGATGCACACTGGCCGGGTGAGCTTCCAGCGGCATCTGCTCATTGACGGTGCGAACATCCTGCATGCGTGGCCGGAGTTGCGGAAGCTGTTGAAAACGGATCGAGAAGCCGCGCGCTCCCAGTTGTTGCAGCGGGCGGCGGCGATTCACGATAGCGAGAGCGTTCGCGTGACGATTGTGCACGACGGGCGCGGCGAAGAAATCGTGGTCGAGCGGCCTTCGGGTCAGGCGAGTTTTTCGGTGATTTACACCCCGACGTCGCTGACGGCGGACGACGTGATTGAGCAGATGGTGGCAAACGCATCGGATCCCTCTGCGTGCGTGGTGGCGACGGATGACCGAACAGAACGAGAAACGGTGACGGCGGCGGGAGCGTCGACAATGCACGCGGGAGATTTGCGCGCGTGGATCGAGCGGGCGGAGGCGCGGCAAGCGGGGGCGGTGAAGGCGATGCGGGAGGCGAATGAACGCAAGTGGCGGCGCCATGAGTGAGACGGGTGGCGAAGCGAGTGAGGGCGTGGAAGGGCGCGATGGCGTCGCGGAACTGCAAGGGCTGTATGGTCCCTTCGCGTTTCCCGAGAAGCTGCTGCAGAAGATCTGGTTGCGGGGTGATTTTGCGCGGGAGTCGGCGTCGACGATCGAAGGGCGGCGGGTGCGCGTGTTACATCCGGGTCGTTGGAATCTGCTCGGAGGACCGGATTTCCGCGGGGCGCGACTGCGACTCGGCGATGGCCCGGAGTGCGTGGGGGATGTCGAACTGCATCTGCATGCGAGCGACTGGTCGGCGCACGGCCATGCGCGGGACCGTGCGTATGACGAGGTGATGTTGCACGTGGTGTTGTTTCCGCCGCCGGCGGGGCATGTGACGCGCGGAGCAACCGGAGAACCCATTCCCGTCCTGGCGTTGCTGCCGCTGTTGTTACACGACCTCGAAGAATACGCGACGGAGGAGGTCGTCGAGACGCTCGCGAAACGGCCGGCGGCGAAGATCACGGAAAAGCTGGCGCCGCTTCCGCTGGGCGAGCTGCGGGAGTTGCTTCGAAGGCATGCGGAAGCACGGTGGTGTCAGAAGGTGCATTTCGCGCGGATGAGGCTTCAGCGGCTCGGGTGGGAGTCGGCGTGCCACCACGTGGCGTTGGAGATTTTGGGATACCGATTCAATCGCGCTCCGATGCTGAGAATTGCGTCGCGATCGCCGCTCGCTGCTTGGCGGGAGGAGACGTTTTCCGTGGAGGCGGAATTTGAGGCGGAGCAGGAAGCGTGGAGCTTGCAGGGGCTTCGTCCCGCGAATCATCCACGACGCCGGTTGCGGCAGTATGCGGAGTGGGTAGGGGCGCGTCCGCTCTGGCCGACGGCGTTGGAAGAAGTGGCGGCTCGGTTGCCGAGAGTGGATCCGGAGGACGCGGTGCGATCGGTGGGCGATGCGCGCCAGCGACATGGGCTGACACGCAGGCGGCGTGAACTGGCGGAAGCGATCTGCGGCGATCGGGTGGGTGGCACGCGTTTCGATAATCTGGTTTGCGATGGTTTCTTGCCGTTGCTGGCTGCGGGAGGAGCGGACGATTCAGGCGGGCTTTGGCAGTGCTGGTTTACCGGGGATATTCCGGAGTCGTTGGCGCGCGGGTTGCGCGAACTGGGCGTGACGAGTGGGCGGTCGCAACCGCTCTGCCACGGCCTGGCTCAAGGGTTGTTGGGGTGGCTGATTGAACAGGAGCGGGTTGAGGGGGATTCGGAGGGGCGCGGGGCTTGACATCGTTTTGCGCGGGACGGTAACGTCACCGACTCTACAACACCACTTTCAAGAAAGTGGGCCGTCCGGCCCGCTTTTTTTTTCTCAAAAAGCCAACCCTATGAGCAGCGAAATTCTTTCAGTTCTCGAATACATGGAGAAGGAGAAGGGGATCCCCCGCGCGGACATGATCGCGACCATCGCGAACGCGTTGAAGACCGCCGCGCAGAAGGGAGTCAACTCCGGCCAGGAGCTGAAGATTGAGATCAATCCGAAGAACGGACAGCTGCATGCGTGGTCGCTCCTCAAGGTGGTCGATTCCGTGAGCAATCCGAAGACGGAAGTTCATGTGGAACGCGCGCAGGCGATCAAACCGGGCGCGGTGATCGGCGAGGTGTTGGAAAAGGAAATCGATCCATCCACGTTGGGCCGCATTGCGGCGCAGACGGCGCGACAGGCGGTGATGCAGAGGCTGCGGCAGTTCGAGAAGGATCGTATCTTCGACGATTTCAAGGACCAGGTCGGCAACATCGTGACTGGCACGGTGCGTCGGCGCGAACGCAACGACCTTTTCATCGATCTTGGTAAGGCGGAGGCGGTCATGCCGGGCAAGGAGCAGGTGCCAGGCGAAGAATATCAACCGGGCGAGCGCATCCGTTGCTTGTTGCTCAACATCGAAAGCACGCCGCGCGGACCGGAAATCATTTTGTCTCGCGGAAGCCCGCGGTTTGTCCGCCGGTTGTTCGAATTGGAAGTGACTGAAATCGCGGACGGCACGGTGAAGATCGAAGCGTTTGCCCGCGAGCCGGGTTACCGGACGAAGATCGCCGTGACCAGCACCGACCCGAAGGTTGACCCTGTCGGAGCTTGCGTGGGAGCCCGCGGTGCGCGGGTGAAAACCATCGTGCGCGAGCTGAACGGGGAGAAGATCGACATCATTCGGTATTTCCCGAGTCCGCGTGACATGGTGATCGAAGCGATGAAGCCGGCGGTGCCGCGCGACGTCCTGATCGATGAGAAGAATCATCGGATCATGCTGAAAGTTGCGACCGAGGATCTCGCGATCGCGATCGGCCGCAAAGGGCAGAACGCTCGTCTGACGTCGCGGCTGATTGGCTGGCGGCTTGACATCGAGGAGTTCCGCGCCGTCGGTGATGACCCGCGCGGCAATGCGATCGCTTCGCTGGTGAAGGCGTTCTCGCTGGATGCTGGTATTGCCGGCCGCCTGGTGGACATGGGCATCAATTCGCCCGCAGCCTTCGAAGGAGTGGAAGCGAACGACTTGGTCGACGCCGGATTCACGCCCGAGGAAGCGAGCGATATCATCGCCCGTGTTGCCCCGAGATAAGCCTTTCATTCACTCTCCCGCCCACGAACCGTCTGAATAACTGATGAGCCTCCGCATTCACGAACTCGCCAAACGCCACAACATGGAGGGTAAGGACATGTTAGCCTTGCTCAAGAAGCGAGGCTACGTCTCTGCGGATACCAAGTCGGTCTCGAGCACGGTAGCGAACATCTACGTCGAGGAACTCGACAAGGAGTTCGCCGCGGCGAAAGCGGCTGAAGAAGCGGCGAAGCCCGAGCCGGCGGCAGCGGCTGAGCCTGAAGCGCCCGCTGGCGCGACGGTCGTGGCGGACGACGAGGAGGCGCCGAAGGTGCGTTTGCCCGCAGGAGCTTTCGTAAAGAGCAAAGAAGACGTGGAGCGCGAGAAGGAGGCTGCGGCAGCCGCGAAAGTCGCAGCTGCGAAAGCAGCGGCTGCGGCGGCTTCGCCGGTGGTCACGCCCGCTCCGGTCAGCCGTCCGCCGTCGATCGTGGCTCCGCCCCGCGCGCCGGTTTCGGCGCCGCCGCCTGCTCCGCCTGTGCGCTCGAGTCCGCCGCCGGTGCCGTCGACTGGTCCAAAATCTCCGCCGATTCCGCAGGCGACACCGGTGTCCGCTCCGCGGCCGGTGTCGGCGCCCGCGGCGGTTCCGCCGCCCCCGGTTCGGCCGGCGCCGAGCGTGTCGGCGCCAACTGCTCCGCCGTTGCCACCGCGCGCTCCGTCTACCGGGCCGGTGTTACCGCCGCCTGTGCCGGGTGCGGCGTCGGCGTCCAGTTCCGCTTCCTCGGCCACGGTCACGCAGCAAGGCGAGGTTAAGATCATTCATATCAAGCCGCCGATCGTCGTGCGCGATTTCGCGACGGCGTTGGGGTTGAAGCCGTTTCGGTTGATTTCCGAGCTGAACCAAGCGGGTGGTTTTGCGTCGATGAATTCCAACATCGACGAGGCGGTCGCGATCAAGGTCGCGGAGAAGCACGGCTTCCTGTTGGAGATCAAACACCGCGGCGACGCGGCGTCGCAGCAGGCGAAGAAGGAGAGCAAGGAGAAGAAGCCGGAGGAGGACGAGTCGAAGTTCCTCGAGCCGCGTCCGCCGGTCGTGTGCATTCTCGGCCACGTCGACCACGGCAAGACTTCGTTGCTGGATGCGATCCGGAAAGCCGATGTCGCCGCAGGCGAAGCGGGTGGGATCACGCAGCACATCGGCGCTTACCAGGTCGAATTCAACAATCGGAAGATCACGTTTTTGGATACGCCAGGTCACGCGGCCTTCTCGAAGATGCGCGCGCGCGGTGCTGACGTCACCGACATCGCCGTGTTGGTGGTCGCGGCTGATGACGGCTTCATGCCGCAGACCGACGAAGCGCTGAAGCACGCGCAGAACGCGAAGGTCGCGCTCATCGTGGCGGTGAACAAGATGGACGTGAAGGGTGCCAACCTCGATCAGGTAAAGGCACAGATGCAGCAGCGGAACATCGCGCCGGAAGATTGGGGCGGTGAGACGATCACGGTTCCGGTGGCGGCGATCAAGGGGCAGGGCATCGACAGCCTGCTCGAGATGATTTTGCTGCAGGCGGATCTGCTCGAGCTGAAGGCGAATCCCAAGGCCGAAGCGAGCGGCATCATCATCGAGTCGCAGGTCGACGTCGGCCGCGGTCCGATGGCGACGGTCATCGTGCAGCGTGGAACGCTCAAGGTGGGCGATGCGCTGGTTTGCGGACCGCACTACGCGCGCGTTCGCGCGATGTTCAACGAGCGCGGCGAGAATTTGAAGGAAGCGGCTCCCGCCACGCCGGTGCGCGTGATCGGCTGGTCCGGCACGCCGGACAGCGGTGCGACGTTCCGGGCGGTCAAGAATCCGCGCGAAGCGGAGAAGCTGGCGGAAGAAGAGCAGCAGCGACTGCGCAAGGTGGCGACCACGACGGATTCGGCGCCGAAGGAGGTCTCGGTCGAGCAGTTGTTCGCGAACATCGCAGCGACGCAGGCGAAGACGCTGAAGCTCATCATCAAGACGGACGTGTTCGGGTCCTCGGAAGCGATCCGCACGATTCTCGAAGGCATCAAGAGCACGAAGGTTTCGCTCGAGATCGTGTCGACCGAAGTCGGCCTCGTCACGAAGAACGACATATCGATGGCGAGTGCCGCCGGTGCGGTCGTCATCGGGTTCAACACCAAGCTGGAGAACGGCGTGACGCCACTCGCGAAGCATCACGGCGTTCGCGTGGAGACCTACTCGATCATTTACGAGTTGGGCGACAAGGTGCGCGAGATGATGGCCGACATGTTGGAGCCGGATCTGAAGGAAACGAAGACCGGCGCTGCGGAGGTCCGTCAGGTGTTTCCCTTGGCGAAAGGTTTCGTCGCGGGCTGCTTGGTCACCGAAGGCAAAATCACGCGCAACGCCTCGGCCCGACTGCGGCGCGGTCGCGAGATCGTGCACGAAGGAAAGATCGCCACGCTCAAGCGCTTCAAGGACGACGCGAACGAAGTGCGCGCCGGCCTCGAGTGCGGTATCAAGCTCGACGATTTCAACGGCTATCAAGCCGGCGACGTCATCGAGGTTTACGAAATCCAGAAAGTCCGGGCGTCGCTCTAAGTCGACCCTGGGTTGCCAACCGCACATTTCCGAATCGCTGTTGGCGAGGTGGCGGCGCTTCCCTGCATACGGCCATGAGCAACAGAACTCTTCGCGTCAACGTGCTGATCCAGCGCGAGCTGAGCGATATCCTGCGCAAACGTTATCAAGCCGAAGCGACGGCGATCACGCTGACGGAAGTGCGGGTGTCGCCGGATCTGCGTGACGCGCGCGTGTTTGTGTCGGTGATTGGTCCGGCGGAAACACAGGAAGAGAAACTGCGCTGGCTTCGAAGCAAGGCGAAGGAGATCCGCGACGAGCTGAGCCGGCGGATTGTGCTGAAGTATCTGCCGAAGTTCGAGTATCTGCCCGATCACGCGGCGGAGCATGGCGCGCGGATTTTCGAAGTGTTGGAGGATATCGAGCGGCGTGAGGGCCGTCCGGAAGAGGAGCCGAAGCCGGAGGAGTAATGGAGCGCTTTTTCCCCGAACTTTCGGCGCGCTTCGCGCGGTTGCTGGAGCGGATTCGCGGGCAGAAGATCGCGGTCATTGGCCATGCCCGACCGGACGGCGATTGCATCGGAGCGCAGATCGCGCTGGCGCGGGTGCTGCAGGCGCGGGGACATGAGGTGGTCTGCGTGAACGCGGACATCGTGCCGCGCCGTCTCCAGTTTTTGGTGACGGGAATGAGCTTCATCCGCACGGATGCCGCCCTGGGCCTGCCCGCGGACTACGCGGCGATCTTTGTCGACTGTGCGGATCATGCGCGCGCCGGCGAGCGGTTGAAGGCGCGGTTCGCGGCGCCGGTGGCGAACATCGACCATCATCTATCGAATGTCGGTTACGCGGAGTTCAACCTGGTCGACAGCGCGTCGGCGGCGACGTGCGAGATCCTGGCGGGGCTGTTTTTCGACAACGGGTTGCCGGTGGATGCGCAAGCGGCGCAGGGGTTGTATACGGGTATTTTGACGGACACGGGGCAGTTCCGGTTCACATCGACGACCCGGCGGACGTTTCTGCTGGCCGCGGAATTGATGGCGCGCGGGGCGAAGCCGACCGAAGCGGGCTTCGAACTCTACGAACGCGAAACGACAGGGAAGCTCCAGTTGCTGCAGCGGTTTCTCTCCTCGCTTGCGATGGAATGTGACGGCCGGGTGTGCATCGGCACGCTGCCGAACGGCGTGTTCGAGCAAACGGGTTCGAACCTCGAGGACACCGAAGGCTTGGTGGACTACGCGCGGTGCATCGATGGCGTGGACGTGGGCGCGCTGATCGAGGAGCGACCGGATGGATCGGTGAAGGCGAGTCTGCGCGCGAAGGATCCGGCGTTTCGTTTGGACCGCGTGGCGGCGCAGTTCAACGGTGGCGGCCACGCGTGCGCGGCCGGTTTGACGGTGAAGCCGGCGGAGGCGGCTGAGTTTCGTCAACGGCTGGTCGCGGCGCTCGCGGCGCAGATCGCGGCGGTGGACGCGCAAAAAGCGGAGATCACGGCATGATGCTGCAACGAAAAGAATACGATGGCGTGCTGCTCGTCGACAAACCGGGCGAGCACACCTCGCACGACGTGGTCGCGCGGTTGCGCCGCAAGTTCAACATGAAGCGTATTGGCCACGCTGGGACGCTCGATCCGATGGCGACGGGTCTCATGATCCTGTTGATCGGAAAAGCGACGAAGGTGTCGCAATACCTCATCAGCCTCGACAAGGAATACGAAGGATCGATCGAGCTCGGCAAAGTGACGGATTCCCAGGATGCGGACGGCGAAGTGCTCGAAACCCGGCCCGTGCCTGTGCTTACGGAGGAGCAAGTGAAGGCGGCGATGGCGGGTTTCCTGGGAGACCAATACCAAACGCCGCCGATGTATTCGGCGATCAAGATCGACGGCGTGCCGCTTTACAAAAGCGCGCGCAAAGGAGTGGAGGTCGATCGCGAGCCGCGCTTCGTTCGCGTGATGAGTTTCGAACTCACGGGGTTCGAGACGCCGCGTATCCATTTCAAACTACGCTGCAGCAAAGGCACGTATGTGCGGACGATCGCGCACGACTTGGGACAGCGGCTTGGCTGCGGCGCTCATTTGGCGGCGTTGCGGCGAACGGCGACGGATAAATTCCATGTTTCGCAGGCGCTGACGATCGAGCAGATCGAGGCGATGCCACTGTCGGAGTTGGAGAAGCGGCTGATACCGGTGCACCAGGCGGTGCCGAGTATCGCGGTGTGAGCGGGAGATGGACGGCATTCGGAGGCTTGCACGACGCAGACGATGAAAATGCCGGTGCAACTCGACGGGCTTGAAGGGGCGACGCTGCCGACGGGACCGTTGCATCTGGCGATCGGTATTTTCGACGGTGTTCACCTGGGGCATCGCGCCGTGATCGAGGCGGCGGTGTTTTCGGCGCAGCGGAGTGGAGGCGTCGCGGCCGTGCTGACCTTTGCGCCGCATCCGAGTGTGTTGCTGCGACCCGCGCAGCCGACGCGGATGATCATGGATCGCGCGACGAAGGCGCGGGTGCTGGGAACGTTGGGGATCGAATGGGTGATTACGCAGCCCTTCACGCCCGAGTTTGCGCAGATCTCGGCGCACGAGTTTCTGCCCTGGTTGAAGCAGCGACTGCCGAGTCTCGCAGCGGTTTACGTTGGCGAGAACTGGCGGTTCGGACGTGGGCGCGACGGGGATATCGCGCTGCTGGTAACGGAAGGAAAGAAGCTGGGACTGTCGGTGTTCAGTGCTGCGCGGGTGAGCCTGGACGGCGAACCGATCAGCAGTTCGCGGATTCGAGCGGCAATCGAAGACGGAGAGATTGCGACGGCGAACACGATGCTGGGGCAGGCGTATTCGTGCGACGGCATCGTGACACCGGGGAAGAAACTGGGGCGGCAGATCGGATTTCCCACGTTGAATCTGGTGTGGTCGCCGGATTTGCGTCCGCGATTCGGCGTGTATGCGGTGCGAGTGTCGGGGGCAAAAACGGCGGGGCGGCTTTCGGGAGTGGCGAACTACGGACTACGTCCGACCGTCGAGAACACGACGGAGCCGAGGCTGGAGGTGCACGTGTTGACGGACTGTCCTTACGGGGACGGCGATCGTGTTGTGATCGAGTGGCTGGATTTTATTCGGGCGGAACGACGCTTCGAGAATGTGGAAGCGCTGCGCGATCAGATTGCGCGGGATCGGGATGAGGCAGCGACGCGGCTGGGGCGGCTTAACGCGCCCGATACGAACCAAGCCTAAAAAGGCAAAACCCCTCGTGTGGAGGGGTTTGGATGGTGGACCTTACTGGACTCGAACCAGTGACCTTTTCCATGTCAAGGAAACGCTCTAACCAACTGAGCTAAAGGTCCGCCTAAACGGGTCGGGGAGTAAGCACGATGCTGACGCGTGTGGGCAAGGAAATTTCTGTGTCGGATTTCGCAAGAGAGGAGTTTGTTTAAGGCACCCGTGGAAAGGCGCGCGAAGCGTGAGGAAAGCGCCGGTGCGGGCTTGAGTTGCGGGGGTTGGCGGCACTCACTCGGACGCCCTATGCTTCAGTCGCTGCGTATCCGAAATCTGGCTCTGCTCGAGGAAGTGTCGCTCGATTTCGAGGCGGGATTCACGGCGGTGACCGGCGAGACAGGCGCGGGGAAGAGCATTCTGCTCGGGGCGTTGAGCCTGCTCGCCGGCGAGCGGGCCGACAAAACGATCATTCGGCAAGGCGCGCCGGCCGTCGAAGTCGAGGCGAGTTTGTTTTTTGAGGATGCGAGCCAGATCGATGCGCTGCTGGCGGAGCTGGATCTGCCGGCTTGCGAGGAAGGCGTGTTGATTCTGAAACGGAGTTTGCCGCGCGAGAAGGCGCCGAAGATCACAGTGAATGGCGGGCTGACGACATTGTCGGCGTTGCAGCGGATTGGGGAGCGCTGGGTGGATTTTCACGGGCCGAGCGAACCGCGGCGATTGTTGAAGGAGAGCTGTCAGCTCGATCTGCTGGATTCGTTTGCGCGGGCGAACGACGCGCGCTCGGCGTATCGGAAAAGTTATGACGCGTGGCGGCAGTTGGTGGCGGAGCGGGAGCGGATCGCGCGCGAGACGAAGTTGTCGGCGGATCAGATCGAGTTTCTCGAGCGGCAGCTGGCGCAGATCGACGAACTGGAGTTGACCGATGAAGCGATGGAGACGCTGGAGCGGGATTTCGCGCGGATGAGTCGGGCGCAGGAGTTGATCGAACTGACCCAGGCGATCGAAAGCGGGCTGGCGGGCGAGGACGGTGTGCAGGGGCGGATCGCGGCACTGTTGCGGGAAGCGCGGCAGGTGGAGAGCATCGATGCGTCGAGCAAGACGCTGGCGGATCGGCTGGCGTCGGTGGCGGTCGAGCTCAACGACGTGGCGGCGGAATTTTCGACCTTGAGCCAGGAGTTGCAGTTCGATCCGGAGCAGGCGGAGGAACTCGCGACGCGGATGAACACCTGGCTGGAACTGAAGCGGAAGCATGGCGGCGAGGTGGAGGCCGTGATTGCGGCGCGGGATGAGATGCGACGACGGTTGGAGGTGCAGGGAGATTTGGAAGGCGCGCTGGCGCGTTTGGAAAAACAGATCGGCGACGCGGAGCGCGCGGCAAAGAAAGAGGCGCAAGCGCTACGGTTGCTGCGGGAAAAAGCGGCGAAGGAACTCGCGAAAGTGGCGGCGAAGAGCATCGCGCAGCTGGGATTCAAGAAAGCGGATTTTCAGGTGCGGATCGTGCCGCTCGAGACACTCGGGCCGGCGGGGGATTGCGGAGCGGAGTTTTTGTTTTCGCCGAACGTGGGCGAGGCGCCGCTGCCGTTGAATCGCGTGGCGTCGAGCGGAGAACTTGCGCGTGTGATGCTGGCGTTGAAGACGGTGCTGGCGGATTTGGATGACGTGCCGCTGTTGGTGTTCGATGAAGTCGATGCGAACGTCGGTGGAGAAATCGGTCGCGTGGTGGGCGAGAAGATGGCGGCGATCGCGAAGAGCCATCAGGTGCTGTGCGTGACGCATTTGCCGCAGGTGGCGGCGCAGGCGACGTGTCATTTGGTGGTCACGAAGGATCAGACGAAGGATCGCGCGGTGGTGACGATCGAGCCGATTCAAGCGAGTCGGAAGGCACGGGTGAGCGAACTGGCGCGGATGTTGGGCGATCGAAACGCGAAGAGCGCGATCGCGCATGCGGAAGAGCTGTTGGGAAGGTAAGACTCAACGATTCCCGAGGCGGACGGCTCGGCGGGGAGCCCGCGTCCTATCTGTTGCACGAGGAATGGAAGTGCTTATTGCTGGGGGCATGAAACTTACCCCGAGAAAGGTTTTTTTGGTTTTGGTCGCGATGGCTGCCGGGACGATGGCCAAGGCGGCGGAGCCGGTGCGCGTGTTGTATTTCACGAAGTCGTCCGGCTTCGAGCATAGCGTGATCAAGTGGGAGAAAGGGGAGCGGAGTTATTCGGAGCGAGTGCTCGAGAAAGTCGGCGCGAAGGAGGGGTTCACCTTCACGTTCAGCAAGGATGGGAGTCTGTTTTCTCCGGAGTATCTGAAGGGGTTCGATGTCGTGATGTTTTATACGAGCGGGCATCTGTTGAGCGTCGGGACGGACGGACATCCGGCGATGTCGGCGGAAGGGAAGCAGGCGTTGCTCGATTGGGTGAAGGCGGGCGGCGGGTTTGTGGGGCTGCACAGCTGCGGTGACACCTTTCACACGGGCGAGTCGGGTGGCGGAAACAATCCGAAGCGGAAGCAGCGGTATCGGCTTTATGGAGACGAGGCGGATGTGTTCGTGCAGATGCTCGGCGGCGAATTCATCCGGCACGGCCCGCAGCAGGTGGCGACGGCGCGGGTGGTGTCGCCGAAGTTTCCGGGGTTCGAGAAGCTGGGGAGCGAACTTCGCGTGAAGGAAGAGTGGTATACGTTGAAGGAGTTCGCGCCGAATCTTCACGTGCAACTCGTGCTCGAGACGGAAGGGATGGAAGGCGGGGATTATCGGCGTCCGCCGTTTCCGCTCGCGTGGGCGCGGATGCATGGAAACGGCCGGGTCGCGTATAACGCGATGGGACATCGCGAGGACGTGTGGGACAGCGACGCGTTTCAGTCGATGGTTACCGGCGCGGTGAAGTGGGCAGCGGGGCGCGTGGACGCGGATGTATCGTCGAACTTGGAGAAGGTGGCGCCGGGACATGCGACGCTGCAGCCGATTCCGGACGAAGTGAAGCAGTAGGCGCGGGCGGGCGAGAGGGCGATCGGCCGGGGAGCGGCGGGGTCGGGAGACCCCGCCCTACATCAGTTCAGGACCTCGACGTGTTCGGGCTCGGTGGGGGCGGGCGCGACTTTGAAGCTGCGCCATTTTTCGAGAGGAATCAGCGCGATCGCGATGATCGCAATCTGACTGAGGACGAAACCCGAGAGGGCGACGAAGGCGGCGTCGGTGAAACCGTAGCTGTGCAGGCCGACACCGAGCATGTTGGTGCCGAACCAACTCCAGCTGGTGATGATGTTGCCGCCGATCGCGAGGCACATGAGTCCGCGTTGTTTCACCATGCCGCCCCAGCGGGCGTGGAGAATGACAGCGTTCCAGATGACGATCATGAGCGCGCCGTTTTCCTTCGGGTCCCAACCCCAGAAACGGCCCCAGGATTGGTCGGCCCAGATGCCACCGAGGACGGTGCCGGCGAAGCTGAAGAGAGTCGCGAAGCAGATGATGCCGTAAACCATGCGCGCGAGCGAATCGGCGGTGGCGCGATCGAGCGAACGAGTGAGCAGGCCGCGCAGGATGTAGATGATGGCGAGGAAGCCGGCGAGAAAGGTGGCGGAGTAGCCGGCGGTGACGACGACGACGTGCGTGGCCAGCCAGAAGTTGGAATCGAGCACGGCGCGCATCATTTCGAGCGTGTCGCCGCCGAGAGAAAGGTGGTGCGCGATGAGGAGGGTGGCGAAACCGACGACGCCAGCGGCGACGCTGCCGATGGCGTTTTTGTAGACGGCTTCGAGGAAGAGGCAGAGTGCGACGGCGCCCCAGCCCACGAAAAGCGCAGAGGAGTAGAGATTCGTGACCGGCGGACGGCCTTCGAGCCACATGCGCATGCCAATGCCGATGGTGGCAAGTATCCACGCGACTGCGACAAACCAGAAGGCGGAGCGGCCGAGGACGTCGGGCCATTTGAGCCAGGAGAAGATCGCGAGGAAGAACGCCACGATGTAGAGCGACATGCTCGTGTAGAACGGCTGCGCGGCGTTGAAGCGGGTTTCGGCGGTGGTTTTGTCGAGCGTCGTGGGAAAGTTCTTATCGAGCTGCTGGCGATAGAGTCGGACGATTTCGTTGAAGTTCTCGGCATCGCCATTGCGCCACGTGCGCGCGAGACCGGCGTAGGTGAGAACGTAAGGATTTACGCGCGCGGTTTGGAAGGATTCGACCAGCGCGGTGCCGGCGTTTTTCCAACCGTTGGCGTCGGTTTCGCCGGCAGGAGGTGGAATGGCGAGGAGCGAGCCGGCTTCGCTGAGGCGGACGAAGTTGTGGCCAAAATCGATCATCAGTTGGGCGGCGGCTTCGTCGTGAGCTTCGCCGGCCTGCTTGGCGCGCACGGCGGCGACGCCCGCCTCGACCGTGTTTTGAAAACGCGAGAGATCGGCGAGGAAGTTTTCGCTCTCGGGCGGGACGAAACTCAAGCGGAGTTGCTGATAGAGAATCAGGTTCGAGTGGAGCTGAATGACTGCTTTTTGGAACGGGCTGCGAAGGGGAGCTTCGACGGGTCCGGCGAGGCGGGCTTGTTCGTCGATCGTCCGGAAATGCGGTTCGAGATCCTGGTAGGAAAAACGCTTGTGGTGACTCGGCAGGAAACCGAGCACGGCGAAAAACTTTTTGACGCCGGACGTGTAGTCGATGCGGAGGGATTCCTCGGTTTTGCCGAGGAGGTTTTGCAGTTCGACATTATCGATGACGAAGGTCGGGTAGGTGTCGGCTTTCTGCGGATGGAACGTGACATCGAGCAACCATTCGGCGGGAGAGCTGACGAGCGGGCCGCTTTTTTCGGGCGAGCTGACGCGCTGGCGGCCTTGCAGGACGAGGAGGGAAGTGCGCGCGACGGTGTCGAGCGGTTTGACGCGACCGTTGGTGACGACCGGCAGCTGGCCGAAGCCGACGATGTCGAAATCGGTTTTGTTGCTCGGCGGGCGCAGCGTGGAGGCGACCCAGACGAGGGCGAAGGCGAGAGCGAGGAAAGGGAGGAGGCGTTTCATACTCGAACCGATCAGGCGGCGGCCGGGATTGCGGTGCGGCGGCGGCGGAAGAAGGTGGTGAGGTGGAGGGCGAATTGGGCGAGGAGGCCGACGGTCATCATCGTGCAAGCGATGTAGGGGATCAGCCAGCTGGGGTTGCGGACCACTTGGAAGACGCTCATGCCGCGGGCGCTGTCCATTTGGTATTGGTAGAACGTGAGGCCGCCGAAACGCAGCGGGTTGTTCATGTAGATCAGCACCTCGCGGTTCTCGCTGCCGTCGGCCGTCGTGATGTGAACGCGGCTGGAGAAGTTCTTGGGGATTTCGGTGCCGACGTAGACGTCGTGCGTGACCTTCTCGAGCGTGAGGGAGAACGGCTTGTAGTTGCGTTCGAAGCGGAGGCCGATGCGCCAGGTGCGTCCGGCGTATTCAATTGTTTGCGACACGGGCAGGATCGTGGAAACGGCCCAGGTGCCGAGGGAGCCGTCGGGGCCGATGAGTTCGAGGATCGCGCCAGGCGCGTTGCGTTCGTCCTGTTTGTAAGTGAGCGGAACGGGTGTGACGACGAGCTTCGGCCCGACGCCGCGCGTGGCGGCGGGAGGCGTCCCGGCGGGGACGTTGGCGTGGAGTTGGAGGACGGCGTTGGGGAAGTATTCGCGCGTGACGACGCGGAACGGGAGTTTCGGGTGTTGGATTTCGCCGCGTCGCGCGAGGGTGGATTCGGGAATCGCGACGACGTCGTCGACGGTCGGGTCGGTGGTTTCGATGATCGCGAGTTCGTTGGCGCGGAAGCTTTCGGAGTAGTTTTTCGTTTCGCCCTCGAGCAGACGCATCTGGAAATCCTCCTGCCAGAGACCGGTGAAGAGTTCGCCGAGGAGCAGGAGGATGAGGCCGAGGTGCGTGAGGAAGATGCCGGCTTTGCGCCAGGTGAATTTGAAGCGGTAAATGTGCGCGGCGACGAGGTTGATGAGGAGGAATCCTCCGATGAGATAACCGCCGGGGAAAACGGGCACGGGAATGTCGCCGATGCGCCAGAGGACAAAGAGCGATTGGAAATACTTTTCCTGCACCGCCCAGATGCCGAGGTTCACCTGGTCGAGCGTCGCGGCGAAAACCAGGATGAGCGACAGGACGAGAAGGACGACGGTGAGGCGGAGAGAGACGAAGAAGTCGCGAAATTGGCGGACGGTGTCGTTCATTGCGTGGCGTTCGCGGGAGGATGAAGGGTCTGGAGGAAGGCGCGGAAGTTCGCGTGCTCGGGGGCGACCACGTTGTCGGGGCCCATGAGTTTCACGAACCAGGTGGCGTTGCCGAGCGGGACGATGGCGCCGGTGATACGTTGCGGCGGATTAGCGGTGTTGGCGAAATCAACGAAGGTGATGTGCAGACCGTTGGCGTCGATGTGCTCGGTTTGGGTGGCGAGGTCGGATTCGGAGATCGGCGGAAGCGAGATCTGGCCACGCCAGCGGTTGATGTTGGCGAGATCGCCGCCGACGTTGCCGGGGAAGGCGGTGATGGAGAGGTCGGCTTCGGCGCCGTCGGGTCCGACGATCGCGTAGCTGCCCTTGCGCATGGCGGAGGAAGGCTTGGCTTTCCAGTGCGCGGGTGCGGACCACGAGAGGTCGCCGCCGGAAGCGGTGGGCACGGCGGTGTTGGCCATCGAGGGATCGACGCCGGAGGCGGGTGCGTTCGGGGCCGGGCGCGGTGTCGCTGGAACGTCACCGGTGAGAACCGGCGGCAAAGGTTCGGGCTGTTCTTTCGGAACGCGGTAGCTGGCGATCTTGGCCTCGCGACAACCGCTCAAAAGGAGCAGCGGGAGGATCACGAATGGGACGATGGAGCGACGCATGAAGCGGTAGGAATCAGGCTTTCCCAGAGGAAACTGCAAACCAAACCGCGGTGGAACGGCAGGGGTTTGATTCCGAACAGGAAGCGGGTGCGGAGATATGGCCGGAGCGAACGCGGACGCCGGAGATGGGCGGGTGCAAATTTGCTTTGTTATCGCGAGGACGGGAGCGCAGGGTTGGCGACATGATGTTTGCGCCGTTGGGAGACTCGGCGGTCTTGGTGACGTTGGGCCGCAACATCGACGACGCGACGCTGGTGCGCGTGCGGTCGTTGACGCGGGCGCTGGAGGTGGCGCGTCCGGTCGGGATCGTCGACGTGGTGCCGGCGTATGCGACGGTGGCGGTGTATTACGATTTGGCGGCGTTTGCGTTGGGTGACCGGCCGGTTTTCGAGCGGGTCTGCGAACTCATCGGGCAACACGCGGAGAAAACCGAGCATGCGTGGCCGGATGTGGTGCCGGAGAAGATGGCGACGGGCGGACGAAGCGAGGGAAGGGCGGCGATCGAAATTCCGGTGTGCTACGGCGGTGAATACGGGGCGGATTTGGACGAGGTGGCGCGGCATTGCGGAATCGCGGTGGAGGAGGTGGTGGCGTTGCACAGCGGAGCGGCTTACGTCGTGCATGCGGTGGGTTTTGCGCCGGGGTTTTCGTATTTGGGTGGATTGCCGGCGAAACTGCGGACGCCGCGGAGAGCGACGCCGCGCACGCGGGTGCCGGCGGGATCGGTGGGGATTGGTTGGATGCAAACGGGAGTTTATCCGTTGGAGACGCCGGGCGGATGGCAGTTGATCGGTCGCACGCCGCTGGCCTTGTTCGATGTGGAACGAAGGCCGCCGGCGATGCTGAGCGTCGGAGATCGAGTGAGGTTTCGCGTGATAGGTGCGGAGGAGTTTGCGGCATGGAAATGAGAGTCGTGCGCGCGGGGATGTTGACGACGGTGCAGGACCTCGGGCGTCGCGGTTGCCGGCATTCCGGCGTTCCAACGAGCGGCGCGATGGATGCGGTCGCGCTGCGAGTGGCGAACGCGCTGGTGGGAAACGCGGAGGAGGCCGCGGCGCTGGAGTTCACGTTGGTGGGGCCCGAGGTGGAGTTTTCGGAGGCAGCGTGGGTGGCGGTGGGCGGGGCGACCTGCGAAGGCGTGACGGCGTGGCAGCCGCTGCGTGTCGAGGCGGGGGAGCGGTTGAAAATCGGCGCGTGCGCGAACGGATGCCGCGGCTATCTTGCGGTCGCCGGAGGCATCGCGGTGGAACCGGTGCTGGGGAGTCGAAGCACGTTCGTGCGCGCGGGATTGGGCGGATTCGAAGGACGAGCGTTGAGAGATGGCGATACGTTGGAAATCGGCGCGTGCGAGAGAACGCAGCGGGTGGAGACGTCGGAGCGAAGATGGACGATCGATCCGCGGGTGCTCCCGCCGTATTCGAGTGAGCCGACTGTCAGGGTTGTGCTCGGGGCGCAGGCGGAGGATTATGGAGCGGCGTTGTTCGGGCGGGTTTTCACGGTGTCCGCGCAGTCGGATCGCATGGGCGTGCGATTGCACGGGGTGAAATTGGAGCGGAGTCGGGCGGAGGAGTTGTTGTCGTCGGCGGTGAATCCGGGAACGGTGCAGGTGCCGCCGGATGGGCAGCCGCTGGTGTTAATGGCAGATGCGCAGACGATCGGCGGCTATCCGCAAGTGGCGCACGTGATATCGGTGGATCTGCCGCTGGTGGCGCAGTTGCGGCCCGGCGATCGCGTGCGGTTTGTGGAGATTCCGATGGATGAGGCGCATCGCTTGGCGCTCGCGCGAGAGAAGCAGCTCGCGATTTTGCGGGAAGGGCTGGCGCAGAAACTCAACCACGGGTGAACACGGAGGGACACGAAGAGACGTGAAATGAGACGGGTGGATTTGAATTGCGATGTCGGAGAAGGAATCGGCAACGATGCGGCGATCATGCGATGGATCACGTCGGCGAACATCGCGTGCGGGGCGCATGCGGGAGATGTGAAGACGTTGCGAGAAACGGTGAACCTGGCGCGCGAGTTTGGCGTCGCGGTGGGCGCGCATCCGGGGTTTGCGGATCGGGCGAACTTTGGACGGAAGGAGTGGGTGTTGACTGCGGCGGAAATCGAACGGCTGGTGACGGAGCAAGTGGAGGCGCTCGGGAAAATCACGGAAGTCCGGCATGTGAAGCCGCATGGTGCGCTTTACAATATCGCGGCGCGAGAGGCGCGGGTGGCGGCGGCGATTGCGCGGGCGGTGCGAGCGCTCGATGAGCGACTGATGTTGTTCGGACTCGCGGGGAGCGAATTGGTGCGAGCGGGGCGGGCGTGCGGGTTGCGCGTCGTGGAGGAGGTTTTTGCGGATCGCCGGTATCGAGCGGATGGGACGTTGGTGCCGCGGAGCGAGGCAGGAGCGGTTATTGAAGATGAAGGCGAGGCGGTGGAGCAGGTGCTGCGGATGGTGAGCGACGGCGAGGTGCGGGCGGTGGAGGGCGGGCGCGTGACGATCGTGGCCGACACGATTTGCCTGCATGGGGATGGAGCGCAGGCGGTTGAATTCGCGCGGCGGATACGGACGGAGTTGGAGCGCGCGGGGGTGACGGTCGCGGCGGTGTAGCCCGGACGCGGAGCGAGGCGTCTCTTTGCGCGGTGGGGGCACCGCGCCTCCATGGGATGAGAAGCGGGAAACTAACTAAATGTCGTAGGTGACCGGCTGGATGAAGCAGGTGGTGCCGGTGGATTCGACGGCGAGCATGCAGACGTCGTCTTCGAAAATCGCGCGATTGCTGTAGCTCGCGAGTTCGGCGACGAGGTTTCCGCAGAGTTCCTCGGCGCTCGTGCCGAGGCTGTGACGAAGAAAGATCGCAAGGCGATCGTCGCCGTAGAGCTGACCTTTGGGATTGGGCGCTTCGACGACGCCGTCGGTGTAGCCGAAGAAAAGATCACCGGCGTTGAAGGAGCATTCCTGTCGCGTGTAGGTGAAGCCGGGGATGAGGCCGGCGGCGGGCTCGGGATTCGCGGAGGTGAGTTTCATCACGGAGCCGTCGGAACGCCGGATCATCGGCGCGGGATGGCCGGCGTTGCCGAAGAGGATGGAGTTCGCGGCGGTGTCGATGATGCCGAAGAAGGCGGTGGCGAAGATGGGCTGTCCGGTTTGCTCGAGGATGGGCGAGAGGCTGCGGTTGATTTCGGTGAGGACGTTGATCGGATTTTCCGCGCGTTCGCCGAGCTCGCCGACGACGCCTCGGATGAGCGCGGTGAGGAGACCGGCGCGAACGCCGTGGCCCATGACGTCGCACACGAGCACGCCGCACTTGGTGTCGGAGAGTTGAAGAATGTTGAAGAAGTCGCCGCCGAGCGTGGTGGCGGGGACGTAGCGATGGGCGAAGCGAAGTGCGCTCGATTCCGGAGGAACGCCGCGCGGGAAGACGGGGTAGGTGCGCGGGAGAAACGTTTCCTGCACCTGGCGGGCCATGAGGACGTCGGTCTCCATTTCCGTGGTGCGACGCTTGAGCTCGTTTTCGGCGGTTTTGCGCTGGGTGATGTCGTGGCTGATGCCGACGATGCCGACGATGTTGTCGTTGACGTCGCGCAGCGGAACCTTGGTGGTGAGAGCCCAATGAGGTTCGCCGGCGGAGTAGTCGGATTTCTCGTGATTGAGAATCGCGTGGCCGGTTGAAATCACCTGGCGATCGTCGGCGAGCGCCTGGCGGCCGCGTTCGTTGGGGAAGAAATCGAGCGTGGTGCGCCCGGTGGCTTCGGCCTGTTCGTGCAGGCCGAGCATGAGAAGGTGGGCGAGGTTGTTGAGGAGATAGCGGGACGAAGTATCCTTAACGTAAATACGCGCCGGGAGGTGATCGATGATCGTGCGCAGGAGGTTGCGTTCCTCGATGAGTTTTTCCTCGGCTTTTTTGGCGGCGGTGGCGTCGCGGGTGAGTCCGAAGGTGCCGATGATGCGGCCGGCGGAGTCGCGCCAGGCCATCTTGGTGGCGGAGCCCCAGGCGACGCTGCCGTCCTTGAGCGTCAGCTTTTCCATCTTGGCGACCATGGGGACGCCGGTGCGGATGATTTCCTGTTCCTGGGCGTAAGCGACGTCGGCGTGAACGGCGGCGAAAAGATCGTGATCGGATTTGCCGACGACATCGTCGGCGGAACCGATGCCGTGCCATTTGGCGTAAGCTTGGTTGACGCGGACGAAGCGACTTTGGAGGTCCTTGAAATAGATTCGATCGGGGATCGTATCCATCAAGACTCGCAGGATCGCAGAATCGAGGGCTTCTCCCGTGGGCAGGGGGCCGCCGATCACCGGGGGAAATGGCGGATTAGACGAGGCTGAGGCGGAGTGGGACACGGAAGGATCGACGCCGGTCGGAGAACCGTCCGGTGGTTGCACGGGAAGAAATGCGAGCCGGCGCGGCTTTGGCAACGTTTCGTGACGCGCCCGCGTGGGACGTTGCGCAAGTTGCGCGGCGGCAGATGTCTGACGTGCGACGCCGCAAAAGACCGGCGGTGCGTCGACGAGCGGCGGGGTCGGGAGACCCCGCCCTACAACAAAGCTTCAATTGTTGAAGCGGAAGAGGGCGACGTCGCCGTCGGCGAAAACGTATTCCTTGCCTTCGAGCCGGTATTTGCCGGCGTCGCGCGCGGCGGCGACGCTGCCGAGAGTCGAGAGGTCGTTGTAGGAAACGACCTCGGCTTTGATGAAGCCCTTTTCGAAATCGGTGTGGATGACGCCGGCCGCTTGCGGAGCTTTCCAGCCCTTCTTGATCGTCCAGGCGCGGACCTCTTTTTCACCGGCGGTGAAGTAAGTTTGGAGACCGAGCAGCGCGTAAGTGGCGCGGATCAGCGCGGAGACGCCGGAGTCGTCGACGCCGAGATCCTGGAGAAAAGCTTTCGCCTCTTCGGGCGAGAGATCGATGAGTTCGGCTTCGATCTTGGCGCTGATCGGAACGTAGGCCGCGTCGTGATGCGTGCGGACGTATTCGGCGACCTTTTGGACAAACGGATTTTGCTCGGCGGTCGCGAGGTCGGATTCGGCGACGTTGCAGGCGAAGAGAACGGGTTTGGCGGTGAGAAGCTGGAAAAGCTTCATCAATGTTTTCTCGTCGTCCGTCGCGGCGAGCGTGTTGGCGGTTTTGCCGGCGTTGAGATGCGGCTCGAGTTTTTGGAGGAGGGCGACCTCGGCCTGCGCTTCCTTGTCGCCGGACTTGGCCTTCTTCTGCGTTTTTTCGATGCGTTTGGTGACGGCGTCGAGGTCGGCGAGGACCAGCTCGGTGGTGATGACCTCGATGTCGCGAACCGGATCGACGCCGCCCATGGTGTGGACGACGTCGGGATCTTCGAAGCAGCGGACGACCTGAACGATCGCGTCGACCTCGCGGATGTTGGCGAGGAATTGGTTGCCGAGACCTTCGCCCTTGCTGGCGCCGGCGACGAGACCGGCGATGTCGACGAACTCGATGGCGGCGGGGATGACGACCTGGGTCTTTGCGATTTTCTGCAGGATCGCGAGACGCTCGTCGGGCACGGTGACGACGCCGACGTTGGGATCGATCGTGCAGAACGGGTAGTTGGCCGCCTCGGCTTTGCGGGAGCGGGTGAGGGCGTTGAAGAGGGTGGACTTGCCGACGTTGGGCAGGCCGACGATGCCAGCTTTGAGCATAAGCGCGGAACGTCTCGCGCACGGCAACGCTGGTCAACGGAAAAGCCGGTGGGCCGGCGTGCGGCTTATTCCAGGAAGAAGTCGACGGTGGTGACGACGCGCAGGATTTTGCGTTCGGGCGTGGCGATGTCGCGGTCGTAGATTTCGAGAGCGCCCTGGGTGGCGCGGCGCATGGCCCCGACCTCGGCGTGGGAGTCTTGCGCGAACTTTTCGGCGGCGGCGCGGGCGTTGGCGGTGGCCTCGGCGATCATCTCGGGTTTGATGCCGTTGATGTCGGCAAAGAGAAACTCGGGGCGGTCGCTGTAGTCGTTGTTGGCGAGGGTGATTCCCTGTTCGAGGAGTGTATCCGCGGATTGGATAGCGGCTTTCACCACATCGACCTGCTCGCTGCGGACGACGAGGGTGACGACGGCTTTGTAGCGCGGAAGCGCGGAGCGACCGCTGTCGTTGCGCAGGTAGTTATCCTCCTCGCGATCCGACACGGTGGGCAGGCCGAAAGTGATGTGGGCGGGAGAGATTTGATGCTCGGCGAGGAAGCCGAGAACCGTGGTGCGCGCGGCGGCCATGGCGTTTTGCAGCGCGGGAAGGTCGTCGGCGGAGACCGCGAAACGCAGCGGCCAGATCGCGAGCGTGGCGGTGACCTCGCGTTCGGAAAGACCTTTGACGGTAAGATAGCGATCGAAGGCGCGGCCTTTTTGGACGGCGCGGCCGACTTGGAAGCCGAAGATGGCCAGACCGGCGGCGAGCGTGAGACCGAGCACGGCGAAGGCGCGAGTGGAGATCATGGTAGAAGCGGCGAAGGCATGGTGGTGCCAACGCGCGTGTTTCGCGCCAATCTCAAATCCGACTCGTTCGAGGAATTTGTGCGCGGAAGACGGGCGCGCGCTCGATGGCTAGTGCGCTGCGCGGCTTTGGCGGACGGCGCGGACGATGAGCGTGAGCACGATGCCGACGACGACCGCGGTGCTGATTGGGCCGATGACTTTCTCAACCTGTTCGTAGTTGCTGCCGAGGGCGCGGCCGGCGCCAGCGAGGATCGAGGACCATACGGCCGAACCGAGGGTGGTGTAGGCCAGGAATTGCGGCAGCGGCATCCGCGAGACTCCGGCGGGAATGGAGATGAGGGAGCGGATGCCGGGAATGACGCGGCAGAGTAGAACGGTTTTGCCGCCGTGGCGTTCGAACCAGGCGTGCGATTTGTCGAGGTCTTTGGGTGATAAGCCGACCCACTTGCCGTGTTTTTGGGCCCAACGTCGCAAACGCTCTTCACCGGCCCAGTGGCCGAGATAGTAGAGAGGGATGGCGCCGAGGACGGAGCCGGCGGTGCCGGCGACAATGACAAATAGAAGCGAAAGCTCGCCCTGTGTGCTGATGAAACCGGCGAGCGGCATGATCAGCTCGGAAGGGATTGGCGGGAAAACGTTTTCCAGAATCATCAGAAAAACGATTCCAGCGTAGGAAAACTGCTCCATCGTGGATTTGATCCATTCGCTCATGGGTGACGGCGAAGGATAGTCCGGGGCGGAGCGCGAAGGTTCGGCGCGCGGTGGTTAGCTGGGGACTCGGGGCTTGACACTCCCGGAGGCGAGAGGTGTTGTCCTCAACTTTTCCAAGCAAGCATAGCTCCGCAAAATTCCGCTCATGGCACTCAAAATCCGTCTCACCAAGGTTGGCTCCGTGCATCAGCCGCTGTATCGCGTGGTCGTCGCTGAAGCGCGTTCCCGCCGCGATGGCGACGCAGTCGAAAACCTCGGCACCTACACGCCCAAGACCAAGGGCAACCCGATCAATTTGAAGCTGGATCGCGTCGACTACTGGCTGAGCAAAGGCGCCCTGCCGACGAACACGATGCACGCGATGATCAAGAAGGCGCGTCGCGCGGCCGCGGCGAGTGCCCCGGCGGCCTGAGGTTTGTTGCCTCGCGCAACGGGCGCAGAGGACGCCAAGGAAGCAGGTTGAATTTTGGAGCCCTGGACATGTCCGGGGCTCTTCTGTTTTCCTGTTTTGCGTCCTTCGCGGACTTGGCGTGAGGGTAATCGCGCGATGGCTTTGAAGATCGATGTTTTGACGCTGTTTCCGCGGATGCTGGATGGCTTCCTGGCGGAGAGCATCCTGGGCAAGGGAATTGCGGCCGGGCACCTGGCGGTGAACGTGCACGATTTGCGGGCGTGGACGACGGACAAGCATCGCACGGCGGATGATCGGCCGTTTGGCGGCGGGGCGGGGATGGTGATGAAACCGGAGCCGGTGTTTGCGGCGATCGAGCAGGTGCAGACGCCGGGTTGTCGGCGGATTTATCTGACTCCGGATGGGACGCCGCTATCGCCTGCAATCGCGCACGAGTTGTCGCAGCAGACGCATCTGGTGATGTTGAGCGGGCATTATGAAGGAATCGATCAGCGGATTCGTGATGGTGTGATCGATCAGGAGATCAGCATTGGCGATTACGTGCTGACGAATGGCACGCTCGCGGCGGCGGTGGTGATCGATGCGCTGGCGCGCTTCATTCCGGGCGTGCTCGGGGAGGAAAAGTCATTGACGCACGAATCCTTCACCAGCAAGTTGCTCGACTTTCCTCAATACACGCGTCCCGCCGAATTTCGGGGCATGTCCGTTCCCGAGGTTCTCCTCTCGGGCAACCATGCCGAAATCGAGAAATGGCGGCACGCGCGACAGGTGGAAAAGACCCGCAAGGTCCGTCCCGATTTACTCAACTAACTCACAGCCATGAACCCGATCATCCAAGAAATCACCGCCGCTCAGGTGAAGAAAGACCTCGCCCCCTTCAAAGTTGGCGACGGTGTGCGCGTGCACACGAAGGTCCGCGAAGGCGACAAGGAGCGCGTGCAGATTTATGCGGGGATCGTGATCGCCCGCAAAGGTCATGGCATCCATGAGACGTTCACGGTTCGCCGCATCAGCTACGGCGAAGGCGTCGAGCGCGTGTTTCCGGTCAACTCGCCCAATGTCGTGAAGGTCGAGGTCGAGCGTGAGTCCGAGGTCATGAAGGCGCGCCTTTACTACCTCCGTGGCCGCACCGGCAAGGCGGCGATCGCGGTGCAGGAGAAGGATCGCTCGGCCGAGATCCACGCGGCGAAGCTCGCGGCGAAGGAGCAGGCGGCGGCTCCGGCGGCGGCGAACTGATCGCGAGCGATTTATTTTTTGGTTTTCGAAAGCGAGTCCCGCGGGGCTCGCTTTTTTGTTGGGTGTGGCGGGAGAACGGCGGCTTGGGACAAGCCGCCCTACCTCGGGAGCAGGCGTTGGGCGAGGTCGCGTTCGAAGGCGGTGCGATCCTTCCAGCGGAGTGCGACGCGAGCGGCGGGGCCGGCTTCGTCGCGGATCGTGTAGCCGTCGTCGGTGACGCGGAAGCGGACGGTTTCCGTTTCGACGAAGGATTCGTCGTAGGCGAGATAGACCGCGACGGAGTCAAAAAGCGTGGTGGAGCGGAGCGCGAAGAAATCGCAGTTCATCCACGTGGCGCGGGGCGCCCAGATGCAGTAGTTCTCGATCAATGCGCGAAGAATAGAATCGGACGTGGCGCTCCAGATTGCGTGGTAATCGGCTCCTTCAAGATCGATGCTTCCGCAGGTGTCGAGCGGGGTGAGCAGGATTTCGCGCCAAGGCGCGGCGAGGACGACGCGCAGCGCGGCGGGATCGACTTTGACGTTCCACTCGGCGGCGGCGGGAGGTTTGTCGCCGTAGCCGATGTCGAAGCTGCCGTGCATGCCGACAAAACGAGCGTTGCGGGCGATCTCGGGATGACGTTCGAGCGTTCGCGCGATCGAGGTGACGGCACTGACGGAAATGATTGTCACGGGCTCCTTGCTGTTCGCGACAAACGTGGCGAGGGCTGCGATGCCGTCGGCGTGAACCCCACCTGGATAGTTGCTCAGGTCGTAGCCTTTGATCCACGGCTCCTGGTTGCGCGGCTGTTGATCCTCGGGACCGGGGACGCCGATTGCGATCGGCACGTCGCTGCGGTCTGCGACTTCGAGAAACTTGGCCGCGAGTTCGGCGCGATGACGCGTGTCGCCGGTGTCGGTGAGGACAAGTTTCAAATCGAGCTCGTTGGAACGGAGAAGTTGGGCAAGGGCCCACGTATCATCGATGTCGGTCCCGATGTCGGTGTGAAACACGACGGGAATCGCCGCGCGCAGCTGCGACGCGGCCAAGAGCGTGAAGATCCCGAGCAAAACCGCCCAAGACCGGCGATTCGGATGGGCAAAGGAGAAGGTCATGCGTCGAGCTCGCTCGCAGACAGTGTGGCGGGGAGTGCGGGTGGACGTTCGCAGGTGCTGGAAATTGCGACGTGTTGGTCGGATGTGGAGGATTTCTCGAAGGCCTCCATGACTTCGAGCACGTGTTGCGCGAGCGCGCCGCTGGCCCGGTGCGGGCGATCGCGGCGAAGGATCGATAGCGCCATGTCGGCCAAACCGGAGCCGCGGCCGCGCTCGGTCGTATGGGTGTGTGGGATTTCGTGGTAGTCGGCAGTCGTGCCGCGGCGGATACGGACCGAGCCGTCGAAACGATTTGGATCGGGGGCCTCGAGCGTGCCTTCGGTTCCGAAGATGAGAAGGCACGGCAGCGGATAAGGCCATGTATCGAAACTCGTGACGATCGTTGCGGTGGCGCCGCCGGCGAAATCCATGACGCCGGTGACGTGGGTCGGCACGTGCACGGGCATCATCGTGCCGGCGAGCGGCTGGCTGGTGATGAGCCGTTCCTTGAAGGCGGCTTGAGCGGAACCGCAAACGCGGTTGATGGGACCGAGGAAGTTGACGAGCGCGGTGATGTAGTAAGGCCCCATGTCGAGCATCGGGCCGCCGCCCCGCTCGTAGTAGAATTGTGGAGACGGATGCCAGCTCTCGTGGCCGCGGTTGAGCATGAACGCGAGGGCCGACACGGGCCGGCCGATGGCGCCGTCGTCGATGGCTTTGCGCGCGGTTTGCAAACCGCCCCCGAGGAAGGTGTCGGGAGCGCAGCCGACGAGGAGGTTTTTGGCGCGAGCGAGCGTGAGGACCTCTGCGCCCTCGGATGCGTCGAGGGCGAACGGTTTCTCGGTGTAGACGTGTTTGCCGGCCTCGATCGCGCGGGTGTTTACGGCGGCGTGAGCGGCCGGGATGGTGAGGTTGAGAACCAGATCGATATCGGATGCGGCGAGAAGCTCGTCGACGGAGAGGGCGCGAATGCCGTATTCGCGGGCTTTGGCTTCGGCGCGGGCCAGATCGAGGTCGGCGCAGGCGACGATTTTGATGAAGTCATAGCGGGCGCAGCCGGCGAAGTATTGATCGCTGATCTTGCCGCAGCCGATGAGTCCGACGTGAACAGGTGAACGCATAGGAGTGATAGGGTTGGGGAACGGAGGGGAGTCGTTTCCCAGCCAGTGGAAGGTGCAAAAAAAGGCGAGCGAGAGAACTCGGGCGAATCACTCACGCGCATGATTCGGCTTGATCGCGAGATCGATGGAAAATCCCGTTGACGCGGGGGAAGCGCGCCCTTTGCTCTGGCCCTTCGCGTTTGGGGCAAGATAGCTCAGTTGGTAGAGCAGAGGACTGAAAATCCTTGTGTCCCCGGTTCGATTCCGGGTCTTGCCACCATCGCGCGGTTCCGGCCCACCCCATGTTGCTCCTGCTTCCGAAGGTTCGCGCGGCTTGTTGTGCCTTGGCGTGGGGAGTGGTGATTTTGACCGGAGCGGGTTGCGAGCGAACGAACTCTGGCGCGCCTTCGCGGCCAGCGAAGGTTGCAACAATCGAGGCGCTTGATCGCTATGTGCCAGTGCCGATCGGCCATGTGTCAGCGGACAAGCCGTGGATCTCGCATGTGAAGATCGTCGATCTCGATCGGGATGGGAGGCTGGATGTGCTGGCGTGCGATGACAAATTGCTGGCGGTCGTGTGGCTGCGGCAGGTGGCGCCGGGAAAATTCGAAGAAACCGTCATCGGGTCTGAATTGCTCGCGCCGGTGCACACTGAGGTCGTGGACATCGATGGCGACGGCGATCTCGACGTGCTGGTGGCCTGCATGGGCGAGGTGTTTCCGAACAACGACAAGATCGGATCGGTGGTGATATTGGAAAACGACGGGCAGCAGCGTTTCACGAAGCGGGTGATCATCGATCAAGTTGCGCGTGTAACGGATGTGCGGGCGGGAGATTTCAACGGTGACGGCCGGCTCGATTTGGCGGTGGCGCAGTTTGGTTATCACCAGGGCGAAATTCGCTGGATGGAGAATCTCGGCGACTGGCAGTTCAGGAGTCACAATCTCCTGAATCTTTCGGGTGCGATCAACGTGTGCGTCGCCGACATGACGGGGAACGGAACGCTCGATATCGTCGCACTCGTGTCGCAGCAGTGGGAGGAAGTGTATTTGTTCGAGAATGACGGGAAGGGAAACTTCACGAACAAGATCATCTTCGGTTCGACGAACGAGGATTACGGCAGCAGCGGGATCAGCTTGTGCGATCTCAATCGGGACGGGCGGATCGATGTGCTTTATACAAACGGCGACGGCTTCGCGTATGCGGAGCCGGGCGGACGGCCGTGGCACGGGGTGCAGTGGCTCGAAAATCGGGGCGATGGCTATTTTCGTTTTCGCCGGATTGCGAATCTGCCCGGCGCTTACAGCCCGGTGGGCGTTGATTTGAATGGCGATGGTGCGATGGACATTTTGTGCACGAGCGGATTCAACGACTGGAGCAAGCCGGGGGCGGTTTCGTTGGTGGCGTTCATGAATGACGGACGGGAAAATTTCACGGCGCACGTGCTGGCGCATGCGCCGATTCAACTCGTCAGTTGTGCGGCGGCCGATCTCGACGGATCGGGGCAACCGTCGTTGGTGACGGGCGGATTCAATTCGTATCCGCCCTTCGAAAAGATGAGTCGGATCACCTGGTGGAAACCCGCAGCGAAGCGATGACGAAACGTCGATGGATTTTGGTGGCGGCGGTGGGGGGCGGGTTGGCGGTGCTCGCGTGGCTGGGGCCGCGGGTATGGGAAAGCAAGGTGACGCTCGCGCGTTATCGGCCGGAGTTGCCGGAGTTGTCGGCGTGGCCGGCGGTGGCGCAGGAGCGGTTTCGCGAGACGGATCGAGCGGCGCGGACGATTTCGAAATCGCGTGAAGCCATGGCGGACCTGGGGCGTTTGTATCAGGCGAATGGATTCTTCGAAGAAGCGCTCGCGTGTTACGAAGGTTTGAGGGAAATCGATCCGCGGAACGCGCAATGGTATCATTTGCCGGCAGCGGTTTTGTCGGGGCTCGGGCGATTGGAAGAATCGGAGCCGTTGTTCAAGCGTGCGGCGGAGCTGGCGCCGGATTATTTGCCCGCGCATGTGCGGGCGGGCGATGTGTTATTGAAGGCGAATCGATGGGACGAGGCGCAGCGCAGGTATGAGGACGTGCTCGCGCGTTTTGGTGAGGAACCTTACGCGCTGCTTGGACTGTCACGCGTGGCGATCGCGCGGGAGCGGTGGGAGGAGGCGGAAGCGTTGCTCAACCGAGCGGTGGCGAAGGAGGGGGATTTCGTGGCCGGGCTTTTTTTGCTGGTGACGGTGCACAAGCATTTTGGCCGCGAGGAAGAAGCGGCGAAGATCGATGCGCGCGTGAACCATCGGGAGTTTGTGGAGCTGCGCGACCCGTGGGTCGACGAGCTGATCGATGCGTGCTACGAACCGTATTTCCTGAGTGTCGCGGCGAGCGCGGCGATTTTTCGTCATGATCCTGAACGGGCGAAACGCTGTTTGGAACGGGCGGCATCGCTCGCGGAAAAACCGGCGCCTTATCTGCGCCAGCTGGGGCAGATTCATCTTTTTACGGGCGACCCGGTGGAGGCGACGAAGTATGTGGCGAAGGCGGTGGCGTTGCAGCCGACTGACGCCGAAGCGTGGACCATTTGGGTTAATGCGCTGCTCGCGATGGGAGATCGACCGGAGTCGTATCGCGTCGTGCAGGAGGGGCTAAGGCATTGCCCGGATTCGGGCGCGCTTCGCTACGTGCACGGTTACATGTTGTCGGCTGACGGGAAGATGGAGCGCGCGATCGAGGAACTGCGGGTAGCGAAGCGGTTTCGTTCCACGCAAGCGGATGTCTACATCGAGCTTGGGCGGGCTTATTTCAAGATCGGGGAAGACGAAGCGGGCGCGGCGGAGATGAAAGAAGCTTTGTCGGTGCAGCCGGACCATCCGATCGCGCTGGTGATCGTGGCGCGATATACGATCGATCACGGAGATGCGGAAGCGGCTCGCGAGTGGATTCGGCGAATTCGACTGCAGCCGCGGATCGTTCCAGAAGATGTGGAACTCGTGGTGAACGAGTATCGGCAGAAGTTTGGGCGCAGTCCGTAGAGCGGGACGGCGAAGGCGGCGCGAGATCGGCTTCGACGGACACGGGCGGCGCACCTGAACGTGGGCTGATGGGGACGCGGTGCGAAAGATAGGAGGTTTTCCCAGGCTTTTCGCCGCAACGAATGGCGAGAGTGTGACTCTATGCGTGGCCTCCGGCGCAGCGGTCGAACAGCGAGGCGCCGGGACTCGTCATGGCATTACGAATACAATCTCTCTGGACTCAACGGGTGCAAGGGGCGCTTCGCCGAAGAAGCGAAGGGCGCGGACCGAGGCGTTTGTCGGCGGTCCAAGTCGGGCCGGTGCCGGCGGAATGGGATGAGGCGTTCCTCCGCGTGGAGAGTTACTTGCGGGCGCATCAGATCGAAAGTCGCATGCTGCTGACGCGGTTGACGGGCGACATCATCGCCGATGCGCAGGCGCTGGCGGCGCAGCTGCCGCACGAGGCGCCGGTGACGGTCGCGATGCGTTTGGCCCATGCGCGGATCGGCGAGTGGATGCAACGCGCGATGGGCGAAGGATCCTGGGATGACGAACGATTCCGGGCGCGTGGGCGTCTGGCGTTGTTGATGTCGGAGCTTCCTGAGCGTTGTCCGCAGAATTTCCTGGGGACGGATCCGCTGCCGGACGACGTGCGGAGCCGAATCACGGCGGCGCAGCTGGTTGCGGGTCCGGAGATGCGACCGCTGACGATGCCACCGGCGATGTTGGAGTTTCCGCTGGTGGAAATGGCGGAAGCGAAGTGGGTGACGTTCAGCCGTTCGGCCTTTGTGCGATCGGCGGCTTCGTGGGTGCTGTTCGTCACGATCGTCGGCGCGGCCTGGTATGCGAGTCGTTGATACGCAGCCAATGAGAACCGGAGAAACAGTTCCGACGCGGGTGAGTCCGCAGGTGGCGACGCGTCGTCGCACGCGCGTGGCAGGTTTGGTGCTGGCCTTGACGGCTCCGGCGGTCGCGCTGATGGCGGATCTGCACTGGTATTCCGGGTTCGATGTGTGGAAGGGCATTCATCTGGCCCTGTTTACGATTCTGTTTTCGCTGGTGGCGTTTGGGGCGGTGCAAGCGGCGATCGGGTATTGGTTGCGCGGGCGCGGCGGCGACGAGTTCGAGATTGGACGAACGATCGATCCGGACGACCGGTCGACCTTGTATGCGCCGACGGCAGTGGTGATGCCGATCTGCAACGAAGACGTGCGGCGGGTGTTCGAGGGGTTGCGCACGATTTATGGCTCGGTCGAGGCGGACGGGCAGCTCGCGAATTGCGAGTTCTTCGTGTTGAGCGATTCGACGGACCCGAATCGATGGGCCGAGGAAGAGGCGGCGTGGCTGTCGCTGGTGCAAAAGCTCGATGCGCACGGCCGGATTTTTTATCGGAAGCGGCGGGTGGGGATTAACAAGAAGGCAGGGAATATCGCGGACTTCTGCAAGCGATGGGGGAGCCGTTATCGTTATATGGTGGTGCTGGATGCGGACAGCATCATGAACGGCGAAGCGGTGGCGAAACTGGTGCGGTTGATGGAGCGCAATCCGCGAGTGGGATTGATCCAGGCGGTGCCCTCGCTGGTGAACGGAACGACGATTCTCGCGCGCGTGCAGCAATTCGCGAGCAGGCTTTACGGCGGGATCTTTGCGGCGGGGTTGAACTACTGGCAGTTGGGCGAAGCGAACTATTGGGGGCACAACGCGATCATCCGGGTGAAGCCGTTCATTCGGCATTGTTCGTTGCCGGAGTTGCCGGGAGACGGGCCGTTTGGGGGACGGATCTTGAGCCATGATTACGTGGAAGCGGCGCTGATGCGGCGGGCGGGGTGGCAGGTGTGGCTGGCGGCGGATGTGTCGGGGAACTACGAGGAGTGTCCGGCGACGCTCGTGGATTTTGCAAAGCGGGACCGGCGGTGGCTGCAGGGGAATTTGCAGCATACCCGGCTGATCGTGGCGGGCGGGTTTCACTTGGTGAACCGGCTCCACTTTCTGCTGGGGATTCTGGCGTATGTGGCGTCGCCGCTGTGGTTCGCGTTTCTGATGCTTTCGTGCGTGATCGCATATAGCGAAGCCGGGGCGACGGCGGCGGCCGGTGCGGCAGAGCATTCGTTGCCGTGGAGTTTGGGGGCGCAGTCGATCGGGCTTTTTGTGGGAACGCTGGCGTTGCTGTTCTTGCCGAAAGTGCTGGCGCTACTCGATCTGCGCCGGCGTCCGGGCGAGGTGGTTAAGTTTGGCGGATGGGGACGAATCGCGACGGGCGTGCTGACGGAGACGGTGACGTTTACGTTGATTGCGCCGGTGTTGATGTTGTTTCACACGAAGTTCGTGTTCCTGACGTTGTTGAGGAGGACGGTGGCGTGGGGAAGTCAGCGCCGGGGTGGAGCGGGAGCGTCGGCGTGGGCGGAAGCGGTGGAAGCGCATGCGGGCCAGACCTTGTTCGGTGTGGCGCTGACGTTGTGGGTGGTGTCGGTGAGTCCGACGCTGGCGTGGTGGATGTCGCCGCTGCTGGCCGGGATTCTTTTGTCGATTCCGTTGTCGTATTTAACGGGGGCGGACGACGTCGGCGAGGCCGTGAAGCGAAAAGGGATTTTCAGGACACCGGAGGAATCGGCGCCGCCGGTGGTGCTCTTGCGGCTGGCGAGTGCGTTGGCCGAGCCGCCGCCCGGTCGTCCGGTCATGCCGGAACTCGAGGAACATTCGGGGCTGATGCAGGCGGTGCTGGATCCCTATGTGAATGCGGCGCATGTGTCGTTGCTGCGGGCGAAAGACGATCGTCCGCTAGCGACGGAGCAGCGGTTGGCCGAGTTGCGGCGGCGGCTGGTTTTGGAGGGGCCGGAGGAATTGGAGCGCGGCGAAATCATGGCCTTGCTCGGCGACGTCGACTCGATGGTGACGCTGCATGAGGAAATTTGGTCCGCGCCGGCGGTGAGGCTCGCGCCGTGGTGGCAGCGAGCGTTGCAGTATTATCAGCTGGTGGCGCTGCCGCCGCAGACGGCGTTTACGCGGGCGGCGTGAGGGGGGCCAGAACTGTGGCTTTGCGCCGCGGTTTATCTGCCGACTGACGCGCTGCGTTACGGGGGCGGCTCGGGTGTATTCAAGTTCCAACTCGCTGGCGCCGTGCAACGCGCAGGCGTGCCCCTCCATCAGCGAGACGAACCGCGATAGGTGACGCGGTAGATGGCGCCGCCGCTGTCGTCGCTGAAGAAGAGCGATCCGTCGGGGGCGATGGCGAGTCCGCAGGGCCGGCCGAATTGGGCGTTCGAGTCGGGCAGGTAAAAACCTGTGACGAAATCCTGGGCGATGCCGTAGCCGTTGCTCGAGAAGGTGACGGCGACGACTTTGTAGCCCTTCGGCTCGGCGCGATTCCACGAACCATGCAGCGCAAGGAAGGCTTGATGGCGATAAGCGGCGGGAAACTGCTCGCTGTTGTAGAACGCGAAACCCATGGGCGCGCTGTGCGGTTCGAGACCGGCGACGGGTGGGATCGAGATGGCGGCGAATTGTTCGCGCGTGAGGCCGAGCGTTTCTTCGGGATTTTGGCGCTGGTTGATCTCGCGGTCATCGTAAACGTAAGGCCAGCCGTAATGGCCGCCGCGAATGATGATGTTGAGCTCCTCGGATTGCTCCTCGTCGCCCAGCCAGTCGATGCCGTGATCCATGCCCCAAAGCGTGCCGTCGGCGGGATGCCAATCGAAACCGATGGTGTTGCGAAGACCGTGCGCATGAATGGAGCGCGAGGAACCATCGAGCTCGAGTTCGAGCAAGGTGGCATTTTCGGGATTGGGGTCGGGTGCGGCGTTGTTGGTGCTGCCGACGGAGAGGAAGAGGCGGCCGTCGGGTGAAAAGCCGAGCGTGCGATTGGGATGCTGGCCGGCGTCGGGGAGATCTGAATACAGCTCGATCGGGTCGCTCAGGCTTCCGTCGCCAAGAATGTCGGCGGCATAGACCTTGCGGATGGCGGCGAGGTAGGCGCGTCCATCGCGAAGAGCGATGCCATGGACGTTCTCGATCGAGGCGACGGTGCGGACGGTCTCGGCGGTGCCGGTGCCATCGGCGTCGCGGAGAAGAACCACGTCGTTGTGCGGAGCGCGGCGGGTGACGTAGAGGTCGCCGTTGGGTGCAAAGGCGAGCATGCGGGGCGCTTCGAGGCGAGCGAACGTCTGGAGGGAGAAGCCCGGTGGGCGCGAGAGCGTTGCAACCAATTCGTCGGTCGGCGTGAGCTTGGTCGGCTCGTTCACGTTGCCTTCGATGGTCGAGATGATTTCGGGCTCGATGATCTCTGGTTCCGCGGAGAAAGCGGTGGACGTGGTGAGGGCGAAAGCGGCGGTGAGCGAAAGGGAGAGGGTTTTCATGGGACTAGCGGGCTTTTGCGAACGGTAGCAGCGCGGAGAGAGGGTGCCATGGGACGGATTTCCGTCTGACGGGTGCGCGCGGTGCGATGGACGGGGCGGGGTTGGAGCGGTGGGTGCGTATGCGTCTTTTCTCCGAAGCGGGCGTCGGAGTTTGACCGGCGGCAAGGCATCTCAGGCATGAACCCGGATGGAGATGCGGCGCGGTGGTCGAACCGGCGGAGTCGAGTCGTGTCGGTCCGCGCATGATCAAACGGGTCATTGGCGTAGCGCGTCGGACCGAAGGTGAAGAACCGGAGTGGCTGCCGCTCGATCGCGTGGCCGAAGTAGAGATATCCTCCGAAGATCCGTCGCATCCGATCGAACAGGCGATGGTGCCGGGAGGGACCGGATGGGTGGCGGGTGAGCCGGGGGGGCAGACGGTGCGATTGCTCTTCCCTCAGCCGCAGGAAGTGCGGCGGGTGCGGGTGGTGGTCGAAGAGCGCGAGCGAGCGCGAACGCAGGAGTTTGTGTTGCGCGCGTGGACGCCGGACGGGTTGGAGCGGGAGATCGGGCGGCAGCAGTTCAATTTCAGCCCGGGGGGCGCGACGCGGGAGCAGGAAGATTATCGGGTGGATCTGCCGAGCGTGGCGGGGATGGAGTTGTCGATCGTGCCGGATATCAGTGGCGGCGGCGTGCGCGCGACGCTGCGGGAGCTGCGGGTGGGTTAATCATGAGCGCATACCCGAATCTTTCCGGAGATTACGATGGGCGCCGGCGGGTGATCATCGAAGGCGTTTCGCCGCAGATCGATGGCGGACGGTATCCAATAAAGCGATGCGTGGGCGAAGACGTGGTCGTCGAGGCGGATGTGTTTGCGGATGGGCACGACGCGATCGCCGCGGTCGTGCGATTCAAGGCGGAGGAGGATTCGGCGTGGCGTGAGACTGAGATGACGGCGCTCGGGAACGATCGCTGGCGGGCGGTATTTCGGATCGAGCGAGTGGGGCGGTATCGTTATATGGTGGAAGGCTGGGTGGATCATTTCCGCTCCTGGCAGCGGGATTTCGACAAGAAGGTGGCAGCGGGGCAGGACGTGCACGTCGACTTACTGACCGGCGCGGAGCTGGTGCGCGCGGCGGCGCGAAACGCTCGCGAGACCGAACGGATGTTGCTCGAAGCATGGGCGGGCGAGCTGGCGGGCAGCGCCGAGCAAGGAGCGAGGATCGAGAAAGCGAAAGACGCAGCGCTGCGGGCATTGATGCTACGATATCCGGATCGCTCGCTCGCGACGCGATTCGAGTGGGAGCTGGTGGTATGGGCGGAGCCGGTGCGAGCGCGTTATGGCGCGTGGTATGAGCTTTTTCCGCGCTCAGCGGGATCGGACGGGAAGCGGCACGGGACGTTGCGCGATGTGGAGGCGCAACTGCCGCGGATCGCGGAGATGGGTTTCGATGTGCTATATCTGCCGCCGATTCATCCGATCGGCCATGCGTTTCGCAAAGGGAGGAATAACTCGACGGCGGCGGGCGCGGAGGATCCAGGAAGCCCGTGGGGAATCGGGGCGGAGGAAGGCGGGCATAAATCGGTTCATCCGCAATTGGGAACGCTGGCGGATTTCAAGCGGCTCGTCGCGGCGGCGGCGGCGTTGCAGATCGAGATCGCGTTGGACATCGCGCTGCAGTGTTCGCCGGACCATCCGTATGTGCGCGAGCATCCGGAGTGGTTCAAGCGGCGGCCGGACGGGACGATTCAATACGCCGAGAATCCGCCGAAGAAGTATCAGGATATTTATCCCTTCGATTTCGAGACGCCGGCCTGGCGGGAGTTGTGGCAGGAGGCGAAGAGCGTGATCGAGTTCTGGGTGGAGCACGGAGTGACGATCTTTCGCGTGGATAATCCGCACACGAAAGCATTCCCGTTTTGGGAGTGGTGCATTGGAGAACTGAAGAAGCGTCGGCCGGAGCTGATCTTTTTGTCGGAGGCGTTCACGCGTCCAAAAGTTAAATACAACCTCGCGAAACTCGGGTTTACGCAGTCCTACAATTATTTCCCGTGGCGCAACTCGAGCGACGAACTGCGAACGTATTTGACGGAGCTGACGCGGACGGAAGTGCGGGAGTTTTTCCGGCCGAGCTTATGGCCGAACACACCGGATATCTTGCCGCAGGCGCTGCAGTTTGGCGGCCGCCCGGCGTTCATGTCGCGGTTTGTCTTGGCGGCCACGCTGGGGGCGAGCTACGGGATTTACGGGCCGGCCTATGAGCTATGTGTCAACGCGCCGTTCAAGGCGGGCGGCGAGGAGTATCTCGATTCGGAGAAATACGAGATCAAGGCGTGGGATTTGAACCAGCCGGATTCACTGCAGCCGTTGATCGCGCGGGTGAATGCGATCCGGCGGGAAAACCCGGCGTTGCAGAGCAATGAATTGCTGGCGTTCCATGGGACGGACAACGCGCAGCTGCTCGCTTACAGCAAGCGCACGGCGGACCGGGAGAATATCATTCTCATCGTGGTGAACCTGGATCCGCATCACGCGCAGGAAGGGCGGACGCAGCTGGATCTCGGCGAACTGGGCATCGAGAAAACGGATACGTTTCAAGTGCATGATCTGCTGACGGGATCGCGCTATCTGTGGCGCGGGGCGGAGAACTTTGTGCGGCTCGACCCGCAGCACGGGCCGGCGGCGATCTTCCGGCTGCGGCGGCGGGTGCGGTCGGAGCAGGATTTCGATTATTTCATGTAGCTATTTCCCCACCCATGAACGAGCGCGACCAGCAGGAAACGAATCGCAAGCGTGACGCGGCCGAGTTGGTGGATCTACCACTTGCTGGCGCTCGCAGTTACATGTCGGCGGGCGTGCCGAAGCCGAATCCGACGCATTCGGCGGAGCCATTGTGGTATCGCAACGCGGTGATTTACCAGGCTCACGTGCGGTCGTTTTACGACAGTGACGGCAATGGCATCGGCGACTTTCGCGGGCTGACGCAGAAACTCGACTACCTGCAGGATCTCGGGATCTCGGCGGTGTGGTTGTTGCCGTTTTATCCATCGCCCCTGCGCGACGACGGCTACGACATCGCGGATTATTATGCGATCAACCCGATCTACGGGACGCTGGACGATTTCAAGGAGTTCCTCGATCAGGCGCATCGGCGGTCGCTGCGGGTGATCACGGAGTTGGTTATCAACCACACGTCGGATCAGCATCCGTGGTTTCAACGCGCGCGGCGGGCGGCGCCGGGGAGTGTGGAGCGGGATTATTATGTGTGGAGCGAGACGAACGAGAAGTATCGGGACGCGCGGATTATCTTTCGGGATTTCGAAACATCGAACTGGGCATGGGACCCGGTGGCGCGGGCGTATTACTGGCACCGGTTTTATTCGCATCAGCCGGATCTGAATTTCGAAAACCCGGTGGTGCATGAGGAAATCGTGCGCGTGCTGGATTTCTGGTTGCAGATGGGCGTGGACGGTCTGCGGCTCGACGCGATTCCTTATCTTTACGAGCGCGAGGGGACGGACTGCGAGAATTTGCCCGAAACGCATGCGTATCTGAAGACGCTGCGGAAGCACGTGGACGAGAAGTATGGCGACCGGATGTTGCTGGCGGAGGCGAATCAGTGGCCGGAGGATGCGGTGAAGTATTTCGGCGAAGGACGCGGCGACGAATGCCACATGGCGTTTCATTTTCCGTTGATGCCGCGGCTGTTCATGTCGGTGCGAATGGAGGATCGGACGCCGATTCTGGACATCCTGTCGCAGACGCCGCCGATTCCGGAGACCTGCCAGTGGGCGATGTTCCTGCGGAATCACGACGAGCTGACGCTCGAGATGGTGACGGAAGAAGAGCGGGACTACATGTATCGGATGTATGCGGCGGACCAGCGGGCGCGCATCAATCTGGGAATTCGGCGGAGGCTGGCGCCCCTGTTGAACAACGATCGGCGGCGTATCGAATTATTGAATGCGTTGCTGCTTTCGATGCCTGGAACGCCGGTGATTTACTACGGCGACGAGATCGGGATGGGGGATAACATCTATCTCGGCGATCGGAACGGCGTGCGGACGCCGATGCATTGGAGTTCGGACAAGAACGCGGGATTTTCGCGGGCGAATCCGCAGAGCCTTTATCTGCCGATCATCCTGGATCCGGAGTATCATTACGAGGCGGTGAACGTGGAGGCGCAGCAGAGCAATCCGAGCTCGTTGTTCTGGTGGACGAAGCGAATCCTTGGAGTGCGGGCGCGGTGGGCGGCGTTGGGGCAGGGGACAATCAAGTTTCTGCACCCGGACAATCGGAAGATCCTGATGTTTGTGCGGGAATACGAAGGGCAAAAAGTGCTCGTCGTGGCGAATCTGTCGCGGCATGCGCAAGCGCTCACGGTGGATTTGGCAGAGTTTAAAGGTTATGCGCCGGTGGATATTTTCGGACGGGCGAAGTTTCCGGCGATTGCAGACGGCGAATACGGGCTGACGATCAATGCGCATGGATTCTTCTGGTTCGCGCTGGAGCCGGTGGGGGCGGACGAGAAAGGGGCGGCGGCGCTGCCGGACGCGTTGACCGATTTGCCGGCGATCGAATCGGGCGAGGATTGGACGACGTCGCTGCGGGGACAGGCGGGACGGCGAGTGGCGGAGGTGCTCGCGCGGTATATTCAGCAACGCCGTTGGTATGGCGGCAAAGCCCGCGAGTTGCGGGGTATCGAAATTGCGGATGCGATCGAAGTCGAGACGGTGCGCGGGCGGGCGTTCTTGACGCTGTTGAACGCGGACTATGCGACCGGCGATCCGGAGGTGTATGTGCTGCCGCTCGCGTATGCGCCGCCAGGAGAGGCGGAGAACAAGCTGCGCGAGCATCCGGCGTCGGCGGTGGCGCGCGTGCCGCGCGGGGAAGGCGGAGATGCGTTGATTTTCGACGCGATGGCTGACACCGCGTTTCCGCGGGCGCTGCTCGATGCGATGGAAAAAGGCGCGACGTTGAAAGGGATGGCGGGAGACCTGGTGATGCGTCCGACGGGGGCGTTCGAAGCGTTGTGCGGGCCGAATTGCGGTGAGATCTCGCCCCTGCTTTCGAAGGCAGAGCACAGCAACACGGCGGTGGTGTTTGCGGATCGATTTCTGTTCAAGCTGTTTCGACGACCCGAAACCGGCATCAACCCCGACGTGGAAGTGATGAGTTATCTGACGGCGCGTCAGTTTGAGCACGTGCCGACGCTGGGAGGATCGATGGAGTATCGCACGACGGGCAGTGTGCGGAGCCTGGGGATTTTGACGCAGTTTATCGTCGGGGCGAGAGATGGGTGGGATTACACGCTCGATGCGCTGGAAAGGTATTTCGACCGCGTGCTGCTCTTTGTGGAAGAAGGGCGCGCCTGCGATGTTCCGGAAGAGACGCTGCTGGAGTTGGCGAACCGGGAGCCGGGGCACGATACGATCGAGGCGGTTGGCACGTTTCTGGAGGCGGCGCGAATGCTGGGCGTGCGCACGGCGGAGCTTCACAAAGCGCTCGGCGCGAGTGGAGAGCCGGACTTCGCTCCGGAGCCGTTCTCGCCGCACTACCAGCGCTCGTTATACCAATCGATGCGCAATCTCGTGATGGAGAATTTCGAGTTGTTGCGGCGACGCGTTCGGACACTGCCGGAGGAATTGCGGACGGATGCGGCGGCGGTGCTGGCGGTGCAGGACGACGTGCTGAACCGCTACAAGCTCGTCTATACAGAACGGCTCGAGGCAAAACGGATTCGCGTGCACGGGGACTATCATTTGGGTCAGGTGCTCTCGACGGGAACGGATTTCGTGATCTTGGATTTCGAGGGTGAGCCGGCCCGGGCGTTGAGCACCCGACGGTTGAAGCGATCGCCGATCAGCGATGTGGCCGGGATGGTGCGGTCGTTCAATTATGCGGCGCACACGGCGCTGGAGTCGCTGGCGCTGCGGGGATTGTTGACGGCGGAGAACCGCGATGGTGCGGCGGCGTGGTCGGCGTATTGGCGGCGCTGGGTGAGCGCGACGTTTTTGCGAGCGTATTTCGAGACGATGCGCGGATCGGCGTTGCTGCCGAAGGAACGAGAGCAGCTCGAAGTGCTGCTGAACGCTTATCTGATCGACAAGGCGGTATATGAACTCGGCTACGAGTTGAACAACCGGCCGGCGTGGTTGGGGATTCCGTTCGAAGGAATTTTGCGGATGGTGCGGAGGACGGCAGCCCACACGGTGGGCTGAAGATCCAAGATCCACGGAAGGTCCAATTCAAATTCTCAGTGCGAAGAGGGCCGCGGGAAACGGACGGTTCGGAGAACCGTCCCTACCGGCGCTGCCGCGCCATGGGTTATTTTGTTGTTCTCTGGAGCTTGGAGCTTGGAGCTTGGGATTTCCCGCGGCGTTTGTCGCCGCGGGCGGGGCCTACGGTGTCGGCGGCTTCGGCGCCGCGCTGGCCCAGGGGTTCTTTGGGGGCGTCGGTGGTGTCCTCGAGCGTCTGGCGTTCCATCTCCGAGTTGAGTTCCGCGCCAAGGAGGATCGCGAAAGCCGAGAGAAACAGCCACATCAGGAAGACCACGATGGCGCCGAGAGAGCCGTAGGTTTTGTCGTAGCTGCCGAATTGAGAAACGTAGAAAGAGAATGCCGCGGAGCCGGCGACCCAGAGTAGCGTTGCGGCGAGGGCGCCGGCGGTGACCCAGCGCCATTGCGGTTCATTGCGGCTCGGCGCGTAGCGATACATCACCGCCAGCGCGATCATGAAGCCCCCGATCAGAACCGGCCAGCGGAGCCAGTTGAGGAGCGTTTCGATGTTTCCGCTGATCGGCAGCGCGGAGAGCACGGATGGAAGGACGGCGACGAGACCGATCGCGAGCAAGGCGCCCACCACGACGAAACCGGTGAGCGCGAACGCGACGAGATTGAGTTTGATGAAGCTGCGCTTCTCGGCCTCGTCGTAGGCGATGTTGAGGCCCGTGATCATCGCGATGATCGCGCGGGAACTGCTGTAGAGGGCGAGCGCAAGACCGACGATGAAACTCCATCCCGCCGCTTGTTGGTCGCTGGCGATGCGCGTCATCTGCTCTTCGAGCAGGGGCATCACTTGTGGTGGCACAACCTGGGCGAGTGAGGCGATGTGGTCGCGCACCTGTGCGGGATCGGAGATGAGCGCGTAGAGAGCGATAATCGAAGCCAACGCCGGCACGACGGCGACGAAGCCGAAAAAGCCAACGCCAGCGGCCACCACGGAAAGGTTGTCGGCGGCGATCTGGTCCTTGGTGCGAACAAGGATATCGACCCAGCCTTTCGGTGGGACTTCGGTGGGGGCGTCGGCGTGTCGACCGCGTCCGGACTCTTGATCGGCTTGGGGCGGACTGACCTCCGGTTTTTCCATGTTGGATGCCGTCGTCGGTTTCGCCGGACGGGCCTCGTGGTGCGAAGAGGCCGGCTCGCTCTGCAGCGAACCGGCCCCGCTCCGAGTTGGAGCAATCACATCACGGGCCGTGAGGCCAAAGGGTCGGTTTGGGGTTGTGAAGGATTATTGCCGGCGTTTTCCGAAGAGGAACCGGATGAAGGCGAGAGTCCCTCGTTTCGCGCGGTATCGGTCGCGGCTTCGCGGGCACGTTCGCCTACGGCGGCGGCTTGTTCGCGGAGATGCTCCGGAGTAAGACCTTGTTCGCGCGCGGCGTCCTTTGCCGCTTGAGCGGCGGCGCTGGCCACGCGTTCGCCTTTATGCAGCAATTCGCTGCCGGCCTCGCGGGTGCGATCGCGCAGGCGATCGACGGTCGGACCGGCGAGGCGATTAAGGCGCTCGGGCGTTGGAACCGAGAGGCCGGCGATCACTCCGGCAGCGAGGCAAGCGAGGCCAACCTCGAGAGGGTGTTCGCTGGCGGTGGTGACCACGCGTTCGCGGCCGCGGTAGTAGGTGTCGCGAGCGCGCTCTTGAACACGCGAGTAAGTGTCGCGGGCCTGTTGAGACATGGCCTGCGACCGATCGCGAAGGTGGGAGCCCACGCCAGAGAGACGCTCGCGCATGTGTTGCGCGGCCTGGGAAGCGCGCTCTTTCACCTGGCCGATTTTCGATGAATCGCCGGCACTCGGCTCGGCGGAATAACCGCTGGCGCCAACAGCGTAGCCGGAAGTGCTGCCGGATTGCGTGGCAGCGCTCGACGGATAGTCGAGAGGACGATCGTAGAGATCCTCGGCGTCGGGATCATGCTGGATTGAACGATAAGCCGTGGCGGCGTCGTCGTAGCGGGCTTCGTAGTCGTCCTCGTGGGATTTGCGACGGCTGTCATAGATCATCCAGGCGACGCCGGCGCCGATGAGGAGAGCTGGGACGGGGTTGGCCTTCAAGGTGTCGGTAACGGAGTGCATGGCGGTGGACGCGGATTGGGATAATTTTTGCCCGAAGTCGCGGCTGCGATCGGGGTTGTTGCGGAAAAAACCGAGGAGTTCGTCGATGAGATGGCGGCCTTGGAAGCGCTCGCGAAGGGCGTCCATCTTATCGTCCATCTGGCGACGGGTGGATTCGATTTCGGAGCGGATCGCGGCGGTTTCGTCAGTGGGAGAAGTGTTCATGGGTTCGAGGTAAGTTTTTCTTGGGCCCACTGTTTATCAGTTTTGAGGGAGTCGATGGTTTGGTGAGGAACGAGCGTGTCGTGAGCGAGGGCGCGTTTGGCGCGGGCGAGCATCAGCCAGCCGATGATGGCGATCGCCAATCCGACGGCGGTGGGCGCGAGCCATTCGGCGATTTCGGGATCGAGGCCGGCGCGGACGAGGCCCACTCCGATCAATTGACCGAGGCCGATCAGCAGGACGATCACGCCGGCGTAGGCAACGAAACCGCCCACGGCGATTTCGGCGGCGTGACGGCCGATGTGGGAGGCGTTGGCCTTTAGCTCGGCTTTCGCAAGGGCGACCTCTTGGTGGAAGAGGCGCGTGGTGTCGTCGCGGAGGCTCTGCAAGAGCCCGACGATCGAGGAAGGTTGAGAGGCGTCAGAGCTCATGGTGGGCGCGTTTAGAGTCCGGAAGACGGAGCGGGTTCGGGAATCGAAGCGGACGTGCTGCCGCTGGAAGCCCAGTCGGACGTATCCGTTTCGCCGGAGGCGTAATCGTAGGTGCCGGCGTGCTCGCGGCGTCCGGAGGCTTTCAAGATATTGCCCAAGAGAAGGCCGGCGACGAAAAGTCCACCGAAGAAAATGGCGGGATGACGACGGGCGAGATCCTCGGCATCGTGGCGGAGATCGTTGAAGTCGCGATTGCGCACGTAGTCGGCCACGCCGTGAAGGCGGTCGGCGGCGCGATGGGTGAACCAGGCGATATTGGGATCCTGTTCCTCAAATGCTTTTGCGGAGTCGTGCATCGCGGAGCTGTAGCCCTCGATGCGTTCGGCGGCGGTGGATTTTTTCTCGGCGGCGAGCCGTTGGGCTTCTTCGCGGGCGCGGGCGGCGGATTGAGTGGCGGCGGTTTTGATTTGGCCGGCTGCATCGCGGGCGCTGGCGGCGAGCCCGGCCTTGGCGCTGGCAGTCGCAGAGCCTACTGTTGAGGTGTTTTCGGCCGGGTTTGTCTGGGTAGAGGATAGATTCGAAGGGTTCATGGTGTGATTTTAGTTGGGAGCCCGCTGGACCCGGACGGCATAAAGGGAGCAGCGGGCATGCCCCGGTTACGCTGATCGGCGCGGTGCGGCTTAAGCGCTTCGTGGCGAAGCGGAAGAAAACGCCGTCAAAACTCCTGTCGTGGAAAAAGCATTACGCGGGCGTTGCAATGTGCGGTGATGCGCGGTGGGGAGGGCGCAAAGTGCAAGGCGCGGGGGAGAGGCGGACGGCGGCCGGGGAACGGGCGAGTTGGCAGGGCGGTTTGAAATTTGACGAGGCGCGGCTACGGATGCGGCGGAGGTTCGCGATGCGTATTCTGATTTCGAACGACGATGGTGTTTACAGTCCGGGCCTGATGGCGCTGGCCGAGGTGGCGTCGAAATTCGGTGACGTCCGAATCGTGGCGCCCGACGTGGAGCAGTCCTCCGCGAGCCATTCGATCACGGCGACGCGACCGGTGGCTTACCGAGAGACGCCGCTGCCGAGGTTCGAGGCGTATCGGGTGAACGGCACGCCGGCGGATTGCGTGATGCTCGGCGTGAATCAGTGGAAGGACGTAGACGTCGTGCTTTCGGGGATCAACCTCGGCACGAACCTGGGAAATGCGATCTGGCATTCGGGCACGCTGGCGGCGGCGAAGCAGGGAGCGCTGTTGGGGTTGCGGGCGGTCGCCTTCAGCACGCCGTCAACGACGACCGAGCCGGACTTCGCGAAGATCGTGCCGTGGGCGGAGCAGGCGCTGCGGCTGGTGCTGACGGAGACGGATTTTCCGCTGGTGAACGTGAATGTGCCGGAGGATGCGCGTGGGCTGATGTGGACGCGGCAATCGATGCGGCATTACGACGGCCGGGTGGTGCCGGCGAAGGATCCGATGGGGCGGGACGTGTATTGGTTTTCTGTTACGCCGATCGAGCAGGTGGAGGAAGGCACGGATCGGTGGGCGATGGAACAGGGTCTGGTTTCGATGACGCCGCTACGGCTGGATTTGACGGACGAGAAGCTGCTGGCGGAGGCACGGCAGCGGCACGCGGGAAACAACGCTGCGGAAGTGAAACGGTGAACAAGACTCCTGCGGGAGCAGAGAGAAACGTGTAACCTATTAGGTTACACGTAGGCTTAGGTCGCGAGGAGGGGAACGAGCGGGCCGAAGGCGGCGAGGCGGGCGGGGGTGGCGAGGGCGGCGCCGATTTCCGGGTGGGCGTGGCAGAAGGCGGCGATCTCTTCGTCGGACATGATGAAGAACGCCGTCGACAAAGCGTCGGAGAGCGCGGCGGACGAAGCGAGGGCCCAGACGCGGGTGGTGCGACCGGCGGCGGTGCGGCGGGTGGGATCGATCAGATGCGAGCCCTTGACCGCGATGCCGGAGCCGCTCAGGGAGCTATTGGCGAGGTTGACGGTGCGGTAGGTATCGGCGTCGCCGATACCGACCGTCCAGCCGGGTTCATTGGGCGGGGCGGCGAGAAGGAGGGCGGTGCTGCCGCCGCTTTGAAGGCAAGCGGAGGAGATTTCCCATTCGTCGAGAACGGCGGCGAGGCGGTCGAGGGCGTAGCCCTTGCCGATGGCGCCGAGGTCGAGGTGGAGACGCGGCGCGTGCGACGTGAGCGTGTGGGTGGACGGATCGAGGGTGAAGGGAGGTGAGGACGGGTCGTCGCGTTCGGAAGCGTAGGCGGGATCGAAGGCGTTTTGGGTGGCAATGCAGACTTCAGCAGCGATCAGCAGGCACTCGAGCGTGGTGTCGCTGATGGTGATGGTTTCGCCGCGGGCCAGGCGGTTGGCGCGGGCGATGTCGCTGGATTCGACGAAGCGCGAGAGTTCGGATTCGAGGCGGTCGAGTTCGCGCCAGCAGGCGCCGGCGGCCTGGCGGGCGTAGTCGAGTGAGTGTTGAGGCGCGGCGAGGGTGATGGAGAAGTCGGTCGCCATCGCTTCGTGGTGGAACTCGGGCCAGGGCATTTGCGGCATTATTGCTAGCGCGGAGATAAGAGAGAAACCACGAATGGACACGAATTTGGGAGCGCGGGGGCATCTGGACGCGGCGCGTGAGCCGGGAGATTTTCGCGGGCAGGCGCCGGTGTTTGGGCCGCGTGGTTGAGGTGAGCGCGGTGGGGGCACTGCGCCTCCATCGGTGTTAACGGAGGGCCGCTTCGAGGTCGCGGCGCATGGCGCGCATCGCGTCGAGCGTGCGTTGGAGGAGCGCTTTCTCTTCCGGATCCTCGGTTTGAGCGATGGCTTCGAGGAGATCGCGTTCGTCTTCCATCATCGCGACGCGTTCGCTGGCGATGTTGGCGCGGTCTTCGCTCGATTGGCCGCCGAAGATCGCGAGCCATTTCGAGGTTTTTGGGCCGTTGAGGGTTTCGTCGAGGGCGGTCGGCTTTGTATTCTGTTTTTCGCGACGGATCTCGCGGTTTTGTTTGGCGACCTGGCGATCGAGCTCGGTGATGCGGTCTTTTCGGACCTGGATCTCGGGAAGGACGGTGGTGTCTTCTTCGGCGGTTTCTTTCTTGGGCGCGGTGTCTGATTTGGTCGGTGAAGTTTCGGCGGCGGCCTCTTTGGCGGGAGGATTTTGGGCGATGGACGCGGCGACGGATTCTGTCGATGCGGTGGGCGCGGCAGCCGGAGCGGTGGCAGTGGTGCGGGCGGCGCGTTTTTTCAGGGCGTGTTCGCGGAGGCGGGCGAGGATTTCTTCGTCGGTGGCCTGTTTCTTCGCCTGTTTCTCGGCGGAGTAAGCGGCGGGCGCTACGATCACAAGGGAGAGAAGGAGGGCCAGAAAGCGAAAGGTCATGAGCGTGCGCTTTAGGGGTTATACGTAAGGCAGGGGCGGGCTGAGTCGAGGGAGGAAGTGTAGGGTGGCTTTTTGGACAAAAGAAAAGGCCGGGCGTTCGGCGCCCGGCCTGGAGAGGAAGTTGCGAAGCAAACGCGCGATAGAATCGAACGTTGCGCGCAAGCGCGCAACCTACAGGCCGCGCATTTTGCCGCCGTAGACGGCGCTGGCGCCGAGCTCTTCCTCGATGCGGAGGAGCTGGTTGTATTTCGCGACGCGATCGGTGCGGCAGAGGGAGCCAGTCTTGATCTGGCCGGCGTTGGTGGCGACGGCGATGTCGGCGATCGTGACGTCCTCGGTTTCGCCCGAACGGTGCGAGATGACAGCCGTGTAGTTGGCTTCCTTGGCCATCTCGACGGCGTCGAGGGTTTCGGTGAGCGAGCCGATCTGGTTAACTTTGACCAGGATCGAGTTCGCGGTGCCGGTATCGATGCCCTTCTTGAGGAACTCGGTGTTGGTGACGAAGAGATCGTCGCCGACGAGCTGCACGCGATCGCCGATGGCGTCGGTGAGTTTTTTCCACGTGGCCCAGTCGCCTTCGGCGCAGCCGTCTTCGATGGAGACGATCGGGTATTTCGAGGTGAGGGTTTTGTAGAACTCGACCATCTCGTCGCCGGTGAGGATCTGGCCGGAAGACTTTTTGAAGACGTAGTGCTTCTTTTCCTTCACGTAGAATTCGGAGGAAGCGACGTCGAGGGCGAGGTGGACGTTCTTACCGAGCTTGTAGCCGGCGTTCTTCACGGCGAGGGCGATGGCGTCGAGCGCGGCCTCGGTGGATTCGAGTTTCGGGGCGAAGCCGCCTTCGTCGCCGACCGCGGTGGCGAGGCCCTTGTCTTTGAGGACCTTCTTCAGTGAGTGGAAGATTTCGCAGCCCATGCGGAGGCCTTCGGAGAAGGACTTGGCGCCGGTGGGCATGACCATGAACTCTTGGAAATCGATGGGAGCGTCGGAATGCGCGCCGCCGTTCATGATGTTCATCATCGGAACGGGGAGGACCTTCGCGTTGGGGCCGCCGATGTATTTGTAGAGGGGAACGCCGATGGCGTTGGCGGCGGCTTTCGCGGTGGCGAGGGAGACGCCGAGGATGGCGTTGGCGCCGAGCTTCGACTTGGTCTTGGTGCCATCGAGCTTGAACATGGCGCGGTCGATGCCGACCTGGTCGAGGGCGTCGAAGCCGATGAGCGCGGGAGCGATCTTGGACTTCACATTGGCGACGGCCTTCTGCGTGCCCTTGCCGCCGTAGCGGAGCTTGTCGCCGTCGCGAAGCTCGATGGCCTCGTGTTCGCCCGTCGAGGCGCCGGAGGGCACCGCGGCACGGCCGAGGGCGCCGGAGGCGAGTTTGACGTCGACTTCGACCGTGGGATTACCGCGGGAGTCGATGATTTCACGGGCAGTGATGGCTGTGATCGTGGTGCTCATGGAAGAATGTAAACGCTCACGTGTGGCGGGATGGGCGTGACGGAGCAAGTCTGGGGTTCGCGGGGGACAGGAAATGCGCGGCGAACGGCAAGGGGCGGGG
>JAEWBF010000141.1 GCA_023391285.1 Verrucomicrobiota bacterium
GAGCGGACTTTCGTCCGCTCCGCGGCTCACGGATCAACCCTTCAACCTCCACTCGGCACGCGGCCAGACCTGTCACCCCGGCCGCGATCAAATACGACTAACGCCCCGACACCCCGATGCCCGAGCCCGCGCGTTGTCCGGCGTGAAACCCTTCGGCAAATTCTTCGATCATTTTCTCGTTGAATCGCGGGATGTCCGCCGGCCGCCGGCTCGTCACCAGCCCTTGATCGGTCACCACTTCTTCATCCACCCATTCCGCGCCCGCATTGCGCAGGTCTGTCTTGATCGAGGGATACGACGTCACCCGCCGCCCCCGCACGACGTCCGCCTCGACCAAGAGCTGCGGTCCATGACAAATCGCCGCCACCGGTTTCCCGGCCTCGAAGAAATGGCTCACGAAACGCACCGCCTCCGGGATCGCCCGCAGCGTATCCGGATTCATGACACCGCCGGGCAGCAGCAACGCATCGTAATCCGCGGGATTCGCCCGTTTCAACGGCACGTCGACATTCACACTGTCGCCAAAATTGTCGTCGTCCCAGCCGCGGATCGAGCCTTCCTCCGGCGAAACCACCTGCGTTTTTGCGCCGGCTTCCTCCAACGCCGCCCGCGGCTTCTCGAGCTCGCTTTGTTCAAAGCCTTCCGCCGCCAGGATCGCTACCTTCTTTCCATTCAAATTCTGTTTCATTTCTCTCCTTCATTCAGGGTTCGTTTGGATCGCGGCTGCGCCTTTTTGGGTGCAGCCGAAGAGTCTTGTCGCACCCAGCCCGCCCAACGGGTGCGGACAACCGCCGGCGTAAACGTTCCTTCCACCGGACCGGCCGGCGCCTGCGGCCCGAGGCCCAGCCGGTGAGCCAGGCCCATCGCGTCGAAGGGCGCATACGCTTTCACATCGTTGTCGAAATACACATACACATCCCGGCCCCGCGCCCGCACCTCCGCCGGCGGTCCGCTCAGTTTCGCATCCGGCGCATCCCGCCCCTGACTCCACGCGCGGATCCGCTCCGCCCATCGATCGAGCGCCTCCGGCGTATATCCGCTCGCATACAGCTCCGTGTCGCCGTGCAGGCGCACGTAAACGAAGTCCGACGTCACGTCATGCATCAGCGGCCACTTTCCCGCCGTATCCGCCACCACCAGGGCAATGTCGTGCTCCCGCAGCAGCGCGATGAACTCCTCGCATTCGAAACTCGGATGCCTCACCTCGAGCGCATGCCGCAAGGGTCGCTCGCGATCGATCCGCAACCACGCCCGGGCCTTCAACCGATGATCGTGCAACCGCCCGAACACCGCCGCTTCCTTTGTCGATCGCGGCAGCAAATTGAAAAACGTCCGCAGCCGCTCCGGATCGAACCGTGTCATCGGCGGCAGCTGCCACAGAATCGGCCCGAGCTTCTCGTTCAACCGCAACACCCCCGACGCAAAAAAATTCGCGGTCGGCGCCACCACGTCCTTCAGCCGTTTCAGATGCGTGATGAATCGCGGTCCTTTGAGCGCGAACACAAAACCCTCCGGCGTCTCCTGATGCCACGTCCGAAAACACGACGGCCGCTGCATCGAATAAAACGTGCCGTTGATCTCGATGCTGCGCACGCGACGCGACGCATACGCGAGTTCCTTTTTCTGGCTCAGCCCTTTCGGAAAGAAACTTCCGCGCCAGGGAGCATACGTCCATCCGGAGATTCCAATGCGAACATCCGCCATGCGCCACGTTACCCGCTCACTTCCCCACCGCCATGGGCAAAATCTTGGCCCGCCCCATCCGATCCCTTCCGGTCTCGCGTGCCCTCCGTGCTCGCAGCGAACGCCGGCCGCTTTCGCCTGTCACTCGCTTCCTTCCCTTACGCAACCTCAACGCCAAATCATCATGGGATTCGACAAAGATGACACCCGCCCCGTCGTCGACGTCACGCGTCGCACCACCAAGGTAAACATCTGGATGGCGGTCGCCATCGTCACCTTCTTCATCGTCACCGCCGTCGTCGTTTGGGCGCTGTGGGACGAACCGTCTTCCGCCACCACCGAAGTCGTTCCATTGCCCTGAGCGGATCCGCTCGCCGCCGTTGCCGATGGAGGAAATTCCGCGCGGCGCGCCCGCGCGCACCGTCCTCGCCCGCTCCACCCGCCCGCGGCTGCCTTCGGAAGTTTTCCCGATGCTGTTCGGACCTGGCCCGCGGAACTCCCCGCTGACTTTGCCGCACCATGCCAGCATCACCGGCTCACCCCGCCCGTCCCAGCCGGGGCGGCCAGTCACGACAGAAAACCTTCAATCCACATTCCTATGTCCAAGACAACCACTCTCCACGAACTCCTCGTCGAAGAACTTCGCGATCTCTACAACGCCGAAACGCAGCTCACCAAAGCGCTGCCGAAAATGGCCAAAGCCGCCACCGACGAATCGCTGAAATCCGGCTTCGAAGAACACCTCGATCAGACGCACGAACACATCGCCCGCCTGGAACGCGCCATGGAACTCCTCGACGCACCCGCCAAGGGAAAAACCTGCAAGGCGATGAAGGGCCTCATCGCCGAGGGCGAAGAAAAGATCAAAGAGGACGCCTCCCCTTCCGTCCGCGATGCCGCTCTGATCGGCGCCGCCCAAAAGGTGGAGCACTATGAAATCGCCGGCTACGGGACAGTTCGCACCTACGCCGAGCTCCTCGGCGAAGAAGAAGTCGTTTCCCTGCTTCAACAAACCCTCGACGAAGAAGCGGAAACCGATCGCAAACTCACCCAGCTTGCCTCCTCGCTCAACCTCAAGGCGGAAACGGAAGGTGAGGACGAAGGTGCGGAAGATGACGAAGACGACGAAGAGGACGACGTCGACGAAACCGACACGAGGTAACCACGCATTCTCTCGCGCTCATCGGCTCCCACCCGGCCATCCCCGGGTCGGAGCCGCTTTGTTTCCCCCATTTTCGGCTGCGCAAGATTGCACTAATATAGCGGTTCATTGCCATGAACGAAACGACGTCCACTTCCCCCGGCGCTACACAGCCCACTCACGACGAAATCTCCCAGAAAGCTCGCGAGCTTTGGGAAAATTACGGTCGCCCCGCCGGACGCGATGAGGAGATTTGGTTCGAAGCCGAACGCGCCTTGCAGGGCCCCGCCAACACTCCTGCGGCCGAGTCGTCGACCAAGGACATCACGCCTCCTCCTCCGCGCGCCGCATCGAGCCGTTCCGCTGGCGGCGCCACCGCCACGCCCCGTATGCCAGGTGCCCGCACGAAGCGGTCCGCCTGAGTTCCGCGTCATATCCCGCGGGTAACCCGCTCGAATTCGAGCGGGAAAGCCGTCGCTGCGCCCTCCAGGGGCTCCCGATGTCGCCATCGGGGATTTCCCTATAATCACCGTCGGTGACAAGTGCCTTGGCATAACTCACTCTGCCGGCGTGTGGTTCCAGCCTCGCTTTCTCGTTCCGCCCGCTGAGCGAAACGCAACGACACGCTACGGCGTGCCCGCGCTCAGCCTCGTTCTCGCGATTTATCTGCGCGACGCCTCGTCGCTTTGGTCTGATCCTCACTCGCCTTTCGCCTTCCTCCTGCCCGCCGTTTTCTTCGCCGCTTGGTTTGGCGGAGTCATCGCAGGATTGGTCGTAGCCGCCGCTGGAGCGGTTCTCGGTTCCCTCGAATTCAGCCAGCCGCTCGCAGTCGGATCCGCCCGCGAAGCGCTGCAGCTCGCTCTGTTTCTCACCAATAGCTTGGTGATTACCGGCCTTTGCGCCGCCCTTCATCGCGCCGCGCACGGAGTGCGCGCCCGCGCCGACGAGGCCGCCCGAAATTTCGCCATCATGGCGAACAACGCCCCCGTGCTGATCTGGTCCACCGACGCCACCGGCCGCTGCAATTTCGTGAACCGCAACTGGCTCACCTTCACCGGCGAACCACTCGAGAAGGACGCCGACGCGCCTCGCCCCGGACAAATCCATCCGGCGGACACCGGCCGCTATCAAACGATCTCCGGCGAAGCCGTCGCCGCCCGCAAACCGTTCACGATCGAATACCGCCTGCGCCGTGCGGACGGTTGCTACCGTTGGTTGCTCGAAAACGCCGTGCCCCGCCACGATCCCGACGGCAACTTCGAAGGCTACATCGGTTCGTGCAGCGATGTCACCGATTCGCGCAACGAACGCGAGGAACTCGCTCTGCTCGGCCGTATTCACTCCGCCCTGGCCGAATCTCTCGACCTCGATCGTTGCACCGAAATTCTCGTGCAATCGTTCGTCCCGCGCATCGCCGACTGGTGCGCCATCGATCTCGTCAACGACCACGGCGAACTCGAACGCATCCGGATCCACCATATGGATCGCCCGCTCGCCGCCCCGCTTCCCACCGCCGGCGGCGGCCGCTTTCGTCCTCCGCAACCCGACGCCTGCGCCGCCCGCGTGCTCGCCACCGGAGAAGCGCAGCTCGTCCGCCAGCCCGACGATTCGCTCTTTCGCTCGATCGCGTGCGACGATTCGCACCACCAACGCCTGCGCTCGATCGGCCGGATCAACTACATCGGCGTCCCCTTGCGCGCCCGGGGCCGCATCGTCGGCGTGCTCGCGCTCGCCACCGCCGAATCAGCGCGCGCGTTTGAAGAAGCCGATCATCGCCTCGTCCAGAAAATCGCCAGCCTCGCCGGCTTCGCCCTCGACAATGCCCGCCTTTATCGCGGCACGCGCGAGGCCCTCGCCGCCGAAGAACACGCCCTCCGCGAAATGAAGCGCAGCGAGCGCCGCTTCCGCTTCGCCTGGGAAGCCAACCTCTTTGGCATGTGCACCGTTTCGCGCTCCGGCCACATCGTCAGCGCCAATCAGGCGCTCATCGATCTCCTCGGCTACACGCCCGACGAAATCGCCTCCGGCCGCGCCAGCCTCAACGAGCGCACCGCGAGCGCGTGGCGCAACGCCGACGACCGCGCCAACCTCGAGCTTCAGCTCACCGGTCGCTGCACCCCCTACGAAAAGGAGTATCTCCGCGCCGACGGCTCCCTCGTGCAGGTGCTCGTTTGCGGCAGCTTGCTGCCCGATAGCGACGAGTGCATGGCTTTCGTCCTCGATCTCACCGCGCGCAAGGACGCCGAACGCGCGCTCGACCGCCAGCGCATGCTGCTGCGCACTATCATCGACGCCATGCCCGCGATGGTCGGCTACATCGGACCCGACGAACGTTTCTGGCTGCACAACGAAAACTACCGCAAATGGCTCGGCGTTCCCCCCGACGCGATCGACGGCCGCACGATGCGCGAACTCGTGGGCGACGAGGCCCACGAACGCATGGCCCCCTACCTCCGCGCCGCCCTTCGCGGGCGGAACATGCGCCACGAAATCACGCTGCGCAACGAAGACCGCGAACGCCACCTCATCGCCACCTATCGCCCCGACCGCGACACCGAGGGCCGAGTCTGCGGCGTCGCCATCCACGCCTACGACATCACCGAACGAAAGGAAACCGAACAGGCGCTCGCCGATGCCCTCACGCGCTATCGCTTTCTCGCGAACGCCATGCCGCAAATGGTGTGGACCGCCCTCCCCGACGGTCGCCTCGACTACGTCAATCGCCGCTGGCTCGAAACCACCGGCATGACCGAGGTGGCCTCCCTCGGACCCCGCGGCTGGCTCGACGCCGTGTATCCGGAAGATCGCGACGTGACACACCAGCAGTGGCAGCAGGCCGTCTCCGACTGCACGCCGTTCGAACACGAATGCCGCCTCCGTTGCGGACCCGACGAATGGCGCTGGCACCTCGTCCGCGCTTTGCCGCGCCGCGATGATCAAGGCCACCTCGTCCAATGGGTCGGCAGCGCCACCGACATGGACGAACAACGCCGCGCCTTCGCCGAACTCGCCGAGGCCCGCACCCGGCTCAAAGACTACGCCGAACAGCTCGAGGAGCGCGTGCGCGCCCGCACCGCCACGCTCCGCGAAGCCAATGCGGAACTCGAGGCGTTCACGTATTCGGTTTCCCACGACTTGCGCACGCCGCTCCAATTCGTGCGCGGCTTCGCCGAAGCCCTACGCGACGAAGCCACCACGCTCTCCGCCGATCATCGCGATTACCTTCACCGCATCATTCGCGCCGCGAGTCGCATGGACTCCATCATCCAAGACCTGCTCGCCTACAGCCGGCTGTCGCGGTCCGAAATGCAACTCGTCGAACTTTCCCTCGACGACACCCTGGCCGACGTCCTCGCTCATCAACATGCAGCCATCCGGCAGGCCGGCGCTCGCGTCGAAGTCGACCGGCCGCTCCCGACCGTCTTCGCCGACAAAATCGGGCTTTTCCAGGCGGTCTCCAACTTGGTCTCGAACGCGCTCAAGTTCACCCGGCCGGGACTACCGCCCCTCGTCCGTATCCGCGCCGAAATCGTCGGCGACGGCGCGCGGCTCTGGATCGAAGACAACGGCATCGGCATCGACCGTCGCCATCACGATCGCATTTTCCAACTTTTCGAACGACTGCACAGTCCCGCCGATTACCCGGGAACCGGCATTGGCCTTTCCCTCGTGCGCAAGGCGATCACCCGAATGGGCGGACGCTGCGGCGTCGAATCCGTTCCAGGCGAGGGCAGTCGTTTCTGGATCGACTTCCCGCGGGCCACGGCACTCCTTCCCGCCGCGCATGCCACCGCATGATTCCATTCTCGTCGTCGAAGACGAGCCCGACGCTATCACCCTGCTTCGCCACGCTTTCGCTAAGAGCGGAATCGTCAATCCGCTGCAGACCGTTCACTCCGGCGACGAAGCGATCGCCTATCTCGCCGGTCAGGGACGATTCTCGGACCGCGGTGCCTTTCCGTTGCCGAGACTCGTTCTTCTCGACCTCAAACTCCCTCGCTGCTCCGGCCACGAGGTGCTGGCGTGGATTCGCGGTCAACCTCCTCTTCGCAGCCTGCCCATCATCGTGTTTACCTCGTCGAAGGAACGCACCGATGTCGCTCGCGCTTACGCCGCCGGCGCAAACTCCTACGTCGTCAAGCCATCGTCGCTCACCGGCCTGATCGAGGTCGCCGCCGCCTTGCGCAACTACTGGCTCCGCTACAACGAGCCCGCCCCGATCCCGCTTCCCGCGGAAATCGGGTAGTTGCCGCCGCGTCGCCTGAAAGCACGCCGCAAACCGCCCCGAGACCGCCGGGTTCGCTCTCGAGCGGCTCGCACCGTCAGCCGTTGATGATTTCGCCGCCGTTGGGATGGAGCACCTGCCCCGACATGTAGGAGGAATCCTCGGAAGCGAGAAACACATAGCACGGCGCAACCTCCTCGGGTTCGCCCGCCCTTTTCATCGGCACGTCGGAACCGAATGTCGCCACTTTTTCCTTCGAGAAAGTCGCCGGAATCAGCGGCGTCCAGATGGGCCCCGGCGCCACCGCATTCACCCGTATCCCTTTTTCGGCGACATTAAGCGCCAGCGACCGCGTGAACGCCACGATCGCCCCTTTCGTTGCGCTGTAATCGAGCAGCTGCGGACTCCCCCGATACGCCGTCACCGACGTCGTATTGATCACCACGCCGCCTTTCGGCAGATACGGCAGCACCGCGCGGGTCAGATAAAAGTAAGCGAAGATATTCGTTCGAAAGGTCTTTTCGAGCTGCGCGTCGGAGATCTTTTCCAGCGACTCCTGGGGATGCTGCTCCGCCGCGTTGTTCACGAGAATGTCGATCCCGCCGAACTTCGCGAGCGTCGCCGTCACCATGCGTTCACATTCCTCCGAACTGCCCACGTCGCCCGGCAGCAACAGGCACGAGCGGCCTAGACTCTCCACGCGTTTCCGCGTGTCGACCGCATCGGTCCTTTCCTCGAGAAATCCAATCGCGACGTTCGCGCCTTCCTTGGCAAACGCGATCGCGACCGCCCGACCGATCCCACTGTCGCCGCCCGTGATCAGAGCCGTCTTGCCCGCGAGCCGCCCGCTTCCACGCACCGCATGATTCTCGCTGGAGGGCCGCGGCGTCATCTCGGTCTCTACGCCAGGCTGATGAGGCTGTTCTTGTTCAGGACGCAGTTTCTTCTTCGGAGCTGATTTTTTCATGTGGCCGCAGCCTCACTATGCCGCCACCTCCGCGCGCCCGAAATGGGGTCTTGTTCCGACTCCTGCTCCGGGCGCTTTGCTGAGCCTCGGCCCCCGAGACGTATCCGTTAACTCACGACAGCTGCGCGATTCGCCGGAAAACAAAAACGGCCGGGCCGCTCTGCTGACGCTCGCGCGCCCGGGGTTTACACAGCGGCCCGGCCATCCGAATGGCAGGAAAAGCTTATCAGCCTGCGCTCACCTCGCGAATCGGGCAGCCGCTCCAATGCGCCATCGGACGTTCTCCCGATCGGCCTAAACGATGCCTTCGCTCTTCACCCACTGAATCGCGTGCCGCACCAGCTCCGTGCCGCTCTCCAGGCGCAGTTTCAACTTCAGGTGCTCGCGGTAGGAATCGATCGTCTTCACGCTCAGGTTCAGCTTCGACGCGATTTGCCGCGTGCCATAGCCGTTTCCGATCAGCTGGAAGACTTCCATCTCGCGATCGCTCAGCGTGTCGATCGAGAAGACCACCTCTTCCTTCCGGTTGTTCACCAGACGGTGCAGCATCTTCTCCTTCATCTTGTCGCTGAGATAGAGCTCGCCGGAGAGCACGCGCCGAATCGCCGTCAGGATCTTCGCGCTCGCTTCATGCTTCATGATGTAGCCCTTCGCGCCCGCGCGCAGGGCGCGTTCCGCAAAGAGGCTTTCGTCATGCATCGACATGATCAGCACCGGCATTTCCGGCCGCAGCGCCTTCAAATGCTTCATCAGCTCGATCCCGCTCGTGGTCTTCAATGTGATGTCCACCAAGGCCACGTCCGGGTTCAACTTTTGTATCAGATCAATGGCGACAGGTGCACTGTCCGCTTCACCGCACACGGTGAGATCGCGTTCCTGGTTGATCAGGACGGCCACGCCCTGCCGGGTGATGGGATGATCATCTACCAAAAAAATACGGCTCTTTGTCGGGGTCGCCGTCGCCACCGGCGCCGAGGTATCGGGGTCGGAAATCGTTTTCATTTCGAAGTGACTGTCGTAAACAGAACGTTGACCTGAGTTCCGCGATCGGGGGCAGAATCGACGGAAAATGTCCCGCCAATCATATTCGCCCGATAGCTCATTAATCGTAACCCTGCGCCGGAGCCGGTTCCCATCCCGTCCGTGGCGAAACCGCGCCCGTCGTCCTTGATCGACAACCGGTGCTCTCGCCCGCGGGTGGTGAGGGTCACGAGGATTTGCCGCGCGCGTCCATGTCGCGTCGCGTTGTGAATCGCTTCCTGCGTGATCCTGTAAAGATGCATGGCCGTCAGGTGCTCGCAATGCGGCGGCGGTCCCTCTAATCGGAACCGGCACTCCAGCCCGTGCAACAGCTGGGCCTGATACGTCAAATCCTCGAGCGCCGACACGAGCCCGTTCTTCTCCAGCTGCACCGGACACAACCCGCGCGCCAACGCTCGCGTCTGCGACACCGATTCGCTCGCGAGCTTCGCAATCAAATCGGCATTCTCCACCTCCGCCGGCGCCACCTTCTTCAATCGATCGCGCAACGCCGCGGTGAGACACGCCATCCCCGTCAACTGCTGACCGAGCCCGTCATGGAGATCCGCGCCGATGCGTTGCTGCTCCGCGTCGCTGATCGTCAGCAACCGCTGCTCCAGCCAGCGCCGCTCCGTCACGTCCCGCCCGAAGAACGTCGCGCCGCCTTTGTAGTCGCGGTCCGCCATTACGACGAACTCCACTTGCCACTCTTGCTGGCCCGAACTTCCGATCAAAGTGAAGTTCGCCGATCCACCTTTCAAGGCTTCGGCCACCGCCGCCGCACTCTGCGGGAAACGCTCCGCCAGCTTCACTCCCATCAGATCGTTCGCCACCAAGCCCGTGCGCCCCAACTCCGATCCCTGCGCCTCCACGACGCATCCGCTCGCATCCACGCGTCCAGCCATGGCCGGCAAGGTCTGCATGATGCTCGTCAAAAGTTGCGCCTGCCGGTTGCGCTCCGCTTCCGCTTCGATCCGCTCGGTGATGTCGATCGCCGCGAAGCCCTGCAACCGCTCGCCCTGCGTGTTCACCATTCCGAACGAATTGACGATCCAGTGCCGTCCATCGCGCGAATAGGGCCACGTTTCGACCGCCGACGACGGCCCCGCGGGCGGCTGCAAATCGTCGTGTTTGAAACACCGCGCGAACATTTCGTTCTGGAACAGCAGCTGCCCCGCTTGATCGCGAATGCACACCGCGCACGGCACGCTGCGCATGAACAACTCGAGTTGCTGCTGACTCTGACGCAGCGCGCGCGTCATCGCCGCCTGCTGCATCGCATACCGGATCGTTCGCTCGAGTTCGGTGCTGTTCAGCCCCGTCTTGCACAAATAATCCGCCGCGCCCGCATCCGACGCCTCTTGGTCCACTTCATGACTGTCGTGACCCGTCAACAGAATGATCGGCATTTCACAACCGCAGGTCTGCGCCTCGCGCAACAGATCGATTCCCGTCCCTCCACCCAGCCGATAATCGAAAAGCGCAACATCATAGTGACAGTCGCGGATCGCCTTCTGCCCAGCCGCATAGCTCGAAGCCCACTGCACGTTGTAAGCGCCGGATCCACTTCGGCCCAACAAGAAGGACAGGTAGCGGAAGTCGTCCTCGTGGTCTTCCACCACCAGCACATGGATTGGTTTTACAGGAGCCGTGGTCGGCATGCTTTTGGATGAGAGACGTCTAATGGACTTTGCCCTTGCAACGACCGGCGCTCGCCACGGAAGAAATCCGCCCGACCCGTCTGTCGTCACAAAACCCGATGCGCTCTTTTCAGCGTGTGGCAATAAATTCGAGGTAAGATAAGAGAATCCCCGATCGCCGGATAGGTGAGTTAGGCGTGGCGGACGACAGACCGCATCCAAGCCCGAAAGTTCACCATGAACCCGCCCGAACGGCTACCGCCACTTTTCTCAGGCTGCTTTGCGGGTTTTCTTCCGCGAGGGCGTCGTTTTCCCCTTTGCACCACCACTCTTCTTTCGCCCGCCTCCGGCTTCGTTCAAGCTCTGCTGCAGCACCGCGGCCAGATCGATCACATTGGTCTGCCGCTTCGCCTTCGGCGCGGCCGGCGCCGTTTTGCCGCCGCTCGCGATCTTCTGTTTGATCATCTCCATCAACGCCGACGAGTAATCGTCCGTGTAGCGGGTCGCGTCCCACTTCTCGGTCATCTGTTCCACCAGCGCCTTCGCCATCTCGACTTCGCGCTTTCGCGGCGCCGCCTTCGTCGCCGGTATGTTCAATTCCTCCACGTCAACCAACTCGTCGGCGAAGTGCATGATTTCCAAAATGAGCACGTTGTCCTGCGCTTTGACGGCCGCGAGATGCTGGCGCGTGCGGATCACCACTTTCGCGATTCCGGCTTTGCGCGTATCTTTCAATACTTCGTGCAGCAACGCATACGCCGGCGCCCCGCCTTTGTCCGGCACCAGGTAGTAGGGTTTTTGAAAATACATCGGATTCACTTCCGCGAGTTGCACGAAATCGAGGATGTCCACCGTTTGCGTCGCTTCGATGTCCACGCGTTTGAAGTCCTCGTCTTTCAACACCACGAATTTCCCTTTCTCGTATTCGTAGCCTTTCACGATCTGCTCCCACGGCACCTCCTTTCCATCCGTCTGCGCCACCCGCTTGTAGTTCACCGGACTCAGGTCGCTCGAACGCAGCAGGCGAAAACTCAACTCTTCCCGGCGCGTCGCCGGATACAACGAGACCGGGATGTTCACCAGTCCGAAACTGATCGAGCCTTTCCACAGAGAGCGCATCCGGGAAACTAGCCGCGTTCGCGCCGCACGCTACCTCATCCACCCCTGACCGCCCCATGGAGTTTTCCCCGGGGGAATTTCCGCGGTAGTCCGCGCAGGCGGCTCGCTGGATGGTGCAGGCTTCGCCCGTGAATAGATTGCCGCCATGAATATCAACGACCCCACCGACGGCCGCCTCTTCGTTCACGGCAAAGGCTCCGGCAGTATCAGCCGCGCGGATATCGAACGCCGCGCGCACGAACTCGCCGCTATCGACGGACGCTCCGGCGCCGACATCACCGACGACGACTTCGCTCGCGCCCGCGCGGAACTCCTGGGCCTCAATCTTCCTGAGACCCTCGTCGAAGACCAACCCGTCTCGACCGGAATCTCCCGCGATCCCAGCGAACCGCCCAGTATCACGGGCCGCGAAGCTCCGATGCGCGAAGGACCCGACGAAGAAAAAGCCGTCGAGCGTCTCGCGCTCGAGGGCGTCGAGGAAGCTCAACACGAACAAATGCTCGCCGCCCGCCGACGAGAACGTCGCTTGGATGAAGAAGAAGCGTAATCTTCAACGCCACTTCGCGCCCTCCAGCACCCCACACGTGTCATAATCCTGAAAAACGCGGAATCTTTTTTGAACGTTCCGAGCACCCCCGCGTCTTTCTCCACGTGTGTTAGGTGTTACGTTCTTTTTAGCGTAGTTCATAGTTTGTAGTTCAAGTCGGCAAGGGCGCTGGTCGCGAAACCAGCGCCCTTACTGTTTTAGGGAACGCGCACCGGCCTTGTCTCGATTTCCCGCGCCGCCTTTCATTCGGCCCATGCCCGACTTCCGCGCCTACTGCAGCCCCGACACCGCCGAACCCGCTGAAATCGTTCTCTCGCCCGACGAATCCCACCATCTGGTCGCCGTGAATCGCGCGCGCATCGGCGACACCGTCGTGGCGTTCAACGGCCGCGGCACCGAGTGGATCTGCGAGCTGACGTCCAACCGCAAAAACGCCGTAGTCCTCCAGGTCCGCTTCCACCAGAAAGCGAAACCACTCGCCTACGAAATCACGCTCGGCCAAGCGCTGCCGAAAGGTCCGTCCATGGACGCCATCGTGCGCAAAGCCACCGAGATCGGCGCCGCGCGCATCGTGCCGCTCGAGAGCGAACGCACCCAGGTTCACCTCGATGCCGATCGCTCCGACAAGAAGATCGACAAATGGCAAACCGCCGCGCTCGAAGCCGCCAAACAATGCGGCAATCCCTTCCTGCCCGAAATCGCTCCCATTCAAAACGCCGCCGCTTTCATGGAATCCGCCCACGGCTACGACTTGAAACTCATCGCGAGCCTCCAGCCCGGCGCAAAATCCTTGAAGCACGTCCTCGCCGCGTTCCACGCCTCGCAAAATCGTCCGCCTCGCAAGGTCCTCTGGCTCGTCGGCCCCGAGGGCGACTTCACCCCGGCCGAGATGAGTCTTTCGCGCAGCACCGGCTTCGAACCGATTACACTCGGACCGCTGGTCCTACGTTGCGAAACCGCCGCAACTTACGCCCTCAGCGTCCTCAGTTACGAATTGCAGAACGCGGGCTGAATTTTCACCGCCGTTCGCATTCGCGCTAAACGCGGCGACGGGCGTGACGATCTTTCTTGGACGAAGAATGATCGCTTCGTCTCGCCTACCCCTCGCGCTGCGCGGCTTCTTTGCCGCGATTGCCCTAATCCCCGCCGCCTTCGCCAGCCCGAAGGTCTTCGTCGTCCTCAAGGGCCGCAGCGCGTTCTGGAACGCGATGGAAAAAGGCGCGCTCGCCGCCGGCGCCGAAACCGGCGCCGAGGTTGTCGTGAAGGCTCCGCTGGCCGATACCGACGTCAGCGTCCAAATCCAGCTTCTCAACGCCGTCGCCGCCCAGGGCGCAGAGGCCATCGTTATCGCGCCCATCAACAAGGAAGCTCTGGCTGTGCCCATCGCCTCGATTGCCATCCGAGGCGTGAAGATCGTCACGGTCGATACTCCCCTGAGCGGCAAAGCCGCGCCCGTTTTCATCGGCACCGATCAGGAGGCGGCCGGAAAAGTCGCCGGTAAACTGCTCGCCCAACTCGTCGACCCTTCGCGCGAAGCAGCGATCCTGCGGCACAACCAATCCAGCGGCGCCACCCTGCAACGCGAAGCCGGCGCCCTCGCGGCATTTCGCGAGGTTCACCCACAAATCGCGCTTCACGCCGACATCTATTCCGGCAGCGAACCTGGGCATGAAGAAGCCAAATGCCGCCTCCTGCTCCAAACCCACCCCAACATCTCGGTCGTCCTCGCCTCCAGCAGCACCGCAACCTTGGCCATGCTAAAGGTCCTGCAGGAGAAAAAACTCACCGGCTCCGTCAAACTCATCGGCTTCGGCTTCAATCTGAATCCTGACGTCGCCGCCGCCCTCGAAGCCGGCGAGATGCATGGCTGGATCGCGCAACTTCCTTCGGAAATGGGCGCCAAAGGCGTTCACTCCGCAGTCGCGCTGCTCAAGGGCGAAGAGGTTCCTTCCGTCGTCCACACCGACGTTTTCGTCGTCACCAAAGACAACCTCAACGATCCCGGCGTCCAAGCCCTGCTCAGCTTGTAGCGAGAAGGCCGCGTCTCCCAGGCGTCCACCGCCGCGCTGCCTTCACCACACCAGCAGACCGCCCGCAAACGTCAGCCCCGCGCCGACGCTGCAGAAGATGATTCGATCTCCATCGAGGAAGATCCCTTCCTCTGCCGCCCAGCCGAGCGCCATCGAAACACTCGCCGCACTCGTGTTGCCGTATTTGCCAATCGTCACGACAAACTTGTCGTAGGGAATCCCCACGCGCCGGCTCACCGCTTTGAGAATCCGCTCGTTCGCCTGATGCGGCACCACCCACGCGATTTCTTCCGCCTTCAATTGCTCGCGCGCCAGCGTCTGCTCGATCTGCTCCGCAAATCCCACCACGGCGTGCTTGAACACCGCCGCGCCGTCCATCTGCAGATAGAAATGCTCCAGATCCTCCGCCTCCGGCCACGGCATCCGCGCCCCGCCGCCCGGCCGTTGAATCGCTTCAAATTGCTCCGCATCGCCCGACAATCCGAGCCGGTGCAACCGATGCCCGTTCGCCCCCGACGTCAGAATCGCCGCCCCCGCCCCGTCGCCAAAAAGAAACGCCGTGTGATGATCGTTCGGATTCGTGATGCGCGACAACAGCTCCGCCGTCACCACGATCAAATTCTTCGCCGTGCCCGACAAAATAAACGACCGCCCCACCTCCAGCGCATACAGCCAGCCGGAACACGCCGCGTTCAAATCGAACGCCAGCGCCCGCGGAATCCCCAACCTCCGCGCCAACGCACTCGCCATCGCCGGCACCGGTTGATCCGGAATCAGCGTCGCCATGATCACGCCATCGATCTGACTCGCTTTCATCCCCGCCTGCTCGAGCGCATGACCCACCGCGATCGCCGCGAGATCCGTCGCGCTTTCGCTCTCCGACGCAAATCGCCGCTCCTTGATTCCCGTCAACCGCACCATCTCGTCCTCCGTGCGATTCGGGAACGCCTTTAATATCTCGCTCGTCGCGCGAATTCCCGCGGGCACGGCATAGCCGACGCCCGCGATACACACTGTCTGGGGAGCTGCACTGCTCATGAAACGATTGGATAAAGCCCGCTCGCGGGCGTTGGGCCTCAGCCTTTTTGCTTCGCGAGGTATTTCACCACATCGTCGCCGGATACGCGGTTGCCCGGTCCCGTCGCTTCGATGTCCGTGATCTTCGTCGGATCCAGCCCCGCTTCCTGCGCCAGCTTCGTCGCCCGCGGCGTCCACACCAGCGCCGCCGCCGGCTTCGCCACACTCGGCGACGCCACCGCCGCCGGCGCATCGCCTTTCGCCGCGAGATGTCGCTGACTCTCGTCCGACGTTTCCATGCGGCAAAACACCTGCCCCGTCTGCAACGTCTGCCCCGCCTCCGCGTAAACCGCTTTCACCATGCCGTCGCACGGGCTCTCGAACTCGAAGGTCGACTTGTCGCTCTCCAGATCGCCGAGTCGCTGGCCTTTGGCCACTCGATCGCCCGGCTGCACCTTCACGACGATCACATTGAGTTCATAGACGGTCGCGCCCATCGAGGGCACCGGGACGTCGATAAGGAAAGTTTCCATGAGACTTGCCGCGGAAGTGTGCGACCGCCGTCGCAGTGGTCAAGGGAGCGGATAAAGCGTCCCTGCGCGTTTCTTGTCCGCTACTCGCGCGCCGCCCTCCACACGCCGAGACATTGCGCCACCAATCGCGGCAGCTCCGCCAACGGCACCATGTTCGGCCCATCGCTGATCGCATTCGCCGGATCCGGATGCGTTTCGAGAAACAACCCGTCCGCCCCCGCCGCCAACGCCGCTTTCGCCAGCGGCGGCACAAACTCCCGCTGCCCACTGCTCTTCCCCCCGCCCGCGCCCGGCAGCTGCACGCTGTGCGTCGCATCGAACACCGTCGGATATCCGTTGCGCTTCATGATCGCAAACGAGCGCATGTCCACGACGAGGTTCTGATAACCAAAGGTCGTTCCACGCTCCGTCTGCCAAATCTCTTTCGCAGCGCCCTCCCGCAATTTTCCCGTCACAAACTGCATCTCCTGCGGCGAAAGAAACTGTCCTTTCTTCACGTTCACCGTCCGCCCGCTCTCCGCCGCCGCGAGCAGCAAATCCGTCTGCCGGCACAAAAACGCCGGGATCTGCAACACGTCGCACACCTTCGCCACTTCCGGCACCTGCTGCCGTTCATGAATGTCCGTCAGCACGCGAAACCCGAACTCCCGCTTCACCAGCGCCAACAGCGCCAGCCCTTCTTCGAGTCCCGTCCCGCGATCTCCCGCGAGCGACGTCCGGTTCGCTTTGTCGAACGAGCCTTTGAAAACGATATTCAGCTCCGCATGCGCCTGCTGCAGCTCCTTCAGCGTATTCGCCACCGCACGACACACGTTCTCATTCTCGAGCGAGCAAGGCCCCGCAATCAGCAGGAGTTTATTGGAATCGAAGATCATCTTGATAGGTAGGGCGAGGCGTCCCGCCGAGCCGAACGCATCGCCTCACAGGACAGTTCTCGCTACCGCTTCCCTTTCTTCCCGGCACCGGCGACCGCCGCCACCGCCGCCGGCTTCGCCCCACCCTTCCGATTCTTGATCGCCGCGCCGATGAACGCCGCGAACAGCGGATGCGCCTTGTTCGGCTTCGACTGAAACTCCGGGTGAAACTGCACCGCCAAAAACCACGGATGATCCTTCAATTCGACGATCTCCACCAGGTTCCGCCGCGGATTGATCCCGCTGATCACCATGCCACCGCGTTTCAGCTGCTCCACGTAGGCATTGTTGACCTCGTAACGATGCCGGTGCCGTTCGCGAATGCTCTCCGCGCCATACGCTTTCGCCGCTCTCGTGCCCGGCGTCAGCGCACACTCGTAACTGCCCAGCCGCATCGTCGCGCCTTTATCGATGATCTTCTTCTGCTCCTCCATCATGTTGATCACCGGATGCGGCGGACTCGCCTCGAACTCCGTGCTGTTCGCCCCTTCGAGCTTCAACACATTCCGCGCAAACTCGATCACCGCGATCTGCAACCCAAGGCACAGCCCGTAATACGGCACCTTGTTCTCGCGCGCATACTTCGCCGCCGCAATTTTTCCTTCCGTCCCACGATCGCCAAAACCGCCCGGCACCAAAATCCCGTCGAGGCCCTTCAATAACCCGAGCCCTCCTTTCTTCTCCAAATCCTCCGCATCGATCCGCACCACGTTCACGCGGCAATTATTCGCGATGCCCGCATGCGTGATCGACTCATACACCGACTTATACGCGTCCTGCAGCTCGATGTATTTTCCGACCACGCCGATCTTCACCTCGTGCGCCGGATTTAGAATCCGCTTCACGATCTGATCCCAGATGTTCTTCTCCGGCGGCGGATTCTTCAGCCCGAAAAGATCCATCACGAGCTGATCCATTCCTTCCTTCTTCAACGCCAGCGGCAGCTCATAAATCGAGTTCGCCACATCCGCACACTCGATTACCGCCTTCACCGGCACGTTGCAGAACATCGAAATCTTATCCCGCAGCCCCGCATCGAGCGGATGATCCGTCCGGCACACCACGATATGCGGCTGAATGCCAATCTCGCGCAGCTTCGCCACCGACTGCTGCGTCGGCTTCGTCTTCAACTCTCCCGCCGCCTGCAAAAACGGCACCAGCGTCACGTGAATGAACACCACGTCGTGCGGCCCCGTCTCCAGCGCAAACTGCCGCATCGCCTCGAGAAACGGCAGCCCTTCGATGTCGCCCGTCGTGCCGCCGATCTCCGTGATCAACACGTCCACATCCTTCGCCGCCTGATAAATCCGCTCCTTGATCTCGTTCGTCACGTGCGGAATCACCTGCACCGTCTTCCCGAGATAATCTCCGCGCCGCTCCTTCTGAATGACGCTTTCGTAAATCTGCCCCGAGCTCAACGAGTTCATCCGCGAGAGTTTCCCGCTGGTGAACCGTTCGTAATGCCCAAGATCCAAATCCGTCTCCGCGCCATCCTCCAACACATACACTTCGCCGTGCTGAAACGGGCTCATCGTGCCCGGATCCACATTCAGGTAGGGATCGAATTTTTGGATACGCACGGTCAGGCCGCGCAGCTCCAGCAGCGCACCCAAGGACGCCGCTGTCAGCCCTTTGCCCAGCGACGAAACCACTCCGCCCGTCACGAAGATGTATTTCATCGGTGAGGGATAAACGCCGCCCCGATTCCCTGACAAGAACAGACTGGGAATCCCAACCGTAGGCCGCGAGTTCGCTCGCGCTCCCCACCGCCTCGCCCGCCTCAATTGAAAACCAACCACACCGTCGCCACCGCGCCGCCGATCACCACCAACACCATCAACAGATACAAACTCCACTTCAGCACCTTCGCGATCACCCAGATCGCCACCGCGGCCACAATCGTCAGACACGCCGCCACCAGCCACTCCGGATATCCCGCAAGTGACTCCAACAACGGATTCGACGCATTCTCCACTGGCACGCGCCCCGTTAAGTCCCACCCCCGCGTGCTCTCCAAGCCCAAATCCTCCTTCGTCCCGCCTCGCCCGAAAATGATTTGCCCCTCCTCTGCCTCGCCGCCCCACTCACGCCAAATGAATTCCAAGCCCCAACTCCTCGCCTGGGTCACCTGCGACGGCGTGCACATCGATCCCGGCTCCGGCAAACACACGCTCCTCGGCGTCTTCTGCAACATCGGCGCCCGCCAGTTCCCCGTCACGCACCCGTTCATGGTCTGGTTTCTCACCATCACCGACTGCAGCCCCGGCGAACACAAAATCCGCATCTCCATCGGCCTCGACCCCACACGTCCCCAAACGCTCCTCGAACGCCCGTTCGAAGCCAAAAACCCGGTGCAGCGCATCAACCTCATCAACGAGATCCGCAACCTCACGTTCCCCCAAGCCGGCGACTACAGCATCCTCATCGAAATCGACGACGAACCGCTCCTCGTCACCAACCTCACCGTCACGTCCTGAAGAAATCCCAACCGCCAAACCTCCAAACGCCAAAACGCTCCGCCAAACCTCCGGCATCCTTTTGAGATTTCTTTGGCCTTTGGACCTTTGGCGTTTGTGATTTCCCCCTAACCTTTCCTCTCCCGCTTCAACTCATGTCCCAATTCGATCTCCTCGGCGTCGGTTCGCCGATCATGGACCTCCTCGCTCCCGTCCCCGATTCCTTCCTCGCCCACGCCGGCGGTGAAAAGGGCGGCATGGTCCTCGTCAACGACGCCGAGATGCACCGCATCCTCTCGCGCCTCGAAATTTCCCCCGCCACCTCCACCGGCGGCTCCGCGGCGAACGCCACGTTCAACGCCACCCGTCTCGGCCTTCGCACCGCTTTCCTCGGCAAACTCGGCAACGACGCCCTCGCCGACACCTACCGCCGCTCCTTCGCCGCCGCCGGTGTCGACACCTCGCGCTTCAAACGCGCCGAGCTCCCCAACGCCCGCTCGCTCATTCTCGTCACGCCCGACGCCCAGCGCACCATGCGCACCAGCCTCGGCGCCGCGATGACCCTCTCGCCCGACGAAATCTCGCCCGAGGACTTTGCCGGTTTCCGCCACGCGCACATCGAGGGCTACCTCGTCTTCAACCAGGCTCTCATCGATCGCGTCCTCCACTGCGCGCGCACCGCCGGTTGCACCGTCAGCATGGACCTCGCCTCCTTCGAGGTGATCAACGCCACGCGCGACTGGATCTTCTCTCAACTCCACAAGGGCATCGATGTCGTCTTCGCCAACGAGGACGAAATCCGCGCGCTCTATCAGGATCGCAACTCCGACTACGCCAAACTCGCCCAGCGTCTCGCCTCCACCGGCGTCCTCGCCGCGGTGAAAATGGGCAAGGACGGCGCCTGGCTCGCCCGCGGCAACGAACTTCACCAGGTCGCGCCCGTCGTCGTTTCCGACGTCATCGACACCAACGGCGCCGGCGACGCCTGGGCCGCCGGTTTTCTCTACGGTTTCCTCCGCGACTACCCGCTCCCGAAATGCGGCGAACTCGCCTCCCTCATCGGCGCCGAAACCGTCCGCCACCTCGGCCCTATCATCCCCGCTTCCGCCTGGCCCGCCTTCCACGCGCGCGCCCTCGCTTCCCGCTAGCCCGCGCCGTCCGCCTCGTAGCGGAACGCAGCCCGCCCCGACTCGTCCGGGTGAGCGTTTCGTGCCTTGTAGCGGAACGCGTAAGCGTTTCGTCCGTCCCCGCCCCCCACCGCTCGCTCGCTCAACGTCCCTCCGACACATCCAACGCCCCCAGCGCTTCCTTCGCAGCGTCCAACGCCGGATCGTTCCGCAGCGCCGCGCGAAAGCGTTCGCGCGCTTCTTCGACGCGACCCAGCCTCACGAGCACGCGCCCACACACATGCTGCGCCCAACCATGCGCCGGATTCGTTTCCGCCGCCGCCGCGTAATGTTCCAACGCCTCCACGTAGCGCTCCTCCTGCTCCGCGATCGCGCCCAATTCCATCGACCCAAGAAACGGCGCCAGCTCCCGCACCCGCCGCGCCAGTTCCTTCGCTTTCACCTTGCTGCCGCCGGCAATCTCCGGCGCCCGCGAGTAATAGCGCGAAAGCCCCATCAGCCCGCCCACGTCGTTCGGATTCAACTCCACCGCGCGTTCGAACGCCTTCTTCAACTTCCCCGCCAGCATCGCCTGCTGCATGAACCCGACTTCGTTCATCCGCGTCCCGAGCGCCGCACCCAGTTGCGAAAAATACTCGGCGCGCGATGCATCGATTTTCGTCGCTTTCTCCGACCACTTCACCGCCTCGCTCGCGTTCTTCTCCGCCAATCGCACCTGACTCAACAGATGAAACGCTTCCGCGTCGGTCGATCCTTCGCCCGTCGCCGCCACCAACAGCGTCGCAGCGCGCTCGTAATCCCGCGCTTCGAAAGCCACTCGCGCTTCCTCCATCGGACTCGCCGCCGCGGCCGCCATTCCCGCGCCCGCGAGCAGCAGCGCGATGCCACGTGGAAGTTTCAGTCGGATATATGTTCTCATTATTTTCATCTTCGTGGGGGTTCGAGTTTCCTGATCAGAAGAACTCACTCGCTCTGCAGCGCCCGCTGCGGGTCCAGTCGCGCCGCGCGCCACGCCGGCACCAACGCCGCCGCCAACGCCACGCCCGCCAGAAACAACGCGAGCATCAACGGCACCTTCGCATCGCTCGCTGTCACGCCGGGCAACAGGCTGCGCAGCAGTCTCGCGGCGGCGAAGGCCAACACCAGTCCGGCCGCACCGCCCACCACCACCCATCGCCCCGCCGCGCCTAATACCCACCGCACCATCGCCGCCCGCGTCGCTCCGAGCGCCATCCGCAATCCGATCTCGCGCCGCCGCTGCGCCGTCAAAAATGTCACATTCGCGTGGATACCGAGCACCGACAGCGCCAGCGCCACGCCCCCAAATCCGGCAAACGCCGCCGCCCGCACCCGCGGCCCCAGGGTCGAACGCGCCAGCGCGTCCTCCATCGTTTCCACCGCCATCGTCAGCGTCGGGTCCGCCCGCCGGATCGCCGCCTGCAACATCGTCGCGTTCGCGCCCCTGGTCCGCACCAACACCGTCGTAAAAAACCACGGCGACTGCTGCTGCGGCACATAAACCTGCGGCGTCGGTTCATCCGCCAGCGACTCTTGTTTCACATCGCCCACCACACCGATCACCTCGCGATATCCGCTCACCATCCACGGCAGCATGCGGATGCGTCTGCCCACCGGATCGTCCGCCCCAAACAGCCGCTGCGCCAGCGATTGATTGATGAGGCACACCGGCCGGGTTTCCGCCGCGCTCGCATCGTCCCGTTGATCGAACCACCGCCCGCGCCTCAACGGCACTCGCAGCGTTCTGAAATAATCCACGTCGACCGCATTGAACACCGCCTCGTCCGCATTCCCTTCTTCCAGCGGTCGTCCTTCCACCCAGAACGGATAGCGCAGCGTGATCCCCGACATCGGCGCGCTGCAGTTCAGCGTCGCCAACTCCACGCCCGGTTCACGTCGCACTTCCGTCACTACCCGTTCGTAGTAATCCGCCAGCTCCCGAAGATTTTCCCACCGCGACGGCGGCGGCGAAATGCGCAGCGCCACCACGCCCTCCGGATCGAATCCCGGCCTCTCGCGTTGCAACGTCAGCACGCTGCTCATCAGCAAGCCCGCCAACACGAGCACCACGAGCGTGAGCGCCACCTGTCCCGCGACCAGCCCGCCCTGCCACCGCTCCGCGCCGCGCCGCGACGTCTCCCTGAAACTTCCCGCCTTCAGCATCTCGCTCACATTCGCGCGGCTTACTCGCCACGCCGGAATCAAACCGAACAACAAACCCGTCCCGACCGAGATCAGCGTCGCAAATCCCAGCGCCCATCCATCCACCGCGATCTCGTGCGAACGCATCAGCAATCCCGCCGGCAATAGCTTCACCAGCACGGGCAACCCCACCGCCACCGCCACCACGCCCGTCGCGCCTCCGACAATCGCGAGAAGTCCGCACTCCCAAAGAACCGCCCGCGCCAACCGGCGCGGCGTCGACCCAAGCGCCAGCCGCACCGCCAGCTCCTGCGATCGGGCCACCCCTCGCGCGAGCATCAGATTCGCCAGGTTCACGCACGCCACCGCCAGCACGAGACTCACCGCACCGCACAACAACCACAGGGATCCCCGCAGCCCGCCCGTCACCATTTCCTGCAGCGGTTGCGCCCTCACGCTCCATCCGCGATTCGTCGCCGGATAATCGCCTGCCAGCGCGGCCGCGATCGTCGCCGCCTCGGCTCGCGCCTCCGCCAACGACACGCCGTCCCGCAGTCGCCCGACCGTCGTCCAATAACGCGAATCGCGCACGAAGTTTTCCGGCGCCTCGCTGGGAAACGGCAGCCAAAGGTCCACGAACTCCGGTTCGCGAAATCCCTCTGGCATTACTCCGACGATCGTCGTCGGTTCGTCGTCAAACAACACGGTCTGGCCAACGACATCGGCCTGCTCCACAAAATACCGCCGCCACGCCGCCTGGCTCAGCATCGCCGTGCGCGGCGCGCCTAAACTAAACTCCTCCTCGCGAAACGTCCGCCCCCGCTGCGGCGCCACCGCGAACACCTCGAAGAACGCTTCCGTCACTTTCCCGCACACCAACTGAACCGGCGCCGCGCCATCCCGTGCAAAGCCGACGAAATCCGGCCGATACGCGGCCATCGTCCTATACGATTTCGCCTCCGCGCGAAAGTCCCTGAAGTCCGCCAGCGACAACGCGGGTTGCACGATATTCTTTTCACGATGCACCGATTTCAGCCCAACGAGGTGCTCGGAATCTGGATACGGCAGTGGCCGCAGCACCACCGCGCGCAACACCGAAAACATCGCGACATTCGCACCAATCCCCAGCGCCAGAATTGTCGCTGCCGTAAGCGCGAACCTCGGCGCTCGCCAAAGTTGGCGCACCGCCGCCGACGCTTCTTCGAACATTTGGCCGAGCACACGCTTCACGCCCGCCATCCTATCGAACGCCCCGCCTCGATCGCATCCAGCGAACGTCACGCCGTGGTCACACGGCGCCATGACCGCACGTCACGCCGCCAACCCCTCAAAATCCGAACAGGTAGGGCGAGGCGTCCCCGCCGAGCCGCGCTCACCCCAACGCCCCCGCTTCCCCCATTCCGCGCCCGGCCCTTTTACATCAATCCCAGTTCGCGAGCCTTCAGCGCCGCCTGCGTGCGATCGAGCACGCCGAGTTTTCCGAGCACATTCGTCATGTGATTTTTCACCGTGCCTTCCGCGATGTTCAGCTGCACGCCGATCTCCTTGTTGCTGAACCCGCCCGCCAGCAGCTTCAACACCGCCAGCTCACGTTCCGACAACGGTTCCGCCAATGCCGCCAACGCGCGTTTCTCGCCATTCCCTGCGAGCCGGTTCAACTCCGCGATCATCCGCGCCGCCACCGTCGGCTCCAGCACCAACGTCCCTTGCGCCGCCGCGCGCACCGCCCGGCAAAGCTTTTCCGCCGAACACGCCTTCAACAAATACCCCAGCGCCCCCGCCCGCATCGCCTCGAAGATCTCCTGATCCTCCTCGAACGTCGTCAGCACCACCACGCGCATCGCCGGCGCCGCTTCCAAAATCCGCCGCGTCGCCTCCACTCCGCCCATCACCGGCATGCGCAAATCCATCAAAATCACATCCGGCCCATGCGTCTTCGCCAAAGCCACCGCCCGCTCGCCGTTCTCCGCTTCCGCGACGATCTCGAAATCCGGCTGCAGCGCGAGCAGGGTCCGGAGCGCCTCGCGAAACAGCGACTGATCGTCGACCAGCATCAATCGAATCTTCGTCATGCCGGCACCTCGATCTTCAGCGAGAATCCGCCTTCGCTCCGATTTCCCGATTCAACCTTCCCACCCAACACTTCGATCCGTTCGCGGATCCCGAGCAGCCCGAATCCGCGCGTCGTCATACCGTTCGCTCCCTTTCCATCGTCCGTGATCGACACGCTCACACGGTCCGGCGCCGCGAAATCCACGGCCACTTCCGCCGCCGACGCCGCCGCGTGCTTCCGCACATTCGTCAAACCTTCCTGCACCGCGCGATAAAGCGCATGCGCCATTCCCGGCGGCAGCGCCCGCTCCACGCCCGCCACGCACACCGTCACCGGCAGATCCGACTCCGCCGCCAATCCGCGCAACGTCTCCGACAGCGTCAGCGTCGTCGCATCCGCGCGCAACGCCCCCACCGAGCGTCGCACGTCGTCCAGCGCTTCCCCCGCCAGACTCGCCGCCTTCAACACCGCTCCGCGCGCCCGCTCCGGCTGCTCCGGCAACAACGCCACCGCCGCATCCAGCTGCGTTTTCACCACCGTCAGATAATGCCCCACGCCGTCGTGAATTTCCCGCGCGACGCGGTTCCGCTCCCGCGTCGTCGCAAGATCCTCCGCCTGCTCCGCATAATCGCGCAACTGTCGGTTCACCGCCTCCACCTCGGCGCGCAGTTGCTGCTGCCGCAATCTCCCCTCCACCGCCTGCCGCGCAATCACCGAAAAAATCGCGGTGAACACGAACGCCGCGCTATAATTCAACGCCGCTCGCGCCGCTCCTTCCCAGCCATACGGAATCGCAAACAGGCCGACGTTGATGCCGAACAGATAAACGCCCACCAGCACCGCGAACCGCGCCGGCAAATCGAAGATCGCCTGACTCATCAACGGCAGCGCCAGGATCCCGACAAACCCCCGCACCGGGCTCATCACGAGGATCATCGTCACCAGCGCGCATTGTCCGAGATAATACAACACCGACGCCGCCGCGCCTCGCCCTTTGCCGAACTGCCCGGCCAACACCGCCACCGCCACGTGGATCGCCCCGAGCGCAAACACCACCGGCACCATCCACTCGGAACGATACGTGTGCTGTTCTCCGAGAAAAGCCGCATAGCACGTCACCACCACCGTGCCATACGCGAACGCCCCGTAATAGCCCGCGTAGCGCTCGTGCTTCTGCTCCAAGGTCTCAGACATCGCCGCGAAACTAACATGCCTCACCCGCTTGGCGATATAGGAAGGAAGTCATGCAGAGCCATGACCTCGACATGACTTCGCGGCGTTCCAAAACGATCCCGCGGTCGCTACACTTCCCCCTTGACCAGCCCCATCGCCGCAGCCCGCCCTTTTCATTTTGGTCGCCGTCCCACTTCCATGCTCTCGCTCCACTCCGTCACCAAACGCTACGGCGCTCTCGTCGCGCTCAACGACGTTTCCCTCGACATCGCGCCCGGTGAATTTTTCGGGCTCCTCGGCCCCAACGGCGCCGGCAAATCCACCCTGATGTCGCTCGCCTCCGGTCTGCGCACGCCCGACTCCGGCACGGTCTCCCTCAACGGCCAAGCCCTCGCCTCCGACCCCGCCGTCGCTCATCGCACCCTCGGACTCGTCCCCCAATCCATCGCGCTCTACGCCGATCTCACCGCCGAGCAAAACCTCCGCATCTTCGGCCAGCTTCACGGCCTGCGTGGTCGCGACCTCCAAGGCCGTATCGACGAAGCCCTCGCCGCCGTTCAACTCGCCGACCGACGCCGCTCCGTCGTGAGCACCTTTTCCGGCGGCATGCAGCGCCGCCTCAACCTCGTCGCCAGCCTCCTCCACCGCCCCAAACTCCTCCTTTGCGACGAACCCACCGTCGGCATCGATCCACAATCGCGCAACGCCATCTTCGACTACCTCCAGCTCCTCAACCGCTCCGGCGTCACCATCATTTACTCGACGCACTACATGGAGGAAGCCGAGCGCCTCTGCTCGCGCATCGGCATCATCGATCACGGCAAACTTCTCGCACTCGGCTCGCTCGACGAGCTCCTCACCCAACTGCCCTTCGAAGACGAAATCGTTTTCCCCGCCCAGCCCCCCACCGCTGCCCTCGCCACCCAACTCGCCTCGCACGGCGAACTCGCCTCCTCCCACGGCACTCACCGCTTCCGCCCGCGCCCCGGGTTTCCACTCTCTGCTTTCTTCACGCTCGCCGAATCCCACCGCCTTTCGCCGCGCCTCTTCCATCACCGCCGCCCCACGCTCGAAGCGCTGTTCCTTCATCTCACCGGTCGCACGTTGCGCGACGCCTGAGCTCCGCTCCTCAACCTCACGCTCCGATGTCTCCGACGCTCGTCCTTCTCCGCAAAAACCTGCTGATGTTCTGGCGCTCCAAACCCGCCGTCATCATCACGTTTCTCGTCCCCATCATCCTCGTCGCACTCTTCGGCCACGTCTTCGGCCTGTATCGCCAGGAGTCCGGCCCCACCGGCATCCCGCTCGCCGTCGTCAACGCCAGCACTCACCCCGGCGCGGAAAAACTTCTCGCCGCACTCCGCGCCGAAAAAACCTTCCGCCTCATCTCCACCACCCGCGACGCCGACAACACCGAGCGCCCGCTCACCGAAGCCGACGCCCGCGCCGCCCTCGCCAACAACGACTATCGCTACGCCCTCATCATTCCGTCCGATCTCATTTCCGAATCCGGTTTCGGCCTCCATCTCGTGTTCCTCACCAATCCGCGCAACGAAATCGAAGCGCAGATGGTCAACGGCATCCTCCAGAAAACCATCTTCACCGAGGTCCCACAGCTCCTCGGCCAGTCGCTTCAATCCAGCGCCCGCCAGCGCATCGGCTCCGTTCCGATGGACAACTTCAACCGCTCCATCGCCACCGCCATCGCCAACGCCTTCGGCGGCGACGCCACCGCGATCCAACAACAAATCGAACAAGGCAATCTCCTGCCCGCCGACGCCACTTCCGCCTCTCCGCCTTCCACCGATTCCACCGCTTCCTCTGCGCCGCAATCTTCCTCCGCCGACGTCCTCAGTCGTATCCTGAATTTCGAGACAGAACAGATCGCCGGCAAGGAAGTGCAAAAACCCATGGCCGCCCGCCTCGTCGGCGGCTACGCCATCATGTTTCTCCTCTTCGCCGTCAGCGGCTCCGCCACCTCGTTTTTCGAAGAGAAAAACACCGGCGTCTTTCAACGTCTCCTTTCCTCCCCCGTTCGCCCTTCGCACATCATCTGGGCACGATTCTGGTTCGGCCTGATCCTCGGCTTGATCCAAGTCAGCGTTCTCTTCCTCGCCGGCAATTTTCTCTACGATCTCGAAATCGCGCAGCACCTCGTTCCGCTTTTCGCCGTCGCCCTCGCCTCCGCCGCCGCCTGCTCCGCCTTCGGTCTTTTCGTCGTCGCCATCGCTCCCAACGCCGACGCCGCCAGCCCCAGCGCCACCTTCATCGTTCTCTCGATGAGCGCCATCGGCGGCGCCTGGTTTCCCGTCAGCTTCATGCCCGACTACATCCAGTCGTTTAGCAAGCTCACCCTCGTTTACTGGTCCGTCGAGGGCTTCACCGACGTCCTGTGGGCGAGTCGTCCCCTCTCCGCCGTTCTCCCGCACATCGGCATCCTCACCGGCATCGCCGCCGCCGTGATGGCTTTTTCGATCTGGCGCTTCCGCCGCAATCGCATGTTCGAGTAACACCCTCTCGCCTCCCGCTTTCTTGGCATTCTCTGCGCGCCGTTTGTCATTCCAGCCCGCGCGCGTTGCGACCCCTCCCCGCTCACATAGGCTTGGGGCGCCATGAACGACGTTTACCCCAAGGAAAAAAAACTGCCGCTCATCCCGGCAGTCATCATCGGAGCCCTCGCGGCCGCCCTCGTTGTCGTCGTGTTCGCCTTCATGAATCGGGTCAACGCCGCCGACATCCGCCGCGCCGAGGTCGAGGGCGAACTCACCGTGGCTCGCGCCGAAATCGAACAACTCCAAACCCAGCTCGCCGAAGCCCGCTCCGCCGCCTCCGTCGCCCAAACCCAGGCCAACGAAACCAAAACCCTCCTCTCTCAGATCCAGGTCCAACTCTCCGAATCCCGCGCTGAGCTCGCACGCACCCAACGCCAATGGGACGAATCCCGCTCCGCCGCGGCTCAGCTGAGATCCGAATTACAACAGGCCACCGTGCACGCCCGCGAGGTCCGCGCAAAAGCCGACGAGGTCGAAACCGAACACGCCAAACTCAACCGCCAGCTCGCCGACACCAAGGTCGAAATGCTCCAAGCCCGCCGCGAAGCCGACCAAGCCAAATCGAAACTCGCCGAAGTTCAGGCGCGTCTCGACGCCGCTCAAGCCCAGCTCGCCGCTCCCGCGAAAAGACGCTGACACCCGCCTCGGTCGGAACCGCTCCGCTCCCCCTCGCGCGCTGCCCCTCCGCAGCGCGCTTTTTTTTCGCAGCACCTTCGCCTTCAACATTCGCCGCTCCGCATTCCACCGACGCAAACGCCGGGTTTGTCCCTATACCGAGCGCAATCGAACAGGTGTAAATTCCGCCGCCATGAACGATCGCTCCACCCCTGCTACCCGCCCCAAATCCTCCATCGTTCCCGTTGTCATCAGCCTGCTCCTCGCGCTCGCCGCCGTCATCGCGGCCGTCGTGTTGTGGGGGCGTGTCGGCGAAGCGAATACACGCATCGGCGACAGCGAAACTCGCGTCGCCGAAGCCCAGGCCGAAACCGCCGAGCTTCGATCCCAACTCGCCGAAGCCCGGAGCCAGGCCGACACCGCTCAAAAACAACTCGAAGAAGCGCGACTCGCATCCTCCAAACTCGAGACGCAGCTTTCCGAAGCCCGCGCCAACGCCGCCCAACTCCAGAAGCAAATCGAGGAGGAAAAAGCCAACACGGGTCGCGTTCGCTCCCAGCTCGAGAAGTCCGAAGCTTACGGCCGCGACGTCCGCACGCAGGCCGACGAAGCGCAAACCGCCACCGCTCGGCTCCGCAAGGAAGCCGAAGACGCGAAAGCCGCCGTGGCCGAAGCGCAACGCCAGGTCGACGCCGCGAAATCGCAAGCCTCCGATCTCCAATCGCGCCTCGAACAAGCCCAGGCCCAGATCGCCGAACTCCAACAAGCCGGCTCCAAAAAACGCCGCTGACGATCACCGATGGAGGCGCGGTGCCCTCACCGCGCATTTTTCAGCGACTCCTCCCCGGAGTCGCTTTTTTCTTCCCCTCTCGCCGTCTTGCCCGCCGCCGCATTCCTTCTTCACTCCACCCGCATGCCCGCGCCCAACGCCGAGATTTCGCGCGCCACTCCTTCGCGCGAAAACATCATCCGCGCTCGCGGTGTGCAAAAACGTTTCGGCGACTTCGCCGCGCTCCAGTCCCTCGATTTCGAGGTCCGTCGCGGCGAATGCGTCGGCCTGATCGGCCCCAACGGCGCCGGCAAATCCACCTTCATCGGCTGCCTCTACGGCGTCGTCGTCCGCACCGCCGGCGAACTCGAAATCTTCGGCCTCGATCCCGCTCGCAACGCCCGCGCCATCAAGCAACGCCTCGGCGTCGTCCCGCAGGAAAACGCCTTGGACGAAGAACTCACCGTCGTCGAAAACCTCCAACTCTACGCCCGCTTCGTCGGCCTCGATCGCCCGCGCGCCAAGCCGCGCATCGACGAACTGCTCGCGCACATGTCGCTCGATCACAAACGCGACGCGATGATCAAGACGCTCTCCGGCGGCATGAAGCGCCGCCTCGCCTTCGTCCGCGCCCTCCTCGCCGATCCCGAACTCCTCATCCTCGACGAACCCACCACCGGTCTCGATCCCGCCGTCCGCCACCTGCTCTGGGAAAAAGTGCTCTCCTTCCGCCACGCCGGCAAAACCGTCCTCGTCACCACGCACTACATGCACGAGGCCGAAATCCTCTGCGACCGCATCGTTATCCTCAACCGCGGCCACGTCGTCGCCGCCGGCGCGCCCCGCGAACTCATCGCGCGCGAAACGCCCGGCTTCGTCGCCATCTTCGAACAGGATCACGAATCAACCCTTCGCCCTCACGTCGCCGAAAATTGGATACTCTTCCGCCAGGGTCGCCAGTGCTGCGTCCGCGCGCCTTCCATCGACGACCTCGTCGCGCTGCAACGCCGCGCCGGCCCCACCGCCCTTCAGCTTCGCCCCGCGAATCTCGAGGATGTCTATCTGAAACTCACCGGCCAGGAGCTCGATGACGATGAGTGAACTCTCCATCTCCCTCCGCCTCGGCTGGCACGTCGTCGTCCGCAACTGGACCGTCTACAAAAAAGACTTCGTCGCCAACATCTCGCCCACCCTCGCCGATCCCGCCCTCCTGCTCACGACGCTCGGCATGGGATTGTCACCCTTCATCGGCGGCATCAACGGCCTCACCTACGCCCAATACCTCGCACCCGGCATGGTCGCCACCACCGCGCTGTTCTCCGCGTTCTTCGACAGCAGTTACGGGTTCTACGTGCGCATGACGTTTGAATCCATCTTCAAGGCCATGCTCACCACGCCCATCGGCGTGCGCGAAGTCGTTATCGGCGAATTCCTCTGGTCCGCCATCCGCGCCGGCCTCATGGGCGGCTCCGTGGGTCTCGTCCTCGCCGTCATGGGCCTCCTGCCGAATCTCTGGGCCCTCCTCGCGTTCCCCTTCATCGCCGGAACGCTCGCCATCCCCTGCGCCGCCATCGGCCTCCTCGCCGCCGGTTTCGTGCGCAACATGAACCAGTTTCAAACGGTTTATTCCTTCCTCATCGCTCCGATCTTCTATCTCTCCGCGGTTTTCTTCCCGCTCGATGATCGCCCATTCCTCGGCACCCTCGTCAATCTCTCGCCGTTCTACCACGGCGTTCGCCTCGCCCAAATGACCGCCTGGGGCCGCTGGGACTGGGCAGAACTCGTCCTCCACATCGTCGCCCTCCTCGCCTTCAGCCTCGTCCTCGGCCTCTGGGCTTCCCGCCGCATCCACCGCAAACTGATCTCCTGACGTCCCCAAAAAATCCCCCCGCGCCCAATCCAACGTGTAACCTATTAGGTTACACCACCCCACCCCGCTCCCGCTCTCCCTCGGAAACCCGCCTCTGCGCCCCGCCAACAGTGTAACCTATTAGGTTACACGCTCCCACTGCGGCCCACTCCGTTTCCCTCCGCAGATCACCGTTCGCTCTCCCGATAGTGTAACCTATTAGGTTACACGTTCGCGCTTCGCGGCGCTGGGTCGTCGACAATTCTTTTCGTGTCTTTCCGGCGTTTCGTGGTTTCTTCGCCCTTCACGTCCCATGTCCGCCGATCTCGCCCAGCTCGTCACTTCCATCGCCCAACGCGCCCGCCACGCGTCGTTCTCGCTCGCGATCGCGCCAACGTCCGCGAAAAACGCCGCGCTGGCCGACCTCGCCGACCGCCTGACACGTGCCGCCGACACCCTCATCGCCGCCAACCAGCGCGACCTCGCCGCGGCCCAGGAAAACAATCTCTCCTCCGCCCAGATCGATCGTCTCACCCTCACGCCCGCGCGCCTCACCCAACTCGCCGCCAGCGTCCGCGAGGTCGCGGATCTCCCCGATCCCGTCGGCGAACTCCTCGAGGAAACCACCCGCCCCAACGGCCTCCTCCTCAAAAAAGTCCGCGTGCCCATCGGCGTCATCGGCATTGTCTACGAAGCCCGCCCCAACGTCACCATCGACTGCGCCGTCCTCTGCCTGAAGAGCGGCAACGCCGCCATTCTCCGCGGCGGCAAGGAGTGCTTCCACACCAACACCGCCCTCGCCGCCCTCATCTCCGAATCGCTTGCCGCGGCTTCGCTGCCCGTCGACGCCGTGCAACTCATCCCCACCACCGATCGCGCCGCGCTCACCACGCTCCTCAAGCTCGACTCGCTGATCCACTGCATCATCCCCCGCGGGGGCGAGAGCCTCATCCGCTTCGTCGCCGACAACAGCACGATTCCCGTCATCAAACATTTCAAAGGGGTCTGCTTCGTCTACGTCGATCGCTCCGCCGATCTCGTGATGGCGGAACAAATTCTCGTCAACGCCAAGACCCAGCGCCCCGGAGTCTGCAACGCCGCCGAACAGCTCCTCGTCCATCGCGACGTCGCCGAGACGTTCCTCCCCGCCGCCGCCCGCGCCTTGATCGCCGCCAAGAACGTTCAGCTTCGCTGCGACCCCGCCAGCGCCGCCATTCTCGCGCGTCACCAGATTCCCACTACGCCCGCGACCGACGCCGACTACACGGCCGAGTTCCTCGATTACATCCTCGCCGTCCGCGTCGTCGATTCGCTCGAGACGGCCATCGCCACGATCAACCGCGACAGCTCCGGCCACAGCGATGCGATCATCACCGCCGACCAGCCCGCCGCCGCCAAATTCCTCGCCGCCGTCGATAGCGCCGCCGTCATGTGGAACGCCTCCACGCGCTTCAACGACGGCTTCGAATTCGGCCTCGGCGCCGAAATCGGCATCAGCACCGATCGTCTGCACGCGCGCGGCCCCATGGGTCTGCGCGAGCTCTGCAGCTACAAGTGGCTCGTCACCGGCACCGGCCAAACCCGCGGCTAACCCGCCCTCCGTAGCGGAACGCAGCCCGCCCCGACTCGTCGGGGTGAGCGTTTCGTCATTCCCCTCCTCATAGCCGCGCCCCTCGCCTCGCCCCGATCGTCCCGCTCAACACTCCGCCATCGCGGCCTCCACTCCGCGATTGAGCTCCGCCGCGCCCGCGCCATGCTCGCCGAGCTTTCGCTTACCCCGCGTCGCATGAAACCCTTCGTCATCGCTCCCGCGCTCGCCGCGCTCGCCTTGTTCGTCTTCGGCGCCGTCTATTGGATGAGCCCGTTTCCCTATATCACCCTCACTCCCGTCGGCGACAACGCCGCCGCCGCCAACGCCCTCGCCCAAATCTTCCCGGCCACCGGCACCTATCTGATTCCGGGCCCCGACGTCGCCGATCGCGAACTTCTCACCGAACTTCATCGCCGCGGCCCGCTCGCCAGCGTGCAGTTCATCAAAGAGGGCCGCGAACCCATGGACCCCGCGATTTTCCTCAAAGGTTACCTGCATTATTTCGCCGTCTGTTTCGTGTTCGTCCTGCTGATCCGCACCGCCGGCCCACTCTCCCGCCGCGCGATTATTCGTCTCACCACCTTCGCAGGTCTCGCCGCCGGAATCTTCGTCTGCCTGAGCGACCCCATCTGGTGGGGACATCCCTGGGGTTGGCATCTCGTGATGGCCGTTTACATTGTTCTCGGCTCGGCCATCGCCGGACTCGTCCTGGGCATATTCCTCAAATCGAATCCGCTCCCCGCAACTCTCTGAACTTCAACCCGCACCGTTCTCATCCCACGTCCCGGTTGCGCGGAACCTCAACACCCGTTCACTGACACATCGGCCATGTCTCGCTTCGTTCGACTTCCTCTCGCCCTCGTTTTGCTCGGCCCGCTCTTCGTTGTCCGCGCCGAAGACGCGCCACCCGCACTCTCGCGCGAAAACTCCGCCGCCGCCGAGACCGCGCCCGCCAACCCGCAGCCCAAACGCGATCGCGCCATCTCCAACAACGTCGCCGCCCAGCTCGCCGCGCGGATGCCCAAATATAATCCTCCGCCCAAGCCAAAACCCGAGGACGAAGACGTCGATCTCCGCGAAGTCGACAAGCCCCGCAACAACATCATTCGCCTTCCCAAAATCGTCGTGCAGGAACAGCGCCCGCCTGTTTTCCGCGAACGCGACATCTACACGCGCCAGGGTCTCGCCGAGCTCGCCATGCGGCGCTATCTCACGCCCACCCATCGCCTGCTCAACAGCTTCTACGTTCCCTTTCTCACCGGCAGCCCCGAACAATACGCCATGGCGCGTTACGCCGAAGACGAACGCCTCGCCAACATGTCCGATCTGAACGACACCGCGGACACAATCGGTCGCACCGATCCCCGCGAGGGAGCCTACATCCGTCGCCTCGCTGGCGAAACTTACATGCGTTCCGGCGATACCGACGACTACCGGATGCACAACGATCGCTAGCGCCGCCGCTCCGATCCGCCGCCTTTCACCCCTGAACCCAACATGAAAGGCCGCGCATCTCCCCTTCTCCTCTTCGCGAGCGCCTTGCTCGCTTCCGCCGCAGAGACCACCGATTCGACCTCGCCTCGCCCGCGCGCGGTTTCGCCGCAGACCGCCGCGCGCGTCAACGCCGCCCTCCCCAGCTTCACTCCCGCCGCGCCGCAGGAACCCACCGTTCCCGCCCCGCTCGCTTCCGCCAGCTCCGCCGCGTCTCCAAATTTCGGAGACACCACGTCCGACAACGACATCGTGCGTCTTCCCCGCTATGAGGTCCGCGAGCGCCCGCTTCCGCCTTTCCGCGAACGCGACCTCCTCACCCGCGCCGGCCGCATCGACCTCGCCGTCAAACGTCACCCCGCTCTCAAACTCGGCCCGCTCTCCCGCCTGAATCTCCGCCGCGGCTTGGACATGCTCGAAGAGGAACAACAGATCGAACGAAACCGCGAAATGGCCGACCTGGTCGGCTTCCAACGCTTCGTCTCCGCCACGCGCAGCCGGGTGGTCTCCGGGAGATAGTCGATCAGCTCGGGCAGGGTCTGTACCCCGAGATTGCCGACCCGTTCGAACAGTGCGTGCAGCACGTCGACCGTGGCGCGGGCATCGTCGAGGGCGCGGTGGGTGGGCCGGGTCCGGGAGCCGAGCAGTTGAGCCAGCGCCGACAGCAGGACCGACGGCGCCTCGT
>JAEWBF010000013.1 GCA_023391285.1 Verrucomicrobiota bacterium
AAAGTCCGGCGTGGGCGGGGGCGCCCCCCCCCCCTCCCCGCCCAAACATTTCTGTAACCAACCGCTCCTCTCCCGTGTTCCTCTCCCACCTCCCGCTCTTCTAACCCTTCTCAAATTTCGCATCTCAAATTTCAAATCGTCCGCCTCTCCCAACCCAAAACCCAAAACTCAAAACCCAAAACCAGTTTCCCCATGCCAGAATCACTCATCAAACTCGACGGTGTCACCAAAGTCTTCCTGACCGACGAAGTCGAAACGCACGCGCTCTCCGGCATCCACATGGAGATCCTCAAGGGCGAATACGTTTCCATCGCCGGCCCCTCCGGCTGCGGCAAGTCCACCCTCCTCTCCATCCTCGGCCTCCTCGACTCGCCCACCGACGGCACCTACATGCTCAACGGCCGCCCCGTCCAAGGCCTCTCGCTCCCCGAGCGCGCCCGCATCCGCAATCGCGAGATCGGTTTCATTTTCCAATCCTTCAATCTCATCGGCGACCTCACCGTTTACGAAAACGTCGAACTCCCCCTCACCTATCGCGGCATGCCCGCCAGCGAGCGCAAAGCCGCCGCGATGGAGGCCCTCGAAAAGGTCGGCATGGGCCACCGCGCGAAGCACCTCCCGTCCCAACTCTCCGGCGGTCAACAACAGCGCGTCGCCGTCGCCCGCGCCCTCGCCGGCAAACCCGCTGTCCTCCTCGCCGACGAACCCACCGGCAACCTCGATTCGAAAAACGGCGACGCCGTCATGCAGCTCCTCTCCGATCTGCACAAGGGCGGCGCCACGATCGTCATGGTCACTCACGACGCCCGTTTCGCCCGCAACGCCGACCGCACGATCCACATCTTCGACGGCCGCGTCGTCCAGGAGCAGGTCGAATCCGACCCCACCCGCGCCTAACGAGTGCGGCGCTTCAGCCCGCACCCTTCCCTCGTTCTCGTCATCGTTCTCTTTCTCGTTCTCTCCTCCGAATAAATTCCGGACCGAGAGAACGAAAAGGATAACTCTACCCGGTTCCCCTCGTGCCCACCCCACGCACCACCCTCTGGTCGCAACGCCACCAACACTGGCTGCGCCACCTCGAGCGAACCAACATCCCCGCGTTCCGCTTCGAACGCTCCAACGGCCCGCGCCTCCGCGTCCTCCCCGACTGGAGCCGTCCGGTTCCGTCCACCGTAGCCACGAGCGTGAGCGAGTGGACTCGCCCCGCCCCGCGCTAAGCACGCCCGGACTCCCGTGTGATTCCACCGCACCTGTGCTCGTGCTCTTGCTCGTAATCGTGCTCGTGCTCGCCCGCTTCGATCACGAGCACGAGTAAGATCACGAGCACGAAGCCGCTGCCCCACTCTCAACTCTCATCCCTCAACTCTCAACTCGCGTGCGCCTCGCCCTCCGCTCCCTCCTAAAATCCCCCGCGTTCACCGCGATCGCGCTTCTCACCCTCGCGCTCGGCATCGGCGTCAACACGTCCATGTTCAGCCTCGTCGAAGCTCTGCTTCTCCGCGCCGCACCTTTCCCGCGTAGCACCGAGCTTCACCAAATCATCGCCGACACCCGCCAAGGCCCGCGTTACCAGTTCTCGGAAATCGAAACGCGCGAGATCCGCGAACGCACCAGCTCCTTCAGCTCGATCACCACCTTCCGCTACAACCAAGCCGCGCTCGCCGAACCCGGCCGCCCGGCCGAACGCGTGCTCGGCATTCTCGTGTCCGGTGAGTTCTTCGATACGTTCGGCGTCCAGCCCATGCTCGGCCGCGCGTTTACCGCCGAAGAAATCCGCCCCGGCAACCACCACGTCATCGTCCTCAGTCATCGCTTCTGGCAGCAACGCTTCGCCGGCTCTCGCGACATCCTCGGCCGCACGCTTCGTCTCGACGGCGAAACGGTCACCATCGTCGGTGTCATGCCCGCCAGCTTCGACTGGCGTTTTCTCTGGGGCACCGCCGCCTTTTGGCGCCCGATTCACTACAGCCCCGACCAGCTCAACAGCCGCACCTACCGCACGTTCAGCCTCGTCGGCCGCCTCGCCCCCAACGCCACGCCCCAACAAGCTGCCGCCGAACTCGGGCCCGTCGCCATCAACCAGAAGCGCGACTTCCCTCAGGATTACAACGAGCTCACCTACCGCGCGACCGTCCTTCACAAAGCCCAGATGGACGACACCAGCCGCCAGATCCTCTGGATGCTCCTTGGTCTCTCCGGCTTCGTCCTCCTCATCGCCTGCGCCAATCTCGCCAACCTCCAACTCGCGCGCGCCACCACCGCCATGCGCGACTTCGCTATCCGCGCCGCGCTCGGCGCGTCTCGCGCCCGCCTCATTCGCGATCAACTCGTCGAGTGCCTGATTCTCTCTTTCGCCGGCGGCGCCTTCGGCATCCTTCTCGCCTTCTGGATCAACCACGCGCTCAGCGCCAGCATCCAGATCGCCGGCGAACCCAACGGCCTCGATCTCCGCCTCAACGGCTTCGTTCTTCTCGTCGCCTTCCTCGTCGCCGCCGCCACGGGCATCCTCTTCGGCATTGTCCCCGCGTGGCTCTCCTCGCGCGCCAACGTCGTCGAGGCCCTCAAGTCTCAATCGCGCGGCTCCACCGGCGCCCGCGGCCAGAACCGCATGCGCCAGGCGCTCATCGTCGCCGAGGTCACCCTCGCCCTCGTGCTCCTCGGTGGCGCCGCCGTCATGCAGCGCGGCTTCGCGAACTTCATTCAACGCAGCCCCGGCTGGGACACCACCCGCCTTCTCAGCGGCACGCTCCCGATGCCCGAAGCGCGCTTCCCTCAGCCCGCCGATCGCACCGAATTTCACCGCAAGATTCTCGCCCGCCTCGCCGCCCTCCCCGGCGTCGAAGCCGCCGCCCTCGCCACCGGTCTTCCCATCTACGGCTACGGCACGGAGCGCCAGATTCACACCGAAAAACAGGACGCTTCCAACACTTCCAATCTTCCGCTCGCCAGCCACGTGATGATCACCGCCGACTTCTTCAATGTCCTCGGCGTTCCACTCCTCGAGGGCCGCATGTGGCCGGAGGAGATCAAGGAGGACGATCCGCACGTCATCATCATCAACCAATCTCTCGCCCGCCAGCTCTGGCCCAACGAAAGCGCCCTCGGTAAACGCCTCGCTTCGGTCAATGGCGCCGAAACCGTGTGGAGCGAAATCATCGGCGTCGTCCGCGACGCCGAGTCACCCGGCGCAATCGGCAACCCCAACACGCCCTACCAAGTTTTTCGCCCGCTCGTGCACGAGCCGTGGAGCTGGGTCCGTTTCGCCATCCGCTCCTCTGCGCCCGCCTCGATGATCGAAACCGTTCGCCGCGCTATCGCCGAAGTCGATCCCGACCTGCCCGCCGACGAAGTCATGACCGTCTCGCAGGCTCTCGATCGTTCGCAACATAACATCGTCATCGTTGCCAATCTTCTCATCGGCTTCGCCATCCTCGGCCTCATCCTCGCTGCGGTCGGCCTCTACGGCGTCATCTCAAATCTCGTCGCCCAGCGCACCGGCGAATTCGGCATCCGCCTCGCCCTCGGCGCCCGCCCGTCGAACGTTCTCAATCTCGTCCTCTCGCACGGCGCGAAGCTCACCGTCATCGGCCTCGTGCTCGGTCTCGTCGGCGCCTACGGCGTCAGCCGGCTTCTCAATGCCATCATGCCGCGCCTCGTCAGCCCCGACCCGCTAGCCCTCGCCGGCATGGCCGCCCTGCTCCTGATCGTCGCCCTTCTCGCCAGCTGGCTGCCAGCGCACCGCGCCACCAAGGTCGACCCCATGCTCGCCCTCCGCGCCGAGTAACCCTCTTTCTCTTTCGTCAGGGCTCACGCCACGAACGAGAGAAAGATAGAGAGAAAGAAGAAAGATAAAGAATCCTGCGGCCCGCGGGATCGTGCTCGTGCTCGACGCATTCCTCCGATCGATCACGATCACGAGCACGATCAGAAGCACGATGCTCCCCGATCGAAACACCCCATGCTCGCCCCGCTCCGCCAAGCCGCTCGCTCCCTCGCGAAATCCCCCGGCTACACCGCCATCGCGCTCCTCACCCTCGCACTCGGCATCGGCGTCAACACCTCGATGTTCAGCGTCGTCGACGCGCTCCTTTTCCGCAGCGCGCCGTTCCCGAACTCCGCGCAACTTTTCGAGCTCGTCGCCTCCACCCGCACCGCCGAATCGCGCCCTTACTCCTACGACGAACTCCGCGAAATCCGCGATCAACTCACCGCCTTCTCCTCGCTCACCACCGTCGGCCACACCCAATACACCATCTCCGAACCCGGCCAGCCCGCCGAACGCCTCCAAGGCACGATCGTCTCCGAAGATTTCTTCCAAACCTTCGGCGTCGCCCCGCTGATTGGCCGCGCCTTCTCCGCCGAGGAACATCAACCCGGCCGCGACCAGGTCATCCTTCTCAGCCACGCGTTCTGGCAGCTCCGCTTCGGCGGTGCACAAGATATCATCGGCCGCTCGATGCGCCTCGACGGTCATCCCGTCACCATCATCGGCGTCATGCCGCCGTCCTTCGACTACCGCATGCTCTGGGGCCGCACCGCGTTCTGGCGTCCGCTCAACTTCACGCCGGAGCAAATGAAATGGCGCGACTACCGCACCTTCAGCCTCATCGGCCGCCTCCCTGAAACCACCAGCCCCGCCCAAGTTTCCGCCGAACTCACACCCGTCGCCGCCCAGCAGGAAAAACTCTTCCCCGAATCGTATTCAGGAATTCGTTACCGCGCCGTTCCGCTCCACGAAGCGCTCATGGACGCCCTCGGCCGCCGCATCTCCTGGCTCCTCCTCGGCCTCGCCGCGTTCGTCCTCCTCATCGCCTGCGCCAACCTCGCCAATCTCCAACTCGCCCGCGCCACCGCCCACCTCCGCGAGCTCGCCATCCGCGCCGCCCTCGGCGCCTCGCGCGCCCGCCTCATCCGCCAACAACTCGTCGAATCTCTCCTCCTCTCCTTCGGCGGCGGCCTCCTCGGCCTCGCGCTCGCCTTCGGCCTGAACCGCATCATCGATCGCAACTTCATCCTCGCCGGTTCCGCCAACAGTCTCGATCTCTCCCTCGATCCCCAAATCCTCGCGCTCACGTTCGCCGTCTCACTCCTCACCGGCCTCCTTTTCGGCCTCGTCCCCGCCTGGTTCGCCTCACGCACCGACGTCAACGCCGCCCTCAAATCCCAAGCCCGCGGCTCCACCACCGGCCGCGGCCACCACCGCATCCGCCAGCTTCTCATCGTTGGCGAAGTCGCCCTCGCGCTCGTCCTTCTCGGCGGCGCCGCCATCCTCCAACGCGGTTTCTCCGAACTCCTCGAACGCCGCACCGGCTGGGACACCGACCGCATCGTCGCCGCCGCGCTCCCCATTCCTCAAACCCGCGAAGACCTTCAAACCGACGACCAACGCATCGAACTTTTCCGCCGTCTCGAAGAACGCCTCCAACGCATCCCCGGCGTCGAACACGCCGCCCTCGCCACCTCGCTCCCTATCTTCTCCTACACCGCCGACCGCCAGGTCTTCACCGACGGGCAAACCCAGGGCGATCCCAACCTCCCCGCCGCCTTCACCATCATGGTGACCTCCGACTATTTCGCCGCGATGGGCATCCCGCTCGTCGAAGGCCGTATCTTTTCTCCCGATACGAAGCGCCAGGATCCCCAAGTCGTCGTCATCAACGAATCCCTCTCCCGCCGCCTCTTCCCCAACGACACCGCCATCGGCAAACGCATCGCCGCCATGGACAGCGGCAAACCCTATTGGGCCGAGGTCATCGGCGTGGTCCGCGACGTCGATGTCGCCGCCAACACCCGCGATCCCTCCACGCCTTACCAGCTCTATAAACCCGTCGCCCAAGAGCCGTGGGGTTACATCTTCGCGGTCCTCCGCAGCCCCACCCCCGAATCGCTCGTCGAAACCCTGCGTCGCGCCATCTCCGAGGTGGACCCCGATCTCGCCGCCGCCTACGCCGGCACCGTTCACCAACTCGTCGATCAACAACAACACAATCTCCGCCTCGCCGGAAAAACCCTCACCGGCTTCGCCTTTCTCGGGCTCCTCCTCGCCGCCATCGGCCTCTACGGCGTGATCTCCAACCTCGTCGTTCAACGCACCAGCGAATTCGGCATCCGCCTCGCCCTCGGCGCGCAACCCTCCGCAATCCTCCAACTGGTCCTTCGCCACGGCCTCCTGCTCTGCGCCATCGGCACCGTCCTCGGCCTCATCGGCGCCGTGGCCCTGGCCCGCTTCCTGTCGTCCCTCATGCCGCGCGTCGCCAGTCTCGACTGGACCGCCCTCCTCGCCGTCGCCGCCACCCTCTTCGCCACCGCGCTCCTCGCCTGCTTCCTCCCCGCTCGCCGAGCGACTCGCGTGAACCCGCTCGAAGCTTTGCGCGCCGAATAGGCGTCTTTCTCTTTCCTCTTTCTCGTTATCTTTCTCCCGTCCGACACCTCGTATCTGACGAAAGAGGAAAAGTAAGAACAACGAGAAGATCTCCCCCGCGCCCGTCCCGACCGCGCCGCCCTGTCGCATCTCCGCTCTCATTGACCATTGATCCTTCTCTGGATCTTGGAGCTTGGTCCTTGGAGATTCCCCGCGGCCAGCCGCGAGGCTCCGATCCCATTTACGGGAATGCTGCGTTCCACATTCAGCGCGAATGGCGTATCGAGGTTTTCCTTACTCTCGCGCATCACCCGACCTCGCGCCGAGTTGCAGTTCGACCTTCGCCTGGCACTGCGCATGCAATCCTCTCCGTCGCCAGCGCAACGAACTCCCCCGCCCTCCCGCCTCCGTTCGTCTGCCGTCCCTCCCCGCCATGATCTCCGATCTGCGCCTGGCTGTTCGCCAGCTCGTGAAGTCTCCCGGCTTCACTCTTGTCGCGGTCCTCACCCTTGCCCTCGGCATCGGCGCCAACACCGCAATCTTCAGCGTCATCAACGCCGCGCTCCTTCGACCGCTCACCTACCCCGCCCCTCAACAACTCGTCGAAGCCTGGTCCATCCTTCCGTCCGGTTTCCACTTCGCCGCCATCTCCGGACCGCAGGCGAAGATGCTGCGCGACGACGCCACCCACTTCTCGAGCATGGCGATCTATCGCACGCTCGACATGAACTTGATCGAGCGCGGCCACGCCGAACGCGTCACGGGTCCGGCCGCCACCGCCCCTTTCCTCGCAACCCTCGGCATCGCTCCGCAACTCGGCCGCTCGTTCGAACCCACCGAAGACGACCTCGGCGGAAACAATCACGTGGTGCTGCTCACCCACGAGTGGTGGCAGTCTCGCTTCGGCGGCGATCCGGCCCTCCTCAACCGAGTCATCGATCTCAACGAGATCCCCCACACCGTCGTTGGCATTCTTCCTCCTCGCGCCCTGTTCGACGACAGCGCTCGCTTCATCGTGCCGCTCGTCCTCGAAGCCGAGCCGCGGCGCATGGCGCCAGATCTCCCTTGGGCCCGCACGTTGTTACGGCTGAAACCCGGCGTCACCATCGTCGATGCCGAGGAAGAAGCACGCGCCCTCTCCGCCGAACTCCACCGCCGTCTCCTCCCCGACCGGCCCGAGGTCCGCCAACTCCATGTTCGACCCTTGCAGGATCTCCTCACCGAGAAAACGCGCCCCACCCTGCTCCTGCTGCTCGGCGCCGTCATCCTCGTCCTGATCGTCGCCTGCAGCAATGTCGCCAACCTGCTCCTCGCCCGCGCCACCGCCCGGCAAAAAGAGATGGCCATTCGCACCGCGCTGGGTGCGTCGAACCTGCAGATCAAGCGACAGGTCCTCACCGAAAGTGTCCTGCTCGCCCTGCTCGGCGGCCTCGCGGGAATCGTCCTCGCCGCCTTCGGCGCCGATCTCCTGGGCCGCGCCGTCTTGAACGTTCTTCCCGACATGATGCAGCCCACGATGAGCGGCAGCGTGCTCCTCTTCTCCGTCTGCCTCGCCTGCGGAACCGGACTGATCTTCGGACTCTTCCCCGCGTTTCGCGCCCGCCAGGTCAACCTGCAATGCGACCTGAAAGACACCGGCCGCGGCTCGACCTCCAGCGCCCGCAATCGCGCGCAATCCATGCTCATCGTCGGCGAGATCGCCGTTACCGCAATGCTCCTGATCGGCGCCGGCCTCCTGCTCCGCAGCTTCGTCCAGGCCTTCCACGCAGATCCCGGCTTCAACCCCAAAAACGTCCTGCTCTGCGATATCGCCATGAGCGAACCGAGCTTCGCCAACGAAGCCGAAGTGGTGAACTACCACCGCGCCGTCGTGCGCGCCGTCGAAGCGCTGCCCGGTGTCGTCACCGTCGCCACGTCGTCCTCCCTGCCTCTCAGCAACGAGGGCTGGGGCGGCCGCATCAGCCTCACCAAAGTCGGTCACACCGATTCTCACGGCGGCGGCGGCGGGATCGACTACGTCAACGAGAACTACTTCGCGGCCATGGGCATTCCGCTTCTCCGCGGCCGAAACTTCACCGCCCACGACAACACCCTCGAAGCGCCGCGAACCGCGATCGTCAACCAGTTCCTCCTCGACGCGCTGATCGGCGACGAAGATCCCATCGGCCTGCAGGTGCGCATCGACGAAAAGGATTGGGAAATCATCGGCGTGGTCGGCGCGATCCGTCACTCGCGCCTGGACTCTCTGGCCGGCCCGCGAGTTTACCTGCCTCACGCCCGCTCCCCTTCTCATCTTCGACTCACGATCCGCACCTCCGTTGCACCGCTGTCTCTCGAGTCCGCCGTCCGCGCCGCCCTCGCCGCCGTCGACTCCGCCCAGTCCGTATCCAATTTCCGGACACTCGAAGACGCCATGGGGCGCTCGCTCGGCGAACGACGCGTCGCGCTCGCCCTCATCGGCGTGTTCGCCGCGATCGCCGTTCTGCTCGCCTGCCTCGGCATCTACGGCGTCATGGCCTACACCATCGGTCAACGTCAGCGCGAACTCTCGATCCGAATGGCGCTCGGCGCCCAACGCCGCGACGTCATTCGTCTCGTCGCCCTCGACGGCCTGCGTCTCGGCCTCCTCGGGATTGTCGTTGGCGTCGTCGGCGCCTTCGCCGGCGCCCGCCTGATCGCCAACCACCTCTACGAGGTCAGCGCCACCGACCCTCTCGTGTTCTCCGCCGTCGTTGTCGTCATCACCGGCGTCACGGCGCTCGGGATCGCTCTCCCCGCGCGGCGCGCCTCGAACATCGACGCGATCGACGCCCTCCGCGCCGAATAGATCTTTCGCTTTCCTCTTTATCTTTCTCCCCATCCGAGAGCGCGGGAGCTTCGCCGCCGTCGCCGCGCCCCGGTTGGAGCATGGGTCCTCCTAGATCTTGGAGCTTGGATTCCTGGAGCTTCCTCGCGGCCGTCCACCGCCCGCCCATCCCATTCGCGGGAAACGTGAGTTCCGCTTTCAACACCCGCGCAGCCATTCAGCAAGCATCGAATACCCATAACCTGCGTCACCACAGTAAGTAAAATATCCGACACTCCGCTGGCACGCCTCGTGCAAACCCCACTCAGCCCCTCCCTCTCACTTTCACTTTCCCCCTCACTTTCACCTTCACCTTCACTTTCCCTTCCCACCCCTCCCATGAACGATCTCCGCTTCGCCGTCCGCCAACTCCTGAAGTCCCCCGGCTTCACCGCCGTCGCTCTGCTCACCCTCGCCCTGGGGATCGGCCTGAACACTTCGATGTTCAGCCTGATGAATCTCCTCATCCTCAAGCCGCTGCCTTACCCCGAGGCCAGCCAGCTCAGTCGCATCTACCGCACCAACCCGCAGAGCAATACCGCCGACCACTCCGCCTCCGACTTTCTCGAACTTCAGCGCGAGGCCCGCGACTTCGCGCAGATCGCCGCATTCCAAATGTGGGGCTACACGTTCGCGGTCGACGGTCGCCCACCGATGAACGTCAACGCCACCCGCGTTTCGGGCAACTTCCTCCCCACCCTCGGCCTCAAGCCACTCCTCGGCCGCTGGTTCACCGCCGAGGAAGACCAGCCCGGCAATCACTCCATCATCCTGAGCTACGAAACCTGGCAGGCCCACTTCGGCGGCGATCCCGACATCGTCGGTCGCTCCGTCCGCGTCGACAGCGAACCCATGACCATCGTCGGCGTCATGCCCGCCGACTTCTCCTCCGTTTTTCTCTGGGGCCCCGCCGACATCCTCCGCCCCATGGGCCTCGCCGCCGCCGAAAAGGAGAACATCGCCGAGATGAAAACCTCCATCATCGCCCGCCACAATTCCGGCATCTCTCTCGAACAGTTCAACGCCCGTCTCGCCACCGTCGCCCAGCAACTCAAACAAACCCGCCCCGCCAACCGCAGCGAAGACGGACTCCGCGCCATTTCCCTCGATTCGCTCGCGCGCAACACCAACTCCAAACTCATCTCGTGGCTCATGCTAGGCCTCGCCGGCTTCGTCCTCCTCATCGCCTGCGCCAACCTCGCCAATCTCCAACTCGCCCGCGCCGTCGCCCGGGCCCACGAGTTCGCCATCCGAGCCGCGCTCGGCGCCTCCCACTCGCGCCTGCTCCGCCCGCAACTCGTCGAAAGCCTCGTCCTCTCCCTCGCCGGCGGTGTCCTCGGCATCCTCATCGCCGTCTGGGCCAACGACTGGCTCTCCAGCCAAATCGCCGCCACCGGCGTCTTCCGCATCACACTCGCGCTCGACTGGCGCGTGCTCACCTTCGCCCTCGCTCTCGCCGCTTTCACGTCGATTCTCTTCGGACTCGTCCCCGCCTGGCGCGTCAGCCGCGTCCGCGGTTACGACGCCCTCAAGACCAGCACGCGCGGCAACACCGGCGATCGCGCCCAAAATCGCGTCCAACGCGCCCTCATCGTCAGCCAGTTCGCCAACGCCGTCATCCTCCTCACCACCGCTGCCGGCTTCATGCAAGGCGTGGACCAGCTCGTCAACGTTCGCCCCGGTTGGGATCAGGAGAAGATTCTCCAGGCCGTCATCAAACTTCCCGACGCCAAATACTCCACGCAGGAACAAATCACATCGTTCCATCACCGCATCGAAGAACGCCTCCGCGCCCTGCCCGGCGCAGAAAACGCCACGGTCGCCTACACCCTTCCCGTTTTCACCTACCTCACCAACCGCGCCATCGTCGCCCAAGGTCAGCCGCCCGTCCGCGCCGGACACGAGCCCGTCGCCTACATCAACGGCGTCTCTCCGTCCTATCTACCCACCCTCGGCATCAAACTAAAATCGGGCCGCAATTTCGCCGCCACCGACACGCTTTCCTCCGTTCCGGTCGCCATCATCAACGCGTCCCTCGCCCAAACACTCTTCCCCAACGAAGACCCGGTCGGTCGCCGCATCGGCAATCCCGACCCCGCCAATCCCCAATGGCTCGAGATCGTCGGCGTCGTGCCCGACGTCGAGCGCGCCGTCGGCGCCGTTCCGAGCGCAAGTCCCTACCTCATCCTCCGACCGATGGCGCAAGAGGCCTGGACCTACTTCACCGCTGCCGTCCGCTCCTCCAATCCCACCGCGCTCGCCGAGCCGATGCGCCAGGTCATCGCTTCGCTCGATCCGGATATTTCGCCCGACCAGTTCGGCACCATCGAAAACGCGACGCGACTCGTGACCGGCGTCGCCAAGACCCTCTCAAACGTCCTTTTCTGCTTCGCCCTCCTCGGCCTTTTCTTGGCAGCGATCGGCATCTACGGCGTCATCGCCCGCATCGTCGTGCAACGCACGCCCGAAATCGGCGTCCGCATCGCCCTCGGCGCCCAGCTCCGCGACGTCGTCCGCATGATCCTTTTCTCCGGCTTGCGCATGACTCTCCTCGGCACCGCCATCGGCCTCGTCGGTGCCTTCGCGATCGGCTGGATCCTGAAACAAGCCGTCCCCAATTCCGGCTCTTCCGACCCGCTCCTCGTCGCCGCCGTGACCGTCGGTCTCATCGTCGTCGGCCTCCTCGCCTGCTGGCTCCCCGCGCGGCGAGCAGCCAGGGTGGATCCTATTTGTGCACTGCGTTCCGAATAAATCTTCAATCAGCCGCGCCGTAGCCTTGGCGAAGGCGGGCGGCGAGCAGCCCGCATCGACCCCATCGTAGCCCTCCGCGCCGAATAACCCACCCCCCGTAGCACGGGCAACCTGCCCGTGCTCCCGATGTAGGGC
>JAEWBF010000036.1 GCA_023391285.1 Verrucomicrobiota bacterium
CCCCCAAAAAAAAAAATATTGCGGGGGGGGGCCCCCCCCCCCCGCCGCCCCCGCGTAGCGCGGTCAACCTGACCGCGCTTGCCGCCCCCCGCCGCACACCCTACCGTGCGGCTCTTTCGTTTTCAGCCTTTCAGCCTTTCAGCTTTTCAGCATTTGCCTCCGTCATGTCCTACTGCGCCTCCCGCTTTCAAACCCTCCGCCGCCCGACCCTCGAAGTGAAGGTCGGCTCCGTCGGCGTCGGCGGCGACAATCCCATTCGCCTTCAGTCGATGACGACGAGCGACACGCAGGACATCGCCGCCACCGTCAAACAATCGATCGCGCTCGCGGAGGTCGGTTGCGAAATCGTCCGCATCACCGCGCCCAACGTCGCCGCCGCGCAAGCCCTCCGCGAAATCCGCGCCCAATTCACCGCCGCCGGTTTCGGCCACATCCCGCTCGTCGCCGACATCCATTTCCTTCCGTCCGCCGCGATGGAAGCCGTCGAGCACGTCGAAAAGGTCCGCGTCAACCCGGGCAACTACGCCGACAAAAAGAAATTCGCCGTCCGCGAGTATTCAGATTCTGACTACGATCGCGAGCTCCAGCGCCTCCACGATTCGTTCACGCCGCTCGTCCTCCGCGCCAAGGAGCTCGGCCGCGCTCTCCGTATCGGCACCAATCACGGCTCGCTCAGCGACCGCATCATGAACCGTTATGGCGACACGCCCCTCGGCATGGTCGAGAGCGCGCTCGAGTTCCTCCGCATCGCCGAATCCCATTCCTTCAAACAGATCATCCTCTCGATGAAGGCCTCGAATCCGAAGGTGATGATCCAGGCCTACCGCCTCCTCGTGGAGCGCATGCAGCAGGAAAACATGCACTACCCGCTGCACCTCGGCGTCACCGAGGCCGGCGACGGCGAAGACGGCCGCATCAAATCCGCCATCGGCATCGGCTCCCTCCTCCTCGACGGCCTCGGCGACACCATCCGCGTCTCGCTCACCGAAGACAGCGTCTACGAAATCCCCGTCGCCCGAGCCCTCGCCGACAAGGTAATGTCGCTCTGGAAAACCCAAAACACAGAACCCAAAACACAAAACCGCGAGAGCGACGCGATCGACCCCTTCCACTTCACCCGCCGCGAAACCACGCCCGTCACGCTCGCCCCCTCTCTCCTCACCGGCCCCGACCACCCCCCGCGCGTCCTCGCCCGCCTCCCCTCCGTCTCCGCCCTCTCAAATCTCAAATCTCAAATTTCAAATCCCCTCCCCGACACCCCCACCGAAGGCGTCATCGTCCCCGTCTCCGGCCTCCCCGATCTCGCCGAACTCGTCGACCTCCTGAACGAACTCCCCGCCGGGATCTCTTTCATCGCCGTCGAAGCCGACGCGTCGATCGAAACGAATCTCCTCCGTCCAATTCTCCTCATGAGCCAGGTGCCGCTCATGCTCGTCCGCCGCTTCACTGCCGGCGAAGACGAAATCCTCCGCACGCTCGCCGCCTGGACTCGCGACTACGGGCACACCCTCGCAATCGCCATCACCCCCGAAGACCTCACCGCCCTCGCCCCCATCCTCCGCTCCCTCGGCGACAGCAACCTCGTCTTCACTCTCAACTCCGATTCCGCTCTCAACTCTCAACCCTCAACTCTCAACTCCCCCACCCACTCCGTGGGTCGCTACCGTTCCCTCGCCGAATCCCTCCGCACCCTCGGCTCCCGCGCCCCACTCTGGATTCGCAACACCCCCGCCACTGCCATCCGCGGCGACAACACCTTCCTCTCGAAACTCCTCGAATCGAGCATTCTCACCGGCTCGCTCCTCTGCGATGGCCTCGGCGACCTCGTCAGCATCGAAACCGAAGCCGATCCCATCCGCGCCACCAAGCTCGCCTACAACGTCCTCCAAGGCGCCGGCGCCCGCATCTCCAAAACCGAGTTCGTCGCCTGCCCCTCCTGCGGCCGCACGCTCTTCGATCTTCAGTCGACTACCCAACGCATCCGCGCCCAAACCGGCCACCTCAAGGGCGTGAAACTCGCCATCATGGGCTGCATCGTGAACGGCCCCGGCGAAATGGCCGACGCCGACTTCGGCTACGTCGGCGGCGCCCCCGGCAAGATCAATCTCTACGTCGGCAAACAGTGCGTCCAATACAACATCCCCCAAGCCGAAGCCGACGCCCGCCTCATCGCCCTCATCAAAGAGCACGGCAAGTGGGTCGACCCCGCCCCCGCTACGACCACGTAGTCGCCCGCTCACAGACGCTCGTTCGAAGCTCCAAGCTTCAAGATCCAGAGAACATCCAAACTCCAGTGCTCCACCCCGCCGCCCAGCCCTTGGAGCTTGAGATTTGAACCTTCTCTGGAGCTTGGATCTTGGTCCTTGGAGCTTCGCTTCGCGCTCCGCGCGAAGCGCCGTATCCAAATTTCCATACTATCGACACCGCTCCGTCACCTCTTTGTCACCCGCCACCCCGCTCCCAAAGCCACTTCGCCGCTCGCGTAGTTTTGTTCCGACTACAGTAAATTTCCCCATCCCCCCGCCGCGCCAATCCCCCGCCGGTGAGGCAACACAAAAGTAGCGAAAAGTTATGCCCCAATCCGTTGTGAACAACTTGGGAGAAAGATGACCTTGAAATGACTTTTCGCTTCTCAGTTACTCCGCGCCCGGTCAGTTTTTCCGAGCGATCCGGCTGTTCTTTTTAGCCCCACCTCAACACGCCTTCCACCCCGGCGGAGATCCAGATTCAAACTCTGGCCATCAACATCTTACATTATCTTTGGTGTTACGTTATTTACTCGATGGTCCGACTCCCCCTTTTCGAACCGCCGCCGCGCGAAGGACGTTGATTCGGGTGCTGAATTCAGTCGCCGCTCGCCCGGTGTGAATAATTCCGTCCTTTCGCCTGCTCATGCCATCTTTGTCCCTGTCGCCCAGCCTGTGGGAAACCGTCAAATGCGACTTCAAGGAGCTCTTCCCTGAAGACGTATTCCAGATGTGGTTCGAACCCATGGTGTGCCTCGAATCCACCGAGGACTCGATCGCCTTGGGCGTCCCCAACGATTTCGCGGCAATCTGGATCCACGACAATTACCTCGACCTGATCACCCAACGCCTCCGCCTCAGCGCCGGCCGCCTGGTCAACGTCACCCTCAAGAAAACCGACGCCGCCCGGCCCACCCCGCCGCACTCCGCTCCGCGCACCCCCGCCGTCGATCCCACCCATCGCGCGCGCACCCAAGCCCGCCGCACCCGCTACGACGAACGCGGCCCCAACGGCGCCTCCCTCAACGCCCGCAACACCTTCGAAACCTTCGTCGTCGGCTCCAATAACCAGATGGCCCACGCCGCCGCCCTCGCCGTCGCGCAGGCGCCCGCCCAAGCCTACAACCCTCTGTTCATCTACGGCGACACCGGCCTCGGCAAAACCCACCTGATGCACGCCATCGGGCACGCCATCCTCCGCAACAACCCCGACGCCCGCGTCGCCTACCTCTCCACGGAAAAATTCACCAACGAGTTCATCCAGGCCCTCCAGGAAAACTCGCTCACCAAGTTCCGTCAGCGCTACCGCCACGTCGACGTCCTCCTCATCGACGACATCCAGTTCCTCGCGGGCAAGGAACGCATCCAGGAAGAATTCTTCCACACCTTCAACGACCTCTTCGAATCCGGTAAACAGGTCGTCCTTTCCAGCGACCGCCGCGCCTCCGAAATCCAAAAACTCGAGTCGCGCCTCGTCTCCCGCTTCGAATGGGGCCTCCCCGCCGATATCCAGGCGCCCGACTTCGAAACCCGCCTCGCCATCCTTCGCAGCAAGGCCCAAAGCCTGAAGTTCGACATCCCTCCCGCGGTCCTGAACTTCATCGCGCAAAACATCTCGAAAAACATCCGCCGCCTCGAGGGCGCCCTCATCAAGGTCGCGTCGTATTCCGCGCTCACCAACAAACCCCTCGATCTCCCCACCGCCGAGATGCTCCTCCAGGACGTCCTCATGGAGCAGGCGCAAAACATCCTCACGATCGAGACGATCCAGAAACGCGTGGCCGATCACTTCCAGATCCGCCACAGCGACATGACCTCGAAGCGCCGCCCCAACAACATCGCCATCCCCCGCCAGATCGCGATGTATCTCGCGCGCACGCTCACCAAGCACTCGCTCCAAGAAATCGGCGACGCCTTCGGCGGCCGCGACCACGGCACCGTCATCCACGCCTGCAAAGCCGTCGACAACATGATGGAGCAGGATTCGACCACCCGCAGCAGCGTCGAATTCCTCAAAAACCAACTCTCCAAGTGACCCGCGCCTGACCGCGCACACCAAGTAGGGCGGGCCCCCAGGCCCGCCCTTTTTCTTCCCCCTTGTAGGGC
>JAEWBF010000067.1 GCA_023391285.1 Verrucomicrobiota bacterium
AACCCGCTACGTCGACCCGGCCCGCGCCGCCGCCCTCCTCGCCATCCGCGACCTGGAACTCCGCACGCGCCTCGTCATGGAAGGCGTCCGCGCCGGTCTCCACCGCAGCCCGTTCACCGGTTTTTCCGCCGAGTTCACCGAATACCGCCAATACGCTCCCGGCGACGATCTCCGCCACCTCGATTGGCGCGTCCTCGCCCGCACCGATCGCCACTACCTCAAAAAATACGAAGACGAGACCAACCTCCGCTGCTGGCTTCTCGTCGATTCCAGCGCGTCCATGTCCTTCGGCGCCCGCGGCGTCACCAAATCCGACTACGCCCGCACCCTCGTCGCCACGCTCGCTTGGTTCCTTCACGAACAACGCGACCTCGTCGGCACCGCGCTCTTCGACGAAAGTATCCACGATGTGGTGACACCACGCACGCGCCCCGGCCACCTCCGCCACGTCCTCGCTGCACTCGCCCGCCCCTCCAACGGCCGCGACACCCACCTCGAAACCGCCCTCACCGAAATCGCCCGTCTCGCCCGCCGCCGCAGCCTGATCGTCATCGTTTCCGATTTTCTCACTCCGCCCGGAAACTGGTCCCGCGCCCTCGCCGAGCTCACCGCCGCGCATCACGACGTCCGCGCCCTCCAGATCCTCGATCCCGCCGAGATTTCCCTCGAGGGCTTTGGCCGCCCCGCGCTTTGGGAGGACATCGAAACCGGCGAAACCCGCTACGTCGACCCGGCCCGCGCCGCCGCCCTCTACCGCCGCCGCCTCGAAGAACACACGGCCGAACTCCACACCGCCTTCAACCGCGCGCGCGTCTCCCGCCAGCTCATTACCACCGACGAACCTCTCGACCGCGCCCTCCTCCGCTTCCTTCGTCCCACTGGAGCGGGTTCCCGGCCCGTTCTGTCGCCTTCCACCTCCGTGCCGCGCACCCGATGACGTTCCTCACGCCCTGGTTCCTCGCCGGCGTGGCGCTCATTGCCGGCCCCATCATCGCCCACCTCATCCGGCGCGCCACGCGCGAGCGCGTCGTCTTCACCGCGATCCGTTTTCTGGATACGTCCGCCCCGCGCCTCGACCGCCGCAGCCGCATCCAACACCCCTGGCTCCTGCTTCTCCGCTGCCTTATCGTCGCCGTCCTCGCCTTCGGTTTCGCTCGCCCGTTCTTCCGCGAAAACCTTCCGCCACTCGCCGTCACCACCATCCCGCGCCACGTCGTCGCCGTTATCGACGAAAGCGCCAGCATGCAGCGCGCCGGCTCCTGGGACGCCGCCAAATCCCGCCTCCTCTCCCTCGCCTCCGAACTCAACCCGACCGACGTCTTCGCGCTCCTCGCCGCCGGCGATCGCGTCACCGAACTCATCAGCGCCTCGCAGTGGCTTTCCACGCCTCCGGAAACCCGCGCCGCCTTCGTTCGCTCCGTCCTCGACTCCCGTCAACCAGGCTGGGGTCCCACGCCGCTCGATAGCGCTGCCGAAGCTGCCCTCGCCCGCTGGGAGGACATCACCGAAACCACCGGCGCCGACGCCGCCCGTCGCGAGCTCGTTCTCGTCTCCGACTTCGCGACCGGCTCCCGCATCGCCGGCCTCGCCAACCTCGCTTGGCCCGCCAACGCCGAGGTCATCCTCCGCCAGATCACCCCGTCCGTCCTCGGCAACGCCAGCCTCCACTGGCTCGGCTGGTCCGACCTTGATCCCGAACGCCCCGCCGCGCGTATCCGCATTTCCCGCACGTTCGACGCTCCCGCAGACCTCCGCCTCGTCTGGCGCGATCCCGCCACCGGCGCCAACCTCGCCGACCCCGAACCGCTCACACTCCTTCCCGGCGCCACCGAAATCCGCCTCCTCCCACTTCCACCCAACGCCCCGCCCGCCCTCCGCCTCGACCTCGACGGCGACCAACAACCTTTCGACAACCAGCTCTTCCTCCTCCGCCCCGCCCCGCGCGATCTCCCCCTCATCTACCTCGCGGACCACCCCGCCGACGACCCACAACACGCCCGCTTCTACCTCGAACGCGCCATCGCCGGCTGGCGCGACCCCGTCCCCGTTCTCACCGATACCTTTCCCGCCAACGATACGCCTTCGCTCATCGTCATCCCCGACGTCCTCGACGCCTCCCGCCTCGCCGAAGCCCGATCCCGCCTCGAATCCGGCTCCTTCGCCCTCGTCTTGGTTTCCCGCGACGAACTCCTCTCCACCGCCGCCGCCCTCGCCGGCGAATCCAACTGGACCCCGCTCGCGCAAGCCCGCTCCGATGCCCTCCTCGGCCAGCTCGACTTCCAACACCCGCTCTTCGCCCCCTTCGCCGACCCGCTCTACAGCGATTTCACGCGTATCCGTTTTTGGGAGACGCATTCCGTGTCCCTCCCCGCCGATACCCGCGCCTCCATCGTCGCACGCTTCGACGACGATTCCCCCGCCGTCCTCGAAATTCCCGTCGGCCGCGGCCGCTTGATCGTCTGGGCCAGCGGCTGGTCCCCCTCCGCCAGCCAATGGGTCCTCTCCTCCAAATTCGTCCCCTGGCTCCAGGCCCTCGCCGAACGTGCCGCCGGCGGCCCCGCCCAACCCGCCATCGCCGAAATCGGCTCCGCCTCCTCCCTCCCGCTTCCGTCTACTCCCGGTATCCACGATCTCGCGACAACACCCCCGCGTCGCATCGCCCTCAACGTCCCCGCCACCGAAAGCCAGACCGAACCGCTCCCCTTCGACACCTGGGAACAGCTCGGCGTCCCACTCCGCGGCGCCACCGCCACCGGTCCCGCAGCCCCGCCGTCGCCTTCCCTCACCGCGGCCACCACCGAATCCCAGCAGCAACTCTGGCGCTGGCTCCTCTGGCTCGCCGTCGCCCTCCTCGCCTTCGAAAGCCTCACCTCCCTCCTCCTCGCCCGCCGTCCCGCGCCCGCGCGCTAACTCACCCGCGCCATGCCTCTCGCTGCTCCACCCCCGCAAATCGATTTCCGGCTCGGCTACATCCTCCGTCGCGTCACCGGCTATCTCCGGTCCATCCGCTTCCACCGCCAGGGCGCGCTGCTCTGGTCCACCGTCGCCCTCCTCGCCGCCGCGCTCCTCCTCGTTCAACAACGCTCCCCCGCTCTCGCTCCTTACGCCGCCCCTGTTCTTTTCTTCGTCTTCCTCGCCGCCGCTTCCATCGCCATCGCGCTCCTCTGGCGCGACCGCACCACCTTTCGCGACGCCGCCCGCTACATCGGCCAACATCACCCCGAGGCCGACTCCGCCCTCCAAGCCGCCGTTGAACAACTCCCTGCCACCAGCGGAACCTTCCATTTCCTCCAACGCCGCGTCATCGACGACGCCCTTCGCCACGCCGACACCGCCAACTGGTATCGCCTCCCCCGCCGCGACGCCCGCCGCCTCCTAGCCGCCCACGCCGTCGCCATGCTCGCCGCCCTCGGCCTCTCGTTCCTCGTCGTCCGCGCCCACCGCCCCGCCCCTCTGCGCGCCGCTTCCTCCACCAGTTTCGCCAACACATTCGAAATCACCCCCGGCGACGCCGAAATCGAACGCCACTCCGCCGTCGTCGTGGCCGTCCGCTTCCCCGCCGACTCCGTCCCGTCCTCCGCCACCCTCGTCTACCACCCCGCCGGCGCCGAACGCCAACGCGCCCCGATGCACCGCAGTCTTTCCGACCCGGTCTTCGCGTTTACCCTTTCCTCCGTCGCCGCCGACACCGCGTATCACATCGAGCACGACAACGACCGCTCCCGCTCCTTCACGCTCACCGTCTTCGACCGCCCCGCGCTCCTCCGCGCCGACGCGTCTCTCGACTACCCCGACTACACCGGCCTCGCCGATCGCCGCATCGAAGACACCCGCCGCATCTCCGCCGTCGTCGGCACTCACCTCACCTACGACTTCGCCTTCAACAAACCGGTCGCCCGCGCCACCCTTCGCACAGCCAACAACAACGAGATCCCCCTCGCCGCCGCTTCCTCCGACCGCACCCGTTTCCGCCTCACCACCACGCTCGCCACCTCCGCTCGCTACGCCTTGCACCTCGTGGACGACGACGGCCGCACCAACGCCGCCCCCAACGACATTCGCATCGAAGCCCTCGAAAACCGCCGCCCCGACCTGAAGCTCACCTTCCCCCGCGGCGACCTCCGCGTCTCCCCGCTCGAAGAACTCCACCTGCAAGCCGAAGCCCGCGACGATTTCGGCCTCCGCGACTACGGCCTCGGCCTCAGCATCGCCGATGCTGATCCCACCTACCTTCCCCTCACCTCGCCCGATGCTTCTCCGTCCTCCGCCGCTCCTCTGGAAGCCCAACTCTCCCATCTCCTCTCCCTCGAACAACACAACGCCAAACCCGACCAGCTCATCACGTGGTTTGCCTGGGCCGACGACATCGGCCCCGACGGCCAGCTCCGCCGCACCACCAGCGACATCTTCTTCGCCGAGGTCCGCTCGCTCGACGAAATCTTCCGCGAAGACGCCACCGGCGGCGGCGCTCAACAAAATCAATCGGGCGGCGGCCCCGGCGACGACCTTATCGAAACCCAGCGCCAAATCTCCATCGCCATCTGGAAGCTCCGCCAACAAGACCCCGCCACACCCGCCTTCCCGACCGACGCCGCCACGCTCCACGATTCCCAGGAAGCCGCGCTCCGCCAGCTTGCGACCGTCCGCGAACGCCTCGAAGATCCCACCGCCCGCGCCGCCGCCGATGAAGCAGCCCCGCTCATGCGCCGTGCCTCCGACGCCCTCGCCGAAACCGCTGCCGAGAAAAACCTCCGCACACTCGAGTCCGCCTGGTCCTCCGCCCGCAGCGCCTACCAGTCCCTCCTGCGTATGCAGTCCCGTGATACACGCGTCTCGCAGTCCCGCAGCAGCTCCGGCGCCGGCGGCCGCCAGCGCAACCGCGACCAGCTCAACCAGCTCGAATTCCGCAACGAGGAAGACCGCTACGAAACCGAAACCCAGGCGCAGCCTCCCGCCACCCCCGAGGAACGCGAACAACTGCAAGTCCTCGCTCGCCTGCGCGAACTCGCCCGCCGCCAGCAGGACCTCAACCAGCGTCTCCAGGAACTCCAGACCGCCCTCGCCGCCGCCGAGGACGAAGCCGAACGCGAAGCCATTCGCCGCGAACTGAAGCGCCTTGAAGAAGAACAGCGCCGCATGGTCGCCGATCTCGACGAAGCCCGCCAGCGCGTCGACCGCATGCAGCCCGGCGAGCAAACCCAGCAAGCCCGCCAGCAACTCGAACGCACGCGCGACGACATGCGCCGCGCCACCGAACAGCTCGAGCAGGGCGAAGTTTCCCAAGCCCTCGCCGCCGGCACCCGCGCCCAGGAAAACCTCCAGCGCACCAGCGAAAACATGCGCCAACAGGCCGCCGGCCGTTTCTCCGATCAGATGCGCGAGGCCCGCCGCGAAGCCCGCGAGCTCGCCTCCGAACAACAACAACTCACCCGCGACCTCGAACAAATGAGCCGCGGCCCGCAGTCGCTCGACGATTCCGACGAGCGCGAACAACTCGCCCAACGTCTCGAATCCCAGGCCACCCGCCGCGATCAGCTCCTCGAAAACCTTCGCCAAGTCACCGAAGACGCCGAAGCCAGCGAGCCCCGCCTTCACCGCCAGCTCTACGACCTCCTTCGCCAACAAAACCAAAGCGGCACCAGCCGAAACCTATCCTCCAGCGCCGACATGCTCCGCCGCGGTTTCACCGATCCCGCCCTCCAACAGCAACCTTCCATCGCCCGCGACTTCGACCAGCTCCAACGCGGCGTCGAACGCGCCGCTGGCGCCGTCCTCGGCGACGAACTCAACGAGCTCCGCTTCGCCCAACGCGAACTCGACGACCTCACCCGCGACCTCCGCCGCGACCACCCCTCCGACCCCGCCGATGGAGGCGCGGTGCCCTCACCGCGCACCCTCTCCGAAGCCGAACCGGCTCCCACCTCACCCGGCTCCACCTCCCCACTCGCCAACAACGATTCCGAACCGACACCCGCTCCATCATCGTCGTCCGATTCCTCCCCCCGCCCTCCCGGCGACCTCTCCTCCGCCGCCGAATCCGCCCTCGCCGACCTCGAACGCCTCGCCCGCAGTTTCGGCGAATCCACCCGCAACGCCGAAGCCGCCCGCGGTCCGCTCACCGGCCGTGGGTTCGCCGACTGGGCCGATCGCCTTCGCACCGTCGAGGAACTCATCGATTCGCCCGAACAGCGCCAGCGTCTCGCCAGCGCTCGCGCCCAAGCCGAGGAATTCCGTCGCATGAATCAGCGCGAGGGCAAAGCCCCGCAATGGCCGCTCGTCGAAATGGGGATCGTCGCCCCGCTCGAAGATGCCCGCGCCTGGCTCCGTCAGGAACTCAGTCGTCGCGAAAACCCGGATACACTCCAGCCCGTCGACCGCGACCCCGTCCCCGAGCGCTACGCCGAATCCGTCCGCAAATACTACGAAGCCCTCGGCACCCGGTAGGGCGGGTTGTCCCCAACCCGCCTCCACGCGTCGCTCATGTTAGCCGCTCTCACCTTCTCCAACGCCGCCTGGGCCTGGCTCGCCCTTCTCGCCGCGATCGTCCTCGTTCCTCTCGCCTGGCTCGCCCTTCGTCCCGCCGCCCCCCAACGCCGCGATTTCGCCATCGGGCTCGCCCTTCGCACCGCCGGCATCGGCCTCCTTCTCCTCGCTTTGCTCGACCCTCAATGGATCGCCCCGCGACCGAAGAAAGGCGCCAACCTCGTCGCCGTCCTCGCCGACAACTCCCAAGGCCTCCAGATCGCCGACGCCGGCGCCGCGCTCAGTCGCGGCGAAAACCTTCGCGAGTTCCTCACCACCGATTCCTCGGGCGCCCTCACCCGGCTCGCCGACGACTTCCAGATCCGCCGCTACGCCTTCGACCACTCGCTTCGCCGCGTATCCGATTTTTCATCACTCGACTTCTCGGGCGAACGCACCGCGCTCGGCGCCTCGCTCCGTCAGCTCCGCGAACGCTTCTCCGGCCAGCCTCTCGCCGGCGTCCTCCTCCTCACCGACGGCAATGCCACCGATCTCCCCGACGGCCTCGCCGACACCACCGGCCTCCCTCCCATCTATCCTGTTGTCATCGGCAACGCTTCCAACCTCCGCGATCTTCGCCTCGAACGCCTCACGCCGCGCCAAACCGCCTTCGACGACGCTCCCGTTTCCCTCCGCGTCGACATCGCGGGCACCGGCTTCTCCGCCGAAGACGTCACCGTCTCCGTCCGCTCTCTCGCAACCACCGGCACCTCCGCCGCGCCTCCACCACAAACCCTGCGCCTCGCCCGCGACGACAGGCCCGCCCAAGCCACCTTTGAATGGCGCCCCTCGGGCACCGGCATTCAGTTCCACGAGGTCATTGTCACCCCACGCTCCGCCGCCGACGCCTCCGCTTCCGGCTCAGACGAAGCCACCACGCTCAACAACCGCCGCATCGTCCTCTTCAACCGCGGCCGGCCCAGCTACCGCATCCTCTACGTCGGCGGCCGCCCCAACTGGGAGTTCAAATTCCTCAACCGCGCCCTCCTCGACGATCCCCAGCTCCAACTCGTCGGCCTCCTCCGCCTCGCCCTCCGCGAACCCAAGTTCGAATTCCGCGGCCGCGCCGGCGAAGCCACCAACCCGCTCTTCCGCGGCTTTGGGCAGCCCGACGACACCCAGCGCTACGACCAGCCCGTCCTCACTCGCGTCAACACCCGCGACGCCGCCGAACTCCGCGGCGGTTTCCCTCGCACCGCCGAAGAGCTCTTCGCCTACGACGCCGTCATCCTCGACGACGTGGAAGCCGCCTTCTTCTCGCCCGACCAGCACGATCTCCTCCGCCGCTTCGTCACCGATCGCGGCGGCGGTCTCCTGATGCTCGGCGGCGTCGACACACTCGAAAGCGGACGCTACTCCGACACCGCCCTCGCCGCGGCCCTTCCCGTTTACCTCGACCGCCTCGCCGCCCAACCGCCCACCGGCGAACTCACGTTCAGCCTCACGCGCGAGGGCTGGCTCGAACCTTGGACGCGTATCCGCGCCACGGAGACGGATGAGCGCTCCCGCCTCGAGTCGATGCCGCGTTTCCTCACCGCCAACGCCCTCTCCGCCGTCAAACCCGGCGCCACCGTCCTCGCCACGCTCTCCGACGAAACCGGCGAAACCTACCCCGCGCTCGTCGCCCAGCCCTTCGGCTCCGGCCGCGTCGCCTGCCTCGCCCTCGGCGACCTCTGGCGCTGGGGCATGGCCGGCGCCGACGAACAAGCCGACCTCGCGCGCTTCTGGCGCCAGATCTCTCGTTGGCTTGTCACCGACGTTCCCGCTCCCGTCGAACTCCGCGTCGTCCAGTCCTCCGCCACCCCCGGCGTCGAACTCCGCGTCACCGCCCGCGACCAAGACTTCCGCCCCCTCGAACTCGCTACCACCCGTATCACCGTTCGCCGTGCCGATGGAGAGCCGGCGCCCTCGTCGGCCAACACCTTCCAACAAGCCACCGTCCCCGCCGAGCCGTCCCCCGACACCCCCGGACGTTACATCGCGCAGTTCACCGCCCGCGAATCCGGCGCCTACCTCGCCACCGCCGAGGTGATGGACCGCGCCGGCAAACTCGTCGGCCGCGCCGAAGCCGGCTGGGTCCACGATCCCGCCGCCGACGAATTTCGCTCCATCGCCCCCAACCGCGCGCTCCTCGAAGAACTCGCCCGCCGCACCGGCGGCGCCGTCCTCGCCCTCGACGAACTTTCCGAACTCCCCGATCGCCTCGTCCGCTCGCCCGCGCCGATCATGGAAACGTGGTCCCGCCCGCTCTGGCACAACCCCTGGTTCTTCGCCGCCGTCCTCGGCTGCTTCCTCGCCGAATGGTCGTGGCGCCGGTGGAAAGGCCTCCCATGACTCCCCCCGCTGTCGGAACGGCTTTACGCCGCGACTCGCGCCCCTCCCGCCTCTGCCTCCGCCGCCTCCTCCTAGGCGCCTCCCTCCTGGCAACTTTCACCCTTCACGCCGCCGCCCCGACCCACGAAATCGCCCTCCTCATCGGCGCCCCGGGCGAACCCGCTTACGCCGAAAACTTCTCCGCCGCCGCCCGCGCCTGGCAAAACGCCGCCGAGCGCGCCGGTGCGGCCCTCACCACAATCGGTCTCTCATCCGATTCCGACGCCTCAGCAACTGACGACCGCACCCAACTCCAAACCTGGCTCGCCGGCCGCACCCAAACTTCGGATACGCCATCCCCCGCCGCCGCCACCCCGCTCTGGATCGTCTACATTGGCCACGGCACGCACGACGCCCGCGAAACCCGCCTCAATCTCCGTGGCCCCGACGTGACCGCGCGCGAACTCGCCGCCTGGTTGGCTCCGCTCACGCGCCCGCTCGTCTTCATCCATGGCGGCTCCGCCGGCGCGCCTTTCATCAACGCCCTCTCCGGCCCCGAGCGTATCATTATTTCCGCTACCCGCAGCGGCAATGAACTGAACTACGCCCGCTTCGGCGAGCACTTCGCCAACGCCGTCGCCAATCCCGCCGCCGACATCGACCAGGACGGACAGACGTCGCTCCTCGAGGCCTTCGTCACCGCCGCGCAACAGGTCCAAGCCTTCTACGCCGAAAACGGCCGCCTCGCCACCGAGCACGCGCTCATCGACGACAATGGCGACAAACAAGGCACGCCCGCCGAGTGGTTCCGCGGCACCCGCGTCCAGCGCCGTCCGCAAAACTCCACCGCCCAACCCGATGGCCAGAACGCCCGCCTCGTAGCGCTCATTCCCACCGAATCCGAACGCGCCCTCACACCCGCCCAGCGCGAACAACGCGACGCTCTCGAACGCGAGCTCGAAGCCCTCCGCGCTCAGAAGTCTTCCCTCCCCGAAGACGACTACTACCACCAGCTCGAATCGCTCTTCCGCCGGCTCGGCGCGCTCTACCGCGCCGACACCTGAAGGTTCGGCGCACGGACCAGCTCACCACCACCCGCGCTCCGCCGTAGCCCGCAGCGCCGCTTCGAGCGGCTGCAACTCAGGATGCCAGAGCTTCTCCCACTCGAGACTCACCGCCGCACTGAATTCCTTCGCGAGCACCTCCCGCAGCTCAACCATCGGAAACTCGCCCGCCCCGGGCAGCACATAGGTGTAGGGGTGACGCCCACTCGGCCGGCTCACGCTGTCTTTAACATGAATGTGAACCACCTGGGCTTTGATCGCCCGCCACGTCGCCACCGGATCCTCGCCACCGCGTTTCCACGTGTGATGTGAATCCCATAGAATCCGCACGTCTGGCACCGCCGCCACTAATCGCCCGATCGCCGCCGATGTGAACAGCGAGTCATGCGTCTCCACCATCAACTCCACTTTCCATCCACGGCTTGCCCGCAAACTCGACCACGCCTCCAGCGTCGCTTTGGCCTCGGCAATCTCCGCGTTGCTCGCGTCCGCCCCGCCATCGAACGCCCGCATCCATCGCACTCCTAACGCCTCCGCCCAAGGTGCCAGCGCCTCGGCTTGCGCCCACTCCGCCGCAGTCGCACCGACCAGGTGAAGCGAGGTGTTGATCGCCACAACACCCGCCGAGCGCCCCCGCACCTGCGCAGCCAGCTTCTCCGGCGTTCCGAACTGCTGCGCAAAATGCTCCGCAAGATCGATTGTTCCACCAAGCGCCCGCAGCTCCAGGGCTTCGATCCCATGTCGCTCCGCCAGCGCGAAGACATCGTCAATGAGCAGATCCGGACAACCCAGCGTGGAGAAGCAGCGCACAAGCGGCATAGCGGGCCTACTTTGAATACACGAAACACAATCGCTCAACCCACAACCACATCACCTTCCCCGTCGCATCTCCTCCTCTCAAAACAACACCCGCCCTTTCGCCAACGGCGGCGCGTTCAGGCCGAGAATATGCGAAAGCGTCGGCGCGAGATCCGCGACATGGACCCGCTCGGTATAAACGCCCGGCTTTACTCCAACGCCGAACCACGCCAGCGGCACGTGCGTATCGTAACTATGCGGCGAGCCGTGGTTGGTGCCCGTGGATTTGCTGAAGAAATAAGGTTTCACCTGGAAAACGACGTCGCCGCTCCGCTCGCGGTTGAAGCTGAGCACCGCCTGCTCGCCAAGGCGGTCGCGCACCTCGCCTCGCTCGAGTTCCTCACGCGTGTAAGCCGCCAGCACATAGTCGATCCGAAGCAACGCGTCGCGCAGCACGCGTTGAACCTCGACGCTCGCAACGCTCTTTTCGGCCAGCGCACCGGGATGAATCAAGAACGAGGTGTCATCGCGCACGAGCCAGCGCCCGTTCTCCTTCAAAGCACCGAATGCTTCATTGAGCGCAGCCTCGCACGTGTTCAACAGCTCAGTGCCGTTGATCCGTCCGGCGGGGATATCCGGCCGAATCGCATGGATGTGCTCGGGTGTCGGCGACGCCCCATGATCCGCCGTCAGCACGATGGTGCAACGCGCCAGCCCGACCCGCTCGTCGATGAACGCGAAAAGTTCCGCGAGCGTGCGATCCATGCGCACGACGTTGTCCATGATCTCGTGACTGTCCGGGCCGTAGAGATGACCAATCCGATCGTTGGCCGAGAAACTGATGCACAACAGGTCCGTGATTCCGTCACGCTGTCCCAGTTGCTCATGCTCGATCGCCGTCCGCACAAAATCGGCGATGACCTCATTGCTGAACGGCGTGTTCTCGAACGCGTCGTAGAAACGCGGACCCGGCGCGTTCTCGCCGCCGGTGACCACCTTCGGCAGCGTGCTGCCAAGCTGGGTCGCCGTCCGGTCTTCGCCCGGCGCATCGTCCGGGCCCTGGCACGCGTATTCAGATTCCGGTAACACCCGCTCCCACGTTTTTCCAAAATACGCGTCCGCCTTCTTCGCCGCATTCCAGTCGCGCGCCCACGCCGGCAACTCCGGGAAGTAGTAGGTCGAGGACACCATCAGCCCGCTGTCCATGAAATACACCTGATCCGCCATGCGCCCCGTCATCAGGATCGCGCCGCGATCTTTGTTCGCGATGCCGATCACCTTGGGCCTTCCGCCGCGGGCGATCTTGAGTTCATCTCCCACCGTGGTCGCCAGCAGATTCCGCGGCGATCGTCCGCGACGGGGGTTATTGATTCCAGGGAATTGCGGCCCGGTCGGCGGCGGCAGGCCCACGATCGTCTCAGCCGCATCGCCGACACAGGAAACCCACTCGAACGACGTCCGATCGATCCAGTCATTGCCAATAATTCCGTGATAGTCCGCATGCACCCCCGTGAGCATAACGGCGTGCCCCGGCCCGGTCTTCGTCTGCGAATGCGCGTGATGGCAATTCGCGAAATGCGCCCCCTGCTTCAGGAACAGATTGAATCCTCCCTCTCCGAAGTAGCGGCCAAAGCGCGACAAATAATCGCCCCGAAACTGATCGATGCTGATCGCCACCACGAGCGCCGGCTTGTCGTCGGCCGCGCGTGCGAGTTGCAAGAGACAGACCGCAATCAACAGAAACCGAGAGAGGGGCAATTTCATCGACCGAAACAAACGGCTAAGCCCCGAAGGGTCTACGAAGAATTGAGCCTGCCGGGACGTGCGACGGGATCATCCCCCGCCCAGCTCGTCAGCGTTCCGCGGCAAAATCGAAATCCCCCGGCCCCTACTCGGAGTTTCCCGCGGAGCCGCTCGTCGCGATCTCGCCTTTGATGCGGAGCGTGTCACCCAGCTCTTCAACTTCGAAGAACCGCGCGCGTTCGACCCGCCGATTCGGCTGGTGAATCACCATCACGAGCCGCCCGTCGAAGGTTTCGAACAGCATCGGATGGCCGCCGTCATCGGCCCACAAGGGTTCAGGCAATTGCTCCCACGGACCGAAGACGTTGCCACTTTTCGAGCGCGCAATCCCCACCGCGTATTTGCTCGGCCCGTAACTCGACCACAGCATCAGCAGCGTCCCGTTCTTCGTGCGATGCAGCCAGTTCCCGTCACTCACGTAAGCGTGGTAACGCTTCCCTTGATACAACTCCCCGATATCTCCGCGGCAACGCACCCACGGCCCTTCCGATGCATGAAACAGCAACTGCGGCTCCCCGACCGCACGGGAGAGATCGTCGCTCAATCGCACGATGTCGAAGCTGCCATCGGTGATCTGCGCCCACTCGTGGCAAAAGACCATGTAAGGCACTCCGTCTTCGATCCAAAGACTGCCATCGAGCGCCATCCAGTCCGCGGGCGTCTGCGGCCCTTCGCCCGTCGGCCGGAACGGTCCGAGCGGCGAGTCCGCTACCAAAATCTCCGTGCCGCGACGGACATTCTGCGGACGTCCCGCCGGAGTTGGCAGCGTGTCTTTCGACGTAAGGGTGGCGAACAGGTAATACTTCCCTCGATACGCGTGCACCTCCGGCGCCCAGACCGTCTCGCGGCCCCAATGATCCGCCGGCACCTCCCACACCGGAATCGGATCTTCCCAATTCTCGAGGTCCTTCGTCTTGAAAACCATCACGGCTTTCCGCTCTACCCCGCCGTCGAAGATTCCTGACGTCGTCGTGCCGTAGATATAATACGTCTGCGTCGCCGCATCCGGCAGCACGAAGGGATCGCGAATGCGGATCTGCGATCGATGCGTCGTTGCCGCTTCGAGTGCTCCGGTCAGCGCGAGGCACGCCGAGACCGCGCCCAACCAACGCACGATCGCGGCGCTCACAGCGAAACCTCCTCCCAACGGAAGCAGGTCCCATCCAACTTGCCCGGTTTCGCTCCGGGCGAATCCGCCTTGGCCAGTCCGCCGCTTTTCGGCTCGGCATGAACATGCCGGTGCGTGACGAGCGATAACAACATGACTTCGTCGCGCATCATGTCCTGCCATTGAAACGTCGACGCGTTTTCATCCGGCGACTTCAACACTCGCACGTCGCCCATGCCACCAGCACCCGTCACCGCGACCATACCGCTGCCGTCCATCGCTTCGAGCGCCACGCGCCCCAAACCGCGATCGATCACCCGAAACTGCGCCGCCGCTTCCGACGCCTGCGGCGCGTTGGCCGGCAGCGGACGAAGCAAACCATTCCACGCCGCCAGACGCGTGCCGTCGGCCAGACTCGTGAGCGTGATGACTTTCCCGAGCGGAATACGATTCGCGCCACCGTTCGCCTGCGGTTCCGCGACAGCGAACTGTTCGAAATCCGCATGACCACCGCTGCGGCCTTCCGCGTTATACGCGAAGAGGGCGTAGCGAACGCCTTGGAATGTTTTCAGCTGAAAGACCATCGTGATCGCCCCTCCGAGCGGCGCGAATGTCTCACCGTCCGTGCTGAAGCTGAACGACGCCTGCTCCGTCATGAAGTCGCACGCGGCTCGCAGCCACACACGCTTCACGCCCTCCGGCAACGGAGCCGTCGCCGTCTCGCCGGTGCGTTGGTCGAATTGCGTCAATGTCCATCCGGATTCGCTGCGCGAAACGCCGATCCAGGCATACGGAAGATTCAACAAGGCGAGCCCCGCCACATCGCCCGGCTGCAATCCCGCCACATCGAGCTCCGCCGTCGGAATCGACTCCGGCCCCACCGCGCGTTGCGTGAGCGTGTTCTTCGCGGTCCAAAAATCCTTCGCCGGCTGCGTCTGCAAACGCAGGAAACCCTTGCGTGCCGTCAGCGACCAATGCCGGTCGTCCGGCACGTGATTCCACTGCCAAACCGGATTGAGCGTCGGCCCGGCAAATCCGTCGTCGCGGCGATAGGGGGCGGACGGCGTCGGCGGGTTTTCTATTTTGGGTTTCACCCAGGTCCGCGGCGTGCGCAGCGGATTCCCCGGCAGTCCGAAAAACGGCCAGCCGTCTTTCCACGTCACCGGGGACAAGCACGTGAGCCGACCGATGGAATTATGATCCATCATCGAAAAACCCCACCACTCGCCGGCGGGCGTTTGGACGATACCGCCCTGGTGCAGCGGGATCGCGCCCATCTGCTGCGGGTTCGGCAGCGAGAGCTCAAATCCGGGACCCCCGCGCCCCATGCCGCGCAAGCGCCAGCCGTTGCCTTGGCCAAACGTTTCCTCGGCGCTGATGGTCGTAATCTCGTAAGGCCCCTCCGGACGATCCGCGCGCGCACACACCATGTAACCCACCGGATCGTAGTTCGCGCTGATGATGTAGTAGCGTCCGTCGATCTTGTAGAAATGAGCGCCTTCGCCCATTCCGCTGCCTTTCGGGATCAGCGTGCGTTGCGTCTCTTTCTTGATGTCGCTCAGGTCCGGCTCCATTTCGGCGAATTGCAGGCCGTTGTATCCCCACACGACATACACCTTGCCGTTGTCATCGAAGAGCACCGAGAGGTCGTGCAGCGAGCTGCCGAGTTCCTTGTGCGTCCATGGCCCCGCGGGATTCGTCGCCGTGAAATGCTGCGTCTTCCGGCGGTTCACATTCGTGAAAATGTGGAACGTGCCATCGTGGTATCGAAAGCAAGGCGCCCAGACACCCTGCCCGTAGATCTCGCCACCCTCCAACCGGAACTCCGGCCCGAGATCGAGTTTCTCCACCGCATAGGACATCAGCTTCCAGTTCACCAGATCGCGCGAATGCAACACCGGCAGCCCCGGCATCGTGTGCATCGTCGTGCCCGTGAGATAAAAATCCTCGCCCACGCGGATCAGATCTGGATCCGAAAATTCATCGAAGAAGAGCGGATTCGTGAAGGTGCCGTTGCCGTTGTCGGCCGTCCAGGTGACCGGCGCCGACGCCGCCCCGAAAACCGGGGAAATCAGCGCGACCAAACTCAGCAGCAAAAGACGACATTTCGTGATCTGGGGCATGGGAAAGTGAACTGGGTAAAACGGAAACGCGCGCGTGCGCGCCAAGACGATGGGCAACGGTCTATTATGAAGGGTAAGGAATTCCACCCGGCTCAAGCTGTCATTGGACATAGTGTCTGTTATTTCATGGGACAGAGGGTGGCTTTACGTTCCAACATTCTCACGACTGACACCCTCGTGAAGCCCCAACTCGCTCGGAAGATGTTCGCGCCGCTGAGCCCCCATCGATCGATCTGCCTGCTCGGCGGCCTTCTGCTGCTCGCCGCCGGCTGCTCGCGCGAAGGCACCCGCTCGCCGGCCGCGCCACCGTCTGCACAAAAAATCGATACCAACCTCACCTTTCTCCCCACGCCCATCGGCGCACCCGCCTCGGACTTTGGTCGCCCGATGGTCACGCACGTCAACATCGTCGACCTCGATCAGGACGGGTTGCCCGACGTGCTGTATTGCGACGCCCGACACAACACCGTCCGCTGGATCCGCCAGTCGCCGCGCGGCGATTTCAACGAACGTATCATCGGCGAAAACATCCCCGGTCCCGCCCACGTGGAAGCCGCCGACCTCAACGGCACCGGCCGGCTCGACGTGCTCGTCGCCAGCATGGGACAAATCCTGCCGAACAACGACCGCATCGGCGCCGTGATCGTCCTCGAAAACATCGATAACGAAAACTTCCACCGCCGTGTTCTGCTCGAAAACACCGCGCGCGTCACCGACGTCCGCGCCGCGAATCTGCACGCTCATACCGACGACCGTCTCGACCTGATCGTCGGCCAGTTCGGCGGGGTCCAGGGCGAGACGCGCGTAATGAAAAACGAAGGCGGCTGGCAGTTCACCCGTCGCGTCGTGAACATGCTCTCGGGTTGTGTGAACGTTCCCGTTGCCGACTTCGACGGCGACGGTGCGACGGACTTCGCCGCGCTCATTTCACAGGAATGGGAAGAGATCCACCTCTTCCGCAATGCCGGCTCCGGCCAGCTCCAGGAATCGATCGTGTGGGGTTCGACCAACGAGGACTACGGCAGCAGCGGACTCGCCGTCGCCGACGTCAACCGCGACGGAAAACCCGATCTCATCTACACCAACGGCGATGGCTTCGACTATGCGATGCAAGTGCCACGCCGTTGGCATGGCATGCAATGGCTCGAAAACCGCGGCAACGGCTTCTTCAAGTTTCACCGCGTCGGCGACCTCCCCGGCGCTTACAGTCCCGCGGCCGCAGATCTCAACGGCGATGGCACCATCGATCTCGTCGCCGTCAGCTGCCTCGCCGATTGGAACGATCCGAAATCGGTTTCACTCATGGCCTGGCTGAATGACGGACAGGAAAATTTCACGCCCGTCGTTCTGGCGCACCGGCCGATCCAACTGGTCACCGCCGCCGTCGGCGATCTCGACGGCGACAACATCCCCGAAATCGTCACTGGCGGCTTCCACGGACTTCCTCCCTTCGAGGAAACGAGCAACATCACCCTGTGGCGCCGAAAGTGAAAAAAGGAGATGGCGTATCCACGCAGCCACCACGCCCCCCGCGGAAATGGCTGCTCGTCGGCGGCGTTGTCGTGCTCGTCGGGGCCGGACTCGGCGGAACTTGGTTCTGGCGCGCACATTCAAACGCAGCGCGTATCGAATCCGTATTGCCGAATCCTCCTGCTCTCTCCGGAAAAGCGGAAATATTGGCCGGGTTGCTGGCCGACGCGGAACGAAAAGCCAAAACGCCGTCGTCGACCACCGAGGGCGTAGCCGAACTCGGGCGACTCTATCACGCGAACGATTTCATCGCCGAAGCCGCTGTCTGCTGGGAATTCCTGCGGCACGAGCAACCGAACGAGCCGAGATGGCTCTACTACCTCGCGGATATCCGCCGCCTCCAAAGCGAATATTCCGACCACGCCGAGCTGCTGGAAAAAACCCTCGCCCTCGCTCCCGACTACGCACCCGCGCATCTGCAACTCGCGAACCTCGTGTTCAAATCGGGCGATCTCGCCGCCGCTGCGCGCCACTACGAACTCCGCCTCCGCGCGCTGCCAAAGGATCCTTACGCGCGTCTCGGCCTCGCGCGCATCGCCCTGCAACAGCATCGCCGCGACGACGCGAAGTCCCTGCTTCAGCAACTGCTGGCGGACTCCCCGCATTTTTCGAGCGGCCACAATCTCTACGCCGAACTGCTCGCCGCCGAAGGCAGCGAAGACGACGCCAACCGCCATCGCTGGCTCGGTCGCGAGACGCTCCGCTATCGCGAGCCAGCGGACCCATGGTTGGACGAGCTTCGCGCGTGGTGCTACGACTACGACCGGCTTTGTGTATTCGGCACGATCGAATTCCAAGCCGACCAATTCGATCCAGCCGCGAACTACTTCGAACGTGCCATCCGCGTCGATCGCCACCGGCCCGACGCCTACGAGTTGCTGGGCAGCTTGTATTTGAAACGTGGCGACGCCGCTCGCGCTCGCAGTTTGCTCGAGACGGCATTGCCACTTCTCCCGCCCACAAAGTCTTCCCGCATTGTCGCATTTCTCAGCCAAGCTCAGCGCGAGTTGAAGCAGCCTGCCGAAGCCTTGCAGACCGCGCGGCTCGGCTTGCAGCAGGCAGGTCCCCACGCGGATCTCCTGGATGCGTTGGCTCACGCGTTGGCCGAGACCGGCCAGCACGAAGAAGCCGTCACAACCTGGCAGGACGCTCTCGCGAAAAGCCCCGGCGACGCCGGCATGAACTTCAATCTGGCGAAGTCATATCTCGCTCTTCGACGGCTCGACGACGCCCTCGCCGCGCTCGATCGTTCGCTGACTCTTCAACCCACCTATCTGCCCACGCTTCTCCTCCGCGGCGAAATCGAGCTGCAGGCGAATCACCTCGACGTTGCGGAAAACTATCTGCGTCCGGCGTTCGAATCACATCCCGAGGATCCCGACGTCCGGCGCCTGTTCGCTCAATTGCACCTGCGGAGGGCTGCAGCCGCGGAAGCGAGCGGAGACCGCAACAACGCAGAACGACATTATCGCGACGGCCTCCTCGTGGACGACCAGCACCCCGAACTGCTCGTTCGTCTCGGGCTCTTTTATCTGCTGAACAATCGCCCGGACGAGGCCGTTCGCCCACTCGCTTCATTCCACCAACTGCAACCGGAAAGCGCTCCCGGCTGCTTGTTTCTCGGCCAGGCTTATCTTGCCACCAACGATCCGGCCAAAGCCCGCGAACTTCTCACGAAGGGCGTGCAACTCGCCGAGCGCTCCGGCAACTCGCGAATCGCCAACGAGTGCCGCGCGTTGCTTCAGCGGTTGTGATGAAACGGCGGAGGCGCTTTGCGCCCCCGCCACTGATTTACTCGAACAACACCGCGCCGCCATTCGGCGCCAGCGTCAGCTTGATCTTCCCGTCCCCGCCCACGGCCACCTTCTGCACCGCGGCGGCGTGACCCTCCGCTCGATCGTGAATCAGCGTCAGCGTCCGGCCGGCAAGAAACGGAACGCTCAACGTCAACTCCTTGCGCGTGGTTTCTCCATTCGTCGCCGCGACATACCACTGGTCGCCGTTGCGACGCGCGAGCGCGACGTCGCGGCCGGGATAACCGCTGAGATAACGCACCTCATCCCACCCGGCGGGCACGCGCTTGAGAAAATCGATCACGAACTCGGGCTGCTCCTCGAGGTTGTTCGGTGTCAGTCCGACATGTTGCAGCGGCGATTGATAGAGCACCACCGTCGCGAGCTGAAACGCATCCGTCGTCCGGCGCAGGTTGCCCTTGTCCGCTTCGCGATGAAACCGCGCGTTCAACACCAGCGGGCCATAATCCATCGCGGCCACCGGATTCCGGACCAAGGAAAACACGGTGCTGTTAAAAGCCTCCTGATCGGCGAAGCCTTGCGAGAAAATCAGATTCTCCGACGCGGTCACCGCTTCGCTCGTCAGGTGATTCGGATACATCCGCTCCCAGCCGCGCGGCAGCGTCGCACCGTGGAAGTTCAGCATCAGCCCGTGCGCGTTCGCGTCGGTCAGGATGTCTTCGTAGAGCTTCATCGTCACCTGCTTGTCGCCGCCGAAGAAATCGACCTTCAGCCCTTTCACCCCGATGGACTTCAGCCAGGCCATCTCGCGCTGCCGCGCCGGCGCGGTGTCCATGAGGTTGCGCGGCGTCTGCGGCGCGTCGTTCCACGCGCCGTTCGAATTATACCAGAGCAGCACGTCGACATTCTGCGAACGCGCGTAGCGAACGAGTTCGGCGAGTTTCTCGCGGCCGAGATTTTCGTCCCACATCGCATCGATGAGGATGTATTCGTATCCCATCTTTCCAGCGAGATCGATGAAAGTGCGCTGGTCCGCCTCGTTCATGCTGTCGTCCTGCCATACGAGCCAGCTCCACGTCGCGCGACCCGGACGATAGTCTTCGGTCGCTTCGTAGAGCGGTTTCACGACATCCGTCGCCACGGTGCTCTCGACGATCGGCGCGAGCGTGCGACCGATCGTCAACGTGCGCCACGGCGTGTGCAGCGGGAGCGCGGCGTAAACCGTCGCATCGCCGATGCCTGCGTTTTCCTCCGGTTCGGGAAAGGCGATCGGATACAACCCATCCGCCGTGGGCTCGCCGAGCCGCGAACCAACATACTTGCTCGATACGCCTGTTTCCGAAACGAGCACCCAGCCGTCCTCGCCGATCCGAAACAGCGCCGGAAACGTGAAGCCGAGCCCGTGCGGTGATTTTGCCCCGATCGGCGTGTCGATCTTATAAGCCTCCTCGTAACTCGGCTTCGACGCCATCCAGCCGCCGCCCCAGGGCACTTGATGCGTGGTGAACGCCGTCGCCTGCGCCGGGAAATCGAAGCCGGTGCGCTCCCGTTGCACCACGATGCGTCGCTTGTCGTCACCGGAAACTCGATACGAGAACGCCACGTCGCGATCGCTCACGCGAAAGATCACCTCGAGGCGATCGCCGTTCTCGTTGGTAAAACCCGCCGTGAGCTCGTTCGCGCGATAATGCACGTCGCGCACTTTTCCATGCGGCAGGGTGTAGCGTTCGTCGATTTTCGCGGTCGTAACGCTCCCCGCTTTCAATCCGGCGGCAAAGCTGCCGATGCTCGTCTCGAGCCCCAGCGGCGACGGCTCCAACATCGTCCGGCCTTCGCGCTTGACCTCATACGAGAGCGCACCGGAAGCGAGCGTCAGCTCGACGGCAATCGAACCATCGGGACTCGTGACGCGTTGTGCGTCGAGCGAGGAAATCAAACCGAACGTGAAAGCAGCGAGAAGTAGGCGGCGCATAGCGGAGGAGTGTTTGGTTGCGGACAGGAGCGCAGCGTTCGCGTCCTGTTACAGTTCGATCCGGCCGGCGGAGGTCGCGAGCCGCTCAACGGAAGATTCGCTGGGCGAAATGATGCAGATTGCCGGCCCAGTGCGAAGGGTCGTGGCCGAAATCGTCGACATTCCACACATGCGGCACGTCATGCTCTTTCAAATACCGATGGACGCCCTGCGAGATGTTGATGAGGCCGTCCTTGTTGCCACAGGAGATGTAGAGGAGCGCGAGCCGCGAACGGGCGGCCGCAGGATCGGGCACGAGTTCGGCGGCGGGTTTTGTATTTGGCGCCGCGGAAAAGGCGCCAATCCACGCAAACGTATCCAGATGCGTGAGACCGAAGTTGAAGGTCTGACCGCCGCCCATCGAAAGGCCGGCGAGTCCGCGATGCTGCCGATCCGTCAGCACGGAATACTTCGCCTCGATCGCCGGAATAACGTGATCGAATAGATCGCGTTCGAACGCCGCGAAACCAGCGACATTCTCGGGAGCGAAGATGCGGTCGGGCGGCGGAGTCCGGTCGTCGGCCAGCGCGCGCCCGTTCGGCATCACGACGATCATCGGCGTGGCCTTGCCGTCGGCAATGAGGTTGTCGAGCAGCGCGTCCGGCGTGGCGGCGCGAATCCATTCGGTTTCGTCCCCGCCGATCCCGTGCAGCAGATAAAGCACGGGATACTTCTTCCCGGTCGAATATCCCGGCGGCAAATACACGTTGGCCTTGCGCCGCGTGCCGGTGACGGAGGAGTCGTATTCGAACAACTCGATCCGCCCCGCCGGCACGCCTTCGCGGCGCTGGTTGAACCCGGCGGGCGCGTCGGGAAACGCGCGCACGTCATCGGTGGCGAGTTCGATCGGCCTGGCGAAGTTCGCCCGGGCGCGCTCGGGTGAGGCTTCCTCGGCTTTCTCCTGGGCCGACGCCGCCATCGCCGAAAGGGCGAGGACGAGCGCGGCAAATCCAAACGAGACGGGTTTGTTCATACGGCGGTGTCCGGCGGCGCAGGAGGAATTACTTGAAGAAAAGCTGCAGTGTCTCCGCCAGGTAATGCCGGGCGTTCATCCAGGTGTGCCCGCCGTCGGTGATGAGCGTTTGGTGCTTCACGCCGTGTTCCTTCACGAACCCATTGAAGGCGGTGGCTTGCTGATAGAGGAAGTCGTCGCGGCCAACGCCGAGCCAGAGAAGCTTCAGCTTCGCGTTCGTTTTCTCCGGCTGCGCAAACAGTTCCGGGAAGTGCGTGTTGCAGACCTCCGGCGTGAGATAAGCCGCGTAGGAAGCGACCCACGCGAATTTGTCGAAGTGGCTGAACGCCGTGAACAACGACTGTCCGCCGCCGCGCGAGAAACCGGCGATTGCGCGATGCTCGCGATCGGCGACCACGCGGTAGTTCCCCTCGACGAACGGCACGACGTTCGCGAGCAGCTCGTCGGCAAAGGCTCGATACACTCCCGCGACTTGCGGCGTGTCCGGACGCGGCATGCCCATCATCATGTTGCCATAAGGCATCACGACGATCATCGGCACGGCTTTCTTCTGCGCGATGAGGTTATCGAGGATGAAGTTCATCCGGCCGGCCCGAAACCATGTTTCCTCCGTGTCCGTTGTGCCGCTCACGAGATAGAGCACCGGATACTTCTGCGTGCCTTCGCGGTAGCCGGGCGGCGTATAGATCACGAGCGGACGCGTTCGGTTCAGCGTCTTGGATTCGTAGAACGAATACGTGAGTTCGCCATGCGGCACGTTTTGCGCCGCGTGGAGCGAGGGTTCGTCGCCCGGGATGTCGACGAGGCTGGGCTTGAAGCGCTCGTTCGGGAAGACGTCCTGGTTCGCCGGATCCGCCACCCCTACCCCGTCGACGACGAAGTTGTAGGGATAGAGATTCGGGTCGACCGGACCGACCGTGATGCTCCACACACCGGCGGCATCCTTCTGCATCGGTTGATTCCCTTTCATGAACTGACCGCTGAGTTCCACCTTCTGCGCTTCGGGCGCGCGAAGGGTGAACGTCACCGTCCGATCGGCATGCACCACGGGCGATTCGATGGGCGGGGTGCGGCTCGGTTGCGAAAAAGCGTTGGCGGCGAGCACAAGGCTCAACGCGCACAGCGACCGATGCAGAAAGATTGAAGTCATGACTTCAGTTCGACGCGACGGGCTTGTTCGTGTCCTTGACCGAATCTGCGATGAGCGTCGCGACGCCTCGCGGATCTTCTTCCTGCGCGACGTGACCTCCGGGGAAGGTGCGGACCGTCCAGCCGCGCGATTCGGCGCGCTGCCAGCTCTTGTCGGTTTTCGCGCGCTCCTCCACGGATTTGTCCTTCGGCACGAACGCCACGTAGGTGACGTTCAACTTCTTCGCCGCGGGATTCTTGTAGGAGACCGGCTGATTGAAGCACTTGATCGAGTGTTTCACGTTGTGCGGCGGTTTGGCGTCGGCCTTCACCCAGGGCACTTGCATGAAGCCGTCCTTGAAGCGGTCGTTATCGATGGGGCCGCGATTGCCGAACATATCCCAGAGCGATTGACCGTCGTCGGGCACGGCGGCGTCGAGGAAAACCACGTGTTTGATCCGCTCGGGCACGCGGTCCATCACGCCCGTGACGACCATGCCGCCGTAGCTGTGTCCGGTGAGCACGATGTCGTGCAGGTCTTCGAAGAGGATCAGGTTCACGACGTCGTTGATGTGCGTCTGCAGGTCGACGTCCGGGCTGTTGAGGTGCATGCGCTCGCCGAGGCCGGTGAGCGTTGCGCGATAAACGATATGACCGTCGGCAAGAAGATGATTGCCGGTGCGCTTCCATTCCCAGCCGCCGGCGGTAGCGCCGTGAACGAGAACGAAGGTTTCTTTCTTGGCGGTATCCGCCGCGCGGAGACCGATCGCGGCGAAGAAGCTGACGAGCAGCAGAGTGAGGATCTGATTTTTCATAGGGATTACGAAAGATTGGACGAATCGAGCGAGTGAATAGGTGGGCTAGCGGAAAAGCCGCATGGCCAGTTCGCGGAGATTGCGACGTTCCGTGAGCCAAACATGGCCCGTGCCCTCGGACGTGTAATACTCGTGCTTGATGCCGAGCTGGTTGAGGCTCTCGTGAAACCCGGACAACGTCGGCATCATGCGCTCGGGCTCTGCGGTGCCGTGGCCGAGGAAGACCAGTTTCATCTTCTTGTTGAACGCGTCCGCATCCGCGAAGACCCCGTCGAAGTAAGTCTTGGGATCGATCGGTCCGCGGCCGAAACCCACCGTGCCGCTCAAGCCGCCGATCGATCCAAACGTATCCAGATTGCGGAGCGCGATCGTGAACGACTGCATGCCGCCCATCGAAAAACCGGCGATCGCGCGGTGTTCGCGATCGGCCATCGTGCGATAGGTCGCGTCGACGAGCGGGATCACGTCCTTCAGGAAAACCTCTTCCAGCGTGGTGAAACGTTCGATGATCCGTTTCGCGAATTCAGTCGGCGTCACGTCCTGGGAAAACACGCCCGGGCCGAACGGAAGATCGGCCTCACCGGGCTTCTTCGCGTAACCGCGCTCCATCACGATCAACATCGGCTTCGCGGTGCCCGCGGCGATCAGGTTGTCCATGATCTGTGCAACGCGTCCCTGAATCGGCCACGCGCGCTCGTCTTCACCACCGCCGTGCTGCAGGTAGAGCACCGGATAACGCGTGCTAGGATTCGCGTCATAGCCGGGCGGCGTGTAGATGAAGAAACGGCGCGGGCCTTGAGTGACTTTCGAGTGATACCAGCGTTCGCGGACCTCGCCGTGAGGGACGTCTTTCGCCTGGTAGTAGTCGCCTTCGTTGCCCGGCTCGGGCACTTCAAGTCCGCTCGTCTGCTTGCCCGTGCCGTAAAACGTCTCGCTGCCGGGGTCGTTCACGCGCACGCCATCGATCACGAGCCAGTAATAATGGAAACCCGGCACTTGTGGGTCGGTCGTCACGGTCCAAAAACCCTCGGCGTCACGCGTCGCGTCGTAGGTTTTGTCGGTCTGAAATTGGACGGTTTTCGCGTCAGGCGCCTTGATGCCGAAAACCACGCGGTTGTCGGGCAACAGGCGCGGGTAGGCAGCGCCGGGAACGTTCGTGGTCGCAGGCACGCCCGGCAGTTCGGCGGCCGAGCCTAGTCCGGCGAGCAGCACGGCGAAGACGAAGAACGGAAACAGCGCGAAGCGCAGCGACGAGGCAAGCAAGTGCATGGGGGCGTCCAGGTTGGGGTGAGACGATCGAGGGAAGCGCAATGAAGGCGCGCCTCTGCCACGGCGAAAGAACTTCCCCGCCTAACCGTAATGGACCGGCGAAAACGCCGGACGCGCCGTGGCGCGCTGCTCGCTTACTTCAGCGGAATCTCGATCAGCCCCACCGACTGCCGCAGTAGTGTGAACTCGAATACTGCCGCCCCATCGAACTTCGCGGCCGGCGCGAGCGCGGCGGCCTTGAGCGCCGCGGCATCATGCAGAATCGCCACGTGTTTCGGGAGCGGCGCCTGCGGCTCGCCCAGCGCGCGCCAGACGGTGAAGGCGTTGGCATTGTATTCGTCGACCCGTGTGATCGTCGCCGCGTCGAGGTCGTATCCGGCAGCGAGTCCTTCGACGCGGAGCTTAATTGGGGTAGGCTCGTCGAAACCATCCGCGACGTCGTGATAGTTCCAGACGAGAATGCGCAACGCCCCATCTTCGGCCCGCGTGCCGACCACCCCCACGTCCGCCGCGCCGCGCACGCTACGTGCCACGATGTCGGTGGTGGGAAGCATCCCAGTGGAACTCGATTCGACGCGCGTGCGCCCGAGTCTCGCGAAGAGCTTGAACGCGTTGAACACCGGCAATGCGACTTCGTTGGTCGTAAGCGCGCGGAGGCCATTGAACCAGGGTTGATCGTGAAAGGTGAACGCCCACGAAACCGCGCCCTGCAGATTGCCGCCGTGACTCGCCACGAGATCCTGTTTTCGCATGAACGACGCCGCGGTGTAGGAGGCAAACTGCGACGTCCGGCGATAATCCCGCTGTGGATCGAGCGTCGACGGGCAACCGGCGCAGCCTTCCGGATCCGACTCGCCGATGTAAACGGGCAGATGCGCATATTCCGGAAAACGCGCGATGATCCGGCTGTAAGTGTCGATCGTCTTGAGGTGATTGCGCAGGTCCATTTCGACGCGCTTCTTGTCATCGAGTCGCGTGAGTCCTTTCGCGTGGTAAGCGACGAAATCGAGCGGCGCCCCGATCTCCCCCGTGGCCGCGTTGGGGGCCGAGCGACAATGCTCGAGAAACGCGGTCATGAACTCGTCGCCTTTCTTCCACGCCGGGTCCGTCGTGTGCGGCGCGCCCACGCGTGCTTCCGGCACCACCTTCTTCACGGCGGCAGAGAAATGATCGTAGAGCCGGCAGTAGTCCTCGACCGTGCCTTTGAAGTAAGGTGACTCAGGTTCGTTCCACAGCTCCCACAGCCACGACGACACCGCTTTTCGTCCGTAGCGTTCTACGCAGTGGTTCACCCAGGCTTCGATGAACGCCTGCCACTTTTGATAATCTTTCGGCGGATAATACGCGCCGCCCGAGAGAATGTCGTTCGAGGGCAAACCGCGCTTCGTCAAGGTTGGCGTGTAGGGCTCCGGCTGCGCGGACAAAGCCTGCGGCATGAAGCTCGCCTGCACGAAGGGCTCGATGCCCGGCCGCGTGAGTTCGTCCATGATCGCATCGACGATCTTCCAGTTGTAAACCGGCTTTCCCGAGGAGTCTTCGGTGTAAACGTTCGTGCTCGACCACTTCAGCGCGAGCGTGCCGTCGCCACTTGTATGCAGATGATGGACGCGGATTCGAATCGGTTCGGTTTCGCTGAGGCGATTGAGCTCACCGAGCAAGTGTTTGCCCTCGGTGGTCAGGGTCGTGAGCGCCTCATCGTAGCCGAAATAGTTCCAGATCGGCCGCAGCTCGGTCGTGGGACGATCGGCGTGAACGGACATCTCCACCGCGGGATCGCTCGCGAGCACCGAAGCGGAGAAAACGGCCAGACCGAGGCTGGACAGCGGGAGTTTGAGGAACGTCATGAGGGCACGGGGACGAGGTTTCGTAAACGCACGAAAGCGTTGGGGCGGCCGGATGCTACGCGCGTTTTCGACAATGCGCTAGGATCGATCCGGCGCAAAATTGTATGTTTCCGACGCCGCTCTCATGGTGCCGTGCTGGCCTGGAATCGTTTCCGGTAAGAAAGCGGACTCGTTTCAAACACCGTCCGAAAATGGCGGATGAAACTGCTGTGGTCGTAGAAGCCGCACTCTTGCGCGATTTCCGTGATCGGGCGGTCGGTGTAGCGAAGTCGGTCGCTTGCGATCAGCACCCGCAATCGAACCACAAACTGCCGCGGGCTCATCCGAAATGTCGCATGAAACCGCCGCTCTAGCTGCCTTTGCGAGAGGCCGATGCTGCGCGCGAGCGCGGGGATCGACACCGGACTGGCGTAGTTCGCGCGGATTCGCTTCACCAGATCGAGCACCGGATCCTGCGAGCTATTGAGCAGATCCTCGTAGCTTTGAACCGTGCCGCAGATGCCGCACACGCGTCCGCGCCGGTCGAACAGCGGAATCTTCTGCGTGATGAACCACTCCGGCAATCGCTCGCGCGTCGGAAAGAGCTCCACGAGATTCAGCAGCGGCGCGCCCGACGAGAGCACGATGCGATCGTCCACCAGGAACTTCCGCGCCATGTAAGCCGGGAAAAGCTCGTCGTCCGTGCGGCCTTGCAACTCTTCGGTCGTGCGGACGCCGCAGTGATGCGCAAACTCGAGGTTCCCGGTCACGATCCGCGAGTTCCGATCCTTCACGAAATAGATCAGATCGGGGATGTAGTCGAAGAGCTGGTTGACCGACCGGGCGGGGTCCAGCCGCGAGAACCACGTGCGTAGATTCATGACGTCGAAAAAATACAATTATGGGCCCACTCGATACAATCTGACGGACGTGAAATCGGATAGATTCTCTCCGCCTTGAAATCCCTCGGCCGCGGCTTGCCTTTCCGGCCGCCGTGCTCCCCTTCCCTCCCCCTCGCGTTATGCACTTTGGCGTCAGCACCTGGCTTTGGACCTCCCCTTTCGACGGCCGCGATGTTTCCCTGCTTCAGCGCATCGCCCAACTCGGCTTCGACTTCGTCGAAATCCCGGTCGAAGATCCTACCACGATCGACGCCGACGCCATCGCGCGCGCGCTGACCGACACCGGTCTTCGACCGATCGTCTGCGCCGCCGTGATCGGCGACCGCGATCTATCCAGCGCCGAGTCCGCCAAAGTGGAAACAGCCGTCGACTATCTGACCGCGTGCTGCCGCCTCGCCAAAACGTGGGGCAGTCCCGTCGTGGTTGGTCCACTCTACGCTCCGGTCGGCAAACCACGGCTGGCCACCGAAGAAGCGCGGCGCGCGGAGTGGAGTCGTTCCGCCGAAAATCTGCGCCGCATGGCAGGCATCGCGAGCGGCTTCGGCGTCCGGCTCGGCCTCGAGCCGCTCAACCGTTTCGAAACCGACATGGTGAACACCGCCGCCGACGCCATGCGGCTGGTCAACGATATTGGCAGCCCACACGTCGGCCTCTCGCTCGACAGCTTCCACATGAACATCGAGGAGGTCGATTTCTGCCGCGCGATCGAAACGGCCGGCGAACGCCTGGTCCATTTGCAAGTGTCCGACAGCCATCGCGGCGTCCCCGGCGAGGGCAACAGCGATTGGGCCGGATTGCGCGAGGGCCTGCGCCGGATCGGCTACGACGGTGCCGTATCGATCGAGAGCTTTTCGCCCGACAGCTCCAGCCTCGCGGACGCCGTGTGCATTTTCCGCCGCTTCGCCGAAACGCAGGACGCTTTCGCCGAAAAAGGATTGAAGTTCCTCCGCCGCTGGCACGCCGAATCCAAATAACCACTACAGCTTCCCCATGCCTCTCCCCCGTTTTCTCTCCTCCCGTTTTTCCCGCGTTCTTCTCACGATTTGCGCTCTGAGTCCGCTTTCGGCTGCCGCGCAGCCGACCGACGACGACGGCGTGATCGATCTGCTCTTCCTCGGTCACAGCCAGCGCGAGGGTCGCGGCTACCACTTGTCGCACGTCTTCGCGCCGATGCTCAGCCAGTCGCTGGGTCGCGAGAAAATCCGTCTGCGCTATGAGGAAGACGTGTCGGTGCTGAATCCCGAGGATCTCGCCAAAACCGACGTGCTCCTGATCTACGCGAATCACCAAACCCTCAGCCCGGACCAGGAGAAAGCGTTGCTCGATTTCGTGAACCGCGGCGGCGGCTTCGTGCCGGTGCATTCCGCGAGTGCCTGTTTTGGACACTCGAAGGCCTACGTCGATCTCGTCGGCGCGCGTTTCAAGAGCCACGGCCTCGAAGCCTTCACCACGCGCATCGCCCCTGGCATGGAACGTCACCCCATTCTCGACGGCCTCAAAAACTTCGAGACCACCGACGAAACGTATGTCCACGCGGATCACAACACGGACCAACGCACCGTCCTGCTCCTGCGCGAAAACGAGCCGTGGACCTGGACCCGCACGCAAGGCCAGGGACGCGTCTTCTACACCGCTTACGGCCATGACGTCCGCACTTGGGCCCAACCCGCATTTCACGATCTCCTGGTCCGCGGCATTCTGTGGAGCGCCGGCGATGCCAAACGCGAAGCCAACCGCCGCCTCGTCGCCTCGCTGCCGAACATCAATTACACGCCGTCCGACACCATCCCGAACTACCGCCGGCAAACCCCGACGCCGCAGCTCGCGCAGCCCTTCTCCCCCGAGGAATCGCAAGCGCTCACGCTGACCCAACAGGAATTCGAACTCCAGCTCTTCGCCGCCGAACCCGATATCGTGAAGCCCGTCGCTTTCGCCTGGGACGAGCGCGGTCGCTTGTTCGTCATCGAAACGGTCGATTACCCCAACGACGTCCGCGGCGGCAAAGGTGGCAACGATCGCATCGTCATCTGCGAAGACACGGACGGCGACGGCCGCGCGGACAGCTTCAAGACCTTCGCCGACGGCCTCAACATCCCCACCGGCCTCACTCCGCTCGACGGCGGCTGGGTCGTCGCGCAGGCGCCGTATTTCCTCTTTCTCAAAGACACGGACGGCGACGATCGCGCAGACGTGCGTTACGTTTTCAACGACGGCTGGGGCACGGAAGACACACACGCCGGCCCCTCGAACCTCCGTTACGGCCACGACAATCGCATCTGGGGCGCGGTCGGCTATTCGCGCATCACCAAGTCCACCCAAGGCACGTTCGGCCAGGGCGTGTTCCGCATGGACGCCGACAACGGCCTGGTCGAACCCGTCGGCCTGTTCAGCAATAACACCTGGGGTCTCGGCATCAGCGAAGATTTCGAAATCTTCGGCTCCACCGCCAACAACGCTCCCGCGTGGCACGTTCCGCTCTGGCGCCGTTACACCTACGAGCGCCACGATGGTCTCCCATCCCAACTCTCCGCGAAGATCGACGACTTTACCCAATTCTTCCCTGCGACGCACAACTACCTGCAAGTCGACGCCCACGGCCGTTACACCGCCGGTTCCGGCTTCAATCTCTACACCGCGCGCGCCTTTCCGAAACGTTATTGGAACAGCGGAGCGTTCATCGGCGGTCCGACCGGTCACCTGCTCGGCCAGTTCTTCCTGAAGGAAAACGGTTCGACCTACGTCGCGCAAAATCGCGGTTCGACGATCGCGTCAGTCGACGAATGGTTCTCGCCAGTGTTCACCGACGTGGGGCCCGACGGACAACTCTGGGTCGCCGACTGGTATAACTTCATCATCCAGCACAACCCGCGTCCGACGGTGGAATCCGCTGGCTTCGAAGCCAAGATGGGCGCGGGCAACGCGCACGAGAATCCGCTGCGCGATCGCAAGCACGGCCGCATCTATCGTCTTGTCGCGAAAGGCTCCTCGCCCGCCCCCAAGCTCGACCTGAGCAATGCGTCCACCGCCGACCTGATCGCCGCACTCGCCAACGACAATCTGTTCTGGCGGCTCACCGCGCAGCGTAAACTCGTGCGCGAACACCGCCGTGAGGCGATTCCCGCGCTGCGCGAAATCGTGCTCTCCGATCGCACCGTCGACGAAATCGGGCTCAACCCGCGCGTGATTCACGCGATCTGGACGCTGCAGGGCCTCGGCGACTTCGACGCGGCCAACGCCGAAAACGAGCCGATCGCCCGCGCCGCGCTCTCCCATCCCTCGGCGGCCGTGCGCAAGAACGCCGTCATGGCCCTCACCGATCATGGCGGCGACGCTGCGCTGAAACTTGCCGCCTCCTTGATCGACGACGCCGATCCGAAGACGCGCTTGAAATCCGTCATCGCGCTCGGACTGCTCCCCGCCTCGGCCGAGACCGCGAAAGCGCTTTTCGCGCGTCGCGCCTCGCTCGCCGAAGATCCGTGGATTCGGCGCGCGTTCGGGCATGCGGTCCTGGAAAACGAACGCTTCTACGGGGCGGAGTTGCTCAACACCGCGAACGCCACGCAAGGCGACCCGCGCCGGTTCTACACCAACGTCGAGGAGATGCCCGACTACCTCGTGTTGAAACGGCATCTCGCCGCGCTCGACGGCAATTATGAGGCGGCTCTCGGCGAATGGCAGAAGCTTCCCGAGTCCACGATTAGCCTCATCAGCCTCGCGCTCCTCGAAGCATGGAAGTCGAAGGTGCTCACGCCAGAGGCGAACGACGTGGCATTTCTTCAACAGCTGATCGAGCGCTCCGATGCCGACACGCAAATGCGGCTCAAGCTGCGCGCGCAGGGGCTCGCGTTGACGTTCAGCAAGATCGAGGAAAAGGCGTTCGCCGACTTCGTCGCTAACAACACCTTTCAACCCGTGATCTCGACCTGGGGCTCGCGCAACCGTGGCGAAGAGCTCTTCGCCCAGCATTGCGTCGCATGCCACGGCGGATCCGCGCAAGGCGACTACGGCCTGGGCGCACCGTCGCTTGCCGGGATGGAGAATTGGTATGTGCAGACGCAACTGCAGAAGTTTCACCAGGGGCTTCGCGGCACGCATTTCAAGAATCCGCGCGGCATCTCGATGCGCAGCGCGTTGGAGTTCCTCAACGGAGAACCCAGCCCGAATCGCGAAATCTCGCACCTTGCCCACTACCTCGCGAGCCTGCCGGAGACCACCCCCGCGGTCACCATCGAAGGCGATGCCGCTCGTGGCCAAGCCCTCTATGCCACGTGCGCCGCGTGCCACGGCAACAAAGCCGAGGGCAATCGCGAACTGAACGCGCCGAAACTCACCGGCAAACAAGATTGGTATCTGCTCCGCCACCTCGAAGCGTTTCGCGACGACGTGCGCGGCGCCGATCCGCGCGATGTCACGGGCGCCCAAATGGCCGCAATGGCGAAGACCGTCCCCGACGATCAGGGCATGCGCGATCTCGTCCGCTACATCCAGACGCTGAACGCAACGCAACCGTGATCCGGCGGTAGACTCAGCGAACTTCGCGGATCTCGGTGTTTCGTCCTGGAGCGCTTGTTGATTCCCCGCCGGGCTCGAACTCGAGCACCTCCAGGTCGCCCATTTCCACCACGCCTCGCCGCGCTTCGTTCGCGTCGCGGAGAACAGGTGAATCCGCGGCGCGTCCGATATCCGGACCTGCCGCCACGAGCATCGCCGGCAGCGCCGCCGCCATCGACTTTCCGTTCGCTGTGAGCGCGATGCGCGTTTGCCAATAGACGATCGGCTCCGGCGTGTCCGCCGACTCGTATTCGAACGCCGTCACGATGATGCCGTAGTTCGAGGTGCTCGCTCCATCGAGAATCGCTTCGATCGTGCGCGACCGAAAGCCGCGACGCCACACTTCGGGCCCAAGCATGCCCGGAAAACTGGGAGCGGCGATGTCCTGCTCGGGGTTGTAGCCGAGAAACCACAAGAGGTCGCCACTCGAGGGCTGAAGATAACCCCATTGCACGACGAGATAGAGCGTCGGTTCGTGAACGCCAGGAGTGGCGCCAAGGTAGCCCTGTTTCGCGAGCACCTTCGCGACGAAGCGAGTCATCTCCTCCTCGTCCGGCAACGTATCGCCGCGCAACGAGCCCAGCTTCGCGCCGAGTGAACGCCCAAGATAGTAAACCGGCTCACTCGGGCTCGGCGGCTCGAGCTTGCGGCCTTCCGGCGTGGTGTCGGTTGCGACAATCACGTCGCCCCACGAATTCGAAAACAGGTTGAACCCGGCTGCCGCCGGAACTCCCCAAGCGAGCGCGAGCGCCATCATCGCGGAAGCAGTCCGGAAAACGATCATGGCGCGGACTCTGATCGAGGTTCGCAGCCGAGTCTAGAATTCGTGTCGTGAGACGCCTTCCACACTCCTGTCATTCTGAGCGAAGCGAAAAATCCATGGTGCGCTCCCCCACCGCATCCGGCAGCGAGGCACGAAGTGAATTCTTCGCTTCGCTCGAAATGACAATCACGGCGAGGTCCGGCTGCAACCGAACCGCGAACTCAATCCGCCCAGGCCGTGCCTTCGGGTGTGCGGCGCCAGGCGAAATACTCGTCGAGCGTTTCGAGGCCGTTTGCACTGGGCACGACGCCGACAGTCGCGCCGTTGCGAAAATGCATGATCTTTCCGCCGCGTTCAGAAAAACGCGGCCAAAGCGGCACGCCCGGCCCATTCGGATTGGCGCGTTTCGCGAAATTCGTCCAGTAGGTCGCGACGATCTCTGACATCGCGAGGTCCTCGGCCGTGGTTTCGGGTTTCTCGCGGTCGAGCGTCTGGAAAACATACGGCACGTCCACGCCGTGCGGCATCCCATGATCGGCCTGCGGCGAATCGGCGGGGCGGTCCGGATGCTGATCGAAATAGTAGTAGAACACGTCCGTCTTGCCCGTGCGCGCCTGCAGCCGGGCCCAGCTCCAAGTCTGCCAGCCGAACGCCGCGTCGCGCATCAGATCGCGCGCGGTCTTCGTCACGCGGTCGCCGTCCGGCGGATATGCTTCCATCAATCGCTCGGCGAAGGGGCCGTAGCGTTTCTTCACGTTCGCGGCATATTCGGACGCGTCTTTGTCCCGCGCGAAGCTCAGGCCTTCGTCGGAGTTGTAGCCGACGAGGATCGGCACGTCGTTGTATTTTCCCGCCGAATACAGCTTGTGCTGGTCGTCGGGGATGATCCAGCCGTCGACGATCGGCCACGCGGCGCCGCTGCCCCACCCGGCCGGCAGTTTCTCCGGCGGCAGTTTGCGCAGCTCTGCGATCGACGACACGCCGGCTTTCTGCGCGTAGGCGACTCCCGATTCCTCGGCTTGCGCGAGCGTGCGCATGTTCTCTCCGGGATAAGTCGTGGGACGCGTCGGCCCGAACGAACCGCCGCTCTGCGAAATCGCGCCGTGAAACAGCCCCTGCGCTTCGGGCGAAGCGCAGAGCATGCTCACCGCAATGCCACCGGCGGATTCGCCGAAAATCGTCACGCGGTCCGGATCGCCGCCAAACGCTGCGATGTTGTTCTTCACCCAGCGCAGGCCGGCAATCATGTCCTGCAAGCCGTAGTTGCCGGAAACCTTGTGCGGCGACTCCCTGCTCAGCTCCGGGTGCGCGAGAAACCCGAGCGGGCCGACGCGATAGTTGATCGTGACGAGCACGACGCCCTTCCGCGCGAGATGTTCGCCGTTGTGCGTCGGCGTCGAATTCGACCCGAACGAAAACCCGCCGCCGTAGATCCACACGAGCACGGGCACGCGTTCCGACGCCGATTTGGCCGGCGTCCAGATATTCAGATAAAGGCAGTCCTCGCTGACGTTTCCTTTGCCGTCGCCCTGGTAAGGATCGGCCGCGAACGCGGCCGTTTCACGCACACCGTCCCATTTCGCGGGCGGCTGCGGCGCGCGCCAGCGGAGTTCTCCCACCGGCGGCGCGGCGAAGGGAATGCCGCGATACACCATGAGATCCTTTTCAGCGACACCTTGGACGCGGCCGTATTCCGTCGCCACGGGCGCCGGCGCGGAGGTTTGCGCGAAGAGATTCGCGGCCAGCGCCGCGAACAGAACGAAGCTCTTGAGATTCATCGTCGAAGAAGACTCAGCGTTGGCGCCAGAGATTTGGCAGGAAACGCTCGTGCAGCAGATGCCGCCAGGTCGCCCAATCGTGAGCGCCGTATCCGCCGGCATAATACTCATGCTCGATCCCGTGCTTCACGAGCGCCTGGCGAAGGTTCTCGCTGCGTTCGCCGAAGCGGCCTTGTGCTTCGACCGAGCCCAGACCGACGAAGAGGTAGTCGATCTTCGCGTTGACGTCGGGCGTGTTAAGGAAGGTGGCAAAGGACTTTTCGGTATCGTTGTCGCCCGCGCTGAGCACTCCGAAGTTGGCGAACAGGTCCAGGGAGTTGAAACCCACGAACATCGTGTGGCGCCCACCCATCGAGAGGCCGGACAACGCGCGGCCTTTCGGGTCGCGCCGGACGGAATATTCGCGCTCCACGAGCGGAATGACGTGCTGACGGAGCTCGGCTTCGAATTTCTCGAAGGTGAGTTCGACGTGCTTCGGGTGATTGCGGTGCACCACCTGGTTGTTGGGAATCACGATGACCATCGGCTCCGCCTTCTTCTCGGCGAGCAGGTTGTCCATGATGAAGTTCACGCGACCGTCGTAGATCCAGTTGTGTGGAAGTTCGCCGCTGCCGCCCACGAGATAGAGCACGGGATAGGTTTTCGAGCGGTCGTAACCCGGCGGCGTGTAAACGAAGAGGTCGCGTTCACCCTGCGTGACGTCGGAGCGGTAGATATGGCGCGTGATGGCGCCGTGCGGAACATTGCGCGCGTCGTAATACGCGGGACCATCGCCGTGCACGATGAGTTGGCTATAGGGCGGCATGCCGGTGAAGGCGGCTTGAGTGTTGCTCGGGTCCGCAACCTGCACGCCATCGATGCGAATCAGATAGGCATAGATGTCGGGACGCAGCGGGCCGATCGTCAGCGTCCAGATGCCGTCATCGCCTTTCGTGAACGGCAGTGTTTGGCCCCAGTTGCGTCCTACCGCGACCAATACGGCGCCGTTGAGTTCGACTGTCTTTGCCTCGGGCGCCTTCACGCGGAAGGTGACCCGGCGATCGTCGTGCACCTCGGGCGAGTTCAGCGGCGCGCTGAAGGGAATGAGGTTCTCTTTGTTTCGCTGCGGATCCCAGTCGAGATTGACGTTCGCTTGTTGCGCCGAGGCGAGCGCGGGGGCGAAGAGAACGAACGCAGTGAGGAGAAACTTGGGGTAAGCATTCATCGGAAGGAAATTAATTGGGACCACGAATGGACACGAATTCACACGAATAGACGTCCCAGACATCGATCCGCGGTGCATCTATTCGTGTGAATTCGTGTCCATTCGTGGTTCTTCAATGCATTATTTCGCAACGGGCGAATTCCGGTCGTTCACCGCTTCGAGCATGAGCACCGACAATCCCTTCGGGTCTTCGAGCATCGCGGTGTGGGAGCCGGGGAAAGTGCGCACGGTCCAGCCGCGGGCGACCGCGTTCTTCCAATTCTGGTCGCGTGCGGCACGTTCTTTGGGGTCCTGGTCGGCGGCGATGAACGGCACGTAGGTGACGTTGAGCTTGAATGCCGCGGGATTATTGTAGGCGACGGGCTCGGTCGACGTGCCGATCGGATGGCCGACATTGTGCGGATACTTCGTCGGATTCTCGTTCAGCCAGGGCTGCATACGCCGGCCATTTTTCACCACCATGTCCGCCGGCGGACCACCTTGGCGGGAGAAACCGCTTTCGCCGTCGTTGGGCACGGCGGCATCGAAGAACATCACGTGCCGGATGCGTTCGGGAATGCGATTCATTACTCCCGTGATCACACGTCCGCCGTAGCTGTGGCCGGTGAGCACGACGTCGTGCAGATCCTCGAAGAGGATCGTGTTCACCACGTCGTTGATGTGCGTGGTGAGGTTCACGCCTTCGGCGCTGAGGTGCGAACGCTCACCGAGCGCAGTCAGCGTGACGCGGTAAACCGTGTGGCCTTTTTCGAGAAGATATTTGCCGGTTTCCTTCCATTCGTAGCCGCCTGCGGTTGCGCCGTGAACGATGACGAAGGTGTATTTCTCCGACTGTTCGGCGGCGCGAACGAAGTTGGGAGCGAGCGCGAGGACGCTCGCGAAAAGGACGACAGCCAACCGGTAGGGTATCCGTTTCATGGGGGCAACAGGGGTTGAGACCAAAGCTCCGGTTATTTCCTCACCGGGATCTCGAGCTGGGTGAAGGAGTGCGCCGGAAAGGTGTGGCTGATCCGGTTGCCGGTGAAGGTCAGATCGCTGGTCGCGATGCGGACCTTTTCTTCGGTGGCGGTGTTCGTGACTTCGATCGAATCGGAGTGGATGAGATGGACGCGAGCTTGTCCGGCATAGGTGCCGGATTGCAGCTCGATGTCAGCCGGGAGGGCGTCGGTCTCGCTGCGGTTCACGACATTGATCACGACCTTGTCGCCGGATTCGTTCAGCACTGCGGTGACATCGAGATACGGGATGTCCTTGAACACCTTGTTGCTGTAACGATCGACGCGGGTGTAGACGTCGAGCGACGTGCCGCGGCAGTTGTTCGAGTAGAGGTAGAACGGATAATACAGCGACGTCTTGTAATCGCCTTCGGGCGTGATGCCGACGAGCGCGGTGAGGAATGTCAGATTCGCCATCTTCACGATGTCGGCGTGGCGGATGAACGAGTTGAGGTGCTGAGCGAGCAGCAACGGGCCGGCGATGGAATTGCTGCGCGCGCCGTATTCGTCGAACGAGATGTAGATCGGTCGCTCCGTTTCGGATTTGACCATGGCCTTCTGAATCTGACCGCGGACGACTTCGATGATGCGATCGATCTCCATGCCGATCGACATCTCGTCGGAAAACGTAGGCTTATCGATCGCCCGCAGAACTTGGAAGACGTAGCGGTGAAGCGAAATGTAGTCGATGTAGCCGGCCATCTGATCGAGCACGTAGTCGTTCCAATCCGTCCAGCCGTCCTTGGGATCATACCGCTTCGTCACCAAAGGGTAATTCGAGGAGCCGGCGGCCACCAAAAGAATCTTCTCGTCGACGGCCCGCATCATCTTGGCGGCTTCGATGGCGAACTTCGTGTAGTCTTCCTTGTTCTTGTAACCGAGCTGCCACGGACCATCGGGTTCGTTGCCCAACGCCCAGTATTTCACGTTGTAGGGCTCCGCGCGCCCATGTTTCGCGCGGAGATCCGCGTAGCGCGTTCCGACGGGCGCGTTGCAGTATTCGACCCAGTGAGCGGCGTCCTCGATCGTGCCGGTGCCGGCATTGATGCAGATGAAATTGGCCGCACCCACGAGATTGCAGAAATGCGCATATTCATCGGTGCCCATCTGGTTCGTTTCCTTCCGCGTGCGCGAAAGGTCCAGAGTCACCGGCCGCTGGTCTTTCGGACCGATGCCGTCTTTCCAGTTGTAGCCGGAGACGAAATTCCCGCCCGGCCAGCGCACGGCCGTGACTTTCAGATCCTTGATCTGTTGAAGGTATTCTTTGCGAAAGCCGTTTTCGTCCGATCGCGGAGAATCTGGATCGTAGAGCGGACCATAGACCACGCGGAAGCGACTGTCGTCTCCACGGCTGAGCGGCTCGAGGAAGCTACCGTAAATATTGGGATCGATCTCGCTGATGGTGCGATCGAGGTCGACTTTGATCAGCGCCGGCTGCGCGGCAAAAAGAGTTCCGACGGTCGAGCCCGCTAGGAGGAGGGAGGAAACGAGAATGCTCAGTTTTTTCACGGGGTAAACGGTTGGGGGTTGAGTTTAACGGTGGGGAACACGCCGAGCATGGCGCGTAGGCGGGGTGAAAGTTGCGGAACGGTTCCGCGACCAATCGAACAACGGCAAATCCCCGGCAATCGCACGCATGCGTCGCCGGGGCTGCAGGACAAAATCAGTTCGCCGCTTTCGGTTTCAAGAAACCGTTGTGGTCGAGCCAGTGCGTAAAGGGTTCGAACCAGTAGTAGGTCGGGTGGCCGGGATAGCCCATGCCGAAGCCGTGGCCGCCATCCTGGTAGAGGTGGAATTCCACCGGCTTCTTGGCGTCATACCACGACTTGATCAGGCCGAACTGACCGTTGAAAAGAAAGTCGTCCACCGCGATCGCCACGAACAGCGGTGGCGCGTTCTCCGGCACTTCGACCGGCCCCATGCCGCCGTAAATGGGTGCGATGAACGCGAGCTTCATGGTCTTGGAATTGAGCGTCGCGTGCATCGTCAAACCGGCGCCGGCCGAGAAACCGACCATGCCAATGCGATTGGTATCGACGCCCCATTTCTCCGCGTTCTTCAGGATCAGCGCGTAGGCCGCCTCGGCGTCGGCGAGCTGGTTGGTGAGGTCGAAACGCGGGCGCGGGGGCGGCGGGGGCGGATTTTCGCCACCGGCAGGCGGAGTCACGGCGGCGAAGGTGCGGTTCATCGACTCGCGCAAACCTTCGAGCGTGGGCGGGGTCGGGTTGAGGCGGTATTTGAGCACGAAGGCGGCGATGCCGCGCTCGTTGAGGGCCTTGGCGATTTTCCAGCCTTCGTTGTTGATCGACAGCCAGCGGTAGCCACCGCCGGGCGCGACGATCACCGCGGTGCCGTTGGCTTTGGCGGGATCAGGGAGGAAGGGCGTGAGCGTGGCCTTCGAGACGTTGCGCACCATCGGCTCGCCCCACTGGCGGAACCAGCTTTCCTCGGCCGGTTGATTCTCGACGCCGCCCGTGCCGAGCGGAATCGCGTTCGGTTCCGGAGGCGCGTCGAGCGGATGGATGGTGCCGTCTTGCGCGAAGGCCGGCGCCGCGAACGAAAACAGCGATGCGACGGCAGCGGTTTTGATCAGTTTCCTGAGTGCTGTGGGAGTGGTCATGTAGGGGCTATGAGACAAACCTGGTAAACGAGGGTTACGTTCGAGCGGACCGAATCGGTGGATGCGGTCCGCTCAAACGGGGTTCCCGGTTAGTTTCAGCTCCCTTCAACCCGCGCAAACGAAGTGCTGCTTCACCGTAACGCTGGCGCCTCAACGAGGCGGCGCGCCAGCTCCGGCGTCTGCGTGAGGTGCACCACGTGGTCGCCTTCCATGATCTGCGCCGTCCAGCCGCGCTCTTTCGCGCGTTCGTAGAAGCGGAAGAATCCGTCCTGCTCGGCCGATTTCCCTTTGTCGACGGTGAGGATGTAAGTCGTCGGAATCCGCCGCGCCTCCTCCTGATTTTCGAGAACGATCGGCTGCGTAAACGTTTTCTCCGGCTGCGGCACGACATGCGGCACGGGCCGCCCGGCTTGGTTGCCAATCGAGAAGAAACCATTCACGGCGCGACGTTGCGGACGCCCCTCACCCATCGCGGTCTGCGCGCTTTCGCCGTTTTCCGGGAGAAAAGCGTCGAGGTAGATCACGTGGTTCAAGCGCGATGCGACCCGGTCCGCAACTCCCGTCACCACCATGCCGCCATAGCTGTGACCAACGAGCACGACGTCCCGCAGGTCTTCCCACTCGATGAAGTTCACGACGTCCTGAATGTGCGTCTTCAAATCGATTTCAGGCGTGGCCAGGTGCACGCGGTCGCCCTGCCCGGTCAGCGTCACGCGATGCACCGTGTGGCCGTCGGCCTGCAATGCTTGCGCGAGTTGCTTGTGCTCCCAACCGCCGGCCCACGCACCGTGAACGATGACGAAGGTAAGCTTGCCGTCCGCACGAGCTTTGGTGGCGGCAGAACTCTCCGTGCGATCGAGTCTCGCGTGCACGCCTACGGTGGCGCCGACGAATCCGCCCGCCACTTCGGTGGTGAGCAAGGTCGCGTCCGCGTCAGCGACGAGCGTTTTCCACTCACGTCCGTCCGTCGAATAACTGAAGGAACACGTGCCGCCCTTCGCTTCCACGCGCAGTTGGAGGCTCTTCGTCGCCGCCGGAAGTTTCACCGAGCCGATCGTTTCCGGCGCGCTGCGTGCGAGCTTTTCGAGATAGAGCACGACGTCGTTGCCGTCGCGTTTCGCGGCGAGGAAATAGTGGAAGCGCTCGCCTTGGAACACCGTGAGTCCTGCGGAGACGCCCGTGGCCGTGGGAATATCGAGGGACGTCGTCGCGGAGTAGTTTGCATGCTGCACGCGACGGGCGACGAAGCTCGGATTGCCATTGCCCGACAACGTCTCGCTGCTCGGCTCGAGCACCAGCTTGCCGGCGTTGAGCTTCCACCAGGTTTCACGCGGTGCCCGCAACATGATCCACGGCATCGCCAGCGAGACTTGGTCGAACTCGTCGCGCCAGGTGAAGTTGCCGTTGAGCGGAACCGGGCCGGTTTTGACGGAAGCGCCGGCGGGAGTCTTCGCGACCAGCGGCACGCGTTTGCCGCTTTCCAGGATGCGCGGCCAGCCGCCTTCCGGCCAATCGACGGGCAAAAGGAATGTCTCGCGACCCATCGGCGAATGGCGTGCATCAAAAGGACGCACCGCGAGGAAAACCGCCCACCAGTTCTTGTCGGGTCCGACCACGAGATCGGCGTGGCCGGTCGAGGTGACGGCGAAGGGCACATTCGCGGGGAGGCCTTTCTGGGTGATAATCGGATTGTTCTCCCACGGCGTGTAAGGCCCATCCACCGCGCGACTGCGGAAAATCACCTGCGTGTGATTCACGCTCGTGCCGCCTTCCGCGCAACAAAGGTAATACCAGCCGTCCTTTTTGTAGATGTGCGGGCCTTCGATCCACACGGGCTTCTGCGAGATATCGACACCGCCATTCACAAGGAGCTTGCGCGGCCCGATCATGCGCCGCGCGCCGGGATCGAACTCCTGGATCCAGATCGCCCGGTGCCCGTCGTAACGCGGCGTCTCCGCCGGCGCGCCGTTGTTCAGCATCCAGGCGCGTCCATCATCGTCGAAAAACAACGACGGATCGATGCCTTCGAAATCCAGCCAGGTCGGATCGGACCACGGCCCCGCCGGATTGGTCGCAGTCATCACGAAGTTTCCTCCAGCATCGATCATCGTGCACACGACGTAGAACACGCCGTTGTGATAGCTGATCGCCGGCGCGAAGATCGCGCGCGAGACACCAACCTTGTCGTAGGGCAGCTGCTGCGGGCGATCGATGACATGACCGATCTGCTTCCAATTCACCAAGTCGCGGCTGTGAAAAATCGGAATGCCCGGGAAATACGCAAAGGTGGAGTTGATGAGGTAGTAGTCCTCGCCCACCTGCGTGATGCTCGGATCCGGATAGAAACCGGTGAGAATCGGATTGCGAAACTCGTCCGACGCCAGTTCGGCCTTGGGCACGGGATCGTTCCCGGCATATTCGAACCAGTCGAACGCGGCGGAGCGCGGCGACTGGGCGAACAGCGAGCTGCCCGCAAACCACAACGAGAGGAGACCGACGAGGGCTGTGCGATATTTCATCAAGGAAAATTCGATACTGAAGGAGCCGATGCGGCGTTCGCTCAGGCCGCGCTGAAGTCCGCTCCCGACGCCAGCGCATGCGGTGCTGGCGCCGTGGATACACGCGGACGGGGCGGCGTGTCGGGCTCGTCCGCCACCCGTCGCGCCTGATTCGTCCAACGGCGATGCGCCTTGGGGCTCATGCCGAAATGCCGGCGGAAGGTGCGGAAGAACGTCCGCTCTCCAGCGAGCCCCACCAACGCCGCGACATCGGAGGTTTTCGTCCCCGGCGCCGCGGCGATGAGCCGCGAAGCCTCCCGCATGCGGACATTGATGATGTGCTCGTGAATCGTGCGTCCCGTCTCTTGCCGAAAGGTCCGCTCCAAGCTGCGACGCGACATGCCGACGGCGCGCGCGACCACCTCCACGCTCAAGCCTGTTTCCGGGTAATGCTCGGCGATATAACTCAGCGCCCGCGCGACCCGTGGATCCGACACCGCGATCACATCGGTGCTCATTCGCGTGACCACGCCTTTCGGACGCACCGCCAGCACCGATGTCGTGGGCAGTCCGCTCATCCGCTCCTCGAGCAACGCCGCCGCCCGATATCCCATCTCCTCGAGATTCAAATCGATGCTCGAAAGCGGCACAAACGAGATGGCACAGAAGATCGAGTCGCTCACGCCAAGGATCGCGATGTCCTCCGGAACCGAAAGTTCCGCGTCCCGGCAAGCGTCGATCAAATCCACGGCGACACAATCGTTGAACGCGAACACGGCAGCCGGCCGCGGCAACTGTCGCAGCTCGCTCACGAGCACGCGCCGCCGCTCGCCGCTGTTCTCGAACCACGCAGATCCTTGGCGCGTATATAACGGCGGAAGGAACCGGCAGTCGCACCCCTGCTCCGCGAGTCTCGCTTGAAAAGCCGCGAACCGATCGGCGTTTCCCGGTCGGTCGACGAAGGGCGCGCACGCAAAATGACGATGCGCCCGTTCGAGCAGGTGATCTGCCGCCAAGCGCCCAATCTCTGCCTCGTCCGGCGCAATCAGCGGCAATCCAGTCGTTTCGGGCGTTTCGGAAAACGCCACGCAGGGAACCCCCGCATTTTCCAACTGCATCAACAATTCCGTGGACTGCGGGAACGACACGAGCAGCCCGTCGCAATGCCAGCCGTGCGGGACCGTGCCGATGCGTGCTATATCCGTGGATACGTGCCAGTCGTGTTCCCGCGCGAATCGCGCGATCCCGCGCAAGCTCGCCTCCGACACACCGGACGTGACGACGGAGATTTTTCTCGGACCAGCTGGAACGACATGAGCCATGAGGTCAGGTCTTCATTCCGGGCGCGATCGCGGCGATGCCCTGCGGCCCGCAGGAAAACAAAAGCGGAAGCGTCGCTCTTTTCGGCGAGATCATGTTTGGGGGAGGGTAAGTTCCGAAGCAGGATTCGCGTCCTCGTCGGCGTGGATCGAATACCTCATGCGCGACTCGCGATCCCGCAACGGGCCATTGGCCGTAGGTGGAACTATTACCGCGGTAATAGGCAGCGGGGCCCGATTTTCACTCGCCGACCCAAATGAACTTTACCCGCCTCGGTCGCGGAGTTCACGTTGCGACCGCGCCGTCTTCAACCCCGAATGCCCCGTTCAATCGCATTGCCCCACCTCCGGGCCGCGCGCAATCCCCTGCGCGATGCGCGGCGTCGCATTCTTGCGATCGGACGGTGTGGATTGCTGCTCGTGTTGGCTCTGGCGCTCGAGTGTGCAGCCCAACTGGACAGCGTGCGCGGGCTGCCGTTCACCCGACGTTATTCGCTGGAGGACATCGGCTATGGACCGCGCGGAGCCCGGCTCGACTTCGATCGTTTCGGCCGCGTGGCTGTGATTCACGACGGCGTCTACGCGATCCTCAACGACACCACGTGGTCCAACATCGCCGAGCGCGGCGTCGATCGCATCACGATGTCCAACGTCGCCGCGGCGCCCGATGGCCGCATGTATTACGGCGCGCGCGCGTCGTGGGGGCTCGCGGAAACCAAGTCCGACGGCCTGCTTCACGCGGTTCCGCTGGTGCCGCCCGACCCGCCGGAATGGATTCGCTCGGCCTCGTTTTCCGATCTGATCGCGACCGACGACGGCATGTATTTCGTGAGCCCGAACGGAATCGCCTTCTGGGACTTCCGCCGGCAGGAGACGCAGCTCTACGAACATTCGAGAATCTCGCGCGCGTTCCGCGTGGGCAACCGGGTCTATATTTCCGCGTTCAATCAGAAACTTGGATACGTGGATGTCGCGGCGCGGGCACTGCGCAACGCCCCGCCGACCGATCTCGATGACGTGGTGGTCGAACTGGCGACCTCCCTCGACGAAAACCGCACCCTGCTCTCGTTGCTGGACGGACGGCTCATGGTGTTCGACGGCCGGGAACTGCTGCCGTGGGAGCCGCAGGTCACGCCGTGGGGCCCGCAGGTGCGCGACGGGTTCGGCGGTCGCATTTCCGTGATTCAGCATCTGGTGGATGGCCGCACAGCCGTGGCGGTCACCGGGAAGGGACTCTTCCTTTTCGCAGCCAACGGCGAACTGCTCCTCGCGCTCACCTCGCCCGAGTATCACCGCATCACCGCCATGGCGAATCGCGAGCGCGGCGTGTTGTGGATCGCGGCGGAAGACGGCATCGAGAAGGTGCTCTATAGCAGCGCGCTGAGCGCGTTCGGGCAGCGGCTGGGACTCACGCTCGGCTGGCCCATCGTCGAACGCTGGCAGGGACGCGTCGTGATCGCCTCCGACGGCAAGCTGTATCGCGCGCTCGACGGCCCGCCCGGCGCGCCCACTCACTTCGAGCTGTATCCATTTCAGCCCGACGGCGGTGCCTGGGCGCTCGCGGCGCGCGGTTCGCGCATGCTCGTCGGCAGCGTGGATCGCGTTTACTCGGTCCACCCCGACGGCAGTCTCAGGCCCGTCGCCGCCGTCGAAGACATGGCGCATTTGGTGATGCCCGACGCCGATCATTGCTACGCCATCGGCCGGTCGGAAATCGCCTTGCTCGAATGGCGCGACGGCCAATGGACCGAATCAGTCCCGCGCACCCGCGGGGTTACCTATCCGTCGATCGTGCATCGCGCCAAAAACTCGGTTTGGATTGAAATGGCCGGGCAAGTCGGGCGGCTCTGGCTGAACGAGGGCAATTTGCAGCTCGATGTGGTGCCCAATTCGACGTGGACCACCCGACCGTGGGTGAATATCGGAACCGTCGACGACATCGTGGTGCTCAGCACGGAGCATGGAGAACGACGTTTCTTCGACGAGCAGCGCAACACGTGGCGCGAAGCACCAGAGCTGCAACGTCTCCTCGAACGCTCCCCCTACTCCATCGCCCGAATCGAGAAGGACGAATCCGGCACGCTCTGGGCGACACATGACGATGGGATCGTGAAGTTTTCACCGAAGGGTGCGGACTACGAAATCGACGCCAGCAGCTTCGACTTGATCAACGATCGCTACCCCGTCCTGCAAGTGCTGCCCGGCAACGACGTGTGGATCATCGCCAGCCAGTCGCTCTATCACGTCGAACCTCGCTGGACCTCCGAACCGAAGCCCGTTTTCAAACCGACCCTGGTCTCGTTGATCGACGCCGCGGGCTCCGAACTCCTCACGAGCTCTGCCGTGGCCGCCGCGCTGCTGCCGCTGCCGTTCGAACGGAATAGTCTCACCTTCCAATTCTTCGCCGGCAGCGATGCGAGCCGCCGTTCGCCGACTTACGAATATCAACTCACGGCTCGCGACCCGTGGACTCCGATGGCCGGCTCCCAAGTGAGCTTCCGCGGCCTGGCCGAGGGCAACTACACCCTGCGCGTCCGTTTGGCGGAAAAGCACAACATCGGCGGCGCGCTCGCGGCGATCCGCTTTCAAATCCTTCCGCCTTGGTATCGCACCTGGCCCGCCCATCTTGCGTTCGCGTTGGCCTTCCTCGGCGTGCTGTTCGGCGTGGTGCGCTGGTCGAGCTACATCGAACGCCGGCGCAATCGCGTGCTCGAACAGATCGTGCAGGAACGCACGCGGCAGCTCGAGGACACCATGGCGAAATTGAGCGAGGAAACGCGCAACGCCGCCACGCTCGCGGAACGCGACCGGCTCGCCAACGAGATCCACGACAGCGTGCAACAAGGTCTCACCGGAGCGATTCTCCAACTCGACACCACGTTGAAACTGCCCGCCGTCGGCGGCGACGTGCGATCCCGCCTGAACGTCGTTCGCAACATGGTCTCCTACGCGCGCCAGGAGGTGCAGCACTCCGTGTGGGACATGGAATCGCCGCTGCTCGAAGGCAACGAACTCGCCGCCGCGCTTCAGAATCTCACGGCGTTTGTGGATTCGGACGCGGTCAAGATCGATGTCACCGTCTCAGGCGATCCCTTTCCGCTGGGCCGCACGATCAACCACAATCTCCTTCGCATCGCGCAGGAGGCGACCACCAACGCGCTCCGCCACGCGAAGGCCGGAAAGGTCACGATCCACCTCGACTACACACGCGACTCGATCGCACTGACCGTTTCGGACGACGGCATCGGCTTTGCTCCGCCCACGGTGCTCGAAGGCAAGGCCGGACACCTCGGCTTGCGGGGGATCCGCAACCGTGTGAAAAAACTCTCTGGCCAGCTGGCCATCGAAAGCGCGCCCGCACGGGGGACCTCGGTTCGTATTGTCGTGCCGCGGCCATGTCCCTCACCCTCTTTCAATCATGCAGAAGGAAACGACTCCGACTAGGATCCGGATCTTGCTCGCGGATGATCACATGGCCATCCGCATGGGCTTGATGACCGCGATCGGCGACGCTCCCGACATGGAGGTGGTCGCCGACGTGGAAGACGGAGCCGAGGCGGTCGAGGCTTACCGTCGCCTTCGTCCCGATGTGGTCGTGCTCGATTTGCGGATGCACGGTATGACCGGCGTGGATACCGTGCGCGCGCTGCGTCAGGAATTCAGCGGAGCTCGCGTTCTGATCTACAGCAACTACGCGCGCGGCGAGGAGGTCTATCAAGCGATCCGCGCCGGCGCGTCCGGCATCGTCGTGAAGGAGATGGCGCTCGATCGATTGCTCGACGCCATCCGCACGGTCCATCGCGGCGAGCAATATATTCCGCCGCAGATCGCTTCCCGCATTGGCGAACGTCTGCTCGCCCATCTCTCTCCTCGCGAGATGGAAGTGCTCCAACTCCTCGCCAAGGGCCTCAGCAACAAGGAAATTGCCGCGCAGCTCGGACTTGTGGTCGGCACGGTGAAGATTCACGTCGCCAACATCTTTTCGAAACTCGGCGTATCCGACCGCACCCAGGCGCTCGTGACCGCGGTGAAGCGCGGGATCATCGATATCGACTAGGGGCTGCTGAACGAAACGAGCAGACCGCTGCTCGCGCCCACGGCGGTGTTCCGCCGCAAAAAAAGCGGCCCCGATTTCTCGGGGCCGCGTGCTTGAGCGGTTTTAGAACCTGAACGTATTTGTCAGGAATATCTGTTGCGCCGGCCTGATGCGCCACGCGGCGGGTGTGCCGTCGGGCTGCACCGTGACGGGCAGCAGTTCGTTACCCACACCGACATTCTGGATGTTCAGCTGGGCATGCCAGTCGATCTTGCCGTTCCAAATCTTGCGGCGGTAACCGACCCATACGTCGAAGTCTATCTGTGCGTCATCCCTATAGGGCGCGCTGAGATCGTATTCGATATAAGTCGGCTGCTGGATCGGCTTATACGCGAGCGTCATGGCGGACTGATAACGCGCCGCGCCACCCACGGTCCACCCTCTCAGGGCGCCTTCGGTGAAGTCGTAGTTCGTGATCAGGTTGAAGTGCCAGAGACGGTTTTCCGGGACGACCGTGCCCTGCTCGGCGATACGAGCATTCAAGTCGCCGTTGGCGTAACCATTCCAGTTATCACGCGCATTCGCGGTGCCACCAGGGCCCCAGATACGCAGGTCGCCCATCGCCGTCTCGTTCAAGCGACGATCGAAGTCCTGCAGGTATTCCGCCTGCGTCATGCTGCCACCGGGCACCGGCGTGTTTCCGAGGTTGTCGCGGTAGGACTTGATGCGGGAAGCATTGAGCGTCAGGCGCCAGTTGTTGGTGACCTGGGCGTGCAGTTCGAACTCATAACCTTCGGCGAGCAGATCCTCCGTGTAGCGGAAGTTCGCGAGGGCCGTTTCGGTGAAGTCGGTGCCATCCCAGGCAAAGCTCCACGCGGACGCCATCGTTTGCGGCAAGGGGGCCAATTCCGTCAGCCATTGATCCCACGCGTTGATCACAGCCACTTCGAGCGCTTCCGCTTGTTCGAGGGTCTGCCCGTTGAGCGGCTGGTAATCGAAGTTCCACTTCGTCGCCGGCTCGCCGGGTCCCGGCACCGGCAGGTCGCTCACGATATTGTTGCCGTAGCGCGTGCTGTTCGGATTACCGCGGGTCTCGTAGTTGTGTTTGATCTGGTGATACGCCGACGCGTAAATGCCGACGTTGTTGCCGTAGTTCCAGAACTCCAGGCCGCTCGAGGCGTTGTTTTTCACAGCGGACTCGAACTGGTTCACCTTGAGGCTATAGCGGCCATCGCGCGTCGCGAGCACGATGCCCATGTCTTCGGTTTCGCCTGACGGGAGCGGCAGTTCCTGACCGAAGTAGTCGCGGTAGATCGTGCCCGTCTGGAAGTTTTCCGACTTGTTGTAGGTCGCGCTGATGCTGATGGGCAGACGCCGCGCCCATTCGCCGACGAACGGCAGACGATCGAAGTGAGCAACGACGCCCCAGCTGCGGGAATCTTCCTCGACCGGGCCGAGGGTGGAGACGCGCGGAACGATTTGCGTGGGATCGTCGGTCGACTCCTCGCGATTCCACTCGGTCAAGGTCTGACCGACTTCGTCGCGGCGCCAACCGGCCGTCGCAACGATGGAGTCTTCCCAGAACTTGCCCTGCCACACGATCGCCTTGGCCTTGTTGTAACGATCATCCCAGCTCTGCGACTCGGTGAGTGCCGCGATGTTGTTCCGATCGGAATCGGTCAGCAGCGAGACCTCGCGGGTGATCCAGCCGCGGTAGTTGGCCGGGTTTTCCGATTGCGTGGACTCGACCGGGCCGCTCGGCAGTCCGGCGGTGACCTGGTTGAACCACGGATCGCCCGGATTCACGCCCGTCGCGATCCAGGTGGAATCGAAGTAGCGGAGCGAAGCCGTGCTGCCGATTTGCGGCGCAGCGGACGGGCCGCGGATGCCCAGATCCTGGCCGAGGGTCTTGCCCTGCAGGTTGGGACCGATGTAGACGACGCGGCGCGGAACGAAGTCCGCCCAGAAGCGACCGTTGTTGTCCTTGATCTCCTGGAATTGCGGGTGGTTGTAGTAGTCGCCGGTGAACGTGCTCTTCACCCACGTCTGACCATACCGGAAGGAGTCGTCCTTCGAAACCATACCGGTCACGGTGTGCTGGCCGAGGATCTTCAGCAGCCAGTGCGAGTCCGAGCCGCGATCAAAGTCATGCGTGGCAAAAGCGGTGGCACGAAGGCTCTCGCGTTCGGCCCGCGCACGGCTCTCGCTGTTGCCGAGGCTCACGAAGGGACGGCCCGCGCCGACATTGGCCGTGCCGTCGTTATACCACCCGTTTTCGGGCGTGTTGGTGCCGTCCGTCCAACGCGAATGCACGTCGATGTTGATGCCGCTGCCCACCGGATTATACCCGCCGTCTTTGTAGGCTTCTTCGTGATAACCAATCTCGAAGCCCAGCTTGTCGTTGAAGAAGGTCTGGCTCACCGAAGCGTCGAACGTGTGGAAGTCATACCACTCGCGCTTGATGTTACCATCGAGCAGGTTGTTGTAGAAATCGAAGATGCTGGTGTCCGTGATGAACTTGTTCTTCGCCAGTGAAGCGAACGGCAGTTTCATCTCGAACGCATAATCGCGATAGCCGGGGATGCCGCGCGGGCCCGAAGGCGCGAGACCGGCGATGTTGCCGTCGCGAGCGCCATTGGCTCCGAGGCCAAGATACGTCACCGGATTCAGCGCCATCGCCGCCAGGGGCGTCGACGAGTCGCCATTGAACTGGAACACCGATCCGCCGAAGTAGCCGGCGAAGCCCGCACCTTGGCCACCGAGCAACGGCTCGAAGTTCGGATTCGGATTCGCGGGCGAGGCGGAGTCCTGACGAGTCGCGGCACCGCGGCCGGGGATCTGCCAGTTGTTATCGTTCAACCACGCCAGATTGTAGGTGGGCGTTCCGAGCCCGAACCACGGCGTGATGAAATCGATCGGGGGCATGTTGCGCGGACGATTGCTCGTCGACGAACCGAGTTCGCCGGAGAGTTTGAAGATCGTGCGAGCGTCGGCCTTCTTCAGGAAACCAGGCTCGTAACGCAGCGCGAGGAACTGCCGATTCGTGTTCTCGAAGGCAGGCTCCTGCTTGAACTTGGCTTCGTTGTGCATCAACGCGACCCGCACCGCGAGTTCGTCGTCCAACAGCTCCCGGTTCACGTCGAACGCACCACGGATGCTGCCGTATTGATCAACGCGCACCGAAAGTTCGGCGAAGTTGCGATAGCTCGCCTGCTTGGTGCGGGTGTTGATCACACCGCCGGCGCTGCCTTGACCGAAGAGAATGGCGTTGGGGCCGCGCTGGATGTCGACCGCCTCGATGTTGTAACCATCCCACGGGATGTTCGTGAGATAGAGATCGCGCGTGTTGTCGGCGTTCACCAAGCCGCGCACGCGGTTGGTCGATTGCGGACTGAGGCTCGCGTTGGTGTTCGGCGCATTGCCGCCGCCCGAACCCGAGTAGTTGCCAAAGATGCCGCCGACTTCCGTGCCGAGCGTGTATTGCAGCAAGGATCGCTGATCCGTCGCGCCGATGTCGTTGAGAAACTCCGCGTTGTAAACGGAGAGCGAGGTGCCGAGATCTCGCAGGTCGGTATTCAGGCGATTGCCCGCGAGCGTCGACGCCGTGGAGTAACCGCTGCTCTGCTGCTCGGCCGATACTTCGAAGGGTGACAGCACCACGATCTCGTCGTCCTGGATCGGACGAGGGGCCGTGGACTGCGCCCAAGCTGTCGACGACGCGGCGGTCGTCGCCAGCAACGCATTGAGGACGTTCCTCAAATGCTTGGTTTGGCTTTTGGTCATATAGGGATTTGTGCTTGTAGTTCCAATACTCGGAAACGCCCCTGCAGCCCCGTTTCCCGAGGGAAGCGGCTCGCAGTGGCTGTGGACATGGGGTTCCGGCCACCAGATCCTTCGCGCAAGCAAGCTCACGCGCTGAATCCGGGTTTCCGTTGCGAACAAGATACCAACCGTCGGTGCGAACGGTCTACGGACCTTTTGCGACATTTAGATTGCCGCTTTTGCGTCCTTATAAACCACCTCCTAGATTTCTTATGTCTTCAGACATATAGGTTCCTATCCCCAATGACACATTGCCTCGCCCTCCCCACGCCGGTCTTTGAATTGCACTCCATTGCCGCGACAGCGCGAGGATAGCCCTGACATGCCCTTCCCCTATTTCCGCCCCCTTCTCTGCGGCGTGCTCATTGCGCTCTTACCAAGCGCTCGCGCCTCGAACGAAATCACACCCACACCTTTCTCACCGGCTTCCCAATCCCCGGGTGGCCCCCTCTTCCACTCGATGTCCCCGACAGTCACCGGACTGTCGGTCGACAATGCCTACGACGATCCCCAGATGTGGGCCTCTCGTTATCGTGCTTTCATGGGCGGCGGCATGGGCTCGGGCGTCGCTGCCGGCGATTTCGACGGTGATGGGCTTGTTGACCTCTACGTCAGCACCAAGACCAAGCCCGGCCGGCTCTTTCGCAACCTCGGCGGTTGGAAATTCGCCGACGTCACGGCGCAAGCGGGGCTCGCGGAGGAAACCTCCCTCGTGGGCTGGTTGAAAGGGATCGGCGGAGACAAATCGGTCATTTGGCGCCAGGGCGCCGTCTTCGTCGACGTCAATAATGACGGCTGGCTCGATCTATATATCTGCCGTAACGCCGCCCCCAACCTACTCTATATAAATCAGGGAAATGGCACCTTCAAGGAAGAGGCCCAAGCGCGTGGCTTGGATGTGAACGACGGCAGCGTCATCGGCGCGTTTTCGGATTACGACCGCGATGGCTGGCTCGACGTTTTTATCCTCACCAATCAGGTCGACGGCACCGAGCCAGGCGGTCGGCCCGACCGGCTGTTCCGCAACACCGGCGACGGCCGCTTCGTCGAAGTCACCGCCGGCTCGGGCATGTCCGGCCCGACGTTCGGCCATGCCGCCGTGTGGTTCGATTACAACGGCGATGGCTGGCCCGACCTCTACGTCGCCAACGACTTCTCCGGCCCCGATCGTCTATATAGAAACAACCAGAACGGCACGTTCACGAATGTCATCGATAACGTCGCGCCGCACACGCCCTACTCTTCGATGGGCGCGGACACGGGAGACATCAACAACGACGGGCGTATCGACTTGCTCGTCGCGGACATGGCTACCACCACGCGCGAGAAGGACCGGCGCGGACTGGCCGCGTCCCGCAACGATGTCCTCGCCACCGCTTCGTCGGTGCAAGCCGCCCCGCAATACATGCGGAACGCGCTTCTCCTCAACGCGGGCAACGGTTTGTTCCGCGAAGCCGCCTCGTGGGCCGGCGTCGACGCCACCGATTGGACTTGGTCCATCCGCTTCGAAGATTTCGACAACGATGGCTGGACCGATCTCCACGTGACCAACGGCATGGTGCGCGAGGCGAACAACAGTGATCTCCTCGCGGAAATGATGCGCGCGCTGTCCGACACTCAACGCATCGCCGCCATCAAGAAGTCCCCGCCACTCGACGAGGCGAATCTCGCGTATCGAAACAACCGCGGCGAAGGGTTCGTGCCCGTCACCGACGAATGGGGATTGGGCGAAGTCGGAGTGAGCTTCGGGGCCGCAACCGCAGACTTCGACAACGACGGCGATCTCGACCTCGTCTATCTCAACTACAACGGCGGTCTGAGCGTATTCCGCAACGACGTCGCCGGGCAAAACCGCGTCCAGATCCGCCTCCGCGGAACGCATTCCAATCGCTACGGAGTCGACGCCACGGTCCGCGTGGAGTCGAGTTCGGGCCAGCAAACGCAGATCATGACCGTCGCTCGCGGCTACACCTCCGGCAGCGAGCTCGTCGCTCATTTCGGCCTCGGCCAGGATACCAAAATCAAGCGGCTCACCATCGAGTGGCCCTCCGGTCGCACCCAGCAGTTCTCCGAACTCGATGCGAACTTCGCCTATCTCGTCACCGAGCCCGAAGAATCCTCCTCGGTCGAAACGGCGGCGCCGGCTCCGCTCTTCCGCGCCGGCTCCGAAAAACTTGGGCTCACCATCACCGACGAGTCGCGGATTGCGTTCCCCGAAAAGGAGCAGGCCTTCATCCCGTTCCGCACCGATCGCCGCGGGCCGGGAGTCGCTATCGGCGACGTCGACGGCGACGGCCATCCCGATCTTCTCCTCGGCGCCACCACCGGCTCGCCAGCCCGCCTCCTCCGCTGGAATGGCGAGCGTTATGCCGAACAGCCCGTCGCCGGTCTTCCTCGCGGCAAAGTCGAGGACGGACCGCCTCTGTTGTTCGACGTCGATGGGAACGGCACGCGCGACCTCCTCGTCACGAAAGCGAGCGCCGCCTCTCCCTCCTGGCCAGCGGCCTTCCAGCCCATCCTCTACGCCAACGACGGCCGGGGCACGTTTCGCCCCACGGATGTCCTGCCGCCACTTGCGATCAACGTCGGCGCCGCCGTCGCCGCGGATATCGACGGCGATGGCGACCTGGATCTCTTTCTTGGCGCCCGCTCCGTTCCCGGTCGGTATCCGGAAAAGCCCGACAGTGTGCTTCTTCGCAACGACGGCGGACGCTTCGTCGACCTTGCCGGCGCTTCGCCTGACTTGCAGCGAGCCGGACTCGTGACGAGCGCCCTCTTCCGCGACATCGACCAGGATGGCCGGCCCGACCTCATCGTTGCGCTCGAATGGGATCACGTTCGCTGCTTCCGCAACACCGGTGACGGCCGCTTCGTCGACATCACCGACGAAATTGGTTTCGCCTCGGGCGGACGCGGCTGGTGGACAAGCCTCGCCAGCGCCGATTTCAACGGGGACGGGCGCCCCGACTTCGCCGCCGGCAATGTTGGCCTCAACACCACCTACCGCGCGTCGCCTCAACATCCCGCGGTGCTTTTCTACGGCGATTTCGCGCGGAATGGCACCCGGCTCATCGCCGAAGCGGTCCACGATGGCGATCAACTCTATCCCCTGCGCCCACGCGCCGATCTCGGCGCGCGCTTGCCCTTCATCCTCCGTCAGTATCCGAAAAACAATGACTTCGCGCGGGCGACGATGACCGAGGTCTTCGGCGAGAAGGCGCTCGCCTCCGCCGACGTTCACCGCGCCGACAACTTCTCTTCGGGCGTGTTTCTCAGCCAGCCGGACGGAACTTATCGCTTCAGCGCTTTTCCGCGCATCGCCCAGATTGGCCCCATGCAGGGAATTGTTGCCGGCGACCTCGACGGCGACGGCTTCGCCGATGTGGCCGCGGTGCAAAACACCGATGCTGCCGCCCCCCGCTTCGATGGGGGCGTAGGCATCTTCCTCAAAGGCCGCGCCGATGGCGGCTTCGACGCGCTTGATCCGATTCACTCCGGAATCCTCGTTCCCGGCAACGCCCGCGCGCTCGTCCTCTTGTCACGTCCGGATGCCGGCCGGCCGGATCTCTTTCTTACGCGACATGGCGACACGACTCAGCTCCTCGCCAACGAAGCCGACGCTCGCTGGATCCACATCACGCTCGTGGGTCCGACGGGCAACGCCGACGCGATCGGTGCCCGCGTCCAACTCATCTACGAGCGACACCGGCCAACGCATCACGAAATCGGGCTCGGCGGCGGTTGGTGGAGCCAATCGGCGCCCGGCATCATCGCTGCGATTCCGCCCGGCGACTCGCTTCGCGCCGCCGCCGTAACCTGGCCCGATGGGCACGTGTCGCGCCACGATGCGCCTTCCGACCAAACCCGTTGGGTCTTGCAGCGATGACCGTCTCAGCCGCCTCCAACATCCCGGATCGGCGCTCCCCGGCGAATGCCCGATCACCACGCTGGTTCGCATTCATCTGGCTCGCACTCTTGGCCTTCGCGGCGGTCGCCGTTCTCCGGACGAATCTCGCCCATCTGCACTGGGTATCCGAACTTTCGATGCAGGGCAGCCCCCCGCCGCCCCTCGATGCCGATTCACCGACCGGCTACGCTCATGGTCAGCGCCATTTTCTTGGCGCGCAGGAACGAGGGGAAACCTACCGCTGGATCGCCGTCGCGCAGGACGCTGCCGCAAAAGGCCCATTCGCCACCAACACCTACGAAAGCGACTCCCTTCCGACGGGCCGCCCGCAGCTGCTGCCCCGGCTCTTTCTTTTTTGGACGTGTGCGATCGGCTGGGGCATCCACGTTGTTACGGGCGATTCGTTGGGGCTGTCGATCGAACGCGCCGCGTTGTGGGAGCCGCTTATCTCCCATCTGATCGCGTTGGTCGGCGCCGCGTGGTTCATGGGACGTCGCCATGGACTCGCGGCTGCAGCGACCGCCGCGATGGTGGTCGCTTTCTTCCCGCCCATCGCCGGCCAATTCCTGCCGGGAGTCCTCACGGCCCGCACCTGGGCGCTGCTTCTCGCGGCACTCGCCATCGCATTGAACCTGCCGCGGTCCGACTCCGCGAAGTCTCACTTACCGCTCTCGCTCGGCGCCGCCGTTGCTGCCGCCGCTGCGCTGTGGCTGGATCCGGTGTTCGGTTTTCCCGCCGTCCTGATTTCCGCCGCCTTCGCCGCGACCGCCATTTTCGCGCAACGGGCAACATTGCCCTGCCTGCGCTGGGCACTGGTAGGATCGACTCTTACTCTCGCCGGTTGGCTGATCGACCGTGCTCCCTGGGATCCGAGCGCCAGCGAACTCCGCTACCTGCACCCGCTCTATGCCTTCGCGTGGCTGGGACTCGGTCTTGCCCTCCACGGCGCTCAACACCTGCGCGCAAACGGCACGCGGCGGAAACTCCGCTGGCTCGAAATCACCGCCGCCGTGCCGCTCATCGGCGCGCTGATCTACGTGCAGATTGGCCACGCCTTCAAGGGTTGGCTGTATCCAAGCGTCTGGATACGCCGCTTCTCGTCGCTCGACGATTCGTTTCCAGCGGACCATCTGCTCGCCTGGATCGGCCGGGCTTCGTTCCTCGAGGCAGCCTTCGTTACAACTCCGTTGCTCGCAGCAGCCGTCCTTCTCGCCGCCGCCGCGTTGCGCATCCGTCGCTCCACCCCGTGGCGAGAGTCCTGGATCCCGGCGCTCGCCACGCTCTGGCTCGCTGTGGTTCTTTTCGCTGTGTTTCGCGTGCGCTGGAGCGCCGCGGCCATGCTCGTCGCGCTGCCCCTCCTCTGGTCGCTCGCCACCCATCACTTCGCCACTCGCCAACGAATTTCCGGCGCGATCGGCGTGTCATTCGTGTTGGCGCTCGCGGCTTGGAATCTGGCCCTGCCGTCGTCGTGGCAGCGTCCGTCCGCCGGACGCGAACCAACGCAGGCCGATCTTCAAGCACTCGTTTACCGGCACCTCGCTCACTGGCTCGCCTCCCACTCGCCTCCGCAGAGCGTGGCCGCGCTCGCGCCGCCGGAGCTGTCCGACTCGCTCGTCTTCCACGGCGCGTCTCGCGTGCTCATGTCGACGGCGTGGGAAGCCTATCCCGGCCAAATCGCCGCCACGCGCATCCTCAGCTCGCTCGAGCCCACCGAAGCCGAAGCCGTTTTGGGAGCCCACGGGGTCACGCATCTCGTCCTGCCGTCCTGGGACAAAGTCCTGCCCCTCTTCGTGCGCAAGCCGGAAGGCGAACCCCGCGAACCTCTGCTGGAGCTGCTCCAACGCTGGCTCCACCCCGCCTACCTGAAGCCGCTTCCGTATCACTTGCCCGCGCATCCGGGATCGAAAGCCGATCACATCGTCGTCTTCAAAGTGATCCCGCACGAGGACGAGGCGCTCTCCCTCAGCCGTCTGGCCGAATACTTCATCGAAATGGAACGCCCCGAACCCGCCGGATTGGCGGCGCGCGTGCTGGCCGATGCCTTCCCCGACGATCCCAATGCGGCCATTGCCCGCGCCACGTTCTACGCTTCCGCGCAAAAATCGGCCGAGCTCGAACGTGAGTTGGATCGCCTCGCGTCCGACGTCGCCGCGGACCGCGTTCCGTTCCTCTGGGATCGTCGTGTGCAACGCGCCATCGTTTTTGCCCTGGGCCGGCGCAACGACCTCGCGCGCCGCGAGGTCGAAGCCTGTCTCGCGACCGCGTCCCGCGAAGAGCTTCACGAGCTCACTCCGTTGCAAGCTTATCGGCTGCACACGATCGCGCGGCGTTTGCGGATCACGCTTCCTGACCCCGAACTCGCCGAACTCCTCGCGCAACTCGCCCGCGAACTTTCGCCCGCGGGCTCCGAGTAACACGGCTTCAACCTACCGAAGCCGTCCCCTCATCGCGTCCAAGCGGTCCTCCCGGCCAAATAGCTCGGGAATCTTTCCCCCCTCGTTCTCCCAGCGCGCGATCGCTTTTTTCACGACCGCATCGCCGAACACGGGCGCACGCCGCTCGAGCGAAACAGGATGCGAGTAATTGCGGTTTTCGAAATACAACGTCGAATTCATGCCTCCACCATAGCGCTTCCCGCACGCCCTTGCTACTGCGCGAACCGGCGCGGGGCTATGCGCCATTTGCATAACCCATCCGTGGCCTGAACTGTCAGTGTTTCACCGCACCCGCTCACCATTACCCAATGCGGCCGCCTCGTCCTCGGGTTCGGGAGGAAACGCCTGCGCAATGGTTTCCCGGATTCGGTCTTCGTCCGGCGAGTGCGCGAGCACCGTCACCTGATCCCAGCCTTGCAGCCGCGTCTCGCCTTTCGGCAACACGACCTGATCTCCGCGCGTGACGAGCGTGATCACCGCCCCTTCGGGCAGCGACAGATCGCGGATGCGCGGACCTTCCCGCCCGCGCGGTCCCGGCAGGTCCAGGACCACCATGTCGTAATCGCTTTTTGCCATCGTGATCATCTCGAGGCTGAACAGCGCCTTCGGTCGTGCCGGTGCCGCCAGCCCCATCCACTTTGCCACCACGCCAAGGGTCGAACCTTGAACGAGGATCGACAGGATCACCGCGAAGAACACCAGGTTGAACACTTCGTTTCCGATCTCCAGACCGGCGGCAGCAGGATACGTCGCGAGCACGATCGGCACCGCGCCGCGCAAACCCGCCCACGAGGCAAACAGCTTGTTCCGAAAGCCAAAGTTCATCCCGATCGTGCCGAGAAAAACGGCCAGCGGCCGCGCGACAAACGTCAACACCAGGAACAGCAGCAAACCCTGCAGCCACAGATTCGACCACTCGTGCGGAAACACCAGCAGGCCCATCAGCACGAACATGCCAATGTTGACGATCGTCGAGAGCGCTTCCGAGAAATTCAGCACGCCTTGCTTGTGCACGAAGGTGCGGTTTCCCATCACGAACCCGGCCGTGAAGACCGCGAGCATGCCGCTCGCCTGCGCCAGCTCCGTGACGCCATACGTCAACATCACGAGGCCCATGAACAACACATAATAATACCCGCGGTCCTGCGGCGTGAGCCGGTTGAACAACCAAATCGTCACCCGCCCCGCGACATATCCGATGATCGGACCCGCGCCGAACTTCCAGAAGAAGAGCAACACCGTCATGCTGTCGAAGCGCTCGCCGGACGCGAGGGTCGCGACCGCCACCGTCGTCAACAAGATCGCCATCGGGTCGTTCGCCGCGCTTTCGATTTCCACCGTCGATGACAGCTTGGGCGGAAGCGATTGCCGCCGCAGGATCGAGAAAATCGCCGCGGCATCCGTCGACGAGATGATCACCGACAGGAGCAACGACAGCTCCATCGACCAGCCCAACATCCACCGCAACACCGCGAACGTGATCGCTGCCGTGAGCAACACGCCCCAGGTCGCCAACCCTCCCGCCGGCAAGGCCACCGCGCGAAAATCGGCGCGCTTCGTCACGAAGCCGCCGTGGAAAAGAATAAACACCAGCGCCAGATTCGCCGCCTGGTTGGTGAGGACCATGTCGGAGAAATTCCACAGCCCGAGCACGTCGCTCCCGCAGACGATTCCCGTTCCGAGCGCCACGAGGATGACCGGCACACTCCAGCGTTCGAGCCAGACCGAAGCGATCACGACAGCCACCAGCAACGCGGGAAGAATAAGATAAAGGATCAGTAGCATGTGAAACGCTTCGCGACTGGAAACTTCAGAAGCTATTATGCAATCTCGGATTCGAAAATTTCCTCGGAATTTTCCGCTCTCCATACACTCCGCGCGGCTCACCTGCCCCGGCGGCCACGGCGCGCGACCACCGTCGATCCTCCGAACGTTACCGCGGTTTCGTCAGCAAACTCACCAGCTCGCGCACCGGCTCCGTGATTTTTCCGCGGTGCCATGCGACCTGCAGATCCCATTTCGCGGTGGTTCCGCGCAGCGGACGAAAGGCCACTCCCGGCACATTGAATTTCTCGATCAACGCCGGCAGCAGCGTCACCGCATTCTCCGCCACCAACAGCGAAAGCGTGTGCGTGAGGCTGTCGGAGTTCTCTATGATCTTGGGCCGGAACCCCGCGGGCCGGCAGAGCTGAACCATCCAGCTATTGAAGGCCGGGACATCGTCCGGGTTCGCACCGACGAACATCTCTTTTCTCAAATCGGCCAGCGCGACCTCGTCGCCCGCCGCCAGCGCGTGCGCTTCAGGCAACGCCACCACCACCGGAAACGTCTCGATCCGTCGCACGAAGAACTCCCGCGAAATCGCCGCATTGATGTTGCCCAACACCACCACGTCCAATTCGCCTCGCCGCAACGCCTCGATCTGCTCGCCCGGCGACAGATCCACCAGATGAACCTTCGTCTCGGGATGCGAGCGCCGCAGCGAAGCGATCGCCGGATTCAAATAGTCGCTCGCTGCCGACATGATGTAGCCAATGCGCACCGACGCACTTTTCCCGAGCGCCAGTTTCCGCGTTTCCGCAATCACGATATCGGCTTTTGCCACCACCGGTCTCATCCCTTCGAGCAAGGCATGCCCCGCTGCTGTCAACGCCACGCCGCTCGGACTGCGCTCCATCAATTGCCCGCCGACTTCGGCTTCGAGCGTCTGCATCTGACGCGTGAGCGTGGATTGCGAAACGTGCAACTGCTCCGCCGCCTTGCTCATGCTCCCAAACTCGGAAATCGCGAAAAAGGAGCGGAGAATGTCGATGTTCACGATCCGCCATCCTGCTCACCGGCCAAATGAACGCAAGCCATGGGTATGCGCCTCACGCATGGCCCGAGACTACGAAACGACGTGAAGTTTCAGGAAATTCGAACCGCGCACACGCCCCGGCGGAACACCGCCGACCACGAGGATTTTGTCCCCCGAATCCACCAGCTTGCGCGCGCGCAGCGTCTCTTCGGCCACAGCGACCAGACCTTCAAAACTCCCGGCGACGTCGGAGATCAGCAGCGGCGTGATTCCCCAGTGAAGGTTCAGGGAGTGGTAAACGTCGGCATCCGTCGTCAGCGCGAACAGCGCCGTTTTCGATCGCTCCGCCGCGACCAGCCGCGCCGTATAGCCGCTCGTCGTCAGCACGACAATCGCACGCACGTTCAGCGAACGCGCCACCGCCGTCGCGCCTTCGCTCAACGCATGCGCGTCCGTGGGGTCGTCCGCGGCATACGCTCTGAAAACGATCCCCGCTTCCACTTCGGTCGCAATGCGCACCATCATCTCGACCGCCCGCACCGGGTAGGCGCCGACCGCCGATTCGCCGGACAACATCACCGCGTCCGTGCCATCGATGATCGCGTTCGCCACGTCGCTCGCCTCCGCGCGGGTCGGACGCGCCTCGCGAATCATGCTTTCGAGCATCTGCGTCGCCGTGATCACCGGCAGGCCGAGGCGGTTGCACTTCTCGATAATCTGCTTCTGCAACATCGGCACTTTCTCGGGCCGCATCTCGACGCCAAGATCGCCCCGCGCGACCATCACGCCATTCACTTCACGGAGGATTTCGTCGAGATTCTCCACCGCTTGCGGCTTCTCGATCTTGGCGACGATCGGCTTCGAAACACCTTTCGCGGCCAGGAGTCCTTTCAACATCCGCACGTCCGCCGCCGTTCGCACAAAACTCAAGGAGATCCAGTCCACCCCGTGCGCGATCCCGAACTCGAGGTCGCGAATATCCTTTTCCGTCAGCGACGGCAGCGGCAGCGCCAGATCGGGGAAGTTCACCCCTTTGCGGCTTTTGAGCACACCGCCTTCGACGACCCGACAACGCAACGCACGGCCGCGGACGTCGATGACTTCGAGTTCGAGCAAACCGTCATCGAGCAGGACTCGCGTGCCTGCCTTCGCCCCCTCCGCCAGTTGAGCGTAGTCGACCGGCACCACCCGCTCGTCTCCGTTGAACTCGCCTTCCGGCACCAGCGAAACAACGCCCTCCGGCTCGAGCGTCATCGCGCCGCCCGTCAGCTGACCGACGCGAATCTTCGGTCCTTGCAGGTCCTGCAGAATCGTCACGGGCGTCTCGAGCTCTCGCGACAGCGCGCGCACCGTCGCAATCTGCTGCGCATGATCCTCGGCACTCCCGTGCGAGAAGTTCAGCCGCGCAACATCCATCCCGGCTTTGATCAGCTGACGCACCACTTCGGGCGAACGGCTCGCAGGGCCAAGAGTGGCGACGATTTTGGTGCGACGCATAAGGGTTCGGGGCAACTCGCGAAAGCTGTGCACCATACTCAACTTTTCGCGTTCGCAATCACCCACGCTGCGAAGGCTTGGATAAATTTCGAAAAGGACGCGCGTGTCAGATCGAGCGCCAGTTTCCCGCTCGTGTCGAACAGTCGATCGGTGCTGCCGATATAGGCCTCCGGCTGCGCCATCGTGGGCACGTTCAAGCACACGAGAGATTGCCGCAGGTGATGATTCGCGCCGAAACCGCCCAGCGGTCCGATCGATGTGCTCACGACCGCGCCGGGTTTTCCGTCCCAGGCACTTTCGCCATAAGGACGGGAGCCCACATCGAGGGCGTTCTTCAACACCCCCGGAACGGAGCGGTTATACTCCGGCGTGACGAAAAGCACGGCGTCGGACGCTCGGATTCGCTCGCGAAACTCCGTGAATGACGCCGGCGAATCCTCGTCGAGGTCCTGATTGTAATGCGGCAATTGCCCGATCTCGACGAGATCGAGTTTTAGCTGCGGCGGCGCCAGCTCCGCCAGCGCGTTCGCGATCTGACGGCTCAATGAGCCTTTTCTCAGGCTTCCAACAAGGACAGCAACAGTGTAGGTGTTCTTCATAAAATATCTCCGTTGCGCCGGCGGCGTCACGCGAAGCGACGCCCGGCTAGGTTGAAAAAGGCGGGCCCGACCGGTTGGCCGGATGAGGTTATTCTCTGGACTGAATGACGTGGCTCGGCGGTCAGCGCTCAGCCAGAAGCGACTCGAGATCGAGCGCCTCGGTGAACATCGCGATCGATCCATCGTCGCGGCGCGGCCACTGTTCGCGGGGCCGATCCCAATATAGTTCGAGTCCGTTTCCATCGGGATCGCGCAAGTAAAGTGCTTCGCTCACACCGTGATCCGACGCTCCATCCAGGCGCACGCCGTGCGCCAGCAATCGCCGTAAAGCGTCCGCGAGGTCCGCGCGTGTCGGATACAGAATCGCCGCGTGATAAAGTCCGGTGGCGCCCGGAGGAGGCGGCTGGCCGCCCTGGCTTTCCCAGGTGTTGAGCCCGATATGATGATGATAGCCGCCCGCGGACAAAAACGCGGCGTTGCGACCGAATCGATCCGTCACCTCGAAGCCGAGCACGTCGCGATAAAACGTGATGGCGCGTTCGAGATCCGCGACTTTCAGGTGCACGTGCCCAATGGCTACGCCAGGGGAGATTGCACGGAACTGAGCCGTTCTGGTTTTCGCGGCCGCGGTGGGAGTCGTTTTCATGGTCCGAAGATAACCCGTCACCGCCTCATTGCCCACTGCGCCCATCGCGGCGCCGTCATGCGCTTTCCGCATGACCGAAAATTTCTTCATCCTCGAGCCGCAGATTTCCATCGACGTCGTAAATTCCCCGGTAGTCTGACGCGGGAGCGCTCGCATCGACACCCCCCCACTCCAACTAGCTTCACCACTCATGGCCCAAGCAGGGACTACACGCCCCACCCGACTCGATCCCCCGGTCGATCCCGGCGCCGATCATATCCTCGGAAACCCCGCCGCAGAACTTACGTTAGTCGAATATGGCAGCTACGCCTGCCCCTCCTGTCATTCCGCTCACGAAGTGATTGCCGGCTCCGTTCCATGGAACCTTGGTCGAGCTACGCTGTGCTGCCGCTCTTCGCGCTCGCGAATGCAGGCGTCATCATCTCGCTCGACGTCATTCAAACGCACGGGAGCTTGATGCTCGCGATCATCCTCGGGCTGGTCGTCGGAAAACCGGTCGGCATGCTCTCGGCTGCCTGGCTGGCCGTTCGCATTGGATTCGCCGCCAAGCCCGCGGAGTATTCCTGGCGTCAGCTCGCCGGCGCCGGCGCTCTCGCCGGCATCGGTTTCACGATGTCGCTTTTCATCGCCGGCGAAGCGTATCCACTCGCCCACGACTTCGCGGCCGCCAAAATCGCGATCTTCACCGCCTCGATCGTCGCGGGAATCGCCGGCACGATGATCCTCTTGCCACGCGGAGCGCCCCGCGACCACGGCCCTCTCGGTTCGACCAACGGCGGTTGAAAGACAAAAAGCCCGCTCCCTTTCGGAAGCGGGCTTCGTCTTGTGATGGGTCAGTTCAGCATGAATTCCCCGGGCGTTACGCGGGAACGGGTCCTCTCGCCCGTCACGCGCACTTCTTCCGCCACCGTGGCCTCGTCGAGCTGCACGAGGTCTTCCGAAGAGAGCGACAACGATCCTGCATGCACCAGCTCGCTCAGCTGCGGGACCGAATGCACGCCCACCACCGCCGACGTCACCGCTGGATTTCGCAACACCCACGCGAGCGCGATTTGCGCCGACGAGGCTTCATGCCGCGCCGCGACGTTCGCCACGGCCGCTTGCGCCGTCTCGCCATAGACATTGTCAAATCGCTCCATCAGCCAATCGCGGCGACCGGAGTGGAACATCGTCTCGAGATCGGCGCTCCGCGCCAGAAACCCGCCCGCGAGCGGCGAACGTGCGAAGAATCCCAGTTTCTGCTCCTGACACAACTCCATCCCCTCCAGCTCGAAACGAGCGCGCGTCACGAGCGAGTAGTCGGACTGCAGCGCCTCGACCCGGCAATAATGCCGCAGGTAAGCGCGACCGAGGCTGTCGACCACGCGCCACATCGGGAAGTTGGCCGCACCGACGTAACGGGCCAGACCGGAGCGCACAACCGCGTCGAAGACTTCCGCCGTCACACGCATCGGCACCAAACCGTCGTTCCACTCGAAAATGATCATATCGAGGTAGTCCGTTCGGAATCGGCGCAACGACCGGTCACACGCCTCACGCACGATTTTCATGAAATCGGTCGGGCTGGCGTCCTCCGGCTGTCGCACGTGAATGCGCGTCGCCAGGAAAAGCTCGGCGCGTCGCAGCTTTCGCGAGGTCCACCAGCGGCCGACCAGTTCCTCTGACTGCGTCACCGCGGTAGAGGGCAGGAACAATTCCGGACTGTAATTCGCTGCCTGGATGAAGTTGCCGCCCGCAGCGCGGTAGGCGTCGAGGATCGCGAAAGCGGTCTTCTCGTCGGTCTTCCAGCCAAAGTTGAGGGTGCCGAGGCAGAGCTCGGAAAGTTTGAGGCCCGTGCGGCCCATCGTGCGTTGTTTGATCATGTGTGGTTTCGGTTCCGGGCGCGTGGGAACGCGCGTTGCGGTTTAGGGTGGAATCACGCCACACGGGTGCAGCGCACCCACGTCCGCGGCGCGGCGCCGGGACGTGTTTGTGGCGGAAATCGGCAGGCGCTCGCGAACATGGCCTGCTCCGGAATCGAAGACAGGGCGTCAGCTCACGGCGCCGGCACGACAAGGAAGATGAGAACGGAATTCATGGGATGCGGAATGCGAGTTTCAGGGTTCATACCGCGGCCGGAAGGGCCGCGTAGGTCCGGATGTCTTCGGCATGGCGCCGGCGCATGAGGTTGCTCGTGCGCTTGCGCAACATCCGATCCAGCTTGTCGATCAGCAGGGTGATCGACGATGGCGCCGCATCCGTCGAAACCGATGCCGTCAAATCGGGGCCGGCGAGTTCGATGCGGCCTCTGGCCGTGAAAGTTCGGCCGCGTCCACGCGGGTCGCGTTCCACGTGGATGCGAACGCGATCGATACGCGGCTCGTGACGAAACAAGCGTTCCGCCTTGGCTTCAATCAGCGCCTTCGCGGCGTCATTGAGTTCGAAGCGGATGCCCCGAAGCAGGAGCTTCGAGTCGAGATCAGAGCGAGAAGCAGCAATCATGTTAAATGAAATCTAGGGTTTATACGATCCGCCCGCGATAGCCCCGCAGGCGGGAGGAAGTGACGGAATACTTGCGACGCGGAGAGCACATCGTGCCCTCAGGGCCGCGGCGTGGTGCGAGACTCGCGTCGAAGCGGGAGTTCCCGCGGCTTTCACCGGCACCTGCAAGCGACCGGCTCTCTTCGAAGCAAAACCGATCAGAGCACGTTCGCTGACAGCGCCGGCGAGGCCAGGCAGGCGACAATCCGTTGGGGCGGTTGTCGCAAGGCTGTGTAGAGCGAAATCATGGGCAACGGGGTGACCCTACCAACGGCCACGCCGCAACAAGTGTCAAGCCTTGGAGGGCATACTCCCCGACGTATCTATTTCTTGGATATCGGACGGCGTCTCGTCTTATATTCACATCGGCTAAGACGCCCCGCGCCGGGCGAAGAGCCATGCGATAACCGCATGACTGCGTTCCCGTCCGCGCAGTAGGCCAGACTCATTTGGGCTGCTATTATAGCGCCATGAAAACGCAACCTCTTCGGACCACCGGACCTCGTCAGGAGATCGGTCGCTTCTATGAATCGACTCGCCCGACCGCCGGACGGACACCTTTCACCACCACCCGTCATCACCCACCGACCGCCCGCCACGCGCGCTATCCGTCGCTCTCCGACGACCATCAGCCGCCGCTGATCTCGCCACGCGTCATCGCGCTTCTCGCGCTCATTGTGCTCGTCCTCGCGATCGCGGTGGGGTTCTAGTTCCCTTGCCGGATGTAACCCACAGCCATCCCCTCCGTCATTCCGAGGGCAGCGAAAGATCCGAGGCAACGATCACAGTCGGACGTATAACAATCTTGGACCGGCCTTCGAAAACTTCGGCTGCCCTCTGAATGACGGAGGGAACCCGCGGAGGTTACCCCTCACGCTGTCGCCCGGCGCCTTCAAAGGCCGGGCGGCCAACACCGCTTCTCCGAACTATAGTCAACTTACTGTCCGTGCTCGGCGCGACCGCTCCGTCGTGCGGGAGCCATCAGGCTTGACAATATATTTTTCCACCCCACACGTCCCCCAAAAGTGAACGCGAAGACGCATCAGATTTATACTTTCTGGACCCGCCAACAACGATTGGCGGATGGTGCGTTGTATATCTGCCCCCAGCGGCCCGGCGCCGCGAGCTGAAGGCCCCTGCGCAGAGCGCACTCGGACCTTAGCTTCGGCTCCGGGATAACATAGCGGACACTCCGCCCCCGCGGCTCGACTCCTGTCGCGCCGGCGTTGCCCCCACCCTGCCGCGTCATCGCGCGGTCACGTTTGATAATCCCGCCTCGGACTCGCGCTGCCGCGCGTTCGCCGGGGCTCAGCCTTGGCCATTCCCATGATTCTCCTTCACGTCACCGATTTTCATTTCAACAAGCGCTGGTTCAACTGGCTCCTCCATCGTGCCCCGGCGCACGACGTCGTGGTGATGTCGGGAGACATGCTGGATCTCACGATTGCGACGCCTCAACGAAAGCAAATCGAATGGGTGTCCGCCTGGCTTAGCGATTTCCCGCGACCGCTCGTCGTGTGCAGCGGCAATCACGATCTCGAATGGGATTCGGCCAACGCGCGGTGGACCCCCGCATATTGGCTGCGCGACCTCGACAATCCACTCGTGTGGATCGACGGCCAACGCGTCCGTCTCGACGGCCTCTCGATCCTCAGCATCGGCGCGACCACTCGCCCCAAGGGCAGCCCCGCCGATGTGTGGGTCGTGCACGCACCCCCGGCGGGCACGCTCGTCGCCACCCGCACCAATGGAGACGACGCGGGCGATCCCGATCTCATCTCACCGGTTCGCCGTTACGCGCCTCGCCTAGTGCTTTCAGGGCACGTGCACCTGCCGTTGTCCTGGCAAGCGCACGGCGACCGCACGCTGTTCCTCAATCCTGGCTGCAATCCCGATGCGCCGTTCCCGAATCACATCCTGGTTCGCACCGATCACATGACCAGCCAGCTCATCACCGCACCTCGCGAGGATGCCCGCCCAATCGAGATCCCGCTCCCCCGCGCCGCGGCGGTCGAGAGCGAGACGCTCGCGGTGGCCTGACCCACTCAACATCCACGCAGCTTTTTACGCGCGCTCCTCGAGCGTCGCGCGCGGCTGCACATCCAAATCCTAACAACCACGATATATTATGAATCATACTCCTATCTACATCTCTCGCGACGATCACAGCCGCCTGCGCTTGTTCCTCGCAACGGCACTTCACTCCAGCGCCAGCGACGCCCTGCGCAAGCTGTCGGACGAGTTGGACCGCGCCGCCGTCGTCGACGTTTCCGCCCTCCCCGCGGACGTAGTCACCATGAACTCCACCGTGGAGTTCGAGGATCTCGGAACCGGGGAAGTCGAAGAATATACCATCACGTTTCCCGACCGCGCGGATCTCGATCTCAAACGCATCTCGATCCTCGCTCCGATCGGCACCGCCCTCATCGGCTGCCGCGCCGGCGATATCGTAAAGTGGTCCACTCCGGGCGGCATTCGGCAGCTGAAGGTGCGCAACGTGACCCCGCCCGCCCCCGACACCACCGCGCCGGCGATCTTCACCGCGGCCACCGCTTAGCGCTTCGACCGTCGCTGGCCCTCGCGTCCCGGCATCCCGCCTGAGCGCTCAACCCTCAATCCCTCTCATTCCATGGAATTCAAAAATCGCATAGTGATGATCGGCCACGGCGTCGTTGCCCAGGCGCTGCTGCCGATGCTCGTCAAACATCTCCGCGTGCCCTGCGCGAAGATCGTGGTGATCGATTTCGTCGATCGCACGGCGACGTTGAAGCCCTGGATTGAGAAGGGACTTCGCTTCTTCCACGAACGCGTCACGCCGTTCAGTCTCGCTCGACTGCTTTCGACGCATGCCCGCGCCGGCGACCTCATCGTCGACCTCGCGTGGAGCGTCGACTTTTTCGACATCGTCCAGTGGGCCCACGACAACGAGGTGCTCTACATCAATGCCTCGCTCGAATCGTGGGACCCCACGGCCGAGATGCATCGCAAGCCGACGATCGATAAGTCCCTCTATAGTCGTTACGCGAAACTCCTGCCCATGATCGCCAAATGGCGGGGCGGCACCACCGCCGTCATCGACCATGGCTCGAACCCCGGCCTCGTTTCGCACTTCGCGAAAGCTGGCCTGCTCGACATCGGCGCCGCCGTGCTGCGGGAGAATAAACTCTCCGCGCCGCGCAAGCGCCGCATCGAACGCTTGCTCGAGGACGAGACGTTCCCGGAACTCGCCCGCGAGCTCGGCGTCAAGGTTATCCACTGCAGCGAGTGGGACAGCCAGCGCGCCGACAAGGCCAAGTCCCCCGACGAATTCGTCTCCACCTGGAGCCCCGAGGGCATGTGGGAAGAGTCAATCTCGCCCTCGGAAATCGGTTGGGGAACCCACGAGAAATGGATCCCCCCGCTCGCGACGCAACCCGCCATCGGGCCCGGCAATCAGATCGTGCTTCCTCAGATGGGTCTCAACACCTGGGTCCGGTCCTGGGTGCCGAATCAAGAGATTGTCGGTATGGTCGTGACGCACGGCGAGTCGTTCGGCCTCTCGCACGCACTCACCGTGCGCGATGGCGACGAGGTCGTTTATCGCCCCACCGTCCACTACGCCTATCTGCCGAGTAACGACTCGATCGTCTCCATGCACGAGCTGCGCGCGCGCAACTACGAACTTCATCCCAAGACTCGCATTTTGACCAACGAGATCGTCGCCGGCGAAGATGTCGTCGGCGCTCTTATCATGGGCCACCGTTTCCGTTCCTGGTGGACGGGCAGCACGCTCTCGATCGCTGAGGCGCGAAAGAAAGTCCCGGGCGTCAACGCCACCGCGGTGCAAGTCGCCGCCGGCGTCCTCGCCGGCATCACGTGGGCCATCCGCAACCCGCAGCGCGGCGTGTGCCTGCCTGAAGACTTGCCTCACGACGAGATCCTCGATGTCGCGCGCCCTTACCTCGGGACGCTCACGTCGGAGCGCTCCGATTGGACGCCGCTGAGCCGTCACCGGGTTTACTTCGAAGAACGCGCCGACACCCAGGTCGACAAATCCGACCCGTGGCAATTCCGCAACTTCCTCTTCCGTCCCTGATGACCTCACGCAATCCAACCCCAACACCACCGCTGCCCGCCCGCTCCTCGTTGGGCGATTCACCTCCAACTCCCGCAACCCACCTCACTATGAAGCCCACCAACAATCTCCTTCCGTCGCGCTCGTCCCGACGACGGCCTCCACGTCCCACGAAAGATTTCGTCCGCACGCTCCCGCCGCGTTCGGAAAACCAGCTCGAGAACGCTATCAATGAGTTGGATCACAAGGACACCTTTTGGACCGGCTACGTCCGCCTGCTCATCTTTGTTATCATCCTCGCTTTCATCGGCACCATCGCGGTCAGCCTCTGAGCCGGCTTCCGCCACGTTTGTCTCCGACGAACGTTGACCGACGTTTCCGTCCTTGACCGGAAGAAGTCGTGCGGCAGCGTAACCGTTCCTCACTCCACTGCCTGGTGGTGTAATGGTAGCACAGGCGACTTTGACTCGCCTAGTCATGGTTCGAATCCATGCCGGGCAGCCATTCGATACGCCGTGCGCCGCACACTTGCTCACGGCCTGCGGCCCACGTGAACGAATGGCGTGAACGCCTTGATCGCCGAAGCGCGGCGAATGGCCCCGAGCAAGGGCCAACGGCCGCCCCGAAGGGCACCTGCGTGATTTACTTGCTCGCCTTCGCTCCAGCTTTCAACCCGCCCGACCGCCCACCGCCTCGTCCTCGTCGCGGAGCAACCTGCGATCCGCCACAAAGGGCCCAAATGGCACGATCGATGCCAGCACGAGCAGCGCGGACTTCTTCCACGTCCACCCATATTCGACATGGGCCTGCAAGATCGCGGCGAGATACGCGAGAAATAGCACCCCGTGCGCCATGCCGACGACCCGCACCGCCGCAGGCTCGCCCATCAAATACTTCAACGGCATCGCAACGCCGAGCAGCAGCAGAAAAGAAAGACCTTCGAGAAAACCGACCAGCCGCAGCCGGCCCAACGCCGTGGATAGCTTCATGATAATATGCGCCCCGAAACAACGGCCGCGCTCGGGCAAGACACAAGCTCATCACTCCGCCTGAGAAATTTTTCGCGGAAATCCACGCCACCCGCTCGCTCCTTTCCTTTCGAAAGTCTTTCGCCCGGCGTGCCGATAAGAGTCCGACCGTGATGGCGCGCGACAACCTTTCCGATCAGATCGATCTGCAAAAACTCCCCAGCGGCCCGCGCATCCTCGCCCGCCTCACGTCGCTCGTTCACCAACCCGGCGTCGAACTCGCCGAAATCGCCGAGCTCTTCCGCGCCGACCCCGCCCTCACCGCCCGGATCGTCGCCGCCTGCAACAGCGCCTTCTACTCTCCGGAGGCCCGCATCACCGAGTTTCGCCAGGCGCTTCTCCATCTCGGCCTTCGCGAGCTCGTGCGTTTCGTCGAAATGGCCGCCGTCACCGACCTCCGCCGCTACCCCACCCACCTCTACACGCAAACCGCCGATTATTTTTGGGAACGCTCGCTTCATACCGCCTTCGTCCTCGACGAACTGAGTGGACGCGACCCCTTCGCCTACACCGCCGGCATCATGCACTTGGTCGGAGTCTGGGTGCTCTGCAGCGTGGCTCCTTCGAGCACCAGCTCGATCGCCGCCCGCGAACTCGCCCTGCAAGCCGAGCTCGAGCAACTCCGCCTCGGCGTCTCCTTCGCCGCCGCCGGCGCGCTCGCCCTCCGCCAATGGGGTTTCCCCGCCGGCATCTGCACCGCCGTTTATTGCCAACTCACCCCTTCGACCTGCGAAGGCACCCACATGCGCGCGCTTGCCACCTTGTTGAACCGCGCGGTGGCCATCACCGATTGGCACTACGGCTCCAAAAACGAGAAATCCCTCATCCGCGCCGATCTCACCCTCCCCGACCTCGATGCTTGCAACCGCCGGGCCGCTCGCCAGGTCGCACACGTCGGTTTCGGGTTCTAGCAGGACTTCTCGCCCAAGTCCGAACCGGCTCCGATCCGCCTCACCGAAGGAGAAAGCGCAGCATCTTTCCGCTCCTCCCCGCACTCCGTTCGTCGCTCGCCGAAGTCACCTTCTCCGCACGGATCTGCAGCGCTTCGCCGCGCTGCCACGCATCCGCTCCCGGCGCGATTTCCCGCGTGGGAATCTTCTCCCGCGCCTTCCGCTTCTTGGCCGTGTCCACGCCCACGTCTTCGTCGCGCGCCCGCACCATCGCTTCGTCCACTTGCCCGTCTTCCGTAAAACTCATCATTAATTGCGGCACGCCCAACGGCAGTTTGTCGCCGCGATCCACCTGCCAGGTGTGCCAGGTTTTTCCATACGTAGTCACGAGCTCTTCCATCAATTCGTTCTCCGCCACCTCCGGCAAGCCGGGCGCCACGAGCAAACCCGACTTCACCTCGTGACGATGCGAGTGCCACAACTTCTTTTCGTCTTCGGGCAAGTCCCGAAACAGCCGCTCACTGATGATGTATTCGATCCCGATCAGCCGCGCATCTTCTTTGTCGGAATCATAAATCACGCACTGCCTCACTTCGTCATTCAAATGCGCACAGTAATGATCCGCCCGCACCTGTCGTTTCATATCGCCGCTATACGAATGAAACCCGCACACATGCGCATGAATCCGCCGCAACGGCGCCTCGCGCTGCAACAGCTCCGCCCCCGCCTCCAACACCTTCGTCTTCGCACTCTTCTCCACCCCCGGCACCACGTGCGTCTCATGCTCCGCCGCAACCGCAGCTCCCGCGCCCCACAACAACATCACCAACATTATCCCTATTTTTGCGCCTTCTGCGCCTCTTTGCGGCCCTCCCCCTCCGTGTTGATCCGTGTTCATCCGTGGTTCCTCCTTTAGTGCTCCTCCAATCTCACCCCGCCACCCGTAAATCCTCCGACGCCGCCTTCGCCGCCAACTGGCCCGACACCACCGCGCCTTCCATCGTCGCGATGAACTTCTGCCGCGTGTAATCCCCCGCGAGCGACAACCCTCTCACCGGCGTTTTCTGCGCCGGACGCAGCCACTCGTTCCCCGGCGCGAGCGAATAAAAATCGTCCGCATGATTCACCATGCGATACCTCCTCACCCGATCGCGCACCGCCAGTCCTAGCTTGTCCGCGTCCTCCAACGCGATCGCCAGCACGCGATCCACCGGCAGCCCAGTCAACTCCTCCGACGGCCCCATGATAATCGACAGCCGCCCCGGCAGTCCGCGAAACGTCGTCCGGCGCTGCTCACTGAAACACGCCAGCGACGTCCCTACGCCGAAGGTCGTGTGATCCACCTCCATCGAAGGCCCCTCCAACTCGAGTTGCAACGTCACCGCCGGCATCGTCGGCAGCTTCAACAACCCGTCCGCCCACTCCGCCCCGCCAAATTTCGCGCGCACCAATGCCTGCGTCGCCCGTATCGAAGTCGCCACTACCACATGCCGCGCGCGGTGCTCCACCCCCGCCGCCCGCACGCCGACCACGCGCTCGTTCTCCACGATCAACTCCTCCACCGGCGCATTCGTCACCACCTCGCCACGTCGCCGCCGAATCGCCTCCGCCAGCGGATCGGTCATCACTTCCGTCATCCCGCCCGCAAACGCCCCCACCCGCATGCTCACCGCGTTGTCGAGATACGGCGCGATCAACGCGATAAACGCATACGCCGAAAACCGGCTCGCCGACACGAAATAGATCCCCGACACCAGCGGCTCGAGCACCTTCGAATACACCTCCGGATGCACGTCGAGCGCCGTCGCATAATCACGCACCGACTGCCCGTCCAACCACGCCGGCCGATCCGTGTAATCCGCAATCCCCTGCAGCACGAAGCGCGAAAACGACAACTTCGCCGCGAGCGGCAGATAATCGTTATGCCCCGCCACGTCCGCGAGCGTCTGCACCAAATTCCGCATCGGCGCCGTCGCAATCACCGCATTCGGCGCCGGCTTCGGCTGACGAAACTCCACCTCATCCTCCCAAATCACGATCTCGTCCCAGCCCACACCCGCCCGCTTCAACAGCTCCGGCAGCGCACGATACACGCCGAGCACGCGATGCAACCCCGACTCCAGCCGCATCCCATCCGGCTCGACCCACGACGACGTCCGCCCTCCCGTCCACGGCTGCGCCTCCAGCACGAGCACGCGTCGCCCTTCCTCCGCCAACTCAAACGCGCAGCTCAACCCCGCCAACCCCGCACCCGCGACAATCACATCCGCATCCATCCCCCCACCGACACCCTCGCCCGCCCGCGGTTCGCCTCCCTATTTTTGCGCCTTCTGCGCCTTTTTGCGGCCCTTCAAAAACTCCAACATCTTCGATTTCTTCTGCCGCAACTGCTCCATCGTGCACTGCTCCGGCGCCTTGTCCGGACGCCACCGCAACAAACTCGTCCCGTGCCGAAATCGCCCGCTCGTCACGTGATCGAACGCCACCTCGACCACGAGCTCCGGCCGCAATGCCACCCACTCCGTCGACCGCTTCGTCGCCCACCGACTCGGCCCTCCCGGCGCCCGTCCCGTGAAACCTTCACCACCCGCCACCGCCTCCAACTTCTTCGTCAACGCCGGACGCTCCGCCGCCTTCAACCCCGAGCAAAAGCCCACGTGGTTCAACTTCCCCTCGTCATCATACAACCCCAGCAACAGCGATCCCACCTCCTTCTTCTTCTCCGCATAACGAAATCTGCCGATCACACAGTCCGCCGTTTTCCGCGGCTTGATCTTCACCATCCCCGTCCGCTCGCCCGCCGCATACGCCGCATCGATCCGCTTCGCGATCAACCCGTCCAAACTCGTCCCCGCCTCCCCAAACCATCTCTTCGCCACCTTCAACTCCGTCGTCGCCGGCGACAACCGCAGCGCCCCGCCTTCTTCGAAAAACTTCTCCGCAAATCGCTCTAACTTCTCCCGCCTTTCCTTCAACGGCCGCTCCACCAACGACTCGCCTTTTTCATCCGCCAGCAAATCGAACACCACCAACCACGCCGGCGTCGCCGCCGCCAATTTCTGCACGCGACTCGCCGCCGGATGCAGCCGCAGCAGCAAATCGTCAAACGACAGCGTTCCTCCCTGCGCGATCACCAACTCCCCATCCAACGCAAACCGCTTCGCCTTCACCTCCGCCACCGCCGCCACGATCTCCGGAAAATACCTGCCCAACGGCTGCCCCGCCTTCGATCGCAACTCCACGTCTCCACCATCCCGATACGCGAGACACCGAAACCCATCCCACTTCGGCTCATACTGCCATCCGTCGTCCGTCGGAATCTCCTCCACCGACTCCGCCTCCATCGGCGCCAAATCCGTTTTCACCGCGCGACCGACATCGCTCCTTCGAAAAAGTCTCTCCGGCGGAGCCCGATGTCCCCATCGGGCTTCGAACCTTCTGCCCCACCTGACCTGCCCGGAACACCCCGCAACGCCTCCCTGTCCCGGCTCCCATGCCCCTCGTTCCCAATGTCTGTCTCTTATACACATTCTGACGCTGCCGACG
>JAEWBF010000139.1 GCA_023391285.1 Verrucomicrobiota bacterium
AGACCTGGGCGACGAAGAGCACGACGCAGCCTTCATAGAGCGCGGTGCCGCTCATGTTCATCGTGGCGCCGAGCGGGAGGACGAAGCCGGCGGTCGAGGGTGAGACGCGGAGGACTTCTTTCGCGCAGCTCAGCGATGCGGGCAGCGTGGCGTTGCTGGAACTGGTGGAAAACGCGGTGACGAGGATCGTCTTGATGTCGCGGAAGAACGCGCGGGGCGAGCGGCGGGTCCAGAGTTTAAGGAAGAGCGACATCGTTCCGAACAAGTGCAGGAGCAGCACGGCGACGCAGCCGAACACGAACACTCCGAGCGCGGCGATGATGTCGGCGCCGATTTTTACGATGACGCTGTAGATCATCGCCGGCACGGCGTAGGGCGCGAGGCGCAGCGCGAAGTGGACGATGCCGGTCATCAATTCCGCGACGAGTTCGAGCCCGTCCTGAAGTTTGCGGCGTTTCTCCGGGGCGAGTTGCGTGCCGACGGCGCCGACGAGGATGGCGAAGACGATGAGCGGCAGGACGTCGCCGAGCGAAGTGCGGGTGTTGCCGACGAAGGCGCCGAAAAGATTTCGCGGCATGAACATGTCGAGAACGGTCATCAGCGTGAGCGGAGGTTGCTCAGCGCGCGTGTTGACGACGTTTTGAGCGGCGCCGCCGAATTCGGCCATGAGGCGGTCCTTGGCTTCGAGGCTGAGCTGATCGCCGGGTTGGAGGACGTTCATCATCAGGAGGCCGAGCCCGACGCCGATGGCCATGTTGAGGACGAAGAGACTGAAGGTGCGGCCGGCGAGCGGGCCGAGCTGATCGAGGCGGCCGAGTTGCACGACACCCGTCGCGAGCGAGGCGAACACGAGCGGGATGACGACGAAGAAGAGCATCCGCAGGAACACCTGGCCGAAGGGATCGAGGATGTTCGTCGAAACGATGCGCATGACATCCAGCGCGCCCGGTGAGACGCGGCCGACGAGCAAGGTCAGCACGCCGGCGGCGATTCCGATTCCCAGTCCGATTAAGATTCGATTCGCGAGACGCCGGTCCACATCAGCCATGGGAGGTCACGGTGTAAGCAAGACGCGGTGTGTCCATCGTTTACTGAGTCGGGCGCAGCCGGTTTGGGCGATGAAGCGTCGGGTTGCGGCGCGGCGGCGTGAACGTTTGGATCGATCGAAGCAATTATCTGAAATGAAAAAACCGGTGCTGGCAGTGACGTTGGGGGATGCGGCGGGGACGGGCCCGGAGTTGATCGTGAAGGCGTTTGGAGAGGCGGAGGTGCGTGAGGTGTGTCGGCCGGTGGTCGTGGGATCGGCGGACGTGGTGCGTGAGGCCGTGAGCATCGTGGGCGCGAACAGCGAAGTGCGGGTGATTCAGCGCGCCGAGGAGGCGGGGAATGACGCGGGGGCGGTGGAAGTGATCGATTTGGCCAATGTGGACGTGGCGAAGCTCGAGCGCGGCAAGGTGAATGCGGCGACGGGGCGGGCAGCGTATGAGGCGATCAAGCGGGCGGTGGAGTTGACCCTTTCCGGCGAGACAGCGGCGGTGGTGACGTCGGCGATCAACAAGGCGGCGTTGCATGCGGCGGGGTATCATTACGACGGACACACGGAGTTGTTGGCGGAGCTTTGCGGGAAACCGAAAGTCACGATGATGCTCGTGGCGGGAAAACTGCGGGTGTGTCACGTGAGCACGCACGTGAGTTTGAGCGAGGCGATCCGGCGTGTGACGGCGGAGCGAATCTTGGAAGTGGTGAAGATCGCGAATGACGGCGTGCGGAGAATCGGCATCGAGCGGCCGCACATTGCGGTGGCGGGACTGAATCCGCATGCGGGCGAAGGGGGATTATTTGGCGGGGAAGAGATCGAGGTGATCGCGCCGGCGGTGGAGGAGGCGAACCGGCGCGGGTTTCGGGTGAGCGGTCCGTATGCGGGCGACACGGTTTTCGTTCGGACGCTGCAAGGGGAGTTCGATTGCGCGATCGCGATGTATCACGATCAAGGACACGTCGCGGCGAAGATGCTCGGCATCTGGCAGGGCGTGAATGTGACGCTCGGGCTGCCGATTGTGCGAACCTCGGTGGAGCACGGGACGGATTTTGCCAATGCGGGGACGGGGCGTGGAGATCCGCGGAGCTTGGTGCAGGCGTTGAAGCTGGCGGCGCGGATGGCGGGGAGTGCGCGTGCGCGGTGAGGAAGATGATACGGATGGCCGCAAAAAGGCGCAAAAGGCGCAAAACGGGATGAAGGAGTTTTTTTTGGCGGATGATTTGAGCGGGGCGCTCGACGCGGGCGCGGCGTTTTTTCGGGCGGGGCGGAGGGTGCGGACGGTGCTCGAGGGCGAGTTGCCGAACGTGTGGGGAGATGAAGTGGTGGGGGTGACGACGGAGACGAGGAATGCGTCGGCGGAGGCGGCGAGAGAAAGAGTGCGCGGAGTGTTGGAGGGGGCGCGGGAGATCGGTGCGCGGTTGTTGTTCAAGAAAATCGATTCGACAATGCGCGGGCCGGTGGCGGCGGAGTTAGGGGCGCTGCTCGCGGCGATGCCGGAGACGCGCGTGCTGTTTTCGCCAGCGAATCCGGCGGCGGGACGGACGGTGCGCGACGGTGTGCTTTATGTGCGTGGCGTGCCGGTGAGTGAGACGGAGTTTGCGCGCGATCCGGTGTGGCCGGTGCGCGCGAGCGAGTTGAATGAGTTGCTCGGCAAGGCGGCGAGTGAGCGGGTGACGATTGCGGACGCGGAGACGCAGGAGGACTTGGAGCGAGCGGTCACGGAGATGCGGACGCGCGGTGGGGATTGGGTGGCGGTGGGGTCGGGGGCGCTGGCGGCGGCGGTAGCGGGAAAGCGGATACGAAACGAAAATGTGAGGGGAGTGGGAGCGGGACGGGTTCTGGTGGTGTGCGGGAGCGGGCATCCGTTGAATCGGGTGCAGGCGGAGCGGTTGAGGAGCGAACGCGGGGTGGGGGTGCGGGAGGTGAGATTGCGCGGTGGGGGCACCGCGCCTCCATCAGAAATGGACGAAGGTGGGGTGTTGATGATTGAGGCGGCGCGGGGGGAGAGTGCGGCGGCGTTGCGCGTGATCGTGAGCGCGGCGACGGAGACGATTGAGCGTAAGCGGGTGCGGAAGATTTTTGTGACCGGGGGCGAAACGGCGTTCGCGCTGTGTCGGGAGCTGGGCGTGCGCGAGTTGGAATTGATCGACGAGATCGAAGCGGGGGTGTGCGTGAGTGAGGCGGAGCGAGGTGGCGAGCGGATGTGGATCGCAGTGAAGCCGGGAGGGTTTGGGGATGAGAACACGTGGGTGCGGGTGTGGGATTGGTTGGGAGAGAAGTCCCGCGGACGGTTCGACTTGCATTGATTTCCGAACCAGCGGAGCTTGGCGCGGGTTCGAAGAAAGCTTCGAAGGCAGTCGAGACAGTCGGGCCGCTGTTTCACCAACTATTGGTGCGCGCGTGCTCGCTGGGTTTCGGCATTTTGCCGAGGTCGTGGTGGATACGTTGCGCGCTTTCGAAAGAGCGCGTCATGAACAAAACCAGAGAGATCGAACCGTCCGTTTCCTCCGCCGTGTCCGCAGAGCCTGGCCAGCATCGCTGGGAAGGACACATGTCTGATGATGTCGGCGCAACGTTTGGGGTGGAGCCGATGGCTTACCTGAGTGCGACTCGCGACGAGATCGTGATTTCCGGCAGCCGAGGCACGCATCGTTTGCCTCGCGCGGCGGTCACCAGGATCGGCCGTGGGAAAATGTATCCGTGGTTCTTTGCAGGTATCCGTGTTCGGCATACGGTGACCACCGTGCCTGCCGAACTTCAGTTCAAGCCGCTGGGAGTGCATTGGCGTGAGGTGCTGCAGGCGTTGCGCGGACTCGGTTATCCGGGGGCGTGAAGGCCGAAACTTCCTACCGCTGCTCCTTCATGAGGCTGACCAAACGTTGTCTTCGTATCCTGCTGCTCCTCGGGCTGGGCTTCATCGGCCCGCGGTGCCAAGGCGCGCAAACTGTTGTGGATGCACCTTTGCCGCGTCCTTTGGAAGATTATGCGGATCCTCCGGGCGGTCTGCTCGACGTGTTGCAACATCGTTTGTCGGCCGAGCCGTTCAATGGTGTGGCGTTGGCAATTTTCTTATGTGCGATCTGCCACACTTTTCTGACGTCGAAGTTTCGTCATCTGGCGCATGTCGCCGAGGAGGAACATGCCGCGCGTCGCAATCGGCCGCCGCCGGGCGATTCGGACGGCGATGGCGAGCCCGAGGAGGTGAGTTTCAAGGGTCAGATCTTTCACTTCCTGGGTGAGGTGGAAGCGGTGTTTGGGATTTGGGCCGTGGTGTTGGCGGGAGCGATCGCTTACCGCTTTGGATGGGGAGGCGTGACCGACTACATCGGCACGGCGGTGAATTATACGGAGCCGATGTTTGTGGTGGTGATCATGGCGATTGCGGCGACGCGGCCGGTGCTGCGTTTTGCGGAAGCGAGTTTGCGCAAAGTGGCGTCGCTGGGAGGCGAGCGGGTGGCGGCGTGGTGGCTGGCGATTCTCACGATCGCGCCCATTCTCGGGTCGTTCATCACCGAGCCGGCGGCGATGACGATCGCGGCACTATTGTTGGCGCGGCAGTTCTACGCGTTGAAGCCGTCGCTGCGGTTGGCGTATGCGACGATCGGACTTTTGTTCGTGAACATTTCGGTCGGTGGCACGCTGACGCATTTCGCGGCACCGCCGGTGCTGATGGTCGCAGCGCCGTGGAATTGGGATACGATGTTCATGCTGACGAATTTTGGGTGGAAGGCCGTCGTCGGGATCCTGGCTGCGACCGGTGTTTACTATGTGATCTTTCGCCGCGAGCTGGCGGCGTTAGAAGCGAGACGGACACCGGTGGTGGCAGAGGTTCGGGGCGTGAGCGAGCGGGCGGTGCCGGTGTGGATCACGACGGTGCATCTGGTGTTTCTCGGATACACGGTGCTGACGGCGCATTATCCGCCGCTGTTCATGGCCGGGTTTTTGTTTTTCGTGGCGTTTCATCAGGCGACGGCGCACCACCAGGCGCGGCTGGAGTTGAAGTCACCTTTGTTGGTGGGATTCTTTCTTGCGGGCCTCGTGGTTCACGGAGGGCTGCAGGGCTGGTGGATCGAACCGGTGTTGAAGAGCCTCTCGGAAACGCCGCTCTTTGTGAGCGCGACGCTTTTGACGGCGCTGAACGACAATGCGGCGATCACGTATCTCGCGACGCTTGTGCCCGGGTTTACGGAGGAACTGAAGTATGCGGTGGTCGCGGGAGCGGTGACCGGTGGCGGATTGACGGTGATCGCGAATGCGCCGAATCCGGCGGGGCAGAGCATCCTTCAACGGTATTTTCCCAATGGCGTGAATCCCTTGGGTCTGCTTGCGGGCGCGATCGTGCCGACGGCGATTTTGGCGGTGTGCTTTCTTTTGCTTTGAGGCGGGCGGCGCGCGGCGGAACGGCGGGGTCGGGAGACCCCGCCCTACATTTTTAGGCGTAGCGTTCTTCTTTCCAGGGGTCGGCGGTGTTGGAGTAGCCGCGGACTTCCCAGAAGCCGAGTTTGTCGTCGGCGAGGAAGGTGATCGTGTTGACGAACTTCGCGCCCTTCCAGGCGTAGAGTTTTGGAATGATGACGCGGGCGGGGCCGCCGTGTTCGCGCGGGAGTGGAGCACCGTCGAATTTCGTGGCGACGAGGACATCGTCGTCGAGGCAGGCGGCGAGCGAGGCGTTGGTGGAGTAGCCGTCGTAGCTCGTAAAATAGACGAACTGCGCTTCGGGCTTGGGCTGGACGAGCTCGTAGAGGGTGGTAAAGGCGACGCCGCTCCATCGGCAGTCGTATTTGCTCCAGGTCGTGACGCAGTGGAAATCGCTGATGTCTTCGACTTGAGGAAGGGCGTTGAAGTCGTCCCAGGAAAGCGTGACCGGTTTTTCAACGAGACCGTTGAGCGTGAGCTTCCATTCGGGGAGAGGGATTTCGGGTTGGACGCCGAGATCGAGGACCGGAAAGCCGGCGGTGAGTTTTTGTCCGGGCGGAAGGCGGTCGGTGGAGGCGACGCTGCGGGCGGTGATGCCGCGGGCTTTTTGTTTAGCGGCCCATTTTTCTTTGGCCTCGATGTAGCGGGCTTTGGACATGAGCGAAAAGTGGAGCGTGGGGTGGCGCGGCGCAAAAGGAGTTTTGCGGAGCAAAAAGGAAGCGCCCCGGCGGGCGAGTCCGCCGGGGCGCCCAATCACGCACTATCTCTTCCTGACAGACCGGCTAGCGCCGGCCGAGGGATGTGCTGTTGCGCGCGGAACCTGCGGCGGCTACTCGCTGGGCGTGCGCGACCGCTTGGGTGAAGCTGTCGTAATCGGCGGCAAGAGCCTCGCGAGCGCGAGACCACTCGCTGGAAGGAGCCGACTGGGCAGCTGAAATGCTTTGTTGGAGGCGACGCTCAGCGGTGGCGACGGCGCGGGCGGCAGCCTCGAATTCGGCGCGTGCGTCGGGATCAAGCGAACGCGCGCGGGCGTCGGCTGACATCATGGCGTCGCGGGCGGCGGCGATGTTGCGATTCAGCTGATCGGTGAGATCGTCGCGGCCTGAGATCGAAGCGGAACGGATCGAACTTACGGCGAGCTGGGTGCCGAGCGCGAGGTCGGCGGGCACCGTGTTGGTGGAAGTCACCGGCGTTGTCGTGGTGGATTGGGCCGCAGCGCGGAGGCGCTCGCGGCGCATGCCGATCGATTCGGTGCCGGACACGGCGGGCAGGTCGGTGCCGTGGACGGAGGAAGCGGCGGCGTTGGAGCCGGTGAGACCGTTGACGCCGGTGGTGCCGGCGTTGCCGACGATGAGCGGAGCGGAGTTGGGAACGGCTTGGGCGTTGAGGGTGGCCGCGCCGATAGCGCCGGCGGGATTACCGCCGTTGTTGAGAGCGACCGAGGCGTTGACGCCCGGGTGAGCAGCCGGGAGTGAAGGATCGGAGGCAACCTGGGCGAAGGCGGCGAAACTGGACGCGGCGGTGGCGAGTGAGGTGGTGAGGGCGAGGCGGGTGAGTTTCATGGCGGCCTTTTGTGTGGGGTGTATGTTGAGGTGGTGCATGTGGCGCATCAGCCGTGCCGAACGGAGCTGAGCATGCGCAAGCGTTTGAGGAGTCGGCAGCTATTGGGTTTTCGAGACCGTTTGACGCACCGGGGAAGGGTGCATCCTGCAAGATTGAGCTGGGGGGAAACGGGAATCCTGCACACCCGAGTCCGGCCTTGCGGCGGTGATGGGGAGGCGGCGAGATGGGCCGATGCGTGAACGGGAAACGGTGTTAGAGATTTGCGGGCTGCGTGTGGAGCGCGGGCGAACGGCGATATTGCGCGGGGTGGATTGGCGCGTGGAGCGAGGGGAGCACTGGGTGATTTTGGGGGCGAACGGCTCGGGGAAGACGACGCTGTTGAAGGCGTTGACGGGATTTATTTCACCGACGGCGGGAGAGTTTTCGGCGCTCGGGCAACGTTATGGAGCGAGCGACTGGCGGACGTTGCGCGAGAAGGTGGGCGTGGTGACGAGTGCGTTTGGCGCGGCGATTCCGCCGGCGGAGAAGGCAATCGAGACGGTGATGAGCGGGAAGTTCGCGCAGCTGGATTTATGGGCGCGGGTGACGAAGGGGGATCGGGCGGCGGCGCGCGAATGGTTGGAGGTGGTGGGGGCGCTGAGGATTGCGGAAAGGGAATGGCTGTATCTTTCGCAGGGGGAGAGACAGCGGGTGTTGATCGCGCGGGCGTTGATGGGCCGGCCGGAGCTGCTGATTTTGGATGAGCCGTGCGCGGGTTTGGATCCGGTGGCGCGGGAGGATTTTTTGGAGATGGTGCGCGGGCTGGTGAAGAAAACGGAGCCGGTGTTGGTGCTGGTGACGCATCACGTGGAGGAGATCGTCGACGGATTCACGCATGCGCTGATGTTGCGTGATGGCGGTGTGGTAGCGGCGGGGACGATCAAGGAGGTGCTGAATTCGCGGCGGATGTCGGAGACGTTTGGCGTCTCCATGAAGTTGATACGCGCGGGCGGACGGTATCGGCTGGAGCGGGCGAAGGCGTGAACGCGCTGGCGGAGGCGATTGAGGCGGCGGGGCTGGGCAATGTGGGCGTGTATGTGGCGCTGTTTCTGGGGGCGTCGCTGTTGATGGTGTGGCGGCTCGAAGCGTTGTTGAAGCATGGGCTCGAAGGGACGGCCTTGGGCACGCTGGTGATGCCGTATTGTTCGGGGCTGGGGAATTTGATGTTCGTGGCGATCGTGCTGCAGACGGGTGCGCCGGGCGGGGAGGTGGTGACGAACTGTATCGTGAATAATGTTACGAATCTCACGCTGGTGCTCGGGTTGGCGGCGGTGGGGTGGGGGTTGCCGCTGGCGGGTG
>JAEWBF010000140.1 GCA_023391285.1 Verrucomicrobiota bacterium
CGAAGCGGGGTGGGGTGGTGGGAAGAGGACGGAGGTAGGAGTCGTGGGTGGGTGGACGACGGAGAGCCAGTGGGTCGCGGCGGGTGAGGGTGCGGAAGAGGCGGAGGGGTGTGAAGAGGCCGAAGTAAACGAGACCGAGGATTGTCCAGGTGAGAACGGTGAGGAACGCGTGCAGGAGGGAGTTGAAGGCGCGTTGAAGGGGCGCGTAGTGACGCGGCGAGAGCCAGGCGAGGGCGGCGAGGAGGATTGCGAGGACAAAGAGCGCGAAGGGAACGGCGTGGTTGAAACGCCAGAAGAGAAAGCCGGTGCCGGCGACGGCGACGGTGGCTTGGAGGCGGGCGCGAGTGACGGGAGCAGGGGGCATGGAGAGAGTCCAGGGATGAGCAGGGGTGGTTGACGGGAAAACTCGTGACCTGCATCCGCGGGCGGTCGCCGTTGTGGATTCTTCGCTTCGCTCAGAATGACAAGGGAGGTCTTGAGAGGATTACCCCGGGCGAGGCATCCGGGGAACAATGCTCCGCTAAAAAAAGAGGGCGAGACAAGCTCGCCCTCGGAGTGGGTGAAGACTGCGTGAGGTTTAGAAATCCAAGCCGAAGGTGAGGGCGTAGATCGTGGGTGTCTTTACCTCGTAGCGTTCGGTGGCGCGCGTGGTGGCGGAGCCGGTGGCTTTCCAACCGACGAACTCCTCCTGGCGCGTGAGGTTCTTGAGGTTGAGTTGAACGAGGGCGTCGTAGTTGCCGAGTTTGAAGCGATAGCCGGCGAAGGCTTCAGCGTAGAACGTGCTCGGGTTGTAGCGGGCGGAGCCGTTGGGGCCGTTGTAATCCTGGAGGGCTTTGCCGGCATGGTGGAGGCCGCCGCCGACGAAGAGGCCGCGGAAGTTGTCACGGGTAAATGAATACTTCGTGACGAGCGCCCACTGATCGGAGATGGAGCCCTGGGTGGCGAGGCCGAGTTGGGAGGGATCGGAGGATTCGGTGACCTCGTTGTCGTTGTGGGCGTAGCTGAGGACGATCTGCCAGTCGCGCGTGGGCTGGAAGATGATGTCGGCTTCGAAGCCTTTCGATTCGACTTCGCCGGCGGGGAAGAAGTCGCCTTGGGAGAGAAGGGTTTCGCGGGTTTGGCCCGGGAAGTTGGCTTCGCGCTCGGCGGGCGACATGGCGTCCCAGCGCTGGACGTTGAGATTGAAGCCGGGAGAGATCTGGCGGCCGCCGCCTTCCTTGCGGATCTGGTAGTAGCTGAGCGTGCCGCTGATCTTGCCGTCGAGGAGCTCAACCTTCACGCCGCCCTCGTAGCTCTTGCCGATTTCCGGGGGCATTTGGACGCTGAAACTGTTTTTGTCGGTGGAGGGAAACAGCGAGGTGGCGTGAACGGCGAAGATCGAAATTTCGGGTGTGATGTCGAACATCGCGCCGAACATCGGCGAGTTCTTCGAAACCTCGGTGAGGTTGACGGAGCCGTCGGCGCCGGAGCGCTGCACGAGTTTGAGGTTCGTGCGGTTGATGGCGGCGTTGAGCTTGAGGCGATCGTTGAGGGCGAAGAGCTGCCAGTTCGCGAAGTAGTAATCGTTGGAGTTGTTCTCGGTGTTCCAGCCGCCGTTGTCGGTGTTGGCCGCGTAGTCGGGCGGAGGAATGGTGGGGACCTGCTCGGTGTTGATGTCGGCGCGGACGGGGAAGATGAGGACGTTGGGAGTGTCCGCGGGTTGGGCGAAGCGGCGGGTGAGGAAGCGTTCGCCCCAGGCGGCGCCGCCGATCGTGATGGTGTTGCGGACGGCGTTGAGGTCGAAGTTGTAGACGGCGGTGGCGCCGTAGCCATGCATGCGATTGCCCCATTCGCGGTAGTGGTAACCGAGGCGGATGAATTCGTCGGGCGTGGCGGGATTGATCCAGCCGGTATTGGCGTTGGTGTCCCACGCGGCGCCGCCGCCGGAGCCGTTGGCTTCCCAGCCGTTGGAGTCGATGTTGAGGCGTTTGCCGTATTGCCAGTAGGCGGTGACGCTCAGCTGGTCGTTGACCGTGTGGTTGATGGTGCCGCGATAGAGCTCGGTGTCGATCGAGCGCGGGTTGGTGCCGGTGGACCAATTCCATTCCCAAGGGATTTCGGGATGATCGATCTGGAGCGGGATGGAGGCGCCGTTGTCGAGGACGTTGCCGGCGGCGTCGCGTTCGGCGCGAGTGAAGTAGCCGAGGCCATTGTTCTTTTCGCGATAGCCGTCCTCCATGAGGAATTTCAGCTGCGTGTTGGGGAACGGCTGCCACTCGAGGTTGAGTTGGGCGTAGCGGACGGTGCCGTCGGAGTGGGCGCGTTCGTCCTTGGTGTCGGCGTGAGCGCCGTTGAAACGAATGCCGAATTTTCCGCCGCCGACATCGCCGGCGTAGTTGGCGTCGATGGTGCCGCGGTATTCGCCCTCGTTTTGGACGGTGGCGCGGAGATTGGTGAAGTTATCGCGGAAATCGACGTCCTTGGTGATGCTGTTCATGACGCCGCCGGCGTAGGAGAGACCGTAGAGCGGGCCGGCGGGGCCTTTAACGATTTCGACGCGAGCGAGACCCTGCGTGTCGATCGGATCATATTGGCGAATGCCGTCGCGCAGGCCCCAGTTTTGGACGAAGCCACGGAAGAGAAAGGCGTTGTAGGCCTGTTGAATGGGGTTGGAGGAGCGGCTGTCGGCGCCGCCGTTGACGAGGGAAGCGTTGTAGCGCTCGAGGTCGACCTGGTTGGTGATGAGGAGATCCTGCGAGAACTCGTTGGTGAAAACCTGGATGTTCAGCGGGATGTCTCGAATGGGGGTGTTGGAACGTGTGCCGGCGATCGAGTTGGAGGCGCGGTAGCCGACGTCGCGTTCGCTGGAGACGGTGAAGCGCGAGAGCGTGACGACCTCGTCGTCGGTGGGGGTATCGGTGGAGGCGGGAGGAGTTTGAGCGTGCGCGGAACAAGTGAGCGCAACGACGGCGAGAAGGGAGCCGGGCCGAAGAGAGAAGGCACGACTCCGAGTGCAGATGTTGGGTGTAGGTTCGTTCATTGGGTTTGGTTTTGACGGCGCGCCCGCGGGAACCGCGGACGACGATCAAAGGGGAAGAAGAACGGGTGCATCCGTCGCAGCGGGTGCGCTTGGCGGACGCGCGTTGAAGCGCCGGAGCTCTCGCGGACTCAAAGGCCCGCGGACTCTAACGGTTTAGTTTGGCGTTTATCGGAGAAACTTCCGATGCGCCGTGGAGGACTTTGCTCGATGCATCCGTTCTTCGGATACAACGCGGTTCGGGCGAAAGCGGGCGGTCAGCCCGGCGGGAGAGGGCGGCGGGATTTGGCGGGCGCGGTGACGCCGTTTTGCCAGAAGCCGGGAACGAAAGTGATCGTCTGTGCGGCGGGAACTCCGCGTTGATACGCGTCGGCCATGATGGCGAGCTGCTCCATCGCGCGTTGACCGACGAGGCGGTGATTTTGAACGATGCCGGCGAGGTGCGGGAGGCTGGGCGGGATGTCGAGCGAGGCGAACGCAACATCGTCCGGCAAGCGGAGGCCGGCGGTCGCGAACGTGTCCAGAAGTTCGTTCCAGTTGGAGATGATGACGTCGACCTGATGGGCGCGCATCCACTCGGGGATCAGCCGCGGCAGCAAAGGGACCTGGGCGAGGCTGAAGATGAGCGGCGGGACGCACTCGGCTTCGGGCAGCGAGGCTTGTTCGACGAGCACGCCCATGCCGAAGGATTCTTCGAGGCGGGTCTGGTCTTCGCGGGCGGTGGCGAGGCCGATGCGTCGGTAGCCGAGCTCGCGGAGGCGGCGCATGGCGAGGCGGGCGACTTGAAGTTGATCGCTGGATACGGCGTCGAGGTGCGGCTTGAGGTGAAGGCACTCGATCTTCACGGCGCAGAAGTGGTCCCAGTCGAGGTCGAGTTGCTCGATGTCTATTTCGAACGTCGATAGCAGGACGGTGCTGATGCCGCGGGCGTTGAGGATGGTGTTGAGCCGCGCGGGGGCGAGGTGGCCCTGGCCGATGACGAAAATGTCGAGCGTGTGGCCGCGGGCTTCGGCGGCGGCTTTGGCGCCGGCGTAAACGAGAGGTTGGTAGTGGTTGCCGCTGAACAGCCGCGTGGTGCCGGCGTGCACGACGAACGCGGAACCGAGTGAGCGGGCGTGTTTGGATCGGCGGGCGCGGTGGAAGTTGAGGGCGTCGAGGAGCGGATCGCGTTGGTAGCCGAACTCCTTGGCGACGGAACGGATCCGGGCGCGGGTGGAAGGCGGGATCGAAGGGTGGTCGCGGAGGGCGAGAGAGACGGTGGTGACGTGAACGCCGACGCGGGCCGCGATGTCGGCGAGCGTGTAGTAGCGTTTCGGCGAGCTTGCGCCGTCAGCTGCGGGGCGGGGCGCTGGGGCCGTCTTGCCAGATGCCGTGGACATAGATGGACGAGGGGAAGTCGGGCAGGCCGCGCTCGGTGGATTTGAGCTGTGCTACGACGATGGATACGGCGCGTTCGCCGACGAGATCGAGACGCGGGTGGACGCCGGCGAGGCCGTCGGAGGCATCGTCGCAGAGACACAATCCGGCGCAGGCGACGTCGTCGGGGACGCGGAGGCCTTCGTGGCGAAGGAGATCCTGGATACTGCGCCAGTTGCTGAGGACGATGTCGACGCGATGACGTCGGACCCAGCGGGCGAGCATTCCGCTGAGCATGGGACCGCAGAGATTGTAGGGAAAAAGCAGCGGCGGGACGCGGCAGTCGACGGGAATGGAAACCTCTTCCATCAGATAGCCGGCGGTGTGGCGGTGGCCGCAGGCATCTTCGTCGGCGCGGCCGACGGCGAGACCGATGCGTTGGTAGCCGAGGGCGGTGGCGTGGCGAAAAGCGAGGCGGACCTCGCGCAGTTGGTCGTTGCCGATGACAGTGGCGTTGGGCTCGGTGTGGCGGGAGTGGATCTTGGCGACGGCGAACTCTTCCCAGTTGAGCGCGATCTCGGCGAAGCCGGGCGCGAAGGCGCTGAGCACGATGCCCTCGATCCGATGTTCGCGAAGGTAGTGGGAGAGGCTGCGCGAATCGTGATCGTCTTCGCCGACGGCGAGCGGATCGAGTTGGTAGCCAAGCAAGTCGGCTTGGCGACGAGCGCCGTCGAGCACGGCTTGGAGGTAAGGTGGCCGTGCCACGCCGGAGCCGGGCCCGAAGTTTTCGAGGAAGGCGATGCGCGGGGCGGGGGCGCAAACGGTGCCCTGCTGACGGAAGCGGCTGAGTGCGTGATAAACGGGATTCTTTTCATAGCCGACACGCGCGGCAATTTCGCGGATACGCTGGCGGGTGGTTTCGGGGATGCTCGGATGATCGCGGAGGGCGAGCGAGATGGTGGTGACGTGATAGCCGGATTCCCGGGCGACGTCCTTGAGCGTGGGCCGGCGAGGGACGCCGGGCGTATCGAGGTTTTCAGGACGGACGGTCATGGGACGGTGACTGAAACGGGCAGGCCGGGCCGCATCGCTCAGGCAGCTGACAGGCGATGTCGGGGCAAGGGTTCGCGCTACTCTAACGTTTGTGTGTCATGAAGGAGTGGGGAGTTGAGGGATGAGAATTGAGGGTGGAGAGAGGAGGATTGCGCGGTGGGGGCACCGCGCCTCCATGTGCTGAACGGCATAAACGAGAATTCGCTGGCGTGGGGGCGGCGAAACGGTGGAGTGGCGGAGCGCCGGCTGCGCCTGAGTGGCCGGGCTGTTTTTATCCCGACCTCCAACTTCACCCCATGTCCATGAGCTCCCGCTCTGCCCGGTATGCTTTCATTTGGGTGCCGTCGCTGTTTCTGGCGATGGGCATTCCGTTCAACGTGATCAACGCGACGGCGGCGACGATGTTCAAGTCGCTCGGCGTCTCGGACGGAGAGATCACGGTGATGTTGGGCAACGTGGTGCTCGCGTGGTCGTTGAAGCCGTTTTGGGCAGCGTTTCTGGATATGTATCGCACGAAGAAGTTCTTCGTGATCGCGATGGAGGTGTTGCTGGCGGCGTTGTTCGTGGGCGTGGCGATGGCGCTGCCGATGTCGGGGTTTTTCAAGATCACGATCGCGCTGCTGTGGGTAGCGGCGTTTGCGTCGTCGACGCAGGACATCTGCGGCGATGGGATTTATCTGACGGCGTTGGATCGGAAGCAGCAGGCGACGTATGCGGGCATCCAGAGCATGGCGTGGAATTTGGGAAAAGTGCTCTCGACGGGATTGTTGATCAGTCAGATGGAGCGGTTGGCGACGGCGAATGCGTGGTCGACGCAGACGATGTGGATGGCGGTGTGGATCACGGCGGCGGTGGTGATGGCGCTGCTGGCGGTGTTGCACGTGTTTGCGTTGCCGACGGGGAGCATTGCGCACCGGCCGGCGAATGCAGGCGAGGTGGTGCGCGATTTCGTGCGGACGGCGGAGACGGTTTTCCACAAGCGGTCGTTCTGGGGGATGATCGCTTTCGTGTTTCTGTATCGGGCGGGGGAGGGGTTGATCTTGATGGAAGGGCGGCTGTTTCTGCAGTCGTCGACGGAGAGCGGCGGGTTGGGTCTCACGGCGGGGCAGGCGGCGCAGATCGATGGGACGTGGGGGACGATCGCGATGATCGTGGGCGGGATTTTGGGCGGGATGTTTTTGGGCAAAATGGGATTGAAGCGCGCGCTGCCGTTCCTGGCGCTGTGTTTGAATGTGCCGCATTTCACGTTCGTTTATCTGAGCCATGCGGCGGGGCCGGGGCATGGGTTGGACTACGTCACGATCGCGACCTTGGTGAGTATCGAGAAATTTGGATACGGGTTCGGGTTTATTGGGAACATGGTTTACATGATGCAGCAGTTTGCGCCCGGGCGGTTCACGATGACGCATTATGCGTTCGCGACGGCGCTGATGAATTTCGTGCTCGTGCCGACGACGATGGTGTCGGGCCCATTGGCGGAGTGGCTGGGCTTCGAGACGTTTTTCATCGTGGTGATGTTTGCGTCGGTGCCGTCGGTGATCGCGGCGTGGAAGGCGCCGTTCCCGTTGGATGAGGACAAGGAGGCGGTGGCGGCGGCGGAGTCGGGGCGCGAGGTGATTACGGCGGACGATCCGACGCGGCTGCCGGCGGCGCAGCGGGTGGTGCAGTTGCTGGCGGGGAAGGCCTCGATCTTCGCGATGCTAACGATTCTGACGCTGTTGATTGTCGATGCGAAGCTGCTGGGTGAGGTGCAGTTGAAGGGGCCGGGCAACAGCGGGCTGTGGCTCGGGCTGCTCGTGGCGAGCGCGCTGATGAAGGGATTTTTCGCGTGGAAGGCGTTCGGTTTTGCGCGGCAGGCCAAGGACGAGGCGGCGAAGATCGGCGAAAGGGTTTATGTGCGGAACGCGCGCGGAGCGAAGATCGCGGTGGGTATCGCGCTGGCGATGACGGTGGGCGTGCTGGTGGTGGCGGTTAGGTTGGGGCTGTAAGAAGCTCCAAGCGTCCAAGATCCACGCTCCAGAGAAGGGCCAAGGACCAAGAACCAGGGGTCGATGGTGGAGGTGGGGGTGGGGATTTGTTGGAGCTTGGAGCTTGAGGTTGGGAGCTTCCCGCTGCGAAGCGGCGGGCGGCTCACCGGGGGCCCCGACATGTCGGGGCAGGCAAGTTCGCCCTACCTGAAACTTTTAGGGTCGTGGCGGGTTTTGGGGGCATGAACACGTTTTGGAAAGTGCTCCTGGTGATCTTGGCGGTGCTGCTGGCGGTGAAGCTGCTGCCGGCATTTTTGCTGGTGCCGGTGTTTGTCGGGTTGCCGCTGTTGGTTTTGGCGGAGTGTGTGTTTGGCGGGTTGGCGACGCTGGCTACGGTGGGGCTGGTGGTGATCGGGGTGTTGGCGCTGGTTGCGCTCGTGCTGCTGGCGGTGTTGTCGCCGATTTGGATTCCGCTGCTGTTGATTGTGGGGCTGGTGGCGTTGATTGCGCGGGCGGCACGGGCGTAAGCGGAGGTTAGCATTCGGGCTGGCGGGACATGAGGCCGGTAGGATTTGATCGGCGGAATGTCGGGCGAACTCCCTTCCAGCATCGTGTCCGCGATCGATTTTGTCGGTCGCGGCGGCGGGCTGGTGAAGACGTTGAGTGGGTATCGGAAGGGATTTCACACGATTCCCGATGCGGCGAATGACGCCACGAATGCGTTCCTGGCGAAAGTGGGGGAGAAGGAGTTGGCGGATGAGGCGGAGGCGTTGTTTCAGGCGGTCAGGGCGGCGCTGGGTTACAAGCGGAGGGAGTTGTCGCTGTCGGTGGGCGGCGGGCTGGCGGTGCTGACGGCGAAAGATTTCGCGGTGGAGATCGGCTATGCGATCGAGGAGGAACGGCCGGAGCGGTATGTCGTGACGACGCGAATGCGGGAGTTGCGGAGCGCGGAGCTGGCGCGGACGGAAAATTTTGCGGCGGTGTTCGCGGGGAAGTTTTCGGAGATCGTTTTTGGGTTGAAGAAAGGTGCGAGTGTCGAGGCGGTGGTGGACGCGATCGAGGCGCTGGACGGCGAGGGCGGGTTGTCGGTGACGTATCCTTCGGACTGCAGCGAGTGCGAGATTCGCGTGGAAGGTGTGGACGCGCACGTGCGGTGCACGGGGAGCGAGTTGGGGATGGTGTTTCCGCGGGCGGGCGCGCCGGGGGAGTTGATCGATGGTTTTGCGGCGGTGCGGGAAGCGTTTCGGATCGATCGGGAATTGGCGGGGTTGATTGGGTGAGGGGGAGGTGAGAGAGGGAACAGGTGAGGCTTCTGGCACCTCACGCTTTTCGAAACCGCGGGGTGCGCGACGATACCTTCGGCAAGCTGCGTTTCCACCGTTTCGGCCGCCTCACGCTTTTCGAAACCGCGGGGTGCGCGACTTCAGGTGACCGAATGGGAAGACCCGGCCCTGATCCGCCTCACGCTTTTCGAAACCGCGGGGTGCGCGACCGGGCCAAAGTTGCACAATCCCTCTCCTGCCGCGCCGCCTCACGCTTTTCGAAACCGCGGGGTGCGCGACCGTATCTTTGAGCGGTCATGGCTCACACCAGAAAACCGCCTCACGCTTTTCGAAACCGCGGGGTGCGCGACCCTCACGCGGGGAGACGAGGCAACCGCGATTCAAATCCGCCTCACGCTTTTCGAAACCGCGGGGTGCGCGACGTTATCGCGTAAACCAGGTGCTGATCCATCGAGCCCGCCTCACGCTTTTCGAAACCGCGGGGTGCGCGACGGCGACCGTCCCCGCGTCCTCCTGAATGCCTCCATTCCGCCTCACGCTTTTCGAAACCGCGGGGTGCGCGACGTGAAACCCGTTGCAAGGAAAAGGAGTCCCGCAATCCGCCTCACGCTTTTCGAAACCGCGGGGTGCGCGACGGGGAACGAAGGGTCGGACGCGCGGCGCGCCCGCTCCGCCTCACGCTTTTCGAAACCGCGGGGTGCGCGACTGGACTCGACGCTGAAGCCGACGCTCCAGGCGGAGCATCCGCCTCACGCTTTTCGAAACCGCGGGGTGCGCGACACTACTTCGCCCAAGCGGTCGAGGAGGGTTCCAGCCCGCCTCACGCTTTTCGAAACCGCGGGGTGCGCGACACCGGGTCAGGAAACGCCTTGGCGTAAAGCTGGCTCACCGCCTCACGCTTTTCGAAACCGCGGGGTGCGCGACCGTCCTTTCACCTACGCCGAACACCGAGAAAATCCGCCTCACGCTTTTCGAAACCGCGGGGTGCGCGACCTGCGAGTAGGCCGCGACGGGCACGTTGATGTTGCTCCGCCTCACGCTTTTCGAAACCGCGGGGTGCGCGACGGGGTGAGAGGACGCCACCGACCGGGCCCCGCTGGAC
>JAEWBF010000091.1 GCA_023391285.1 Verrucomicrobiota bacterium
GAGCTAGGCTGGAACGGGGCTGTGGGGTTAAATGTTTGAATCACGGAGGCGCGGAGACACGGAGGGGGGCTGGCCAGGGTTGTGACGAAGGGAACGGAGGAGTGGAAACGGGGGAAACCGCGGAGGACGCAAAGGGGCGCGAAGGGCGGGACGGTGGCGGCGGGCGAGAGAAAGAGAACGATTTTGGGCGGGCGGAGGGGGTTAACAACCCGACGGGGACTTCGACGAATCGGGGAGGGCTATCGGGTTCCACCGGCCTTGAGCGACGGCGGGGATGAAGGTGTCGAGGCCGGGGGGATTCCAGGGCAACGTGCGTTCCTGTTCGGCGCTCATGTAGGCGGTCATGAGAAGTTTCACGACCTCGAGTCCGTCGTGGAAGTTGAGCTCGGGTTGTTTTCCCGCGAGGAAGCAGCGGGTGAAGTAGCGGTTCTCGTTTTCGTAGCCGTATTCGGCGGCTTCGTTGCCGACGATGGGCATGAGGCCTTGTTCGGCGTTTTGTTTTTCGACGAGGTCTTCGCCGGCGGCGCCGGCGACGCGGCGGCTGAGGAAGAGCTTCGAACTCGTGTCGAGCGAGTTGTAGGCGAAGGAGTATTCGGGTCCGAGAAGTTCGGAACTGAGGCGAAGGCCCGCCCCGACGTAGCTCCACGACGTCGTGGTTTCGGCGATGAGCGGACGGCCGGATTCGTCGATGTATTCGACGGTGGCGCGGGCGAAATCTTCGGACGGACGCGTGAGATAATCGACCTCGGCGCTCATCGTTTCCTTGAGGATGCGCGCGTAGTCGGGGCGCGACCATTTGAGGCTTTGGATGTGGCCGGTGACTTTGACGGGGCGGATGCTGTTGCGCGGGGCGCCGGGCTTGGTGAGGAGGAAACGGGTGACCTCGACGCTGTGGCACATCATGTCGTTGAGCACGCCGCCGCCTTGATGCTGGCCTTGCCAGAACCACGGCTTGTGCGGTCCGCTGTGTTCTTCGGCGGAGCGGGCGAGATAGGGGCGGCCCGTTGCGGCGGCGCCGCGGCCCCAGGCGAGATCGCGTCCGCGAACGATCGCCGGGACGAAAAGCTGGTCCTCGAGATAGCCGTGGAGGACGCCGGATTTTTCGATGAGTTCGACGCAGCGCTTGGCATCGGCGACGTTGCGCGCGAGCGGTTTTTCGCAGGCGATCGCCTGGAGCGTGCCCTTGCCGGATTCCAGCGCGGCGACGATTTCCTCGAGATTTTCAACGCGACGGTGATTGGGACCGCAGATCCAGAGCGCATCGATCGAAGGATCGGCGACCATCTCGGTGATCGAAGCGTAGGCTTTGGTGTCACCGATGCCGAGGCTGCGTGCGTAGGCGGCGGTTTCGGCGGCATTGGCGGCATTCGGGCTCCAGATGCCGCGGATGTCGGCATCGCGGACGGCGACAAAGGATTGAAGATGGAATTTGGTGATGAAGCCGCTGCCGATGAAGCCGACGCCGAGGGGTTTTTTCATGTGAGGGAAAGTTGAGCGATTTCGATGCAGTTGCACAGCGCGGAACTGCGTGAAGGCGCGAGTGCAATCCATGATAAACAAGATCCAGGGCGACGGCTTTAGCCGTGCTGGAAGAAGAGTTCGCGCCGATGGAAGCGGGGGACGCGAGCGGTTGGGATGACTAGCTAGGAGCGAACGGAAATCTAGCGCGGGCGGACGACGAGTTGCTCGACGATCACGCGCGGCGGCAGGGTGACGGCGAGCCAGACGCACGCGGCGACATCGTCGGGCTGCAGCATCGCGGCGCGGGCCTCGGGAGGGGGAGGAAGCGGACGGCGATCGAGGAGCGGAGTGTCGACATCGCCCGGAAAAATGGAGCACGCGCGAATGCCGTTGGCGCGTTCCTCGGCGTTGAGCGACTGAGTGAGACCCGTCAGCGCGAACTTGGAGGCGACGTAGGCAACGCCGGACTTGGCGCTGGCCTGGAGGCCGGCTTCGGAGTTGATGTTGACGACGGTCCCGGCGCGTTGCGCGCGAAACTGCGGTAGGAACGCCTGCACGCAGTAGACGGCGCCGTCGAGATTGGCGGCGAGAACGGCGCGGTAATCGGCGCGCGAAAGTTCGCTCCAGCTGCGCTGCGGGATGTTGGTGCCGGCGGCGTTGACGAGGGCGTCGACTCGGCCGAATCGAGCGAAGACCGCGCTGGCCATGGCGTCGACTGCGGAAGGATCGGCGATGTCGCAAGAAACAGTTGCGGCTCGCTCCGCGGCCGCCCCGGCGAGGGCTGCGGTTTCGGCGAGGGCGTCGATGCGACGGCCGACGAGTGCGACCTGCCAGCCGGCGGCGAGGAAACGCAGAGCGACGGCGCGGCCGATGCCGGAGCCGGCGCCCGTGACGACCAAGGTGGGGGAGGAACTCATGATGGGAAGTGGGGCAGGAAGCTCAGCAAGGATGGCGCAAATGTGCTGCGCGGGTCTTTAGCGGGAATGGAAAATCACGAAGCATGGACGGAACCATGGTTCATGGCGTTGAGGACGAATGCGTCGCCTACATTCTTCCTTTCAAACCCGGAGCGGCGCGCTACGGCCAGGCAGGGATGGCGGAGCCTGTGGTTTTTCCAGCGAAGGGAGAAGCAGGCGGATACATGTTCGAAACGAAACCGATTTCTAGGAAACCGGTTTCAGCGCCGCGTGCAGGATCTCCACGGGATGGAAGGCGCGGCGGCCGGTTCCGTCGTGAATCTGGTGGCGGCAGCTCGTGCCCGGCGCGCAGATGAGCGTATCGGGAGAGGCATTACGCACGGCGGGGAAGAGAACCAGTTCTCCGATCTGCTGGGACACAGCGTAATGTTCGGCTTCGAAGCCGAAGGAGCCCGCCATTCCGCAGCAACCCGAGGGTATGAGCGTGACGCGATGGCCGGGCGGCAGTTCCAATATCTTCACCACGGGTGTGAGCGAAGACAGTGCCTTCTGGTGACAGTGGCCGTGCAGCTTGATCTGCCGCGATTCGGCGCGAAAGGCGGACGACGTAATCCGGCCAGCCTCCATCTCGCGGGCAAGGAATTCCTCGATCAGCAGGGAGTTCGCCGCGAGGCCGCGAGCGGCGTCGAGCAGGTCGGCCGGGACGAGATCGATGTATTCGTCGCGAAAGGACAACAAGGCCGACGGCTCGAGGCCAATCAGTGGTGCGGAGGCGGAGACGACGGAGCTCAACCGGCGGACGTTATCGAGGGCGAAGCGGCGGGCGTCGCGCACGAGGCCTTTCGAAAAATGCGCGCGACCGCTTTCCGTGTGCGGCGGAATCACTACTTCGTAGCCGAGCCGGTTGAGCAGTTGCACGGCCTGGATGCCGAGAGGGGCGTCGGTGTAGTTCGTGAATTCGTCGCAGAACAGGTGGACGCGACCGTGCGGGTAGTCGAGGTGCGGCGGGTTGGCATGCCGGCGATGCCACGAGGCAAGCGTGGTGGTGTGCAGCGTGGGCATGCTGCGCGCCGGAGCGAAGCCGACGAAGCGTTTCAACCAGAGTGACAGGCGCGGTGAACGAACAACGCGGTTGTAGAGTTCCGGAGCGAGCGCGGCGAGACGCATGCTGCGAGCGAAACCCGCCACGAGCCGCGAACGCAGAGGGATGCCGTGCCGGTCGTGCCGGTGTTGAAGCCATTCGGATTTGAGCCGGGCCAGATCCACGTTTGACGGGCATTCGGATTTGCAGCCTTTGCAGGAAAGGCAGAGCTCCATCACCTCGGGGAGTGACGGGTGATCCCACGGCGAGAGGTTCGGATTCGCGGGCGCAGTGAGCACTTGCCGCAGCGTTGTGGCGCGCGCACGAGTGGTGTGTTTTTCGTCGCGCGTCGCCATGTAGCTCGGGCACATGGTGCCGCCCATGAGGTGCGATTTTCGGCATTCGCCGACGCCATTGCACTGCTCGGTGGCGCGGACCACGCCCTGCTCGGCCCGGAAATGAAAAACGGTTTCGTAGTCGGGTGTCGGAACGTCGGGCGAGTGCCGCAGACTGGTATCCATCGGCGGCGTGTCGATGATCTTGCCGGGGTTGAGAAGATTGTGCGGATCGAAGGTTTGCTTGATCCGACGCATCATGGCGAAACACGCGGGGCCCACCATGAAAGGGATGAACTCGCCGCGGAGGCGGCCGTCGCCGTGTTCGCCCGAAAGCGAGCCGCGGTATTTTTTCACGAGCGCGGCGACGTCGGTCGCGATGCCGCGAAACATGCGGAGGCCCTCGGCGGTTTTCAGATTGAAGAGCGGCCGCGTGTGCAGTTCTCCGGCGCCGGCGTGCGCGTAGTAAACGCTGCCGATGCCGTATTTCTCGCGCAGCAACGTATCGAACTCCTCGATATACGCGGGCAGATCGGCGACGGCGACGGCGGTGTCCTCGACGACCTCGCGCGGTTTGGCGTCACCCGGGACGTTGGCCATGAGACCCTGGCCGGCGCGGCGCAGATCCCAAACGCGATTGCAATCATCGCCCCAGAGGATCGGGTAGGCGTAGCCGAGGCCTGCCGCGCGCAACTCGGAAATGAGCTCGGCCATGGTGTGCTCGATCGTGCTGCGATCGGCATGGCGGATCTCGATCACGAGCACGGCGCCGGGATCGCCTTGAACAAAAAAACGATTGGGCGCCTGGGCGAGATTGGCCTTGGTGCACTCAAGGATGTGGCGGTCGATGAGCTCGCAGCCAAACGGCCGGTGGCGCATTGCGACGATGGTGGCCTCCAGCGATTCGCGGATGGATGCAAAGTGGGCGCAGAGCAGGGCGCCGGCCGGCGGCAGCGGCTCGCAATTGAGTTCGAACTCAACGCCGAGGAAGAGCGTGCCTTCCGAGCCGGCGATCAAGCGGCAGAGGTTGAACGGCTGGTCGGATGTCGGATCGAACACGGCGCAAGCCATGAGCGCGTCGAGGGCATAGCCGGTGTTGCGGCGGGTGACGGAGCGTTGCGGAAAGTTTTCCGTGATGAGGCGGCGGTTGGCGGTGTCGCCGAGCAGCGCATCCACCGCGCGGTAGATGCGCGTTTCCAGCGTGTCTGGACCATTACACTTGGCGCGAAACTCGGCGGCGGTCAGCGGACCGAAGGTAACCTCGGAACCATCGCTTAAAAAACCGCGCGCTGCCAACAGGTGGTCGCGCGTCGTGCCGTGCACGATGGAGTTTGCGCCGCACGAGTTGTTGCCGACCATCCCGCCGATCATGGCGCGGTTGGCGGTGGAGGTTTCTGGAGTGAACCAGAGACCGTGCGGCTGGAGGAAGAGGTTAAGTTCGTTGCGGACGACACCCGGCTGGACCTTGACCCGGCGGCGAACGGGATCGAAGTGGAGGATTCGGTTGAGGTGACGACCGAGGTCGAGGACGAGACCGGCGCCGACGACCTGGCCGGCGAGCGACGTGCCGGCGGTGCGCGGAATGAGGCCGAGGTGGTGACGATGCGCGAACGCGACGATCCGGCGCACGTCATTTTCATCGCGGGGCAGCGCGACGCCGATCGGCGTTTCCTGATACTCCGAGGCATCGGTGGCGTAAATGGAGCGCCACGTGTCGCCCGTATGGAGCTCGCCGGCGAGTTGGCTCGCCAGGAGAGAAAGATCGGCCGGAGCGATCATGTGACGGAGGATCAGGCGCTCAGGCTCGCGGCGGCGGCGCGGAGATGGGTCTCCATCGCGCGGCGGGCGGTGTCGGGGTCTCGCGCGAGGACCGCGGCGAGGATTCGACCATGCTGGCGACGCGCTTGGGCGAGACCGACCTGTCCGAGGGTGACGCGGCGCGAATCGGTTTCCAGGGGCGCCATGGACGCGATCATGAGTTCGAGAACGCGGTTTCCGGAGAGCGAGGCGAGGGCGCGGTGAAACTCGAGGTCGGCGGCGAGTGCTGCGTCGAGATTGGTCGCGGCACAGAAGCGATCGTGAATCGACGCAAGCCGATCACCGGCGCTTTTCGATAGACGAGTGGCGGCGAGCGCCGCGAGCTCGGGCTCGACGAGCTGGCGCGCGGCGGTGAACTGGCGAATGCGCTCGGTCGGCGAGGGCAGCGTGCGTTCGAGGACGGCCTGGATGGGAGCCTCGGGTTGGTCGACGATTTGGACGCCAACGCCATGCCGCGCGGCGAGGAGACCCTGGTTTTCGAGCCGTTTGATCGCTTCGCGCAAAGCTGGACGGCTCACGCCAAGTTCGACAGCGAGCTGACGCTCTGGCGGCAGCCAGTCGGACTGGCGGTGATCGGCGAGCAGCCGCTCGCAGATGCTTTCCACAAGCGGCGCGCGGCGGAGCGAATGGGGCATGTGGTAAGAGGTCTGACCACTGCGTCGCGCTGTCAACGGAAGAGTGTTCCGCAAAATCACTGGATCGAACCGGGGGACCGGCTCGGTCGGGGAGCATGCGAGTTGCCGGCTTGGAGTGCCCACGGACGCGGCGAGTCCTTCTTGGGCGTCGCACCAACAGCGGTTTGCGAAGCAATGGGATGAGGTGGAGATCGGCACCGCGTGCTCGCGAACCAGGGACTTCGCGACGCGACTTTGGCCGGGAAAGCGCTCGACGACGTGACGACCGCATAGGCTCGGGAACTGCAGGCTTCATGCGGGAGCTGCTTTTTGTCGCGTATGGTTGCTCCGTTTGGAGGCGCACCTTGGTGAACCGGTCGGGTCTCACGACCCTGCGTTGGCGACCAACGTAGGGAAAAGTGGCGCACCCGTAGGGAGTCGAACCCCAAACCTTCTGATCCGTAGTCAGATGCTCTATCCAATTGAGCTACGGGTGCGCGAAAGAGCGCGAGAACAAGCAAGTTTCTGTTGGGAAGTGCAAGCGAGAATTTGTCGGAAACTGCACAACATTCTCGGACGGATGGTGGATGCGCCGACCGATATTCCTGAGCTGGAGCCGCAGCGGCGCGAAGGATGAGGCTGGAGTGATCGTATTGGGACTTGGATACGGGCAGCGGGCGGGGATTGACGCGCAGGAAGCGAAGGGACGTTCAGAAATCGGGTTTTGATCCGATTAGGAGGTGGATCGCTCCGGACTGGTGCGGCTCGGGTTCGCACCGGTTGCCCCTCCGTATGGCTAACATCCTTCTACTCGACCCTGCCGACGTCGCGCGCAAAGCGATGAAAGGCGTGCTGGCGCGCGGACGACATCGATTTGCGGCGGTGTGCAGCGTCGCGGAAGCGTGGGAGTTCCTGCAGCGGACGCTGGCGGTGGATTTGATTTTTCTGGAGTTGAAGTTGGAAAAGGAAAACGGGCTCGCGCTGGTGCAACGGCTGCGGGAGGACTGCTTGTTGAAGCGGGTGCCGGTGGTGATTTACACGAGCGCCGGCGATCGGGAGTCGGTGCGGCGGGCGATGGAGCTGAAGGTGCAGAATTTCCTGGTTAAGCCGTATATCGACAGCCAGATCTTGGCAGAAGTGAACAAAGCGCTGGCGGACCCTTGGAGGGCGCAGCACTTCGAAGAGGAGAAGTCGTTCTGCAAGATGATGGGGTATACGCCGGACGGGTTGCGCACGGCCTTGGACGCGCTGCGGGTGGAGTTGGAAGCGGCGGGGGGAAGGTTGATCGAACTCGCGGGAGCGAAGCAGAAGGAAGCGATTTTGAAGCGGACGACAGAGCTTTCCGAGCAGGCGGAGGCGGCGGGGGCGTGGGGTGCGGTGGAGGTGTTGACGCGAGTGGGCGAGCGGGCGGAGCAGGGGAATTGGGCGGGAGTGGCGGAGGTCGCGCCGCTGCTTGGCGTGGCGGCGAGGTTGATTAGCGTGCAGCTGAACGCGGATTTGGTTCCCACGGATTTCGTGACGGACGAGGAGCGCAATGAGGCGGAACAGGCGGCGAAGCGGGCGGTGTGGTTCGATGCGCCGGCGGAGGGGCGCTGTCCGGTGGTGACGTGGGCGCAGTTGCAGCAGCAGATCGATGGGCTGAAAGGCTGCCCCGTCATCGATTCGGTCGCGGCGTCGTTTCAGATGTCAGCGACCGGGCATCCCTCGAGTTTGGCGCCGTTGATGGATCTGGCGGAGAAGGATCCGGGGCTGGCGGCGCATTTGTTGGTGGCGGCGAATCTGCATCGAAGGAATGACGCTCTCGATCCGGAGCCGGTGGAGAATCCGCGGCTTTGCGTGGGGTTGATTGGCGAGATCAAGCTGGCGGCGATGGCGAGCGGCTTGGTGACGGCGGATACGCGGGCGATGAATGTGCCGCCGTGTAGTTGGACGAATTTCTGGATGTTTCAGGTGGGCGTGGCGCGAATGGCGCGGTTCGTGTGCCGGTATTTGGAATTTCAAAGTCTGGAATCGCGGGCGTATGCGGCGGGATTGTTGCACGATGTTGGGAAGCTGGTGCTGGTGCATCTGCATCCGCTCGGGTTTCAGGCGATCGTGAGTTTTGCGCAGCGGGAGAACGTCGGGATCGCGGCGGCGGAGAAATTGTTTCTCGGCTGCACGACACGGGAGATGGCGGCGTATTTCGCGGAGAAGCACGGGCTGCTGCCGAGCTATGCGAACGTGATGCGCTGGGTGGACGCGGCGGAAGAGGCGAAGGAGGATGCGGTGCTGGTGGCGAGCGTGTCGCTGGCGCGGGATTTGTGCCGGCAGAATCGGCTCGGATGGAGCGGAGAGCGGGCGGGTGCGTCGCGGCCGATTGCGGAGACAGGTGAGTGGAAGATTCTGAGCCGGGGAATTTTTCCGAGTTTCAACCTGGAAAAATTCGAAGCGGAGGCGCACGCGGAGTGTCGCGAGATCAAGTTGGAGCTGATGGGGAAAGTGGGCACGGCGGTCGGATGACAGGAGCGCGCGACTGACGGAGGCAACGACGTGCTGGGGTCGTGTAACCTATTAGGTTACACTCTGGTTTGTGGCGGGACGCGCGGGAATCGTCAGCCGAGGAGGGTGAGGATGATGCCGGTGAGGACGCCGAGGACGGCGGGGAGTTTTTGACGCCAGTTGTGTTCGCCAAAGAGGAGGATGCCGCCGGCGAAAGCGACGAGGGCGGCGCCGCGGCGGAAGCTGGAAACGACGGAGATGAGCGCGTCGGGATTGCGCAAGGCGTCGAAGTAGAGGAAGTCGGCGAGGAGGAGCGTGAGCGACATGAGGACGATGCTCGGGCGCCAGTGGAATTCGTTGCGCTGCCAGAGGCGTAGTTTCCAGCCGAGGGCGAGCGGGAGGAAGAGAAGTGCGAGGTAAATGGAGAACCAGGCTTGGACGGAGGCGGCGTCGAAACCGTGGTGGCCGAGAAGGTATTTGTCGTAGAGCGCGCTCACCCCGTTGAGAACGGTGCCGAAGATGAGGAGCCAGATCCAGCGGTTGCGGCCGAAGTGGATGCCCTCGCGCGCGCCGGCGGCGGAGAGGCCGAAGAAGGAGGCGAGCGTGATGGCGATGCCGAGTCCCTCGAGGAGCGTGGGGCGTTCGCCGAGCACGAGGAGGGCTCCGGCGATGGTGAAAATGGGACTGGTCGAACGGATCGGCGACGCGATCGAAACGGGGAGGTGTTTGACGGCGAAGTAGGAGCAGGTCCACAGGAGAGCAACGAGGGCGGACTTGGCGAGGATGAGCAGGTGTTGTGCGGGGGTGAGCGAAGGGACGTGGAGGATTGCGGGGAGGGTGCTGGGTGAAGCCGCGTCGAAGGCCATGAGCGCGAGCCAAACGAGCGCGCTGCAGAGATTGGTGAAGAAGAGGACAACGAGGACGGCGTTGTCGCGCACGGCTTGTTTCGTGCTGAGTTCGTAGCAACCCAGGACGAAGGCCGAAAGGAGACTGGCGATGATCCAGGACATGAAAATGGGAGAGCGTGCGGGGAGAAGGCGGAGCGAGGCAAATGGGAAGACGGTGGCGAACCGGGCGGGGCGGGTGCGGGGTAGGGCGAGGGAGGGGATGCGTTTTGTGCTGGCGGAGAAGGCGCAGTGGGCAACGTTGGCGGCACCCCTATGAAATACCCAAATCGTTTGGTTGGAGCGGCGGTTCTCGCCGGGTTGTCAGTCGTTGTGGTTGCGCAAGCGGCGGAGCCGAATCCGGAGCAATTACGAGCGGGCATGAATTTCATGCCGACGCAGGTGTATTCAGAAGAAGAGGACGCGAAGATCCTCGCGGCGTTCGAAGGGCTGCGGGTGGCGGATGTGACCGACGGACTCGACGCGGTGGGATTGTTTGGCCGCGGGATGATGGATCCGGAGATTCGTCCGCTGTGGATGGATTCGAAGGATTACAGCCATCGGATCATCGGAATCGCGGTGACGGCGCGGTTTGTGCCGACACAGGAGCCGGCGCCGGGGATCATGAACGAAAAGGATTACGACGCGTGGGCGGGGAAGTGGTATAACGAGAAATCGAAGGAGCACTTCATTCCGATTCTGCGAAAGGGATCGGTGGTGGTGTTGGAGGACGCGGTGAACGCGGATGTCGGATCGATCGGCTCGGCGAACATCATGATTTGGAAATCGAAAGGCGCGGTCGGCGTGGTGACGAATGCGGGCACGCGTGACAGCGATGAGATCGCGACACAGAAAGTGCCGATTTACACGCGGTCAGTGACACGCGGGATTCGGCCGGGACGGAATGAATTGGAGTCGGTGAACCGTCCGGTGGTGGTCGGAGGTGCGCTGGTGAAGCCGGGCGACGTGATCGTGGGCGACGGCGATGGGGTGATTGTGGTGCCGCGGGCGCAGGCGCTCAAAGTCGCGGCGTATGCGCACAAGATTTTGGAAGGGGATAAGAATGCGCGGCGCGGGCTTTATAAGGAGCTGGGGTTGCCGGAGGATAAGTCGGTGAGGTGAGGCGTAGGAACGGCGGGGTCGGGAGACCCCGCCCTACATTCTTGGGTTAGTCGCGGGATTTGGGGCGGAGGGGGATGTTGGCGAGGCGGGAGAGTTCGCGGTGGATGCGGGTGACGCGCTCGACCTGACCCTTGGCGGGGAAACGTTCGTAGAAGCCGTCGTTGCGGAAGTCGCGGGAGTGCTCCGTCCACGGGGCGAGCTTTTCGGTCCAGCGGTTGACGCGATCTTCGGCGGGGTCGGCGTCGACAGCAGCGAGGTCGGCGCAGACGCGGAGCATGGCTTTTAACACGACGGGCTTCGTGACCTGGTATCCAGAATCTCCCCACGCTTCGCCCCAGGCGGCGGCGGCGGCTTTGAGGAAATCGCGGACGGTTTCGTAGTAGCGCGTGGCGTTGCGTTTGTCGGTGCCCTCGGACTCGATTTTTTTCCAGGCGGATTTCACCCAGCGGTGGACCTCGTTGTAGAGCTCGGCTTGGAGGATCCATTTCTCCTGCTTGGAGCGGCCGCCGAGGCGGTTGATGCGATAGCGGAGCGGGCTGTCGCTTTCGCGGTAGAGCATCTCGGTGATGTGGGCGGCGAAGCGGCGGTCGGGTTCGGCCCAGGAGACGCGTTCGTAGAGATCGATGAGGTGGCTCTTGTTGATGCGCGTCGGGGTGGAATTGATGATGACGAACATCTCGGTGGCGAAATCCTCGCTGCGGCCGTCGAAGATCACGCAGGGGACCTGGATGTTCTTGGCCTCATCGGGGTGGGTGCGGAGGTAGAACTGCAGGGCGGCGAGGCGGTGTTGGCCGTCGATGATGAGGAATTTTTCGGCGGGCTCCTGGAGGCGACCGACGCCGCTGCCGTCGGACCACGGCTCGAAGTTGAGTTTCTGGGGAGTGAAGAGGAGGACGGTGCCGGGGATGGGCGGCTGAGAAATGGCGGTTTCGTAGAAATTACGGATGGCGGCGACCTTGGCTTTGGAGAGCTCGCGTTGGAAGGCGGAGTCGCTGCGTTCGACGCGGGAGATGAACTGGGCGACATCGTCGTCGGCGGGGACCTCCTCGGCGCGGATGCTGCCGCCTTCCTCGTCGTAGAAGCGGCTGATGAAGCGGACGCGCTCGAGGAGTTTTTCGGGCGAGTAGGAGGCGAAGTAGAAGGCGGCGTCTTTCTGGCGGATTTGGGTGGCGATCATGCTCATGGTGATGGTGCGGGCGAGGTGGTTGTGCGAGTGGGTGAGGAAGGTGGTGGAGGTGGGTGCCGATGGGGGCGGGCTGGGGCTGGAGTGTGTGCAGGAGTGGGCGGGACGACAAGAGGGATGCGGGGATTCGAAGGCACCAGCATTGCGCGGTGGGGGCACCGCGCCTCCATTGGAGGAGAGTGACGGAGATTGGAGGTGACAGGACGGGGGGAGTGCGCACGGTGGGCGGGCGTGGCGCTTTTTGTTTTCTATGTGACCGTGGTGACGCTCGGGATTTTGAGCATGGGATTTCAGCTGCTGGCGTCGCGTTTGTTGAATCCGCATTTCGGCTCGTCGATCATCGTGTGGGCGTGGTTGATCTCGACGTTTCTCGCGGCGTTCAGCGTGGGGTCGATGGTGGGCGGGAGCATCAGCAATGCGGCGTTGGAGCGGCGAAGGAAGTTGCGCGTGGCGATGGGCGTGTTGGCGGTGGTGTCGCTGGCGGCGACGGCTTTTTTTGGGCGGCGGATGTTGGGGGCGATCGAGGTGGCATTTGAAGACATCAGCGTGGCGCTGTTGGTGTCGTGTTTGGGGCTGTTCTTTTTGCCGGTGACGGCGCTGTCGGCGTTTGGGCCGCAGGGCGTGCAGTATCTCGCGGCGCGAGGAACGGCGCCGGGGAAGGCGTCGGGGTTGGTTTACGGCGTGAGCACGCTGGGGAATATCGCGGGGGTGATGCTGACGGCGTTTGTGTTTATCCCGAATTTTCGGGTGTCGACGCTCTTGTTGATTTGGCTGGGGGTCGCGGTGGTGAGTTTGGCAACTCTGGTGCGGTTGCTGCGTCGAGCCGAGGAATCATGAAACGGATATTCGCGATCGCGGGAATGTGGCTGGCGGGCGTTATGGGTGCGACGGCGGCGCTGCCGCCGGACGGCGATTATCTCGAGCGCTACGATACGATTTATAACAGCCTGACGATCGAGCGGCGGGGGAATATCGTGGAGCTGCGTGCACGAGCGCGCGGGAATGAAGCGCTGGAGTCGGCGGTGGATTTGTCGAATCCATTGCGGCTGGTGGTGCCGTATACGCGGACGTTGTATGCGGGGCTGTTGGTGCAGCCGGAACCGAAGCGGGTGTTGATGATCGGGCTGGGCGGCGCGGGGTTCCACCGGCCGTTTGCGGAAGCGTTTCCCGAGGCGCTGCTGCAGACGGTGGAGCTGGATCCGAAGGTCTTCGAGTTGTGTCAGACGCACATGGGCTTCAAGCCGACGGAGAAGACGCCGGTGGCGTTGATGGACGGGCGGATGTTTGTGAAACGGAATCGGGAGACGTGGGATTGGATTATTCTGGATGCGTTTCGGGGCGGGTTCGTGCCGCCGCATCTGAAGACGGAGGAATTTTATCGGGAATGCGCGGCGCGGATGGAGGAGCGCGGTGTATTCGTGACGAACCTACATGCGACGAGTCAGCTGTATTACTCGGATCTGAAGACGATCCAGAAAGTGTTTCCGCAGATGCTACTGTTCGAGACGCCGGGACGCGGGAATGTGATCGCGGTGGCGGTGAAGTATCGCACGCCGTCGATTGCGGATGAGAGCACATGGGCGTCGGCGGAGGAGCTCACGAAAAGGATGCGAGGGCTGGTGGATATGGAGCGGATCCGGCGCGAACGCGCGCAGGTGCCGCAGCGCGTGGTGGATCGGGCGGACGTGCTGACGGACGATTTCGCGCCGGTGGAGTTTTTGGATGCGTTGAAGACGAATAATTCGGACGGGGCGTGAACGAGTTCGGGCTTCTCTTCGGGAGGGGCGCGGATTTTGTGGCGGGATGATGGTGCGGTTGGAAGTTCGTCGGTATCGGTTGCCGTTGAAGGTGGCGGTGCGGACGGCGCATGGCGTGATGAAGGAGCGCGATGGGGTGTGGTTGAGGATTGAGGACGAAGCGGGCCGGGTGGGAATTGCGGAAGCGGCGACGTTGCCGCTGTTCGGGACGGAGACGGCGGAGGAAGCGGAGGCGGTGTTGCGGGCGATGGGAGAAGGGGTGACGGAGGAACGATTGAGGGGAGTGCCGGCGAGATATGCGTGCGTGCGGAACGCGATGGCCGAGGCGCTGGTGCTGATACGCGCGAGTGACGAACTGAAGCCGAGGGTGGAGGAGCATCCGTATTTGTCGGTGGCGGCGTTGTTGCCGGCGGGACGCGCGGTGTTGGAGGCGATTGGGTCGAAGGCGGAGGCGGGGTTTCGGGTGTTTAAGTGGAAGGTCGGCGTGGGCGATTTGGCGGATGAGTTGGCGTTGCTCGACGATGTGTGTGCGGAGCTGCCGGAGGGGGCGAAACTGCGGCTGGATGCGAATGGTGCGTGGGATCGGAGACGGGCGGAGAAGTGGTTGGAGCGATGCGTGGAGCGGCCGGTGGAATTTGTGGAGCAGCCGATTGCGCGGGAGGCGCGAGGGGCGGAGGATGTGTTGCGCGGGTTGGCGGAGGATTATCCGGTGGAGATCGCGTTGGACGAGTCGCTGGTCGGCGATGGAGATGTGGAGCGGTGGGTGGGCGCGGGGTGGCCGGGTGTGTTCGTGGTGAAGCCAAGTTTGATCGGGGATGTGCGAGGGGCGCTGGCGAGCTTGGAGAAAGCGGGGGCGAAGGTGGTGTTTTCGTCGGCACTGGAGACGGCGGTGGGTGCGCGAGCGGCATTGCGGCATGTGTTTGCCTGGAAAGGCGAGCGGCGGGCGGTGGGGTTTGGCGTGTGGCCGTTGTTTGCAGATGGACGTTGCGACGGGCCGGCGGCGGCGCCGTTTGTGCGGCGCGAGGATGTGGAACGAATCGACGTGGAGGCGTTGTGGAGCGCGCTGAGTTGAGGCGATTGCTGGAGGCGACGGGCGTCGCGGAGGAGCGCGAGGGTGTGTTCTTTTTGTGTGATCCGCGCTGGGGAACGGCGGAGCGGGAGCAAGTGAGGAGATTGCAGGAGATGCGCGCGGAGGACGGGGCGGGCGAAGGGTGGGTGTGCGTGCCGACGGGCGGGACGAGCGGGGTGATCAAGTTTGCGCGGCATGATGAGCGGACGCTGGCGGCGGCGGCGCGGGGGTTTGTGGAGCACTTCGGTATTCAGAAAGTGAATGCGGTGGATGTGCTGCCGCCGTTTCATGTGAGCGGATTGATGGCGCGGGTGCGGTGCGCGGTGTCGGGCGGGACGCACGTGGCTTGGGAATGGAAGCGGCTGGAGCGCGGGGAGCGTCCGGTGGTGAACGAGGAGGAACCGTGGGTGATTTCGCTGGTGCCGACGCAGTTGCAGCGATTGCTGGCAGTGAAGGAATCGGCGGAGTGGCTGCGGCGGTTTCGCGTGGTGCTGATTGGCGGAGCGGCGGCGTGGACGGAGTTGCTGGATGCGGCGGCGGAGGAGCGGGTGCGCGTGGCGCTGAGTTATGGCATGACCGAAACGGCGGCGATGGTGGCGGCGCAGCGGCCGGAGGAATTTCTCGAAGGGGATCGCAGCAGCGGAACGGCGATGCCGCAGGCGAAGATCGGGTGCGCGGGGGATGGGACGATCGCGATCGAAGGGGCGTCGCTGTTTCGTGGATACTGGCCGGAGTGGAGGACGGAGCGGAGGTTGGAAACGAGCGACTGGGGCGAGATCGATGCGACGGGGCGCTTGCATGTGCGCGGGCGGCGCGATGCGGTGATCATCACGGGCGGGGAGAAAGTGAATCCGTTGGAGGTGGAAACGGTGTTGCGAGCGAGCGGGCAGTTTGAAGATGTGGCAGTCGTCGGCGTGCCGGATGCGGAGTGGGGAGCGGTCGTGGTGGCGTGTTATCCGCGGGGAGAGCGGGCGATCGATTGGAGCGCGGTCGAACGCGAGCTAGGGGTGCTGGCGGGGTTCAAGCGGCCGAAGCGATTTATGGCGATGGAGGCGTGGCCGCGGAACGAGCAGGGGAAGGTGAAGCGGTCGGAGCTTGTGCGGGTGGCGAGCCGAAACTAGCGTTTCATCATGGAGGTATCTAACCTCGAACAGATATTCGGAGCGCTGCAGTCCGCGGAGGTTCGCTATATTGTCGTCGGTGGCCTGGCCGTTATTGCTCACGGATATTTGCGAGCAACGAAGGACATTGAGCTGGCCGCCCGCAGGATATTGCGGATGTAGCCGAATTGAAGCAGGAGAAACGCCGTGGAACAGGACAAGCGGAGCGCTGACGCCTGGAAGTGTGGCGGGTGGGATGACGCTGTGGAGAGTCGTCGCGAGTTGACGCGCGCGATGTCGTTTCGCGAACGCATGCTTTGGCTCGAGCGAGTGACGACGTTCGCGCGGCGTTTGGAGGCGAGTCCGACGGTCGCAGGTCCGAGCGATGTTCACGTTCGAGCGGCGGAGGGCGGGCAGGCGGGGTATGGGTCAGCTGGCGGCGAGCCAGCTGGCGAGAGCGGGCGGTAGGGGGACGCGTTCGCGTTTGGCGGGGGAGGTGGCGACGTGTTCGGTGCGGACGCGGGCGGCGAGTTTTTCGGACGTGCCCTGTTGCTTGAAGATTTCGTAGCGGATCGCGAAGGAGTTTTCGGAGAGCGGTGTGGGCGCGACGGTGATGCGGAGTTTGTCGCCGGGGTGGAGCGGGCGGAGGTAATCGGCTTCGCTCTTGGAGATCGGGATGACGACGCCGGTGTTTTTGAAAAAGGTTTGGAGTTCGATGCCGGCAGCGGCGAGGGACTCTTCGTAGGCTTCGTGGCAGATCGCGAGGTAGTTGGCGAAGAAGACGACGCCGGCGGCATCGGTGTCGGCGAAGCGAACGGTGCGGGTGTGGCTGAACGGCATGGAGAGATTTTCGAGTTTCGATTTTGGAATTTCGATTTAGATCACGGGGTGTGACGAAACACGAGATTGCGGATGTGTTGAACGAGATCGCTCTGTTGCTGGAGCTGAAGGCGGAGAATCCCTTCAAGGTGCGGGCGTATCAGACGGGCGCGCGCGTGGTGGAGTCGTTCGAGGAGGCGGAATTGGAGCGGCTCGTGAAAGGCGGGGAGTTGAAGACGGTGAAAGGAATCGGCGATGCGTTGGGGCAGAAGATCGAGGAGCTGCACACGACGGGAAAGCTGGAGTTTTACGAGAAGCTGAAGGCGTCGGTGGCGCCGGGGATGGTCGAACTGTTGCAGGTGCCGGGGCTCGGGCCGAAGAAGATCAAAATGCTGTGCGACAAACTCGGGGTCGTGGACATCGCGACGCTGACGAAAGCGTGCGAGGACGGGCGTGTGGCGGAGCTGGCGGGATTTGGGGCGAAGACGCAGGAGAAGATTTTGGCGGGCATCAAGAATCGCGAGGCGTATGGCCGGAGGCATTTGTGGTGGGAGGTGTTTCCGGTATCGGAAACGATCGTGCAAGGACTGCGCGCGCTGCCGCAGGTGAAACGGGCGGAGTCGGCGGGAAGTTTGCGACGCGGGGCGGAGACGGTGGGGGATTTGGATTTTATCGTGGCGGCGACGGACGTGGAGCCGGTGGTGGAGTGGTTTGTGAGTTTGGGTGGCGTGAAAGAGGTGACGGCGCGCGGCGAGACGAAGGCCAGCGTGAGGTTTGTGACGGGGTTGCAGGCGGATCTGCGGATCGTGCCGGAGGAGCAATTTGTTTTTGCGCTGCATCACTTCACGGGATCGAAGGATCACAATGTGCAGATGCGGCAGCGGGCGCTGGCGCGCGGGTTGAGTTTGAGTGAGTGGGGGCTTTCGCCGGTGGCGGAAGAAGGTTCTGGGTTTGGGTTTTTGGGTTCTGAGTTGGAAGGCGGGGAGACGGCGAAGAAGCGGAAGGGGCCGAAGCGGGCGGGGAATAACGAGTCGGTGGTGGTGGCGGACGAGGCGGAGTTGTTCAAGGCGTTGGGGCTGGCGTTTGTGCCGCCGGAGTTGCGCGAGGGGATGGGTGAGATCGAGGCGGCGGAGAAAGGCGAGTTGCCGCGCTTCGTCGAGATGATCGATTTGCGTGGGACGTTTCACTGTCACACGACGGCGTCGGATGGACGGAATACGTTGAAGGAAATGGTGGCGGCGGCGGAGGCGTTGGGCTGGGAGTATTTCGGTGTGGCGGATCACTCGAAATCGAGTGTTCAGGCGAAGGGGTTGACCGAGGAGCGGTTGTTGCAGCAGATCGCGGAAGTGGAGGTGTTGAATGCGAGCAGGAAGTTCAAGACGCACGTGTTCAGCGGGACGGAGTGCGATATTCTGCCGGATGGACGGCTGGACTATGACGACGCGCTATTGGCGAAGCTCGATTATGTGGTGGCGTCGGTGCACAGCAATTTCGCGCAGGACGAGGCGACGATGACGGCGCGGATCATTCGGGCGATCGAGCATCCGCGGACGACGATGCTGGGGCATTTGACGGGGCGGATTTTGTTGCGGCGAGAACCTTACAAAGTGGACGCCAAAAAAGTGATCGAGGCGGCGGTCGCGAATGGGGTGATCATCGAGATCAACGCGAGTCCGTGGCGGCTCGACATGGAGTGGAAGCACTGGCGGAAGGCGGCGGAGCGGGGATTGTTGACGTCGATCAATCCGGACGCGCACGAGACCGGGGAACTGGCGTATGTGCGGGCAGGAGTGAATGTGGCGCGCAAAGGCTGGCTGACGAAAGCGCAGGTGTTTAACACGCGAGGGCTGGCGGACGTAGAAGCGTATCTAAGAAACAAGCACGGACGCACCTAAGTTGGCAGGCCCGAAGGTCCTGTTTCGATCGATCGTTAAAGGAACTGTAAAATCTTTTCGCGAAAATGATCAGGGTCGATTCCTGGCATTTGGCATGCAATAGCTTGCCTCATGGTTGCGGCGGCTTTCCAGCATCGGTCTACGCGCATCGTCCACGAGGCGAGCGGGATTCACGTGCTGCGAGGCGATTCGATTGTAGGCCGTATCGCGCACGATGAGACGGCGGGGGCTTACCGGTATTTTCCGGGAGCGGACAACGACGTGGCGTTCGTTTTCGAAGATCGAAGTCTGTCGATGTTGTTACGCCTGATCGAAACGCGGTCGTGGGAGGCGGAGTTGCGGAGGATCGGTCACGCTTGAACCGCTCGTGCGCGCGCTTTCAGCGGGCGTGGGCGTGACGGCAGTCGGGAGATTCGGCGCGGTGTAGGCAGATGCCGCAGAAGGATTCAATGTCGGCGCTGCCGAGTTGGCGCGTGACGCGCACGATGTCAGCCAGGTCCTGTTCGTGGCGAAGGTGGGGCGGTTGCGCGGCTTGAAGGAGGACGAGTTCCTCGAGCAGGGCTTGTTCGGCGGCTTTGAAATGCGCGAGGTAAGGATTGCGATTGCAGCCGCAGATGGGGAGCGGGATGCGTCGAGCTGCGCGGAGATCGAGCGGAGTTGGGGCGGGAGTTTCGAGTTGGCGGAAGATCTCGTCGAGCGAGCCCGGTATCAGGCGCGAAACGGCGTCGGGGATCGCGAGAGGCGTGTTGACGGGCTCGACGTGGAGCAAGGTCTCCCAGCGGCGTTGGATGGAGGGGCGTCGCTGGCGCAAGGCGTCGAGAATTTCCGGGCACATGTTGGTCCAGAATAGCAGCCGCGGGTTGGAGCGACTGCTCGTCTGTTGCACAAAGTCGTTCGTCTTTTGCCGTCGAGCGGCGATTGCGTTGGAGCCGTGACTTGCGTGAAGCGGGTGGCCTCGGCACAAACGACGGAACATGATCACGACCCGGGCGCGCGGCCTGGCCAATCTTCACGCGGGAGCGACGACGCTGTTGGTGGGCGTCTTTTTCTGGTTCTACGCGCATCTGATCTATCACGTTCCGTATGTGCGACTCAGCCGGGAGGTGAACCTGGTTCCTTATTTTTTGTGCATGGTGGGAGGGATGGTGTTGTCGTCGCGCGAGATTGTGCGGTTGGCGGCGCGATTTCATGTGTTGAACTGGATGGATGCGGCGCGGCTGGCGGGGCGGCAGACGGCGTTGATGGCGCTGCTGACGTTTACGATGATGTTTGCGACGCAGGATCGGAGTATCAGCCGGCTGTTTCTCGGGACGTTTCTGGTGTGGAGTTGGGTGGGCTTGACGCTGTTGCATGCGCGGTTGCCGCGGACGCTGGCGCGCATGGTTTTTCAGAAAGGGCATCGGTTGCCGACGGTGTTCATCGGTCGGGCGGAGTCATTTTCGCGGTTGAACGATTGGATCAGTCACAAGGAGCTGTTGGGGATTTTTCCGGTCGGCGTGTTGACGGACGACGCGCAGGCGGCGAGTGCGATGCCGGCGGGTGTGCCGTGGTTGGGCTCGGCGGGAGAGCTGGCGCGATTGTTGTCGGCGGGGCAGGTGGGGCAGGTGGTGTTGCTGGAGTTTCCGAGGAGCGATGACGAAGCGCGGACGATTATCGAGTGGTGTCAGGATGCCGGCTGCCGGCTGTTGATTCACAACAACCTCGAAGAACGCTACACGCATCCTCTGGTGCCGATCACGGAGGAAGGGCGGCATTTTTACACGCTGCAGGAAGAGCCGTTGGAGGATCCGTTGAACCGGCTGGTGAAGCGGGCGTTCGATGTCGTGCTGGCGCTACCGGTGGTGGTTTTCGTGCTGCCTCCGCTCTGCGGGTGGGTTTGGGCGATGCAGCGCGTGCAGGCACCCGGGCCGTTGTTTCACATTCGGGAACGGCGCGGGATGCGCGGAAATGCGTTCGCGATGATCAAGTTTCGCTCGATGTATTCAGGAGATGGAGACGAGGCGGCGGAGGCGCTGCAGGCGCGGCCGGAGGACGAGCGGATTTTTCCCTTCGGGAGGTTTTTGCGAAAGCGCAGTCTGGATGAGTTTCCGCAATTCTGGAACGTGCTGCGCGGCGAGATGAGCGTGGTGGGGCCGCGGCCGTATATGCCGATGCTCGACGAAGAATTTCGGCAGCAGACGAAAGCGTATCGGACGCGTCACTTGGTGAAGCCGGGCATCACGGGACTCGCGCAAAGCATGGGGCTGCGCGGCGAGATCTTAGAGAGCGAGATGCTGCGACGGCGGCATCACTGGGACGTGCATTACATCACGCATTGGTCGTTGTGGTTGGATTTGCAGATCACGGCGAAGACGCTGGGGCAGGTGTTTTTCCCGCCGAAGACGGCGTATTGAGGGGTGAAATGCGCGGTGGGGGCACCGCGCCTCCATGGGTGGAAAAAAGGTTGGAAAGCGTTGCAGCAAGGAAGGGAGCGAGGCTTGCTCGCGGGGCATGGTGAAAGGTGAGCAACTGATTTTGGCGTCGGCTTCGCCGCGGCGCAAAGAGCTGCTGGCGCAGCTGGGGCTGCCGTTTTCCGTGATCGTGGCCGATGTGACGGAGCACGAGGAGGAGACGGCGGACCCGCGCACGCTGGTGGCGCACAACGCGGCGCTGAAGGCGGACTGGGTGGCGGCGCGGAATCAGCAGGCGTGGGTGTTGGGTGCGGATACGACGGTGTTTCTCGACAACGTGGTGTTGAACAAGCCGCGCGATCTCGGCGAGGCGCGGGCGATGCTGAAACGGCTGGCGGGGCGCACGCACACGGTGTTCACGGGCGTAGCGTTGCGAAACGTTGGGCGAGGCGTGCGGATGGATGAAGGCGTCACGAGTGAAGTGACCTTCAAGGGATTCGACGACGCGGTGATCGACGCGTATTTTGGGATCGTAAATCCGTTGGACAAAGCGGGTGCCTACGGAATTCAGGAAGGGCGCGAGCTGATTATCGCAGGTTGGAAGGGTTCGTTCACCAACATCATGGGGCTGCCGATGGAGCTCACGAAACAAATTTTGACGCGAGTGGGTCTTCTGGCTGAGTTGTCGAGTCCGGCCGGACCCTCATGAACGACCTGCTCGTATCGCCTTCGCCTACGACCACGCTGCGGCGATTTGCCGCGCGGATGCGGGACGATCCCGACACGCGCTCGACGCTGATCGGCATCTTGGGCGTGTTGTTCGTGCACCTGTTGTTGTTTTTGGTGGGACCGCATGCGCTGCGGGTGGAAGGCGGGCCGAGCGTGATGCGGGAACATTCTTCGACGCGCGAATTCAACATCGAGATCGCACCCGAGATGTTCGCGGAGGAGGCGAAGGAAGAGCCGCCACCGACGAATTTCGTCGAGGCGAATCCGAATGCGCCGGACAACGTGCCGGATCAGACGAACAATTTCGCGGCACAGAATCAGCAAGTGGCGCAGGAAACTCCGACGCCGGATGGAACGAACGACCGGCCGGCGACCGAGGGGCGGACGGACGTGCAGTCGACGCAGATCGTGGATGGATCGCTGACGCAGCAGCTCGAGCAGTTGCCGACGCCGCCCTCGATTCAAGGACAGGATGAGCAGCAGCAAGCGCAGGAGGCGCCGCGACAGGAGCAGATTCCGCTGGCCGGGTTCGAGAAGACGGAAGGCGAGAACCAGCACGCTTACGGCAGCAATATCGCGAAGTTTGCGGAGCGACCGGACGCGGCGCCCGAGCACGTGGAAGGCGTGAAAGAGGGTGCGCCATCGGGCACGTCGGCGATGCCGCGGATCGATCCGAAGAATCCGCGGCCGCGGCCGCAGATCGTGCGTCAGCAGCAGGTGCGGCCGGCGGTGTTTCAGGAGAACAAATTCGGCACGTCGAACATCGGGCTGGCGGCGTGGAATGCCAAGTGGAGCAACTATGGCCAATATCTGCAGAAGCTGATCGACACGGTGCAGATCCAATGGGAGCGGATCTTGTATGAGAGCCGGTTGTATCCGGTAAATGGGACGAATGTGAAAGTGGTGTTCGTGTTGAACTCGAAAGGGGAGATCGCGCGGATCGTGAACGTGGAAGGCACGGCGGGGCAGCAAGCCGAGAAGGCGTGTGCGAGCGCGATCACCTCGCGGGCGCCGTATGGGCCGTGGACGGACGACATGATGGCGGTGCTCGGCGAAGAGCAGGAGCTGACGTTCAACTTTTATTATCAGTGAGCGCGGAAGGCTTCTGGGCGAAGCTGCCGGTGGGGCGCGGGGTGGAGGTGCTCGCGAGCGATGCGAATGGACTCGCGGCGCTCAATAAACCGGCGGGGGTGCTGTCTCACCCGAACGAAGGGCGGGATCGCGTCCGCTCGCTGCTCGTGGCGGACTACGATGGGCAATCGGAATCCTTTCAGTGGAAAGAGGACGAGCAAGGGCGGGCGGGACGCTTGTGGCTGTTGAACCGGCTGGATTCGGCGACATCGGGCGTGATTCTGGTCGCGAATGACGAGGCGCTGGCCCGCGAGATCCGGGCGCAGTTCAAGCGGAAGCAGGTCACGAAGATCTATCAGGCGCTTGTATTTGGAAAACCGATGCGCGCGACGGAAGTGTGGCGGGACCGGTTGGCGGTGCAGAAGGCGGGCGGGCGAATTCGAACGACGGCGGCGGGCAACGTGCCGGCGGAATGTCTGATGAAGCTGGTGACGACTCGGGCCGGCGGGGATGTGCTATCGCTCTTGCAACTCGAACCGAAGACGGGGCGAAGCCATCAGTTGCGCGTGCAGTGCGCGAAGCGCCGGCTGCCGATCGTGGGCGATCAGACGTATGGAGATTTTGGACACAATCGCATCTTTGCGAAGCGAACGGGTGAGAAGCGGATGTTTCTGCACTCGATGGAGACGCGGTTTCGCTACGAGTGGAAAGGACGGACGTTTGATTTCTCGGCGCGCGCGGAGCTGCCGGAAGCGTTTCGGGTGGCGCTAGGCGGATGAGTGGGTCGAGGCCAAGGCGGGACGGAAATCAGAGGGGGAGAACCACGGATGGACACGGATGAACACGGATTCAGAGGGCGGACTCATGTAGATCCGGAACCACGAATGGACACAAATGGACACGGATTGGGAGGAGTGGGGTGCCCGGGGTTGAACTGAACTGCACGGCTAAGGGTTCGTCGGTTCGTTGGCGGGTGCGGAGTGAGTTGCGGGGGCTTTGTTGGGTTGTCTTTGCTTGCGCAGCTGCAAGCCGCGGTAGAACAAGGCTCCGGCGAGCCAGAGCAGGATCACTCCGGCAGGATAGGCGAGCGCCCGAGGGAAGAGGACGAAAAGCGCGGCGAGGCCGAGGAGACCCAGGGCGGTCCAGAGGAGCAGCCGGGTTTCGATGGGCTCCATCTCGCGACGGTTGGTGAGCGCGGCGCCGACGACGTTGCCGATGCGCATGGCGCCGGCGGCGGCGCGCGTGGCGCTGCCTTTCCGGTCGCGGGAGGGGCTGCCTTTCGTGTGCTGGTTTTTTGCCAGCCGTCGTTTCTTGTGGAGGACGATCTCGGTGGAGTTGGCGAGATCGTCGAGATACATCGCTTCCATCTGCGCGGCGAAACCCTCGTCCTCCACGACGGCGTCGAGCTCGCAGTTGCCGATCCAGCTGGCGAAATTGAGATTCGTTGAGCCGACGCGGGCCCAGCGGCCGTCGACCACGGCGGACTTGGCGTGCAGCAGTGAACCGTTCCACTCGAAGATTCGCACGCCGGCGGTGAGCAAGGAGCGGTAGCCCGTGCGCGACATGATCTTCAGCAGCGGTATGTCGGAGGCGCGGGTGAAGAGCATTCGCACGTCGACCCCGGCGCGAGCGGACGTCACGAGAGCCTGCACATAGGTAGGCGCACCGAGATAATAGGCATCGGTCAGCCACACCCGCTTGCGAGCGAACGCGACTACGAGTTGATCGAGTCGAAAGGTGCCGGAGGCGGAGGGATCGCTGGCGACGATGCGAAGGGGAATGTTGCCGGCGGGCGAGATGTCGGACGCGGTGGGGAGTTCTTCTTCGGGAACGGGGCGGCCGAGAGTGGCCCAGCTGCGCGCGAAAGAGTGCTCCATGTCGGCAATGGCGGGGCCGCGGATCTCGAGGCCGGTGTCGCGCCACGGTGCGATCTTTTTGGCGGGATTCCCGCACCACATGTCGGCAATGCAGAGACCGGAAATGAAGCCGACGTCGCTGTCGATCACGAGGAGCTTGCGGTGATCGCGGGAAATCCAGCCGAGTGGCGATTCGATGCGAGGAGGGTTGTAGCAGCGGACCTCGACGCCGCCGGTGCGCAGCCGTTCCCAGAACGCGCGCGAGGCCTTGCGGAAAACGCCGAGCCAGTCGTAGATCAGGCGCACGGTGATCCCCGCTCGAGCGCGCTCGATCAATGCGTCGGCGAAGCGGTTTCCGATGACATCGTCGGCGAGGATGTAGTTCTCGAAATGGATGCGCGACTTCGCGCCGCCGATGGCGGCGAGCCAGGCGGAGTAATTCTCGCTGGCGTCCTTGAGGAGCCGAACCTGGTTGCCTTCGATGAGAGGCGCATTGGCGCTGCGTTCGAAGGCTTGTTGCGCGAGATCGCGTGCGGTGAACGTGCCGTGGAGTCCGCGACGGTTGGAGTCAGAGGATTCGCGCGTGGGGGGATTCATGGGCGTCGGCGATGCTTGGACAGCGAATCACAAGATTGGCTTCGCGAACACGATGAAGACGCGGGAGGAATCCCTACGCGCTGGTCGCAACGGCTCGGCGGGGTGCTTGCTCCACCACCGATGACCGAGCGAAATGGGGCATCGACGCAAGAGAGCTATTTTTGAGGTTTTCTTTTGACCAAAGGCGGTTTCCCGTAGCGGACGTTGTTACGGAAGGGTGGCCGAGTGGTTTATGGCTCCAGTCTTGAAAACTGGCGTGGGTGAAAGCTCACCGTGGGTTCGAATCCCACCCCTTCCGCCAAATACAGGCGGGCACCTTCGGCGCGCTGCCGGGTGCGCCGGTCATTTTGCCGATCGGTTGTAGAAGAAGGCCAGCCAGATGCCGAGCGCGAGGAGGAGGACGAGCCACCAAAGGTAGCGAAGCTCGCGCGCGGCGAGTTCGAAGAAGGCGAGCAGCCGCGGAAAAAAGAGCGCGGAGCCGAGGATGACCACGGCTCCGGCGATCAGGATCAAAGTGCGCCGTGGTGAACGGCTCATCTTTAACGCCGCGCGGCTGCGGCAGCGGGCGGCGTGGCGGGCACGCCGAGCGGAAGGAGGATATTGGCGCCGTTGCCGCCCTCGGCACCGGAGCCGCCGATCACGAGGGGAGCTTTGCCATCCCATTTTTCGACGATCTGAAGTTGGATCAGGCCGGGGTTGTCGCGGATGGCTTCGGCGCGGACGCGGATGGCTTCGGCTTCACCCTTGGCCTTGATGATGGCGGTGTCGGCTTCGATTTGCGCCTTCTGCTGCGTGAAGCGGGCTTTGGCGGCTTCTTGCTCCTGGACCATCTTTGATTCGATGGCCGCTTCGAGTTCCTTCGAGAGGACGATGTCTTCGACGACGAGATCCTCGATCACGAGCAGCGTGCCGATTTTTTCGCGCGCGGCAGCGAGAGCGCGGGATTTGATTTCCTCGCGCTTCTTGACGAGCTGCTCGGCGCTTTGGAGCGCGGTTACTTCCTTGAGAGCTTCCTGGACGCGCGGGGCGATGAGACTGTCGAAAGGATCGCCGGCGTATTCCTTGTAGATGCGAACGACGGAGCCCTCGGGAATGCGATAAAGGAGACGCAGGTTCATGTTTACCTGCTGGAGGTCGGAAGAGTAGGTCTCGGAGGGAAGTTGACGCGCCATCTGGCGGACGGGGACGTGGATGATGTGGGTGATGAACGGAGCCTTGGTGCCGAAACCCTCGGGTTTGAAATCGTCGCTGACCTTGCCAAGCGTGACTTGAACGCCGCGGAAGCCTGGCTCGACCACGTAGGTGCCCTGCGCTGCGAAAATGATGAGGGCCAAAATGATGATCCCGAAGCCGATGAGTTTGCCGAAGTTTGGAGTCATGCGCGCATGCGAAGGGACGCGCGCGTTCCTCGCAAGCGACGATTCGCGAGGATGGAATATTTCGCCGGTGTTCCAGCGCGCGCAACGCGCGGACGACGGGCGCTACGGAGCAACGCGCCAGATCGTGTTGGAGCCGTCGTCGCTGACGAGAAGAGCGCCGTCACGCGCAACGGCGATACCGACCGGACGACCCCACACGTCGCCGTTATCGGTCACGAAACCCGTGAGGAAATCTTCGTATTCGCCCGTGGCGCGGCCATTATCGACCGGAACCATGATGACTTTGTAGCCGGTGCGTTTCTCGCGATTCCAAGAGCCGTGTTCGGCGGCGAAGATCTGACCACGGTAACGAGCGGGGAATTTATCGCCGTCGTAGAAGGCGAGATCGAGCGAAGCGGAGTGCGCTTGTATCAGAACGTCGGGGACGATCACCTGCGTGGCGAGTTCGGGCTTCTTGCCTTTGTGTCGCGGATCCTGGTTGGGACCGAGATAGAACCACGGCCAGCCGTAGAAGCCGTCTTCTTTTACGCGAGTGATATAGTCTGGTGGAAGATCGTCACCGAGGCCGTCGCGTTCGTTGACGGAGGTCCAGAGCGCGCCGGAGGCGGGATCGATGGCGAGACCGACGGGATTGCGAATGCCCCACGCGTAAACGCGTCCATTCTTGCCATCGGGATCGTAGGCGAAGATGCGGGCGCGACGTTCTTCGGCTTTGTCGTCGTCGACGTTGGAGAGGGAGCCGACGGAGACGAAAAGGGTTTTATCGTCCCGCGAGAAAACGATGTCGCGTGTCCAGTGGCCGCCGCCGGTCAGGCGACCGCCGGAAGAGATGTCGGGGATGATTGTTTCCGCAGGACCACGGGCGCGAGTATCGCCGGAACGGTAAGGGAAGCGGACGACGGAGCCGGTGTTGGCGATATAGATGAACTCGGGGTTGTTGCCGGACGGATAGAACGCGATGCCGAAGGGCTGCTTTAGGTTGTCGGCGAAGAGTTCGTTTACGTCGGCCCGGCCGTCGTTGTCGGTGTCGCGCAACACGCGCACGCGGTGCGATTCGCTTTCCGCGACGAAGATGTCGCCGTTGGGTGCCTTCACGATGACCCGCGGTTGCTTCAGATCGGTGGCGAATTCGCTCACGCGAAACCCCTCGCGAGCGCGCGGCAAAGCTCCGGACGGGCGGGCGACTTGGCGCGGACCGTTTCGAGCCGACTCGGTGGCGTAAGGGGCGGGCAGGTCGTCGACCGTGATCTTCCGGCGAACGCCGGGAGCGTCCTGCGTCCAGTCGCCCATGGCGGCGGGACCGGTGAGGACGTCGGCGGCGAGGAGAGTGGAAGCCAAACCGCCGCTCGCGACGGCGAGAGCGACGACGCGAACGGCGGAGGTCAGGGTCATTTGCCGAAAACTTTTTTCACATCGCCGGTCTTTTTTTGGACCTTGCCCTCGAGTTGATCGGCGCGGCCTTCGTCGCGGAGCTTGGGATCGTTGGTCGCTTCGCCGACGCCGGCCTTGGCTTTACCCGTGAGATTCTTGGTGTGGCCTTCGATTTTATCCTGGGTGCTTGTTTTCATGAAGGCACGGACCGAGGCCGATGGCGCGCGGTTCCGAGCGGGGCAGTGAGAGGCGCTGCGTGTGCGAGGAGGCGTGATGTTACCGAGGCCGGTATCGGAAACCCTCCCGATGGCGCGGGGTTGTGCGGTGGGTAGGGTGAAGCATGGCCGGATCGAAATCGTTCGAGAAAGATCGCGTGCGGGAGAATACGGCCGCGGAGATCAACGACCGCATCGATGCAGGTATCCGGGAAACGGTGACACGGTATGCGACGGCGTCGCAGCGGGAGATTTCGCAGCGCATCGGAGAACTGGAGGCGGAGTGGGACATCGAGCGGGTGTTGGAAACGAATGCGGCGAGCCTGGCGTTGTCGGGAGTATTGTCGGCCGCGCTCGGCCGCCGGCGGGGGCTGGTTTTGGCGGCCGGGGTGCTGGGGTTTTTGTTGTATCATGCGACGCAAGGATGGTGTCCGCCGCTGCCGATTCTGCGGCGCCTCGGCGTGCGGACGCGGCGCGAGATCGAGCGCGAAAAGTTCGTGTTGAAATATCTGCGAGGAGATTTCGAAGGCTTGTCGATCCAACGCGCGAGGAAGTCACCGGGGAAGGTGCTCGAGGCGGTGGCGCAGTGATCGACGCCGGTAATTATTCCGCGTCGCGGCGCGCACGGCACGGCTGCCGGGCAGAAAGATGATGAAAGGTGTCCGGGATGAGGGCGGTGATTCGTTGGAGACATGTAATCATCAACGATCAAACGTCTCTTCTCTCTTATGAGCTCGAATTCTTCTTCCACGCCTTTGTCGGATCGCGAACTGGTGCTGACGCGCATCGTCGATGTGCCGCGCGAGAAACTCTATCGCGGGTGGACGGAGCCCGAATTGATGAAGCAATGGTTCGCGCCGAAGCCTTGGGCCGCGACGGTGGTGGAAGTCGATTTGCGGCCGGGTGGATCGAGTTTGGTGGTGATGCGCGGACCAGATGGCACCGAGTTTCCGAATCCTGGTATCTACCTCGAAGTCGTGCCGAACGAACGACTGGTTTTCACGGATGCTTACACGAAAGCGTGGGAACCGTCGGAGAAACCATTCATGACAGCGATCGTGACCTTTGAAGATCTGGGAGGTGGACGCACGCGTTATACGGCGCGGGCGCTGCACTGGACGGCGGCGGATCGCGAAGCGCACGAGAAGATGGGCTTTCACCAAGGCTGGGGCCAGTGCCTCGATCAACTCGTGGAGCTCGCGAAGACGTTGTGAGCGGGCACGTGAGTGCGAGTGGACTGACCGCAGGAACGGCTTGAGAACCGGCGGCGGTTCTCAAGCGTGATGCCATGCCCACGGAACATGCATCTTCGACCGCAGCGTTCATGCTGCTCTTTCGCAACGCTGGTCCCGAGACGCATCAGCATCTGACTGCCGAGCAGCGGCAGCAACTCGCGCAGCGTTGGAACGATTGGTATGACGGGCTGGCGTCGGCGGGAAAAGTGCAGCACGGGCAACCGCTGGCGCTGAACGGACGCGTGGTGACGGGCACGCGCGGTGAGAAGATTGTCGATGGTCCCTACGCGGAGGCGAAGGAAGTGGTGGGCGGCTATCTTTATCTGACGGTGCGCGATTTGGATGAAGCGACGGCGATCGCGCAGCAGTGTCCGGGACTCGCGGTGGGCGTGACGGTGGAAGTGCGACCGCTCGCGGCGACGAGCCCGGTCTTGGAAGACGTGCGTGGTCGGCCGCCGGCGTAAGCGTCCCGGTCGGGGCTACAGCTGAATCGGCAGGCCCACCTCGATGATTTGCATCGGCGGGAGGCGGTAGTAGTCGCGCGCTTGGCGGGCGTTGCGGCTGAGGAAACTGTAGAGGCGTTTCTGCCATTCCCACATGCGGGCTTCGCCGCCGGTGATGATCATCTCGCGATTGAAATAGTAGGTGGCCTCGGAAGGTTTCAACGGCACGCCGCGGGAGCGGATCTCTTCGATGACTGCGGAGACGTTGGGCGATTCCATGTATCCGTAGCGCGCGCACGCCCGCCAGACGCCCTCGCCAATTTCGCGAACCTCCACGCGTTCGGGGTCGGCGACGTAGGGCACCTCTTCGGTGAGGATGCTGAGGAGGACGACGGTTTCGTGGAGGACCTTGTTGGCCTTCACGTGGTGCAGGAGCACGAGCGGCGTGCCGGAAGGATTGCCGGCCATGAAGACGCCGGTGCCGCGGACGCGTTGGATATGTTTGCTCGAGGCGATGTCCTTCAATTCTTCCTCGGTGATCTCGTTGGCGTAGACGCGGCGGAAGATCTCGTTTTTACCGGTCTTCCACGTGTGCATCACAGCGAGCACGCCGGCGCCGATAGCGAGCGGGAGCCAGCCGCCGTCCAGAATCTTGTGGAGGTTGGCGTAGAGGAGCGTGACATCGACGACCGCGAACGGGGCGCAGAGCGCGAGTGCCTTCCACGCGGGCCAGCGCCACGAGCGGCGGGCGACAAAGTAAAAGGCGAAGGTGGTGACGGTCATCGCGGCGGTGACGGCGATGCCGTAGGCGGCGGTGAGGCGGGCGCTTTCCTGGAAGCCGAGCACAATGCCGATGGCGCCGAGCGCGAGGGTGATATTGACGAGCGGGATGTAGATCTGGCCGCGGTGCGCGGCGTTGGTGTGGAGGACTTGCAGGCGCGGGAAAAAGCCGAGTTGAACGGAGGAACGAATGAGGGAGAACGTCCCGGAAATCATCGCCTGGCTGGCGATGATCGCGGCGAGCACGGAGAGAAATAGAACGAAGAACCGGATCGGGCCTTCCGGTGCGATCGCGAGGAACGGGTTGCCGGCGGCGTTGGCGTCCCAGAGCAGGTGCGCGCCCTGGCCGAAGTAGTTCAAGACGAGACCGGGCAAAGCGAAACCATACCAGGCGATGGCGATGGCGCGGCGGCCGAAATGGCCCATGTCGGCGTAGATCGCTTCGACGCCGGTGATCGCGAGCACGACGCCGCCGAGGACGGCGGTAATTTCCGCCGGATGCGAGCGGAAGAGCACCCAGGCGTGCCAAGGGTTGAGCGCGTGCAGGACGACGGGGTTGAGCCAGATTTGCCAGGCGCCGAGCGCGCCGAGGGTGGCGAACCACACGAGCATAATGGGCCCGTAAATTCGGCCGATGGTCTGGCTGCCGCGGTCCTGCACCCAGAAAACGACGGCGAGAATCGCGCACGTGAGCGGGATGACGAGCGGCTTGGTTTGAGGTGCGATGAGCGTGAGACCCTCGGCGGCGGAGAGCACGGAAACGGCGGGCGTGATGAGGCCTTCGCCGCAAAGCATACAGGCGCCGAAGAGAATGAGGAGCGTGCCGCCGCCGATGGCGGCTTTGCGCCGGCCGCGATCAAAACGCGCGCGGGAGAAGAGGGCAAATACGCCGCCCTCGCCGCGGTTGTCGGCGCGCGTGACGAACGTGAGATATTTCCAACTCACGACGAGCATCAGCAACCAGAAGATGAGCGACAGCACGCCGAGCACGGCGCTCTGCTCGATGACGGCGTGAACGGATTCCGGAACGGCGTCGGCGAGGGCCTGTGCGGCGGCGGAGTCGGCGGGGAGCGGCTGGCCGGTGGCGGGCTGGACTTGAACGGTGAGGTAGCGGATCGAGTCGCGGAGCGCGTAGAGCGGGCTCGTGCCGATGTCGCCGAATACGACTCCGAGCGCGGCAATCGCGAGAGCGCCGCGCGCGGCGTGGGAGGCAGGCTTCGCGGGCAGGTCGCTCATTGCGGAAGTGGGAGTGTCCTCAATCTTGGCGAAGGCTCCAAGCGATATTTCGGGGGCGGGCAAAAACGGGTTGCAATTCGCGGAAAGCGACAGGCGCGGGCATGGACAAGCGGCGCAAAAAACACCACGGTGCGCGGATGATCCCCGATTGGAAGACGGCGAAAACCTACACGGACATCCTTTATCAGAAGGCGGGCGGCATCGCGAAGGTGACGATCAACCGGCCGGAGAAGCGAAATGCGTTTCGTCCGCTGACTGTATCCGAAATGTATGACGCGTTCAGCGATGCGCGCGAGGATCCGAAGATCGGCGTGGTGCTGTTGATGGGCGCGGGGCCGCACACGGATGGCAAATATGCGTTTTGCGCCGGGGGAGATCAGAGCGTGCGCGGGCATGCGGGCTACATTGGCGAGGACGGCGTGCCGCGGTTGAATGTTCTGGATTTGCAGAAACTGATTCGCTCGATGCCGAAAGTGGTGATCGCGCTCGTGGCGGGTTACGCGATTGGGGGCGGGCATGTGTTGCACGTGGTGTGCGACCTGAGCCTCGCGGCGGATAACGCGATCTTCGGGCAGGTCGGGCCGAAGATGGGCAGTTTCGACGGCGGTTTTGGCTCGAGCTATCTCGCGCGTGTGGTCGGGCAGAAGAAGGCGCGCGAAATTTGGTTTTTGTGCCGGCAGTATGGAGCGCAGGAAGCGCTCGAGATGGGGTTGGTGAACAAAGTCGTGCCGGTGGAGGAGCTCGAGGCGGAAGGGGTGAAGTGGGCGGAGGAGATCATGCAGAAGAGTCCGCTCGCGATCCGGCTGTTGAAGAGCGGATTCAACGCGGAGCTCGATGGGCAGGCGGGAATTCAGGAACTCGCGGGAAACGCGACCTTGCTCTATTACATGAGCGAGGAAGCGAAGGAGTTTCACTCGGCGCAGCGCGAGAAGCGGAAGCCGGAGGCGCGGAAGTTTCCGTGGCTGCCGTGAGAGCACGGTCAAGTTGACCGTGCTACGATGCGGACGCGGGGGGGGCGGGAGACCCCGCCCTACAAGCGAGCGGGCGAGCGCTATGCGGAAGCGCGGCGGGCTTTGAGCTCTTCGTTCATCTCGGCGACGCGTTGGTCGGTGAGCGGGTAGAAGTAGAAGACGATGAGCGAGGCGACGCCGAGGGCGGCGGGGAAGATGCTCATGAGGCTGACGATGCTGTGCTTCACTTCCTCGGTCGGAATCACGTTGGCCTGGAAGCCGGAGAAATCCATGAGCTGCAAGGCGAAGAACGCGGCGAGCGCCCAGCCGATTTTCTGGCTCATGGTGGACGCGGAGAAGACGAGCGCGGTGGTGCGGCGGCCGGTCTTCCATTCGCCGTAGTCGGCGGTGTCGGCATACATGGCCCAGAGTAGAACGGGCAGCGGACCGCCGGTGACGTTGCCCAGCACTTCCAGAGCGAAGATCGCGCCGAGTTGGCCGGCCGGGAGGAAGTAGTAGGAAACGGTGCAGAGAATCGCGAGGGTGAAGAGGGTGAAGAACAGCGGACGCTTCGCGAAACGACTGGCGAGGAAACTGGTCATCAATACGCCGGCGACGGACGAAGCCTGGCCGACGGTGTTGAACGCGGAGAGGAGACCGGTGAGAGTGAAGTTGAAGCCGAGGAACGGGAGCGGTGTGTCGGGCGAGCCGTTGTAGATATAGTATTTGAAATAGTGCGCGGAGACGGAGCTGCGGAGACCGACGAAAAGAATCCAAGTGAGCGTGGTGACGGTGAGGAGGATCCAGGCGTTGTTGGAGAGGAGAAACCGAAGATCGCGGAACGCGGAGGTGTTTTCGGTCGCGATGGGTTTGATGCGTTCGCGGGTGCCGAAGCCGGTGATGAGGAAGAGGCCGACGGCGATGAGGCCGTAAACGACGAAGGCGAGTTGCCAGCCGCGCTGGGGATTGTCGCCGCCGAGGATGTCGACGAGCGGAAGGAGCGTGGCGGAGACGGCGACGCCGGCGGAGAACGCGAAGATGAATTTGACGGACGAGAGCTGGGTGCGTTCGGCGGCCGTCGTGGTCATGACGCCGAGCATTGCGGTGTAAGGGATGTTGACCGTGGTGTAGAGCATCATGAGGCCGTTGTAAGCGATGTAGGCCCAGATGAGTTTTCCGGTCATGCCGAGGTCGGGCGTCGTGAACGTGAGCACGCCGAAGATCGCGAAAGGCACGCAGCCGTAGATGATGTAGGGGCGGAATTTGCCCCAGCGGGTTTCAGTGCGGTCGGCGAGCATGCCGATGATGGGGTCGTTGATGCCGTCCCAAATGCGGCTGACGAGGAGCATGGTGCCGAGAGCGGCGGCGGAGATCCCGAAGATGTCGGTGTAGAAAAATGGCAGATACGCCATGAACGTCCGCCAGTAGAGGCAGGAGGCGAAGTCGCCGCAGCCGTAGGCCAGTTTCTCGCGAAGCGGGAGTTTTTCCTGAGTCATTGAAGTCCGGGGTGAAGCGGGGCGCGTGGGGGCGCGCGAAACGGGACGGAGATAAGGTGGTCGAATTCGAGATGCCGAGCCTGAAACGTGCGCGTGAGTTGTGAGAAGCTGGGTGGGTTGTGGAGATATTTTTCCGCGAGTGGAAAAAGGCGTTGAGAGCCCGCGAAACACGCGAAGTGGCGCGAAAGAGCCAGGAGCCGGCAGCGAATCTTGAACAGCCAGGACGTGCGAGAAGGTGGCGCGGCGAGCGCGCCACCTACAAGGAGCGCGACCGGTGAAGGCACGGCGGGAGATGGGAAAACAAAAGCCGCCGGCTTTTGGGCCGGCGGCGGAGGGAAAGCACGTATGGCGTGCCGAAACTTTATTTCTTCAGGCTGGCGCGCAGGTCGCTGAGCTGGCCGGCGCTGCCGAGGAGCTGATTGCGGCTCGCGATGAACTTCGCGTATTCGTCCATGAAGATCTTGCCCGGCGGGCGGAAGTCGAAATCGCCCGGCTTGTCGCGGAAGAACTCGCGGTGGACGCGGGTCCAGACGAGGCGGCCGTCGGTGTCGATGTTGATCTTGGTGACGCCGAGCTTGGCGGCGGGAAGATATTCGTTCACGTCGACGCCCATCGAGTCCTTGATGGTGCCGCCGGCGGCGTTGATGCGGGCGACTTCGTCCTGCGGAACGGAGGACGAGCCGTGCATGACGAGCGGGAAACCGGGCAGGCGGTTCTTGATTTCCTGGAGGACGTTGAAGTGGAGGGACTGCTTGCCCTTGAACTTGAAGGCGCCGTGGGAGGTGCCGATGGCGCAGGCGAGCGAATCGCAGCCGGTTTGTTTCACGAATTCTTCCGCTTCGGCGGGGTTCGTGAGCATGGCGTGACCTTCGTCGACCTTGATGTCTTCCTCGACGCCGCCGAGCATGCCGAGTTCGGCTTCGACGGAGATGCCCTTAGCGTGAGCGCGATCGACGACGCGCTTGGTGATCTCGACATTCTTTTCGAACGGGTCGTGCGACGCGTCGATCATCACGGAGCTGAAGAAGCCCGAATCGATGCAGTCGTAGCAGGTTTGCTCGTCACCGTGGTCGAGGTGAACGGCGAAAATGGCTTCGGGGAAGATGTCGCCGGCGGCACGGATGATGGCTTCGAGCATCCGCTTGTCGGTGTATTTCCGCGCACCCTTCGAAATCTGGATGATGAACGGAGCTTGGGAATCGATGGCGCCTCGGAAGAGGCCCATCGCCTGCTCGGCGTTGTTGATGTTGTAGGCGCCAACGGCGTATTTGCCGTAAGCGTGTTTAAACAACTGCGCGGTGGTGACGATCATAAGCGTGCGTTTTTACTGCAGGGGAAAACGAAGGCACCGGTGCAGGGGAGCGACAAGTGTATTCTCTGCGCAGCTCGTGTCATGGATGGGGCAAAATACGCGTGGTGGTGAGGCGCGCGGCGGAGAGGGAGGCGCCAGACGGGGGCGCGGCGCGGCGGCGGGGGGGGGGGGGGGCCCCCCGCCCC
>JAEWBF010000098.1 GCA_023391285.1 Verrucomicrobiota bacterium
CACCACCGCCAACCCCACTCCCAAAAGTGTCATATAATGTATGACACTTCCCCCGCGTCCTCCTTCTCCCAACAACGCCGCCGCGCCAAAACACCCCACCGCCAGCGGCACCAGCGTCAGCATCCACACCAAGGGCGCATGCGTCGGTTGCACGCGCAGCCCGTTCGCATCCGCCGCCCGCAAATCCGGCGCTACGCCTTTCCGCGAAACATACCGCGTCGTCGGCCGGGTATAATCCGGCTCCGGCGCTCCCGGCAAAAACCCCGGTTCATCACCCGCACTCACCACCCGCTTCTTCGCCACCTCCACCGTCACAATCCGAATCGCCTGCGTCGGACACGCCTGCACGCACGCCGGCGCCTCGCCTTCCGCCAGCCGCCCGTGACACATGTCGCACTTTCGCACGATCCCGAGCCGCGCGTTGTATTTGGGAACGTCATACGGACACTTCAGCACGCAATACTGACACCCTATGCATTGATCATCCAGGTGCCGCACGATGCCCGTCACCGGATCTTTCTCATACGCCAGCACCGGACAACCGTTCAAACATCCCGGATCCGCACAGTGATGACACGCCGTCGTCACCGTCTGCTGAAACGGCTTCCGATCCGTCCCGCCCACCAACAACCCCACGTCGCGCCACGTCTCCGTCTCGTCAAGTCCGTTCAACGAATGGCACGCCGACACGCACGCCTTGCACCCCGTGCACGAATCCAACTCCACCTCGAACGCATACTGTTCCCCCGCCTTCGGCGCCGTCAGCGGAATCAGATCCCGATAAACCGGCTCCAACGCCGGCGCCGCCGCGTGATCATGCGCCGCCGAAAATTTCGCCACCGGCGTTTCCAGCCGCTGCTGCTCCGCCAGCAACTCCGCGATCAACGGAAAATTATCCTTCGACGCGACCATGATCAGCAGTGGGTAGCGTGTAGTGAGTAGCGAGCAGTCGCGCCGTTTCGAAGTGGGGACGATTTGATCATGCTCACTCCTCGCTACTCGATGCTCGCTACTTCCCGTTCAATACACATCGCGCGCATACCGCTTCGCCGCCTTCAACTTTTCCACATACTCCGCCGCCTGCTCCTTCGACTTCCCACCCGCGCGCTCAATCACCTGATGCAACGCCGCGTCCACGTCCTTCGCCATCCGGCTCGCATCGCCGCACACATAGAAATGCGCCCCCTCCTCGAGCCACGCGAACAGCTCCTTCGCGTTCTCCAGCATTCGCTGCTGCACATAAATCTTCTCCGCCTGATCGCGCGAAAACGCCGTATCCAGCCGCGTCAGCACACCTTCACGCGCCATCGCGTCCAACTCCTCTCGATACAAAAAATCCGTCGCCGCCCGCTGATCGCCGAAGAACAACCAGTTCTTTCCCTTCGCCCCTGTCGCGCGCCGTTCCTCGAGAAACGCCCGAAACGGCGCAATCCCCGTGCCCGGCCCCACCATGATCATTGGCGCATCCAAATTCGCCGGCGGACGAAACCCCTTGTTCGCATGCACGAACACACCGACCCGCGTCGCCCCCGCCTGCGCCCGCTCCGCCAGAAACGTCGAGCACACGCCTTTCCGCGCGCGCCCATCTTTTTCATAGCGCACCGCGCCCACCGTCAGATGCACCTGCCCCGGATGCGCTTTCGGCGACGACGAAATCGAATACAGCCGCGGCTGCAGTTTCTTCAGCGATTTCACAAAGTCCGCCGGCGCGATCTTCACACTCACGCCCCCCGCCAACGCGTCCAACACATGATGCGCCGCCGCACTGCCGAATCGCTCCTTCAATTCATCGCTCGGCTTTCCCAAATCATAAAACTCCGTCAGCGCCCGTCGCAGCGGAATGCTGCTCCCATCCGGCGCCGGCACCGCCTCCTCGCCATCGCACCCCACCGCCGCGAGCACGTCGTTCACCAGCTCCGGACAATTCTGCGCATAAACGCCCAGCGCATCGCCCGCCTCATACACCAGCCCCGAGTCGCCGAGATCGAACTCCACATGATTCACCTGCTTCGCCGACCCCACCCCGTTCAGTGTTCGCGACGTCATCAACAGCGCCGCATACGGCCTCTGCCGTGAAAAACCCGGCGCAGCCTCCACCTTCGCCTCCGCCGCCTCGGAACCCGAAATTCGGAACCCGGAACTCGAAACTCCACCTTCCGCCATCGCTCCCAACGCCTCCCCCAACCACGCGTTGAACTTCTCCTCATACTCCAAATCACACTCCACCCGCGCCGTCACGCGCGTCGCCCCCGCCTTCTCCAGCCACGCATCGAACTCCTTCGCACACCGACAAAACTGCGTGTAATTCGTATCGCCCAACCCGCACACCGCGAACCGCACGCCCGCGAGCGTCGCCGCCCCCGCGCCGAGCGCCGTGTGCAGCGCCTTCGCATTGTCCGGCGGCTCGCCGTCGCCATACGTGCTCGTGATCACCAGCACGTTCTTCTCACCCGCCAGCTTCGTCAGATCCGTCTGCGCCATGTCGAGCACCGTCGCGGCGAAATTCCGCTTCCCCGCTTCCTTCGCCGCTTTCTTGGCGAGGCTCTCCGCCGTGCCCGTCTGCGATCCAAACAGGATCGTCAACGGCGTCAGCGCCGGCGCCGCCGCAACCGCCGCCTCCTGCATCGCCGCCGCCGGCCCTCGGGAAAACATCCCCGCAAAAAATCCATTGAGCCACGCGCGCTGCTCCGGCGAGAACGGCGCATTGTCGGGAATATACGGAACGGCTGTCATCGAAATCATCCTCCTCGTTATTCGCTGAATTTTTCCTGCAGCTCTTTCATCGAGTGCCGGCGAACCCATTCGACGAAACTTTCACCGGCGTGCTTTTCCGACGAATACGTCGCCAGGAACCGGTCGACCAACCCGTTCACTTCCTCCGCGCGCACCCCGCGGAAAATCTCCCGCGCAATTCCCTGCTCCTGATCCATCCCGCCGCCCAGCACGACGTGATACCCTTCGCCACCGTCGGCGAGCTTCGTCGCCACGAATCCGATGTCCCCGCAATAATGCTGCGCGCACGAATGCGGACATCCCGTGAAATGAATGTTCACCGGCATCTCCACGCGCTTCTCCGCTCCGAGATGCTTCATCAACGCCACCGCGTGCCCTTTCGTATCCGCACTCGAATACTTGCATCCACGATTCCCGGTGCACGCCACGATCCCGCCCGCCGCCGCGCTCGCCTCGTGGAAAAACCCCAGCCGCGCCGCCGCCCGCTTGAACGTTTCCACAAACGCGTCCGGCACGTGCGGCACAATCACGCTCTGCCACACCGTCAGCCGCAGTTCGCCTTTGCCATAATGGATCGCCAGGTCCGCCAGCGCATGCATCTGCCGCGACGTCATCCGTCCGACCGCCGCGCCCAACCCGATCGAGTTCAACCCGGGCTGCGCCTGCTTCGCCGCCCCCAGCCATCCGTGCTTCACCACCGGCCGCCGCGGTTCGCATGCGTCGAGCGGCAAGCGCACCAGCGGAAACGCCAGCTTCTTCTGCGTCTCTTCGAGAAACTTCTCCACGCCCCACTTTTCCAAAACATACTTCAGGCGCGCCTTCTTCCGATTCGTCCGATCGCCGCTCTCCGCGAACACGCGTATCATCGCCGCAGATACCGCCACCGCTTCATGCGGCCGGATCAACAGCCCCGTGTCCCTCGCAAAATCCCCGTGCCCGCTGATCCCGCCCAGCTGCACCCGAAAATAAATCCCCGGCTCGATTCCTTGGAATTTGGCGTCTGGCGTTTGAAATTTCGCGAGGGAAGCCGCGCTCACCTGCACCGCGAAAAATCCAATATCGTTCGTATCCGCCGCGACCGAGATGCTGCCGCCATTGTCGAACGCCACATTGAACTTCCGCGGCAGCCCGTAGAGATCGCGATGATTCAGGATGTAGTGATGCAGCCCCTTCGCGAACGGTCGCACGTCGATCAATTCGTCCGGATCGAATCCACTATTTGGAGACGCCGTGATGTTCCGGATGTTGTCCGCGCCCGACCCACGCGACGTCAGCCCCAGCTCCTGCACGCGCGTCAGCACTTTCACGATGTCGCGGGGCTTGAACTCCCGCACCTGCAAATTCCCGCGCGTCGTGATGTGCGCGTAACCGCCACCCAGCTCGCTCGCGAGATCCGCGATCCCATGCAGCTGCACCGCCGTCAGCTCGCACGCCGGAATCCGCAGCCGCAGCATGAAACTGTCCTGCGCCGGCGCCACGTAGAAGAGTCCAAAGGTCTTGAACCGATACGTGTGCTCCGGATCGGGAAACGTGTTCTCATCCGCATGCCGCAACAACCGCTCCCACGCATCCAGCGGATTCTCGTCGTATTTCCACCGCTCCTCCTTGCACAGATCGCTCAGCGGCGTCCCAAACACCGTGTTCTCCACCGGCGCCGCCGCTAGGTTGACCGCTCCCGCACCCGCCGGGGTCGCGGCCAACTGTCCACTCTTCGTCTGTCCCACAAACGGCACGACCCCTCCCGCCGCGACACCCGCCATGAATCCCGCAAGATACTCCTTCTGCTCAGGCGTAAAGGGCTGCGGCGGTCGGGCGGTTTCGTTCATGACACTCGTGGTTGACACTCCCTCCTTTCAGCAACCGAGGTGCCACCCCCGCCAAAACGCCCGATGAGGGCCGTGAATTTAATTGGTCGTATCCATGAATTCGATTCATGGAGCGACTTTGTCCTCACTCACCCGCCAACTTCCACAACAGCCCCACAATCACCGCCACCAACACCGCGCAGATCCCTTGATAAAAGCGCACCGGATTCCGCTGGATCAACGGCGCATCTTTCCCGTGATGCGGCGCCACTTTCTCCGGATTCTCCAAATCGAACGCCACCTCCGACAGCGCCTGATACCGCCGCTCCGCCTCGGTCTCCACCGCCCGTAACACAATTGCTTCCAACCATGCGGGCACCGCCGGATTCATCTTCGTCAATCGCTTCGGCGGCGTATCGAAGCGCGGCGTCTGAAATCGCTCCACTTCGCCATACGGATATCCACCCGTCAGCGCTTCATAGAGCGTCACGCCCATGGCGAAGATCTCCGTTCTTTCCGCAATCGCCGCTCCGCGAAAGCGCTCCGGCGCAAGATAGCTCGGCGTTCCCGCCCGCGAGGTCACCGAAAACAGCTCTGCCGCACTCCCGAAATCGAGCAGCTTGAACGTCACATTCGCCCCCGCGCCGTTCGCCTCGCGCAGCACCAGTATGTTCTCCGGCTTGATGTCTCCGTGCGCGAGATCGTGACGCAAAAGCGTCTGCGCCGCACGCGCCAGGAAACGCCCGAGCTCGCACGCGTCTTCGACCGACATCACACCCGAACGCAGTTCATCCCGCAGCGTCGGCGCCCGCACATACTCCATCGCATAGAAACGCAGCGGCCCGTCCGCCTGCGTCCACGCCCGCACGAAATCCGACGTCGCCACCCGCGTCGCATTCCACGCCTCTCGCACAAACGCATCGCGCAATGCCTCCGTGTCCGCCGCATCGCGCGGCGGAAACTTCAACACCACCGCCCCGCCGTCGCTCGCATTCGCCAACCACACGCGTTCATGCGGATCGAGCGCCCGCACCAGCGTGTAGCCCTCCACCACATCCTCCTTCCGCAACGTCCCCGCCACTTCGAGCCGCTGCGCATCCGCGCCGGCCGGCCGTCCGCGGTCCTCGATTTCCAGCACGATCGCCGACGCATCGTCGCGCCCGTGCTTGTCTTCGAGCGCCACCGCATGCGCCTCGAGCACCACCGATCGCGCCGTCACGCCCCGCGCGAGCAACTCTGACAACCGCGTGTCATTCAAACTCGCCGTCACACCATCCGAACACAGCAACACGACGTCGCCATTCGCGAGTTCGACTTCGAAAAACTCCGGCTCCACCTGCGGCTCCAGCCCCATCGCCCGCGTCAGCACGTGCTGCATCTCCGGCTCCGCAAGCACGTGAAGCTCCGACAACCGCCTCAGCTTCCCGCCGCGCCAAAGAAACACCGGCGAGTCGCCCACATTGCATCCGTAAAGCCAGCCGCCCTCGATAACGACCGCACTCAACGTGCTCACCCGCTCCGGCGAGCCGTGCCGCTCCATCGCATCCTGATGCAACTGCCGGTTGATCTGCGCGGTGAATTCCGCGAGCGCCCGTCGCGGACTCCACGCGCGCGGACGCGCCACCCCGTGATCGGTCAACATTTCCACCGCGCGACGCGCCGCCGCGCCGCCTTCACGCGCCGAGCCTACGCCATCCGCCAGCGCCGCGACAATCGCGCCGCGACCTTCTGAAATCGCCCACGCATCGTCGCACGCCTCGCCTTCCCGACCCGCCCGCGCAAATCCGGATTGAAGAACCTTCACGTGTTCAGCTCGGCCATCAAATTCGTGCCGCCGCGAGCGCTCCCCACGTTGTGCGCCATCTCGTCTTCACGAGCTTCAACCCCATCAACGCCACGCCGCACAAGCCCGCGAACAGCAGGATCCCGGTGACGTAACTTCCCGTGTGCTCCTTCGACGCGCCAAACATCATCCCCAACACAAATCCGCCGATGCCGCCGCCGCATCCCACGAGTCCCGTCATCACACTGATGTCCTTCGCGAAGCGCTGCGGCAGCAATTGAAACACGGATCCGTTGCACATCCCAAACGCGCCCGACGCCACAAAGAACGCCGCCCCGCACACCCACAGATTCCGCGACATCGCCGCCGCCACCAGCGCCACGCCCGCCACCGTGTAAAACACGCCCAGCGCACGAATCCCGCCCAGTCGATCCGCCATCGCTCCGCCCACCGGGCGTCCCAACGCACCGACCAGCGTGCAGAACGCCGCAAACTCGCCCGCCTGCACCGGCGCCAATCCAAACTCGTCGCGGAAATAAATCGCAAACGCCGTCGCGAGTCCCACGAACCCGCCGAAACTGATCGTGTAGAACAAACAAAACCAGTGCGCATCTCGTTCGCGCAACAGGTTCACGTAATCCGACAGCTTCTTCTTCTTGAACTGCCCCGGCGGCTCTTTCGAAAACACCGCATAAAGCACGAACACCATCGCGAGTGGAATCAGCGCCGCGCCAAACACCGCCTGCCAGCCATACACCGCCGCGATGCGGGGCGCCGCCAGATGATCGATCACCACGCCCACATTTCCCGCCCCGGCGAGGCCCAGCACCACGCCTTGCATCTGCGGCGGATACCAGCGCCCCGACTGCGGCAACGCCACCGCGAAACTCGCACCCGCGAGACCGAGCACAACGCCGAGCGCGAGCGCCTGACCCAGTGTGGAAAGCCCCGCCTTCCACGCCACCGCCAAACCTATCATCACGACGACCTGCGCCAGCAGTCCCGTGCGTTTCGTCCCGATGCGGTCGACGAGCAAACTCAACACGATCCGCAAAAACGCGCCCGCGAGAATCGGCGTCGATACCATCAGGAACTTTTCCTGCGCGCTGAGTCCCAGCGCCGGCGCGATCATCGCGCCCAACGCGCCCAGGATCGTCCACACCATGAAGCTGACATCGAAGTAGAGAAACGAAGTCAGCAGCGTCGGCCAATGTCCCGATTGTCTGAGTTGAACGAAGTTCATGCCTTGTCGCCGACGCATGAGCACCGCACGCGCCAAGGCCCGCTCGCCCCTCCATTTGCCCGATGAATAGTTTTACGTCACCCGATGAAACCCATTCATCCGGCGATCTCCCCCAAAACCACAGTGTAACCTAATAGGTTACACGTTTACCCTCCCGCCAGCCCTCCGGTCGTAGCGCTTCGCGCACTACAAATTCAACGTGAGCTGCGTGTAAACGTAGCTCGCATCCTTCGACCCCACTGCTGCCAACGACTGCTTGATGTAATCCCCGCGGAAGTAGTGCGAAACGCCGACCTCGATTTGCGCATACGGTTTGAAAGTCCATCCGACGACCAGATCGATCTCCGTTCCGAGAGCATCGCTGTAGGACGGATTGATCCGAAACCCGCCGCCACTGCCAACCGCCGCACCCGCGAAGTTCCGCGGCACACCGGCGACGTTATACCAAAAGTCCGTCGTGCGATCGAGCCGCTGAAAATGCGTCTCCAACGCCACCGAAATATTCGGCGCCGGTTTCGCGGTCAGAACCAGCCGCAAATCGTGCAGGTTCTGCAAGCTGCTCAGGTCCATGTATCCATAATGCAGATGCGTCGTCGCGAACAGATTTTGAAACGTTTCGCTGCTGCGATCCGCGCTGTTCTTGTCGCCCGACGCATAACTGTAGAGCACGCCAAAACGCGGCTGCCACGGATGATCGGTCCAGGTGTAGCCGCCCTGCAGCACCAGCGCCCAGGCATCCTGATCGAGCCGCGTCGACGCCGCGGCCGCCGCCACGGTCGCACCCGGCGCCACCGCCGTCCGCTCCCCGAACTGATGCATCAGCTCCACCCCGTAATCCCAGCGATCGTAAGCGAGCGGCTTGGAGCGCACGCGCACCCCCGCCGTGTAGAGATCCTGCGGAGCGGGAAACCGAAACGGCGCCGCCACCCCGCTCCAATCGTCCGTGAGAATCCCGCGACTCACCGTGCGCCGGTAAACATACGCCTCCACGACTTCCTTCGTCGCGAGCGTCGGGAAGTTGAAATACGCGCCGGAAAACACGTCCTGCGAATTCGCGCGATTGAGATTCCGATGATCGTTGTAAACGAGGCCGCCGCTGAACACATCCACGCCGAACCACGCATTCTGCCACCGCAACTTCGCGGCATCGAAGGTCCGCGCGTTGTTGTTCCACCGGAAATGTCCAAGCAAACGCTGATCGCCATACACCAGCTCCTGCCGGCCGAGCTTCAACGAAACGGGAAACTCCTTGTGATTCCCCACGAAGAGATACGCCTGATGCAGATCGATCGGGCCGTCCTTTTCCGCCAAGCCCTTCCCCGGAGCGCTCGCGCTATAGCGCTCGTCGCCAAACGAGTAACTTGAACGGCCTTCGACCAAGGCATTCACCCATTTTCCCGTGTAGCCCACGCGCGGCATCACTCGCGTGAGCAGATAATGGTTGTTGTTGTCGTCCGCCACGCGCCGCGAGAAATCCCAATTCGATCCCGCATCCGTGAAGCCCGCGTCGTCTTTGTCCTCGCGCCGCACGCGCAAGTTCACGCCGATATCCCACGCGCTCATGTAAACGTCCTGTGCGCGGAGTCGCTCGTTCACAAATCCCGGGAACGGGCGCGCCGGCGGCGGCGGCGCGTATTGAGAATACAAGGACGGAAGCGCGAGCAGCAGCAGCGCGCCGAACACGGCAGGAGCAAGGAAGCGTTTCATGGTGCGAAGTGTTTACGCAAAGGGTTCAAGCGTGAGTCAGCGCCCGGAAGAAGCGTTGCAAGCCCGCCGCAGGCGGAGCAGAGGGCGGCGGCACCGTCGTTCTCTTGGCAGTCACCGGTCGAATATGCGAACGCTCCTCGAGAAATCCAATGAGCTGCTCGCGAAGCCGGTAATACTCCGGGTCCTCCAGCAGCTGTTTGCGCGACCGCGGACGCGGAAATGTCACGTCGAGGATTTCACCCACCGAGGCCGCCGGCCCGTTGGTCATCATCACGACGCGGTCAGCCAGATAGAGCGCTTCGTCGACGTCGTGCGTCACCATCAACGCCGTCTTCTGATCCTTCTGCCACAGTTCGAGCAGCACGTCTTGCAGTTCGTAGCGCGTCAGCGAATCGAGCATGCCGAACGGCTCGTCGAGGAGCAGCAGCTTCGGCGACAACGCAAAGGCCCGCGCAATCCCGCAACGCTGCCGCATGCCTTGCGAAAGCTCCGCGGGCTTTTTGTCCATCGCATCGCCGAGCCCGACCACCGAGAGGTAATACTCGGCGATCTGACGCCGCTCCGCGCCGCTCGCGGTATAATAAACCTGATCAATCCCAAGCATGACATTCTCGAACGCCGTCAGCCAGGGAAGCAGGCACGGCGATTGAAACACCACGCCTCGATCCGGCCCGGCGCCGATCACTTCCTTTCCCGCCAGAACGATCCCACCACCCGTAACCTCGGTGAGCCCTGCCACCATCGAGAGCACCGTGGATTTGCCGCAACCCGAATGGCCGATCAGCGCGACGAATTCTCCTTTGCGAAACGTGAGATTGAAGTTCTCCACGATGACCGATGTGCCACGCCCATCAGGCGTCGGATAGGTTTTCAGTAACTGGGAAATTTCGAGAAAAGAGGACATGGCGAACAGGGTGGCGGTTGCCTCGCGCAAAGGCCGCTAAGGTCGCAAGACCGAACAGGCTCGGCGAGCGCTGCGGCCTTTGCGCGAGGCGGTTTGATTTTTATGAACCGAGCGTGACTTCTTCTTTTTTCATTTCGTGCGGCCGACGTGGCGGCCGTTTGACCCGCGGCTGTTCGAGGTCTTCGGGCAGAATGTCCGGCAACACCAAACGACGCGCGACCGTCGTCTTCTTCGCCGCGCCGTAACCGAGCAGCTGCGCGGTCACGTCCGCGCGGAGCCGCTTGAACTCGGGATCGTGATTGAGCGCCTTGCGATCTCGCGGGCGCGGCAACGTGATCGGAATCGACGGTCCCAAAGACGCGCCGGGACCAGGCGTCATCGTGATGATGCGATCGGCCAGCAGAAGGCCCTCATCCACGTCGTTGGTGATGAGAACAACCGTCTTGTGATCGCGCTCCCAAATCTGCGCGATCTCCTCCTGCAGCGTGGCGCGGGTGAGCGCGTCCAACGCTGAAAGCGGTTCGTCGAGCAGCAGGATCTGCGGATCCATCGCCAGTGCTCGCGCCACGGATACACGCTGTCGCATGCCACCCGAAAGCTGCGCGGGCCGCTTGTCGCGCGCCGGCGTGAGATTGACCATCGCGATGAACTTCTCGACGTGCTCGCGCTTCCTTTCCGCCGAGTAGTTCGGGAACACCTGATCGACCGCGAGAGCGACGTTTTCGAAAACCGTCAGCCACGGCAGCAGGCTGTAGTTCTGAAACACTACACCGCGATCCGGTCCCGGTGCCGTGATATCGAGATCGTTGAGTTTGACCGTGCCTTCATCCGGTTGCGCCAGCCCCGCAATCAGCGAAATCAGCGTCGACTTCCCCGACCCCGAGTAACCCACAATCGCCACGAACTCCCCGCGCTCGATGGAGAGATTCACCCCCCGCAGCACGCAATGGGAACCGAAGGATTTCGAAACATGAGAAAGTTCAAGAAAGGACATAAGTTGCCTCGCGCTAGGGACACCAAGGGCGCCAAGTTTCTATTGCTGGTTAATGGCGATATCCGCAGTTAGGTCCCGATGAACGAAAACCCCACCGCAAAACTCGTGTTGAATGCCGCCTTCAAAGTTCACACCGCCCTTGGGCCCGGCCTCTTGGAATCCGTGTATGAAATGGTCTTGGCCTACGAATTGACGAAAGCGGGCCTCTCGGTGCGCAGACAAGCGCCCATTCCCATCCGATACGAAAGCCTCAACTTCGATGAAGGCTTTCGCGCCGACCTCCTGGTCAACGAATGTGTGATCGTTGAATTGAAGTCGGTTGAATCGCTCGCCCCGGTGCACGCCAAACAGGTGCTCACGCAATTGCGTCTGAGTTCGAAACGCCTGGGGCTTTTGATCAACTTCGGCGAGGTTCATTTGAAAGATGGAATCAAGCGCATCGCGAATCAGATGCCCGATTGAGTTGGTTTCTTTGCGACCTTGGCGCTCGTGGCGTGAGGCACTTTTCCTCACGCCGTTTTGAATCGCCGCTCGAGCAAACTCATCAGCCGATCGAGCACGAAGCCAACCACGCCGATCGTCACGATCGACAGAATGATGTGCTCGTAAACGAGACTGTTGTATTCCTGCCAAAGAAAGCCGCCGACTCCCGGCCGCCCGGTCAGCATCTCCGCCGCGACGATCACCAGCCACGCGATGCCCAAACTCAGCCGAAACCCGGTGAACATATACGGCAGCGTCGCGGGAATCAGGATTTTCGTGAGCGTTTTCCAGCGCGACAGCTTCAACACCCGTCCGACATTCAGATAATCCTGCGGCACCGCCCGCACGCCCACCGCCGTGTTCAACACCGTCGGCCACATCGCACAGATCGCGATCGTGAACAACGCGCCGTAAGTGCCCGCGTCCCGTCCCGCGCCCAGGAACAACACCAACCCCAACGGCAGCCACGCCAGCGGCGAGACCGGCCGCAACACCTGGATGATCGGATCGAAGATCTTCGTGAAGGTCTTCGAAAGCCCGAGACAGAAACCGATCGGCGTGCCCACGATGAGCGCGACCGCATATCCCTGCGCGACGAGCACCAGCGAATACCACGTGAACCGCAAAATGCCCTGATCCATCTCGCCGCGCTTCTCAAACGGCTTGAGCACATAGTCGCGGCTCGCCTCCCAGGTTTTCACCGGCGACGGCAATTCCTTCGCCCACGTGGAACTGCAGAGCGCCCATAAGAGCAGCACGACCGCTACGCCGATCAGCGGCAGGACCAGCCAATCAAGTTTGAACGACTTCATGATAAATTTCTTCGAGTTCTTGTGAGTGGGCGCAGCACAGCCCGTCCCGCCTATCTCGGCGGTCGCTTGGAGCCAGCGGCGCGCCGCGTATCAGCTTTTCAATGACTTCACCGCGAAGTTCTTCGCATAGGTCTCCGGATCCTTCGGGTCGAAGGTGATGCCGTCGAACAGCGTCTCGGGCGTGTCATCGAGTCCGCCATGCGCATAGCCGATTTCCTTCATCGCTTCTTCGTAGAGATCCGTGCGCATCACTCGCTTCGTGATCCCGTCGTAATCGGGTGCGCCGGCGACCATGCCCCAGCGGCGATATTGCGAGAGAAACCACTTCGCATACTTCGGCTGCGGGTAATTGCAGTTCCGCCGGCTGAAATGCATGATGTGCGCGTCCTGCACCTTGCGCCCGTCGCCATAGTCGAGTTCGCCCACCAGCCGGCCAAGAATCGTCTTCGGATCGCAATTGATGTAGGTCGCCTTCGACACGATGTCGCATTGCTCCGGCCGATTGCCGAGATCGTCGAGCCACACGCTCGCTTCGTGCAATGCCTTGAGCACCGCCTTCACCGTCTTCGGATTCTTTTCCGCAAACTCCTCCGTGAAGGCGCACACTTTTTCCGGGTGATCCTTCCAGAGATCCTGCGTCGTGACCGAGGTGAATCCGATGGAGTCGTTGATCGACCGCGCCCCCCACGGCTCGCCAACGCAAAACCCGTCCATCTTGCCAATCTTCATGTTCGCCACCATCTGCGCCGGCGGAACGGTGATCAGCGTCACGTCCTTGTCCGGATCGATCCCGCCTTGCGCGAGATAGAACCGCATCCACATCGCATGCGTCCCCGGCGGAAACGTCATCGCAAACGTCAGCGGCTCGCCGAGTTTCTTCGCCTGATCCACGAACGGCTTCAACGCCTTCGGATCGGCGCCGACCTTCCCTTTCCACTCGTTCTTCAATGTAATGGCCTGCCCATTACGGTTCATCAACCAGGGGATCACCATCGGCTTCTTCGGCGAACCCGCGAGTCCCATCGTCGAGGCCAGCGGCATGCCGATCAGCATGTGGGTCGCCTGCAGCGATCCCGACGACAGGTTGTCGCGAATCGCCGCCCAGTTTGCGCCCTTGGTCACTTTCGATTGGACCCCGTATTTCTTGAACAGGCCTTTCTCGTGCGCGATCACGATCGGCGAGCAATCGGTCAACGCGATGATGCCGAAATTCATCTCCGGGCTTTCCGGTGCCTCCGACGCCGAAGCCGCGGTCGCGGCCCACGTGCGCGTGCCGAGTGCGCTCCACAGCGCCGCGGCGCCAACGCCGACCGCCGCTCGCGAGATGAATTGCCGGCGGTTCAAGGGCGCGGTCGTTGTCATGGAATTCTGGTTACGAAGCGATTTCATGCGGATGATGGGAATGAAGGGCGGCGCGATAAATATCTTCGCGGAAGAGGTGGCCGGGCAGCGCGGCGGCGAGGCCCCCGGGGAGAATGCCCGCGGCGACGAGTTCTTGCTGGAGCGCCCGAGCTTTGTCGGCCGACGGTGTGTTCGCCTCGCCGCGGTGAAACACCAGAAAGTCCGGCGCCTGTTCGATGCGCCCGTGGCCGCAGTCGAAACGCCCGAGCAACGCCGGCGCAATCACGCGCGCTGGCAGATTGAGATAGGACGCCTCGCTCAACAGCACAGGCAACTGCTCGCGGTTCCCCGGCTCGTCGCACCACTCCGCCGCTTCCGCAAGCGCGGCGACGAGCGCGGCGTGCTCCGCCCCGCGCGCGGTCGCGAAATCCTCGGTGACCATCAGCACCTTCTCGACCTGACCCGGCGAATGCGACGCACTCCAGGTCGGACACCATCCGATGCCCGCGCGCACCGCGATCGAGTTCCAGGGCTCGCCCGCGCAATACCCGTCAATCGTGCCCGCCTCGAGATTTCGAAACATCTGCGCCGGCGGCACGACTGCGATCCGCACGTCCACCTCCGCGCGGATTCCCGCGGCAGCAAACCACTGCAACAACATCAGGTGGTGCGACGAAAACGGAAACACGACGCCGAGTGTCAGCCGGCTTTCGCCGCGCCGCGCGCGCGCGACCTTGCACAACGTCGCCGCATCGCGCACGCCTTCGGCGTGGAGCCGGTTTGAAAGCGTCAGCGCGTTGCCGTGAAGATTGAAGACGAACGCCGTCAGCACCGGCCGCGCCGCACACCCAAGCCCGAGCTGCGCCGACCACAACATCGGCGCCGGTGCCTGCGCCGCGTCGAGCTCGCCATAAAGAATCTTCTCCCGGATCGTTGCCCAGCCTACCTCCCGTTCCAACACAACGTTGAGACCGCGGCGCGCAAACATCCCCATGCGCTGCGCCACGATCAACGGCGCCGCATCGGTCAACGCGAGAAATCCAATGCGCAAGGCGCGTGAGCCAGCAGTCGGATTGGGAGCGGACAGGTTCATCGGATTCGCCCGCCGTTTCAGCCGCCCACATGCCACAACCCGGAGCTGGCCTGATAAGTGCTTTGCAAAGATTTCATGCGATCAATGAAAGGCACTCATCCATGAATCGCCCGCTCGACAGCCGTCAGCTGCTCGCCTTCGCCGCGCTCGCGCGGTGCCAAAGCTTTACGCGCGCCGCCAAGGAACTGTTTCTCACGCAAAGTGCCGTCAGCCACGCCATCAAGGCCCTCGAAGCCGAGGTTGGCAGCCGCCTCGTCGATCGCGCCGGGCGCCACGTTCTGCTCACGCAGGCCGGGGAACAATTCCTCCGGCACACCGAAAAGATCCTGCGCGAAATGGACGCCGCCCGCGCGGGCCTCGACGCGCTTTCACGTTGGGGTCACGGGCGTCTGCGCGTCGGCGCCAGCACGACCGCCTGCCAGTATCTGCTCCCGACCGTGCTCCGCGAATTCAAGCAGAGTTTCCCCAAATGCGTGATCACGATCGAACCCGGCGACCATGCGCAACAGGTCGAGCTCCTGCAGAACAACCGCATCGATCTCTCGATCATGCTCGAGCCCGAAACGACGAGCGAATTCGAGTTCGTGCCGCTGTTCTCCGACGAGCTCCGCTTCGTCACTTCGCCCATGCACCCGTGGGCGCGCGAGCGCCGCGTGCTGCGCGACTCGCTCGAGAGCGAAACCCTCGTCCTGTATAATAAATCCAGTTACACGTTCCGGCTCGTCAGCGAATACTTCCGCGACGAACGCATGGCGTTCGGGCACTACATCGAGCTCGGCGCGATGGACGCGATCAAAGAGCTTGTGAAAATCGGCGTCGGCATCGGCGTGCTCGCCCCGTGGATCGCGCGCGCGGAACTCGAGTCCGGCGCCCTCGTCGACTTCCCCCTCGGACGGCGCCGCCTCCGCCGCACGTGGGGCGTCGCGCATTTGAAAGGCCGCCGACTCCCGCTCGGCGAGGAAACCTTCATCGGCCTCTGCCGTTCCGTCACCGAGGGCTTCGGTCTGCCGACGAAAGAAAACACCCCCGGCTCCTCCGCCGCATAACCGCGCCTTCATCGCTTCGTCAGAATGACACAGGAAGACTGCGTGGCTTGCTGAATACCACCCGGCTACCACCGCTCTAACCTGGAGGCGCGGTGCCCTCACCGCGCTTCGCCTATCGGGTTTTCCCCGCGCCCTGCGGTCTAGAATAGACTCGCGACACCTATCCGTCGCGGACAGAACCTGAACGTCCCCACCCCGTCCGTTCTTTCACCCCTTACCCCTATGCAGTTACCCTACCTCCCCAAATGGGGCGCCGTCGCTGCGACGGTGTCCGTCACCTCGTTCGCTCGCGCCAGCGAAGCCGACATCAAAATACCGGACCTCACGCAGGTCAGCTTCACCGGCCTCGGCGGCACCAGCGGAATCACGCTGATGTATATCGGCCTCGCCCTCTGCCTGATCGGCATGGTCTTCGGCCTCTTTCAATATCGGCAGACGAAAATGCTTCCGGTGCACACCTCCATGGCATCGGTGTCCCACACCATTTGGGAAACCTGCAAAACCTACCTGTTCACGCAGGGTAAGTTTCTCGCGATCCTCTGGGTGCTGATCGCCGCGTGCATGATTTATTACTTCGGGGTGCTCTCGCACATGACCGCCGGACACGTCGTCGTCATTCTCCTCGCGTCCGTCCTCGGCATTCTCGGCTCTTACGGCGTCGCGTGGTTCGGCATCCGCATCAACACCGTCGCCAACTCCCGCACCGCCTTCTCCGCCCTTCGCGGCAACCCGCTCGCCACCCTCGGCATCCCTCTGCGCTCCGGCATGAGCGTCGGCCTGCTCCTCGTCTGCGTGGAGCTGTTCTTCATGATCTGCATCCTGGTGTTTCTGCCGCGCGATCTCGTTGGCCCCTGCTTCATCGGTTTCGCCATCGGCGAATCGCTCGGCGCCTCCGTTCTGCGCATCTGCGGTGGCATCTTCACCAAGATCGCCGACATCGGCTCCGACCTCATGAAGATCGTCTTCAAACTTCCCGAAGACGACCCGAAAAATCCCGGCGTCATCGCCGACTGCACCGGAGACAACGCCGGCGATAGCGTGGGACCGACCGCCGACGGTTTCGAAACCTACGGCGTCACCGGCGTCGCCCTCATCGCGTTCCTCGCCCTCGCCCTCGCCGCCGCTCCTGAAATTTGCGCCACCCTCATCATCTGGCTGTTCGCCATGCGCGCGTTGATGATCGTCACGTCCCTTCTCTCCTATTTCATCAATGAGGCCCTCGCGAAGGCCTTCTATGGCGGAAAGAAAGACTTCGACTTCGAAGCTCCACTCACCCACCTGGTCTGGCTCACCTCCGCCGTCTCTATCGCGATCACATTCGCCGCGAGTTACTTCCTTCTCGCGCACCAGCCCGGACTCGATCCCGCCCTCTGGTGGGTGCTCTCCATCATCATCAGCTGCGGCACCATCGCCGGCGCGGTGATTCCCGAATTCACGAAGGTCTTCGTCAGCACCAATTCCCGCCACGTGAAGGAGGTCACCAACTGCTCCCGTCACGGCGGCGCCTCGCTCAACATCCTCTCCGGCTTCGTCGCGGGCAACTTCTCCGCGTTCTGGATGGGCCTCATCATCATGGTGCTGATGTTCGTCTCCTATTACTTCTCCCAAAACCCCGCGCTGCTTTCGATCATGCCGACGAAGTTTCTTTTCGCCGCGCCGATCTTCGCCTTCGGCTTGGTGGCATTCGGCTTTCTCGGCATGGGCCCCGTCACCATCGCAGTCGACAGCTACGGGCCCGTGACGGACAACGCCCAATCCGTCTACGAGCTCTCCCAAATCGAGGCGCGCCCCGGCATCCGCGATGAAGTGACGCGCGACTTCGGCTTCGCGCCCGATTTCGAAAACGCCAAATACCAACTCGAAAAAGGCGACGGCGCGGGCAACACGTTCAAAGCCACCGCCAAGCCCGTCCTCATCGGCACCGCCGTCGTCGGCGCCACCACCATGGTTTTCGGCATCATCATGCTGCTCGAAAACATGTTTGGAAACGTCGTCACCAAACTCTCCATCGTGCAGCCCGAGATCATCCTCGGCCTCATCATGGGCGGCGCCGTCATCTACTGGTTCACCGGCGCCTCCTGCCAGGCCGTTGTCACCGGCGCCTATCGCGCGGTCGTTTATATCAAGGAGAACATGAAGCTCGACGCCACCACCGCCTCCGAAAAGGACAGCAAGGAGGTTGTCCGCATCTGCACCATCTATGCGCAAAAAGGCATGTGGAATATCTTCATCGTCGTCTTCTGCCTCGCGCTCGCTCTGCCGTTCTTCAACGCGTATTTCTTCATCGGATACCTGATCGGCATCGCCTTCTTCGGCCTCTTCCAAGCCATCTTCATGGCCAACGCCGGCGGCGCTTGGGACAACGCGAAAAAAATCGTCGAGGTCGAACTTCGCCAAAAAGGCACCGACCTCCACGCCGCGACCGTCGTGGGCGACACCGTCGGCGATCCGTTCAAAGACACCTCATCGGTCGCCATGAATCCGATCATCAAATTCGCCACGCTCTTCGGACTCCTCGCCGTCGAGATCGCCGTCACCATGACGAACGTCACCGCCAAACACGCCATCGGCGGCGTGTTCTTCGTCATCGCCCTCGTCTTCATCTACCGCAGCTTTTACAGCATGCGCATCCCCGACGAGAGCGCCGCAGGGTAAAACGCAGACTACTCAGTCGCCTCTCCGGCAGGTCGAAAGACCTGCCTTTTTTTTTGCGCCGTGCTCCCCACCCCGGCGTCACAATCAGGCAACTCTCCTAATCGCCCATCGAGCCCGCTCCCTTCTTCGGAACCGCCCTGCGGGCACAGCGAACTAAGGCGCAAATCCTACGCGAGCCCTCGGGCCGCTTTCTAATCCCAAACTATAAACTCATATGAAAACCTCCTCCCTCCCCCGGTTTATCCTGATGCCCGCGATTGCTGCTCTCGCTGCGACTCCGGTCCTTCTCCACGCCAGCGAGACCAGTGCGCGCGTGAAATCCGAAGTCTCCGAAGTCAAAGGCGACGCCGCCAAAGCCGCCCTCGACGAGATCAATGCCGAGATCGACCGTCTCGACGTCCTCGTCGACAGCGCGCCCGACATGAGCGAACGCGAAGCCGCTCGCGCGCGCATCGATGTCCTCAAGGAACGTCGCAACGACCTCCGCAAAACCTACGTCAAGGCCCGCTACGAAGAGCTGAAAGCCGACATCCGCGCCGAGGGCAATCGCCTCGCGGCTTGGACCAAGCGCACCTTCAACCGTGACGACGCCAGCAATGCCCGTCGTGAGGTCGGCGATACGCTCGACGACGCCAAACGCGACGCCCGTCGCGCCGGCGACCGTGCCGTCGCCGCGCTCGATCTCGATTCCTACAAGGACCGTCCGCTCGACACCGACAAGAATGCCGCGCGCGAAGCCTTGAAAGCGCTCGAGCGGCGCATCGACGAACTGGATGACCGCGTCGACAACATGCCGCGCGGCGTAGCCCGCGATGCCGCCGACGACCGCATCGATGCGCTCGAAGACCGACTCGACGATCTCGAGGACAACTTCGACAAAGCCCGCTTCAACGCCCTCGTCGACGATGTGCAGGCCGAAATGAAATCCCTGCGCAGCGCCGTCACCGAGTAAGGTTCACCACCGCTTCCTTCTTTCGTCTCGCAGCGGAGCCCGCCGGCTCCGCTGCTTTCATTTGGAAAGCGCTGCAATCTCCCCGCGCGAGGCGTTCCCGTTTTTTATTCCGCCCGATCCGTCCGGTGTCGGAATTTCTCCTCGCGCCCCGGCGGCTCCACGTGCTCAACGTGAAGCTCCATGAAACACCGCGCCTTCGGTCGACATCCCTACAACGTTTCTGAAATCGGCTTCGGCGCCTGGGCGATCGGCGGCTCCTGGGGTGCGCAGGCCGACACCGACTCGCTCGCCGCCCTCCACCGCGCGCTCGATCTGGGTGTCAATTTCATCGATACCGCCGCCGGCTACGGCGACGGCCGCAGCGAAAAATTGATCGCCCAAGTGCTACGCGAACGCGCCGACGCGGGAAAAAAAGAACGCGTTTTCGTGGCCACCAAAACTCCGCCCTCCGACGGCACCTGGCCCCCTTCTCCCTACGACCACGCCGCGGAACGCTACTCCGAAACCTATCTCCGCGAAAACATCGCCACTCGTTGCGCCAATCTCGGCGTGGAGAAACTCGATCTCCTCCAACTTCACACCTGGACGCGCGCGTGGAATCGCAATCCCACGCCTTTCAAAATCCTCCGCGCCCTCCAAGCCGAAGGAAAGATCGGCCTCATCGGCGTCTCCACGCCCGAACAGGATCAAAACAGCGTGATCGATCTCATGCGCGGCGGGTGGATCGATAGCGTTCAAGTCATCTACAACCTGTTCGAACAAGAACCCGCCGCCGAACTCCTCGACGTCGCGAAGGAATGCGGCGTCGGCGTCATCGTGCGCGTCGTCTTCGATGAGGGCGTGCTCACGGGCAAGTTCACCGCCGACACCCGCTTCGCCCCCGACGATTTCCGCTCGAGATATTTCGAAGGCGACCGCCTCGCGCGCGCCATCGCCCGCGCCGAGGAGATTCGCCAGGACCTCGAAGGCTCGCCGTTCACCATGGCCCAAGCCGCGATCAAATTCGTCCTCGCCCACCCCGCCGTTTCCACCGTCATCCCCGGCATTCGCACCGTCGCGCAAGCCGATGCAAACTGCGGCGTCAGCGACCTGCCGCCCATTCGAGCCGATCTTCTCATGCGCCTCCGCCGTCACAACTGGCGTCGCGGCATCTGGTATTCCGGCAAATAAGATCCACCCGCACCAATGGAGGCGCGGTGCCCCCACCGCGCTATTTACAGCCGCGTATTCAAATCGGCGACACGCCGACAACCAGCCCCACCACCGCGCCATACGCCACGTGGCCCAGCAGGTGACTCAATCCCACGGCGAGACCGGCATCCGTGTATTCTTCGAATGGATGCCCTTCCGCCACCACCCAGACCAACGCCAGGCTCACGATCAGCCCGTGGAGAAAACCCATGCCGATGCCGACAAACAGCGCCTCCGGCATTCCCGATCGCCCCAGCCACAGCATCGCCATCGCATACACCATCGCGAAACCGATCGCTGAAATCGTGTGCAGGATCATGCCAACCCGAAACGCGTTGCCGCGCGTCTTCGTCACCATCCCTCCCACCGCAATCACCATGTTGCCCCGCGCCAGACCTGCTCGCGTCATCAGTCCCATCGCGCCCAGCATCGCCACTCCGCCCAACACTCCGGCGACCATCGCGGTGGCCAGATAACTCAGAATCATCGTCAACGGGTTCATACTCGCCTTTCGTTCTGGGGTTAGAACGCCACCGCTGGCCCGCGACGCGCCTCTACCATAGCACCGACCGCCGCGCCCGCAACCCCACCCCTGTAGGGCGGGGTCTCCCGACCCCGCCGTCGGCGCACTTCCACCGCTCCTTCGCCTCACGCCGAACTCCATCGAAACTTGGCACGCCCGCCCCGCCGCCCAAGCTCCCTCCATGCTCGTCCTCGCCGCGTTCGCGCCCGCCTTTCTCCTTTTTGAGATCTGGCAGCTCGTGATTTGCGAACGCTACCTGGGCATCAAACAAATCGCCCGCAACGGCGATCCCCGCGCACTCGGCCTCGGTGAAGTCACCGCGTTTCTTTGGACGATGACGCTTTTCGTCTATTGGATCTGGATGGCTTCCCTGCTCCTGCTTCCTTTCGCCCGCCTCCAAGGTCTCTGCCTCCTCGCCGCCTCCGCGCTCGGCTACGGTTTCCGCCGCAACACCGGCCTGAAATGGACGCTCGTCGTCCTCACCTTCGAAGGCGCGCTTCGCATCGGCCTGCTGATCTCCCTTTCCTTCATGGCCTGGCGCCGCCTTTAGCAAATAGTAGCGGAACGCGTGAGCGTTTCGCCCGAGACGGCTTCCCGTGCCTCATTCAGGGTGTCCCACCTTACCGCCCCAAACGCCGCGCCTCGAACTTCGGCACCGGCTCCGCAAACGACTGCGTGAAAAACTCCTGCGCCGCATTCATCAGCTTCGCATACTTCCCGTAATCTCCCGCCCACGAATTCGGCACGCACACGCGCTTGATCACGCCCTTGCCCACCTTGTCCGGCGCCTCCCGGTCAGGCGTCAGCTCCATGGAAAATTTGGGATCGTGCGTATGCACCACGTAGTGCCGGGATCCATCGCGCTCCTCCCGCTCGATCCGCAGAAAGTTGGCCAGGCTCATCGCCCACACGAATGCACGCCCCTCGGCCGAATGCAATCCGTCGCAGCACCGCTCGCGCTTCCCCGTGCAGCCCAGCCACTCCGTGATTGAAAATCCTCCCCCCGCGCCGCACAACCGACCGCGCCGCACGCCGCTCCACCAACGTCACGGCATCGCCTCCGCCAGCCGACCATGAGCCTCCCCGATCAGACGCCGAAGCTGCCCAAACTGCCTTTCCTCATCGGAGACCTTCTTCTCCTCGGAATCGCCGCCTACCTCGTCGCCACCCATCCTGCGCCCCTCGCCTCGACTACGCTCATCGCCGTGGTCGTCTGCGTCGCCCTCGGCACCGTGCTCGGCGCGATTCCTTTCCTCGCCGACTACGCCCGCCGCCAGGACGAAGCCCTCGACGAACGCCAGCGCGGGCTCGACGCCCTCTCGCGCACGATCACCAACGCCGCCGAACAAATCAGCATCGCCGCCAACGGCCTCCACCAAATCGTCGAGATCGCCCACAAAAACCTGAAACACGCGGAACAGCTCCCGCACAAACTCCAGGACAAGATCTCCGAGTTCAACGCCCAGCTCGACAACGCCCGCGACGACGATCGCGAGGAACTCGAAAAGGAACTCGCCGAGCTCCGCTCCACCGAAAGCGAACGCCTCGCCGCCCTCGCTGACAAAATTCACAAATCCGTCGCCGAACTCGCGAAGCTCGATACCGCCGCCCAAAAACATCTCAGCACGCGCACCGAACTTCTCCAGCGCGCCGAAAACGCCGCGAGCCGCGTTCACACCGACGCCGCCGTCGCCATCTCCGAATCCCTCGCCGCCTTCACGCGCGAGCTCTCGACCGCCGAAGCGAAAACCCTCGCCGCCATCGAAGCCAAACTCGCGGAACGCACCACCGCCGTGATCGCCGCCATCGAAGCCGCCGGCTTGAAATCAGCCAGCATCGCCGCCGCCGCCGCGCCACGATCGGCTGACGTGACATCATCCACGTCCGATTCTTCCTCCATCGCCACGCCGTCCGAAACCGCCCCACCGCCCAAACGCCTGCGCAAACCGCGGCGTGAGGATCCGGCGCCGTCCGACGAACCGTCCTCGCCCGCATCCGCGGCCCCTGCCTCACCGACGCCTGCCAACGACTCACCTCCGCCCGACGAAACCAAAGCCGACGAAACGACGCCACCGCCACCCGAAGAACCCCGTCCTATTCCCGCGGATACAATATCCGCGATCGAGCCCGTCGCGCCGCGCAGCGACCATCCGTTCCCGCCGGAACCCGTCACTCCTCCAGAATCGGTCGGGACCGAACCCCCCGCGCCTTCTGCCGACGCACCCGCCCCGCTCGTCGATCGCCCCCTCCGCAAACGCGCCCCGCGCAAACCCGAGCCGGAACCCACCCCCTTTCTCGATCTGCCGCTCGAAGACACCGCCAGCGCTCCTCCTGCCGATGGCAATGACGACGCACCCCTGACCGCCGGCGACGCCGTGGAGCGCGTGCTCTCCTCCGACGGTGCCACCCGCCTCATCGCCACCGCCTACATCGGCATCGGCAACCGCCTTTTTATTCGCGGCGATGGTCCGGGCCTGAGCTGGGACAAAGGCGTTCCGCTCCAATTCGTTTCGATCGGAAAATGGCGCTGGGAAACCTCCGACGCCTCCTCTCCGATCCGCTTCAAGCTCTACAAAAACGACGAAACGGAATGCGCCGCCCTCGGCGAGCTCACCCTCGATCCCGGCCATCAACAAGAAGTCACCGCCCGCTTCTAGCCCCCGGTCATTGTAGGGCGGGGTCTCCCGACCCCGCCGTATCCCCTTCGCTGTCTTGAGGGCGCGCAGCTCCCCCATACGCGCGCTCCACCCGCGCCACGCGCACGCGATACTCCGCATACCACGTCGCCTGCCCCGTGCGCTGCGCCACCCGATGTTCTTCATCGCGTTTCCACGCCACGACCGACGCCTCGTCGCGCCAGTAGCTCACCGTGATGCCAACCCCGTCCGCTCCTCGCGCACTTTCCACGCCGAGAAATCCCGGCTGCTTCCCCGCCAGCTCCACCATTCGTTCCGCCATCGCCGCATAACCGCGATCACCTTCCGTCCGTTTCGACGTGAAGATCACCGCGACATACGGCGGCTCCGGCGTATCCGCGAATCCATTCGCCCCACTCATGACGCGCGAGGATTGAGCACGAGCATCGAGCTCGCACCAATGAAGAATTCGTAGTTCACGCGCACCAGCTTGGTGGCGATCCCGCTCGCGTGCAGCTCTTCTTGGAGTCGATCGAGTTCCGCATACTTGCGTCCGTCGACTCCGCAAACCGGATGGATCCGCACCTCGCCCGCACTCACCCGCGCGAGTTCACGACACGCCGCAAGGTGCCACGCAAAGTCGAATCGCTTCGCATACGTGAATAACAGATGCGCGCACAGCACCAGGTCGAACGCTCCATCCAAAAACGGCAGCCGCGGCAGCGTTCCATACACATACCGAGCATGCGCGTAGTGCGTCTCGTAGTCCGATAGAAACCGCTGCGCGGCCGCGCGCCGCTCCGACTCCGCTTCGTCGATCGACGCGAAATACGCGCGCGTTCTCGACGATGCTCCCACCGCTCGCATCGCAATGGCCTGGGCGATCGCGGCCGCTTCGGGCGACGCCCGCCTCGTGCGCTCATCCACCCGCGCCGCCGGCACCGCGATCGGCCGGCGTCCGAGTTTGAACAGCCTCCGCTTCGCCCGCATCTGCGCGAACATCGCCGCATAATCGCGCTGCACCCGCGCGCCCAGCGCTTCGCGGCTCGCGCCATACAGCGGATCGACCGCCACCGCATCGATTCCGCGCCGACACGCTTCCGCCGTGAACGACGACGGGCCCGCCGCGACGTCGAGCACCGATGCGCCGCGCAACGCCGGCACATCGAGCGAGAAGAATTGGACGTATTCGTCCAACGAACGGCCGAAGAACGACACTTCAGGCAGTTCTATTTCAGGGGGCGCGGGAGGAGTTCTGGGAGGAGCAAGGACTGACATCTTGAGCGTGGGTTTGAGGTTGGGATCGGGAAAAACAAAAAACCCGACTCGGTTGAGTCGGGCTCGGCGTTTCGTGGCTTCACGCAGTCTTCAGACTGCTTTTGCGCTTCCTGCGCATGACCATCGTCGCCGGGCCGACTCGTGCCAACGGGCGCGTTTACCGATCGTCATGACGACGACGGAAGCGCAGGCGCGGACGTTACGGGCGAGATTCATTGCGCGCCGTGATGCTGAACGGCCGCACCTTGCGCAAGCGCATTTTTCCAAGCTCGCACCCACCCTAGACCGCGGAAGCCCTCACCTGCTGTTCTTCAACGCGCGCACCGGCTTCGCAATCACTCGTCGCAAGACCGCCCCCATCTTCCGCGATTCGATCTGCTTCACGGCGACGTCCAAGGCCCGCTCCCGCTCAACCAGACGCGCCTCCCGTTCATCGAGCTCCGCCTCGCGCCGCTTCAACCGCAGCTCCGTCTCGCGATGCGCAATGCGTTCATCACGCACATGCCGCTGCTCCGCTTCGAGCAACTCCCGCGCGCGATACAGCCGCCCCCACGCCGAATTCAAAACAGGATCGTTCACCAATGCACCTTCCGGCGCCGGCCGCGCAAAGGGCACCGCGGTCATTGCCGGCGTCCGCTGACATGCATCGATTTGTGCCTGCCACGCTCGTAGTCTGGCTTCGTAGTCTGCGAGATTCGCCTCCCGCTTCCGCAGCTCATCCAATTCGTTCGCCGGCTGCCACGGCGCTGCCGTCTCGGGATTGGCGGTGGAACCAGGCCCCGCGCGACGCGGCAGCTTCAACACGGGCCTAGTGCCCGCAAAGGGAGGGACAGACGGATTCATCGAGCTGGAAGGACTCGGGCCGCATGGACCCGCTTTCCGCGCTTCGGTTACGCGGACCACTCAACTTTTTTGTATTCGTCCTGCCGCTCCGCCCCCGCCACAGCCGCCAAAGCACCCTTACCGACCAACCCGGAACACCGCCTTCGCCGCCAGATACGGCGCCTGCGTGAGCCGCTGAACGGCCGATGGAGCCGGCAGCGTCGCCGCGTCCGCCTCCATCTGCGCCACCCGCGCTTCGCGCTCCGCCAATTCGGCTTCGCGCTGCTTCAGCATCTGCTCCCGGTCGCGTAACACCAGCCGGTCGTCGCGCAACTGAATCTGCTCCGCCTCGAGCAGGGCTCGCGCGCGATGAAACTTCGACCACGCCGCCTCCAACGCCGCATCCGCCGGACCCGAACTCGGAAACGGACTCCCACTGGTGCTGCGCATGAAGGGCGACGCACTCCCGCCCGCTGCGACGGTCGCATCCAACTGCGCCTGCCAATCGCGCAGACGCACTTCATACTTCCGGAGATTCTCTTCTCGTTCGCGCAGCGCTTCCAAATCAGCCGCCAACTGGCCGCCGAGATCGCTGCGAACATCGGTCCCAGGCGCCTCCGAGCTGCCCGGAACAAGGGTGGAACGACGCGAGAGTTTCAGCGCCGGCTTGGACGAAGCAGATGAGTTCATGGCGAAGCGGAGCGGTGTGCCCGAGCATGTTAAGCAGAAATCCCGTTCGCTGCCTACGGGTCGACCCGGCTTTTACGGCCCGTTTACGCCGACGTGGCGATTTTCCACTGATCAGCCGCCGTCACTCCGCGATGGTCAGCTCTTCACGGCCCGATCGAGCGCTTCGCGCACGGCCAAAAGGATTTCATCGGCCCCATACGGTTTCGGCAGCAACCTCATGCCCGGCGCGTCGAAACGATATCCCTCCAGCGCCGACCCCGCGTATCCACTGCAAAACACCACCGGGATCCCTCGCCGCTGCTGCGATATCCTCTGATACGCTTCCGGTCCGCCCAAATGAGGCATCACCACGTCGAGCACCATGAGCGAGATATCCGTCGCGTGCTCGGCAAACACCCCGCACGCCTCCGCCCCGTCGTTCGCCACCAACACGTGATAGCCCGCCCGCGTGAGAATCCGACTCGCGAGATCGCGCACCAACGGGTCGTCCTCCGCGAGCAGGATCGTTTCCGTTCCTCGTCGCACCGCCGGGATATGCTTCGGCCCCACCTCCGTCGCCATCCGGCCCACGATCGGCAGGTAAACTTTGAAGGTCGTTCCCTTCCGCGGCTCGCTGTAAACATGCACCATCCCGTCGTGCTGCTTCACGACGCCATAGACCACCGCAAGTCCCAGGCCCGTCCCGCGATCCTTCGCCTTCGTCGAGAAGAACGGCTCGAAAATCCGTCCCTGCGTTTCCTTGTCCATGCCCGTGCCGTTATCGGTGACCGAGACGAGCACATACCGACCCGGTTTGGCCCACGGATGGCTTTCCTGGAAGCGCCCGTTCACGAGCACGTTTTCCGTTTCGATCGTGATCCGCCCGCCATTCGGCATCGCGTCACGCGCATTCAAACAAAGGTTCAACAGCACCTGATCCACCTGCGCGCGATCCGCGAAGACATTTCCCAAGTCATGCCCCGGAATGAAATCCACCGCAATATGCTCGCCAATCAACCGCGCCAGCATGCGTAGCAATTCCTTGATCGCCTGATTCAAATCCAAGTCCGCCTTCTGCAGCCGCTGCTGCCGGCTGAAGGCCAGCAATTGCTGCGTGAGCTGCGCCGCCCGCTGCCCCGCCCCTTTCACCTGCTCCAGACTCGCCTGCCGTTCGGTCGGGGGCGTCGCCGCGTCGAGCGCGATCGACGTGTAGCCCTGAATGACCTGCAGCAGATTGTTGAAATCGTGCGCCACGCCACCCGCGAGCAAACCGATCGCTTCCATCTTCTGCGACACCCTCACTTGCTCCGCCAACGCGCTCTCGCGCAGGTCGCGCCGATAACTGTCGCACAGCACCCCCGCCTGCTGCACGAGCATCTCGAGTTGGCCCTGCGATGACGCATCGTATCCACCCGGCCGATTCGCCACCGCAATCACGCCGACCACCTCGCGGCCACATCGCACCGGCACGCCCAGAAACGCCTGCATCCTCCGTCCTCCTTCCTCGCGGGGCAGACCTCCTCCCACGTCCTGCTCCGTTGCCACTTCGCCACTCGTCACCACCCGGCCCAACACACTGTCGAGATTCGTCACTTCGAAATACCCGTGTTCCGCGTCGTCGCGCACCGCTTCTCCCAGCCAGGCGCGCTCCTCCGCCCCCTGCCAGCGAATCCCTTCATGCGCGAGCACTCGCAACCGCGACCCCGCCACCACCACCGCCACCAGACCAAATTCGCTCTGCGTCAATCGCAGCGCGCATTTCAACAACAACCCGTGCGCCGTCTTCCAATCGCCTTTGTCCAGATAGACTCGCAGCGTTTCCGTCACCGATCCCAAGAGTTCCGACTTTTCCCGCAAATCCGCCAGCGTCCGCCGCTGCTCCGTCACATCCAGAGCGATCCCGCCCACCCGCCAGCTCCCATCGGCCGCCTGCAGCGGGAACTTGCACACCCGAAAGTGGTTCGCGCCAATCTCCACGTCCGTTTCCAACGCGCCGCCATTCGCTGCCAGCACAGCCCGATCCTCCGCCCGAAACCGCTCCGACAACACACTCGGAAACACGTTCTCCAGGCGCTTCCCCTTCAGCCCATCCTCGAACTGAAAAAACCGTTCGTTCGTGCGATTCGAATAGTGATACACCCCATCCGCATCGGTGATCCAGCACCGCAGCGGACTGTTGTCCATGAACGCGCGAAACATCTCCTGCGACGCCTGCAGCCGCGCATTCGCCGCGCTCAACTCTCGATTCACTGCCTCGATGTCCGCCGGCGACGGCAACCGGCTCAATGTCGGCAGCAAACGGACCAGCGCCACCGCCGTTGTCACCGACGCCACCGCCGTAATCGCCTTGGCGCCACCCGAGAGCCAATAATCCGCATGCCAGACATTCCACACCTCCAGCGCATGCGTCGCTCCGCAGGCCAGAATAAACAGCGCGAACGATACAAACATCCAATGGAACGGCAGATCCGCCCGCCTCCGCCGCCATAAAACCAACAACACCCACGGAATCGAAAAATACGCCGCCACCGTCAGCAAATCCGCCACCACGTGCAGCCACACGAGTCCGGAGGTCCACGCATAACACACCCCATGCGGAGCGAACTGAGCCAGGCTGAGCGGCGCTGGAGACGCCAAGGCAGAAGCCATCATGAGCGCCGCGGACACTTGGGAGCGCAATTCTACGAAGCCACTGCAAAATCGCCCGGCGTGCTAAATCGGCCACCCGTTACATCCGGAAGATCACGCCTTCGCGCTTGAACATCTTCACCGCCAACATCAAAGCCCCCGCCGCATACGCCGCCGTCGATCCCATGATCAAGGCGATGTAATGCCAATTCCATACACCGGATAGCATCTCCTTGCAGACGAGCGACAGGTTCAGGATCGGCACCAACGCCAGTTGCAGATTCAGGTCGATTCCCGGCAGCATGCCCACCATCGCCGGCATGATCACTACAATCATCATCGGCGCCACGTAACTCTGCGCCTCCTTGTAGCTCTTCGCAAAGAGCGCCACGGTGAAAATCACCGCCGAAAAAAACACCGCCGCCGGCAACACCATCGCCACGACGCCCAACAACCCCAGCGGATCGATCGTCGGAATCATGCCCCCTCCGTCGCCCCCGCCCGCTCCAGCTCCCCCGCCGGGCAGCAACAATCCTGCCGCCCCGGCCGTCAGCGCCAAAGATACCAGCGACAACGCCATCGCTCCCACCGAGCCGGTCAGCACCATCAAAAATTTCCCCAGCACGATGTCCGCCCGCCCCACCGGACTGCACAACAACGCCTCCATCGTGCCGCGTTCCTTCTCTCCCGCCGTGAGATCGAGCGCCGGATACATCGCGCCGGTGAAGCAGAGGATGATGATCAGGTAAGGCACCAACCCGCCGAAAAGATTTCCGCCCACTTTCTCCGGCGGCGCGACATTCTCCCGCACAATGTCGAAGGGTCGCACGAGCGTCGCCGGCAACGATCGCTCCTCCAAACGCTCCGCCACCGTGCGCTCCCGCAGTTCGCGGAAAAACTTGTCCAATTCCCCCGCCGCCAAACCCGACTTCAACTCCCCTTCGTAGTGATAAATCACTACGCGATGCTGGCGTCCGTCGCGCCACCCCGCCGCCTCGAAGTCCCCCGGCACCTCCACCGCGGCCCGCAGCTCCTTGTCCGAAATCCGCGTTCGCCAGTCCTCGCCCGCGTCCACCACGTTGAACTTGCCGGATTCGCGCAACAGCTCTGCCGCCGACGAATCCCCGCTCCCCACCACCGCGACCGTTGGCGTTTCCGCGCGCGCCTTCGTGAAGGTCTTCGTCATGATCTTGCCCACCCCGAAGATCAGCACCGGCATCACGAAGGTCGGTATCACAATCATGGATATCAACGTCCGCCGGTCGCGCAGCGAATCCTTCAGCTCCTTCAGATAAATCGTCGCAATGCTGCCCCAGTTCACGCCGCACCTCCTTTCCCAGTCTCCTCGGTGGTGACGATTTTCACAAAAGTCTCCTCGAGATCGTTCTCCCCGAAACGCGCCCGCAACTCCGCCGGCGTCCCTTCCGCCAGCACCTTTCCGCGGTGCACGATCCCCACCATGTCGCAGAGTTTCTCCACCTCGCTCATGATGTGCGTCGAGTAGATCACCGTCTTGCCGCGCGTCCGGCAGTCGCGCACGAATCGCACGATCGCCCGCGCCGTCATCACATCCAGCCCAAGCGTTGGTTCGTCGAAGATCATCACCGCCGGATCGTGCACCAGCATCCGGGCAATCGACGTTTTCTGCTTCATTCCCGTCGACAGCTTCTCGCAGCGCCGATCGAGAAACTCATGCATCTCCAATTCATCCGCCAGCCGAGCCACGCGCTCGCGGATCGCCGCCCCCGACAGTCCGTTCAACCGCCCGAAATACGCGATCACTTCACGCGCCGTCAGCCGGCCATACAACGCCGTGCTCGCCGCCAGAAACCCCACCTGCGCGCGCACGCGCTCCGCATCGCGCACCACGTCGAATCCCGCCACATTCGCCGCTCCGCTCGTCGGCTGCAGCAGCGTCGCCAGCATGCGCAGGATCGTCGTCTTGCCCGCCCCATTCGCTCCCAGCAAACCGTAGATCCGACCGGGCTCCGCGCGAAACGACACCGCGTCCGCCGCGCGAATCTCTCCGCGTTTCTTGTCGCGGAACACCTTCGTCAACTCGCGCGCCTCGACCATGGCTCAACCACGACGCCGAACCCGGCTGAACACCATCGCAAACGCCGCACCGATCGAAATCCCGACCGCCGGCCCGTTCGACACCGACAGCGCCGCGCCCAAGCCCACGCCGAGCGCGACTCCGTGCAGCGACAGTCCTCTCAATTTCCACGTCTTCATAAATCCACTACAGGCTCATCTTTTCCCGAAACTCCTGCGCCTGGCGACGGCTGAGTTCCACCTTCGCTCCGCCTTTCAGATGCACGAGCAGCCCTCCGCTGAACCACGGCTCGATTTTGTCGATCCAAGCCAGGTTGATGATCTGCCGCCGGTTGGCGCGGAAGAAAAACTTCGGCTCGAGTCGCTCCTCCATCGCATTCAACGAACGAAAAAGCTGCGGCTGCGCGTCGTCGAAATGCACCCGCGTGTAATTGCCTTCGCTCTCCAGCAGCCGAATCGATTTCACCGGCACGAACCAGCAGCGATCGCCTTCGCGAACAAAGACCTTGTCCTCCGCCGCCAGCCGCTCACGCGCGGCCCGCGCCTCCACCGGCCCAGACGCCAGCGCTCGCGTTGAGCGTTTCGTCCGCAACTTTTCGATCGCAGCGGCCAACCGCGCCGGATCCACCGGCTTCAACAGATAGTCGAGCGCATTCAGATCGAACGCCTTCACCGCAAATTCGTCGTAAGCCGTCGTGAAAATCACCTCCGGCGCCGGCGTCTCGAGGGTCTCCAACAACTCCATGCCGCTTTCTCCGGGCATCTGCACGTCGAGAAACAACAGGTCGGGCCGCAACGCCTCGATCTGCTGCCTCGCCTCCTTCGCATTCGCCGCTTCGCCGACGATCTCGATTTCGCCAAACGCCGCGAGCAGGCGCCGCAACTCACTCCGCGCCAGCCGTTCGTCATCGATCAACAATGTTTTCATCTCGGTTCGTCCTTACCCGCGCGCCGCTACCATCGGCACCACCGCCTCCGCCATCACCGTCGCCGCGCTCGCTTCGCGCAACTCCAGCCGCGCGCGCTCGCCAAACAGCAATCGCAACCGCTCCGCCGCGTTGCTCAGCCCCAATCCCGTCGACTCCGTCCCGTTCCGCCGGCCGCCGGGACGCACCGCCAGTTCGCCGGGATTCGTGACCTGCAATCGCAACGCATCGCCGTCACGCCGCGCCACGATCGCGATCTCGCCACCGTCCGGCATGCGGGAGATTCCATACTTGATCGCATTCTCGACCAGCGTCTGCAGCAGCATCGGCGGAATCGGCAGCTTCAACGTCTCGGACGCGACGTCCAAGCGCACGCGCAGCCTTTCCTCGTGCCGCACTTGCTCCAGCGCCAGATAATCGTTCACCACCCGCAGCTCGTCCTCCAACGGCACCGTCTCCAGCTGTCCGCTCTGCAGCGAATAACGCAGCAGGTTCGCCAACTGCGTCACCGCTTCGCGCGCCCGCCCCGGATCCTCGTCGATCAGCGCGCGCAGCGAATTCAGCGAGTTGAATATGAAGTGAGGATTCACCTGCGATTTCAGCGCGCGCAGTTCCGCATCTTTCACCACGGCATTCAGCCGCAATCGCTCGATCTCCGATCGATTGAAGCGATCGAACAAGTGATAGAAAAGATACAGGCACAGCCACCCGACATAAATCAGTCCGCCATTCATCGCGCCGAGCGCGAAGATGAACACCCGGTTGTGCTTCCCTTCCCACGGCTGATCGAGCAGCCCGTAAATGATGCCATAACCGATGCCGTTCCACAGCACGCCCAGCACCAGCGCCGCCCCCAGCACGCGCGGCAGCAGCTGCCGCCAGCCCAGATGCTTCCATCCCCACCGCGATATCAACGGACGGAAGGCGTGGCTCAACAACAGCCCAAGCGCCATCACCACGGTCACCATCGCCGCCGCCGTGATCGGATCCTTTTTGCCGTCGCGCGCCGCAAAGTAAACCGACACCCCGAGCTGCACTGCCAGGAAGAAACCCCATCCTGCCATCTGGAACGCGACATAAAGCCGCTCCTTCGCCCGCTCACGCGCCGCCGTATCGTCGATCGCCACCGTGGTTTCGGCCGAGGCCTTCATGCACCCAGAGTAGAGGCAGACCTCCCGCCGGCGCGCAAACTTGGACCAACGGCCCTAGCCCAAGGATGAGCGGCACGCTTTTCCCCGCCGCTTGTGCTGTTTCCCCCAAAGCCTAACGTCGCCGCCGATGAAGCCCCTCGTCATCGTGGTCGGTAGTTTCGTTCAGGATCTCGTCTTCGCCAGCAATCGCTTCCCTTCTCCCGGCGAAACCACACTCGGCACCTTCTCCTTCGGCCCCGGCGGCAAAGGATCGAATCAAGCCGTCGCCTCCGCTCGCGCCGGCGTCGCCACGCGTTTCATCGGCGCTGTGGGCAACGACACCTTCGGCGCCGGCGCACGCGCCTTCCATCGTTCCGAAGGGATCGATTCGCGCCTCATCATCAAGGAACGCCACGCCACCGGCACCGCCGCCATCATGGACGATCGCGAAGGCCGCAACCAGATCGTCGTCGCGATCGGCGCGAGCGCGCAAATCACGCCACGCGATGTGCCCGCCTCCTGGCTGCGTGGCGCGCGCGTCGTGATCGCCCAACACGAAGCGAGTCTCTCGATCAACGCCCACGTCTTCCGCGCCGCCCGCCGCCTGGGCGCCACCACGATCCTCAATCCCGCGCCCATGCGCGCCGACTTCGATCCCGCCGTGCTGCGTCATGTCGACGTGCTCGTCCCCAACGAAACCGAGTTCGTCGCTCTCGCCCGGCTCGCCGGCAAGAACATCGACGAATCAACCCTCGCCCATCTCGACGACGCCGCGCTCCAACAGCTCTGCCGCCATCTCGGCGTGCCCGTGGTGATCGCCACCCTCGGCGCTCGCGGCTGCTTCGTTTCGCTCGCCGATCGATTCGCCCGCATCACCCGCCATCGCGTCAAGGTGGTCGACAGCACCGGCGCCGGCGACGCCTTCGTCGGCAATCTCGCCGCAGGTTTGGTCAAATTTCAGAACGACATCCTTCGCGCCGCGCACTTCGCCAACGCCGCCGCCGCACTGTCCGTTACGAAGCCCGGCACGTCCCGCTCCATGCCCACCTTCCGCGAGAGCCTGAAATTGGCCTCAGCCAAAACCGTCCTATTTACCGGCAGATGAAGTTTCCCCCTTCTGTCATTCTGAGCGAAGCGAGGAATCCAGTTCGATGCTCGCAGTTCGAGCCCACCAACGAAGCACCCAACCGACTCTCGCGCCGCCCAGCCTGATCGAGGAGCCAGCAGCGAGTGTCTGCAGTCGTGTCCATTCGTGGTCCCCACCTCTGAGGACACCATTCCACCGCCCGCTCAAGCCCCCACCGGATGCCACGTCGTCTTGAACTCGAGCGTGTCCCGAATCGCGTAAACACTCTGCGCCGAATCCGCGAACCAGTCCGCCTCCTCTGAATCGATCAGCCGCGTGCGCTTCACGCTCTCCGCCGCGCCCAGCTCGAGCGCCTTCCGTTCCTCCGCATTTGCTACGCCTACAATCGCCCGCAGATGCGTGTGCGTCGCCATCGTTGGCACGATCTCCTTGCGAAACCCCGTCAACAGATTCACCACCCCGCCGGGAAGATCGCTCGTCGCCAGCATCTCTCCCAAAAGGATCGCCGGATACGGCATCTTCTCCGACGCCAACGCGACCACCGTGTTGCCGCTCACGATTGCCGGCGCGATCAACGAGATCAGCGGCAGCAAGGGCGGACGATCCGGCGCGATCACGCCGATTACCCCCATCGGCTCCGTCACCGTAAAGTTGAAATACGGCGCCGCCACCGGATTCACGTTGCCCAGCACCTGTTCATATTTGTCCGCCCAGCCCGCATAATAAATCAGCCGATCCACCGACAACTCCACGCCCTTCACCGCCCGCTTCGGATCGCAGCCAAACAACACCATCGCATCGATCATCTCCTGCCGCCGCGCCTCGAGCATCTCGCCGAGCCGGTAAAGAATCTGCCCGCGATTATACGGCGTCCGCTTCGCCCAACCCGGCCCCGCTTTCGCCGCCGCCTCGACCGCATTGCGCAAATCCTTCCGCGTGCACTGCGGAATGTTGGCGTAGAAGTTCCCGTCCTTGTCGGCGACCGGAAACACCCGTGCGCTCTCCGACCGAATGAACGCCCCGCCGACATAAACCTTCGGGGTTTTGGTAACAGGAATTCGGCTCATAAAATATAGGCTTGATCAACTCGCCGCCGGTTCGGCGTCCTGCAGGTAGGTCTTTTCCCGATACGAACGCGCCACGAGCGCAAACACGAACGCCGTCGCCAGGCACAGCCCCGCGAAGAACAAATAAAACCACGCGCCCGGCAGCTTGGTCGTGCCGTCTTCGTTGTCGATGAAGTGGTGCACGAGCGCGGTGAACAGATTCCCCGCCGAAATCGAAAGGAGATAGAGCGCCATGATGATCGATTTCATCCGCTTCGGCGCCTGCGTATAGGCAAACTCCAGCGACGTGATCGACACCATCACCTCGCCCAGCGAAAGCAGCAGATACGCCGGAACCTGCCACGCAATCGACGGCTGCTCGCCCGCCGAAATGCGCGACTCGATCCACGCCGCCACCACGAACGACGCAACCGTCACCACCAGTCCGATCCCAATCTTCCGCAGCGGATTCAGCGGGAACACCCGGCTGATCGCCGGATACAGCACGTAGCTGCAAAACGGAATGAGCGCCAAAATAAAGATGGCATTGAGCGTCTGCACCTGTGCCGAAAGGACCTCGAACGTCTGCCCAAAAATCGAGACCTGCCGATCCATCTTCTCCGCCTGCAACACCCACTCGCCGCCGCTCTGATCCCACAACGACCAGAACACCGCCACAAAAGCGAAGATGATGCCGATCCGCCCCATCGCCGCCCGCCCTTCCGCATTGAAGTTGTCGCGGAAAAACGCCTTCCCCGCCGGAGGAATGTGCGCGAACTTATAGCGCCCCAGCCAAAACACGAAGGTCGCCATCAGCATCAGCGCCGCCGGCACGCCAAACGCCCACCCCGGCCCGTATTTCTGCAACAACACCGGCGTGAGCGGAATCGAGATCAGCGACCCCGCGTTGATCGAAAAATAAAACCAGCCAAATGCCTTCGACAGCAACGGTTGATTCTCCGCGCTGAACTGATCGCCGACGTGCGCCGACACGCATGGTTTGATTCCGCCCGACCCGATCGCGATCAACATCAACCCGAGTCCGAGTCCGAGCCGCGTGTGATCCAGCGCCAGCACCACGCTGCCCAGGCAGTAAACGAGCGAGAGCCAGATGATCGTCTTGTATTTCCCCCAAAACGCATCGGCGAGAATCGCCCCGAACACCGGCAGAAAATAATTCGTCGCGAGAAAAAGATGATACCACTTGTTCGCCTCCGATCCCGACATCGGAGCGAGCTCGCCATCCCGCCCCATCAAATACTGCGTCATGAAGATGACGAGGATCGCCCGCATCCCATAGAAATTGAACCGCTCCGCCGCCTCATTCCCCACGATATAGGGAATCCCCGGCGGCATCGTCTTAATCTTCTGCGGTGCGGTAAGGTAGGTTTTGGACATCAGAAAGAATCAACCACGAATGGACACGAATTCACACGAATGCATCACAGCACGATCCGCTCCCACTCCAGCTTTGCTCGTTTGAAGTTTAGGATCACACCGACACGCAGCTTCGTGATCCGAAGATAGTTCATCATCTCGCCTCGCTCATGGTCTGTGATCCGATCGATCACTTTCGCATCTACCACGACCGCATTGTCGACGATCAGGTCAGGAACGAACTCGGATATCAGCTGCGTCTTATAAAGAACCGGGAATCGACGCTGCTGCTCCGGGAGATGGCCCCGCAGCCGGAGCTCTATGATCAAACCATTCTCATACGGTTTCTCATGCAGCCCATGTCCCACTTCGCGCAAAACCTCCAACGCCGACCCAACTATCGAATAAACCAGCTCGCCATGGAGTAGCTTCTCCTCTTCGTGTCCATTCGTGTCCATTCGTGGTTAAAAGAGTTCCGTCAAACCACCTTGCAGTAATCCAACAACCCCTGCCGCCCGCCTTCTCGCCCGAAACCGCTTTCTTTGTATCCGCCAAACGGCGACGTCGGATCGAACTTGTTATACGTATTCGCCCAGACCACGCCCGCCTTCAGCTCCGTCGACATCTTCAAAATCCGCGAGCCTTTGTCTGTCCACACCCCCGCGCTTAAACCATACGCCGTGTTGTTCGCTTTCTCGATCGCCTCCTCCACCGTCCGAAACGTCAACACGCTCAACACCGGCCCGAAAATCTCCTCGCGCGCGATGCGATGGCTCATCGTGACCTCCGAGAAAATCGTCGGCCGGAAGTAATAACCTTTCGTCGGCAGCCGGCCCGTCGGCTGAAACATCTCCGCGCCGTCCTTTACGCCGCTCTCCACCAGCTCGGTAATCTTCGCGAGCTGCTCCTTCGAATTGATCGCGCCGATATCGGTGTTCTTGTCCAGCGGATCGCCCACGCGGAGCACGCGAATCCGATTCTTCAACTTCGTCAGCACCCGCTCCGCCACCGGCTCGTGCACCAGCAAACGCGATCCCGCACAACACACGTGACCCTGATTGAAAAAGATTCCGTTGACGATGCCCTCCACCGCCTGATCGAGCGGCGCGTCGTCGAACACAATGTTCGCCGCCTTTCCCCCGAGCTCCATCGTCATCTTCTTCCCGCTGCCCGCGAGTGAGCGCATGATGATCTTGCCCACGTCCGTCGAACCGGTGAACGCCACCTTCGCTGCGGTCGGATGCGACATCACCGCCGCGCCCACCTCGCCCGCGCCCGTCACGAAATTCACCACGCCCGGCGGCAACCCCGCATCGCGAATGATCTCCGCGAGTTTCAAGCACGTGATCGACGTCGTCTCTGCCGGCTTCAACACCACGCAATTCCCCATCGCCAGCGCCGGCGCCAGTTTCCACGCCAGCATCAACAACGGAAAATTCCACGGAATCACCTGACCCACCACGCCGAGCGGCGCCACCCGCGCACCCGGCGCAACATACTCGAGTTTGTCCGCCCAGCCCGCGTGATAGAAAAAATGCGCCGCGGCCATCGGCACATCGAAGTCGCGCGACTCCTTGATCGGCTTCCCCCCATCGAGCGTCTCCGCCACCGCAAACTCCCGCGCGCGGTCCTGCAACAAGCGCGCAATTCGAAACAAATACTTCGCGCGCTCACGCCCCGCCATCTTCCCCCACGTCGTCTCCAACGCCTTTTTCGCCGCCGCATAGGCGGCATCGACATCCGCCGCCGACGCCAGCGCGATCTCCGCCAGCTTCTTCTCGTTGGCCGGATTGATCGAATCGAAATACTGGGCCGATTTCGGCGCAACGAACTCCCCGCCGATGAACAAATCATACCGCGCCTGCAGCCGCGGATCCGCCGTCTCCGGCGCCGGGTCGAACTCCCACAAATCCCCAAAAATCAACTCAGGCGCAGGACGCCCCGGACGGGTGGTTCTCTTTTTCTCAGGAGCAACAGTAGCCATGGACGGAAGGGATTGAACCACGGATGAACACAGATGCACACGGATTCAGAATGAAATTATCTGTGTCCATCCGTGTTCATCCGTGGTTGAAAACTCAGTAACTCTCCGCCGCTTCGCTGAAGTAATACGGCGCCTGATACGCCCCCGTCCGCTCTTTCTCCAGCTGACGCAGCAAATCGTTCAACAACGAGCTCGCGCCAAAACGATACCGCTCGTTGTTCAACCACGCGTCGCCGAGCGTTTCCTTCACCGCGATCAAAAACTGCAACGCCTGCTTCGCCGTGCGAATCCCGCCCGCCGGCTTCATCCCGATCGCCACGCCCGTATCCAAATAATGATCACGGATCGCTTCGAGCATCACCTGATTGTTCGCCAGCGTCGCGTTCAACGACGTCTTGCCCGTGCTCGTCTTGATGAAATCCCCCTCGCGAATCGCCCGCATCGCAATGCAGGACGCGGCCCGAATATTGTCGTAAGTCTCCAACTCGCTCACCTCGAGAATCACCTTCAACGCCGCATCCCCGCACGCCTCCACCACCGCCGCGATCTCATCCTGCACCTCGCGAAACTCCCCCGCGAGAAACGCGCCGCGATTGATCACCATGTCGATCTCGTCCGCGCCATCCGCCACCGCCGCCTTCACCTCCGCCAACCGCGTCTTCAGCGGCGCCTGCCCGCTCGGAAACGCCGTCGCCACCGACGCGATCCGCACGTCCGTGTCCGTCCCCAGCGCCTTCCGCGCGTGCCGCACCATCGATGGGTAAACACACACCGCCGCCACCCGCGGCACGTCCTCCGCCTCATGCGGCCGCAGCGCCTTCCGGCAAAGCGACGCCACCTTCCCCGGCGTGTCCTTTCCTTCGAGGGTCGTCAGATCGACCATCGAGACGGCCGTCTTCAATCCCCACACCTTGGCGTTCTTCTTGATCGAACGCGTGGTGTATTTCGCCACGCGCTCTTCGACGCCCACCGCGTCAACGGTGCCAATTTCCTCCCACAACCGGCGGAATGCCGCGGTGCCTGCGCTCAGCATGCGCGCACTATCGGTCGCGGCTTTTCGGAAGCCAAATGAAATTCCGCCAAACCACCGCCGCCGCCTACTTGCCCGACTTTTTCAGAAACGGCAGCAAGCGCTGCTCGAACTCCTCCTTGTGCTCCGCGCCTTCCTTGCGATCGCGAATATTGCCGTCGCGGTCGATGATGAACGTCGTCGGAATCGCGTTGATCGGACGATCCCCCGCAAACGCCTCGAGCACCTCATCCGTCGACATCACAATCGGATAGTTGATGTTGTTCTTCGACACGAAGCTCTTCACCAGACTCGCCCCGCGCGGCGGCGCGTCCACGGAAATGCCCACGATCACCAGATCGTCTTTGTATTTCTCCTGCAGCTCGATGTAGCCCGGGATCTCCATGCGGCACGGCCCGCACCACGTCGCCCAGAAATCGACCACCACCACTTTGCCTTTGAACGTTTCCGAGCTCACCGCCTTGCCGCTCGGGTCCTTCAACGTCCACGAGGGCGCCGGACGCGCCGCCGCGAGCGCCGCACCAGCCAGCGCGAGGGAAACAACCAGGAATGTGCGTAGTGTTTTCATGGAGACAAAGAGGTGAGGACTCGCGAACCGGCTCGGACGCCGCGGAACACAGCCTTACGTTGTGGCCCTTTCCGCCGGCGGCAAATCGAGCCCGAGAATCTCGATGAACTTCTTCATCGCCGGCGTCAGCACGCGTCCCTTGCGGTGCAGGATCGCCAGCGGCCGCGTGAAATCCTTCCCCTTGAACCGAATCGCCGCGAGCGTGCCCTGCTGCACTTCCTGCTGCACCGTCGCCTGCGGCACGATCGCCACGCCGTGATCGATCTCCACCGCTCGCTTCACCGTCTCGATGTTGTCGAACTCCATCACCGGTTCGATTTCCAATTTGTTGTCGCGAAAAATCTGGTCGACCGCCTTGCGCGTCGGGATGTCCGGGTCGAACCCAATGAATCGCTGCGCGGCGAGTTGCTTGAGCTCCAACTCTCCCACCTTCGCCAACGGGTGATTCGGATGCGCAATCAACACCAGATGATCGTTCCGAAACGGCAACACTTCGATCTGACGCTGCTTCACCGGAAACGCCACCAACCCAAAATCCACCGAATTGTGCAGAATGTCCTCATACACGAGATTCGACCGACGATACTCGACGCGAACATTCACGGACGGGAAATCGTGCAGGAATTTCTTAATAAACGGCGGCAGCTCATGCAGCCCGATCGAGTAAATCGTCGAGATGCGAATCGTCCCGCTGATCACCTTCTTCATCTCCTGCAACTCGCTCAACAACTTGTCGTAGGTGTGCAGCATCTCCTTCGCCGACTCATAAACGCGCTGCCCTTCCCGCGTGAGCTGAAACTGCTTCTGGCTCCGATCGATCAGCAGTGTCTTGAAGTGCCGCTCCATCGCCCGCGCCTGCTGGCTCACCGCAGACTGCGTGATGCCATTCAATTTGGCCGATTTCGAAAAACTCTTCGTCTCGACGAGGTCGGCGAAAATTTTAAAATTCTCAATTTGCATGGTTCGCGCGCGGTTCCCTGATCATTAAGAGACCTAATTCTGCGAGCCCAACAAGCAATGCTCAATGCTCCCGACTTATAACGAATTTTGTGACAGGCTCGCCGAGGTGCAGCGCGACATCGCCACAGCTTGTCGTCTCGCCCGACGCGAGCCCGCCTCCGTCACTCTTCTTCCCGTCACGAAAACCCATCCCGCCGAAGCCGCCGACTACGTCGCCCGGGCCGGCCTCCGTGCCGTGGGCGAGAATCGTGTGCAGGAAGGCGTCGCCAAACGCGCGCAAGCTGCTGCTTCGTTGCAATGGGAGCTCATCGGTCATCTCCAATCCAACAAGGCCCGCCTCGCGGCCGAACACTTCGACCGTATCCAAAGTGTGGATAGCGAGAAGCTTCTCAATCACCTCGACCGCGCCGCCGCCGAACTCGGCCGCACGCTCCCCGTCCTCCTTCAAATCAACGCCGGTCGCGATCCCGCCAAGTTTGGCGCCGAACTCGAAGACACGCCGCGACTGCTCGATCTCGCTCTCAACAAAACGCATCTCCGCGTCGATGGCTTCATGACCATTGCGCCGCTTTCCGACGACCCCGCCGTCGCTCAGCGAACGTTCGCCACCTTGCGCGAACTCCGCGACACCCTCGCGGCCAAAACCGGCGCCCCCTTGCGCGAACTTTCGATGGGCATGAGTGGCGACTTCGCCGCCGCCATCGCCGCCGGCAGCACCGTCATCCGCATCGGCACCGCTCTCTTCGGTCATCGCGAAAAAGCCCCCGCCTAAGCAAATCCCGCTCTGCCGCGCAGTAGCGGAACGCGTGAGCGTTTCGTTCTCGAAGCGCCCGCTATTTCTGGCCACTCCCGCCCTTCCCGCCCCCTCGTAACGCAATCATTAAATCGATCGCCCGGAAAGTTTCCGGATTGCGGCATGGGGGATTTCATTTTCTGTCCCCGCAACGTGGAAACGGTGAAATTGAATGACGCTCGGCGGGAAGCGCTCATGGGTCTGCTCGACGATGCGACCCCCTCGGTGCGCAAGGCCCTTCTGGCCTTCTTTAACGATCTGGGCGCGCCTGGCGTCCAGTTCCTCCAAGAGGTCGCTCACGGCTCGCATCGCGTGCTCGCCCGCCACGCCAACTGGTTCCTTGAAGAACTTCGCTTCTCCGATCCGGTGGCCGAATTCCGCGGCTTCATCCGCTCCCTGAATTACGAACTCGAAACCGGCGCCTTTCTCCTCAGCCGCACCGTTTCGCCCGGCCTCGATGTCGCCGCCTGCTGCGCCACCCTCGACAAGATCGCCAACCGCTGCCGCGACCTCATCACTCATCCCGCCACGATCCGCGAACAGTGCCGCACCATCAATCGCGTGCTCTTTCACGAGTGGGGCTTCCACGGCAACGTCGACAACTACACCGATCCGCTCAACAGCCTGATCGACCACGTCCTCGCCCGCCGCAAAGGCATTCCGATCTCGCTCAGCACCGTTTACCTGCTCGTCGCCGAACGCCTCGGCATCGAACTCGAGCCCGTCGGTCTCCCCGGTCACTTCATCGTCGGCTGCTACACCGAATCGAAGCCCTTCTTCATCGATCCTTTCGACCGTGGTATCTTTCTGGATACGGATGAGGTCTTCGCCCTCCTCCGCGCCAACAAGATCGTGCCCAAAGGCTCGGACCTCATGCCGACGCCGATCCGCGAGGTCCTCTGCCGTAGCTGCCGCAATCTCGTGAATCACTACCGCGCCGCCGGTGACAACGATCACGCCAAGCTTTTCGCCAGCTTCGTCGAGGAATTCGACTCCGCCTACGAGAAGCACAGCGCTTAGCGTTTATGATTTATGATCGATGATTTATGATTTGGCCGGCGGTCATCGTCCCCCAATCATCAATCGGAAATCATCGATCATAAATTGAGCGACCATCCCGTTTACACCCTCGCCGACTTAGACGCCTGGTCTTTCCACGGCACCGCTCTCGCCGTCCTCGGCCAGCCGATCAAACACTCGATCAGCCCGGCGATGCACAACGCCGCGCTGTCCGCGGCCACGACGCACGACCCGCGCTTTTCCTCCTGGCGCTATTTCCGTTTCGAGGTCGCTCCCGCCGACCTCCCCCAAGCGCTCGCCCAGCTTCACGCGAAACGCTTCCGCGGACTCAACCTCACCGTCCCTCACAAGGTCATCGCCGTCGATCACGTCGCTGACATCGCTCCGGCCGCGCGTCCCGTCGGCGCCGTCAACACACTCCTTTGGACCGACCGCGGCTGGCTGGGCCACAACACCGACGGCTACGGTCTCGCTTCCGGTCTGCGCGACAACCTCGGCGTCGATCTCACCGGCGCCCACGTGATTCTTCTCGGCGCCGGCGGCGCCGCCCGCGGCGCCGCCATCGAATGCCTCCAACGTCGCTGCGCCTCGCTCGCGATCGCCAATCGCACCGCCGGCAATCTCGACGCCCTCCTTGCCGCCATCGCCCCCACCGCGAACGGCATTCCGCTGCGTGGTTTTTCTCCGGATACGCCACCCGACGACCTTCCCGCCGACGCCATCGTCATCAACGCCACCAGTGCCGGACTCCGTCCCACCGACGCGCCTCCGATCGACCTCGCTGCGCTTCCTCGCCCCGTCGCGGTTTACGACATGATCTACAATCCGCCCCAAACTCCACTCCTCCGCCGCGCCGACGAACTCGGCCTCCCTCACGCACACGGTCTTTCGATGCTCGTCCACCAAGGCGCGAAAGCGCTCGAAATCTGGACCGGCCTCTCCGCCGCAGCAACGGCCCCGACCATGTCCGCCGCCGCCCGCACCGCCCTCGGCCTATAATCTTTCTCCCTCACCGCACGCCACGTGAACGCCGCCACCTTCGCCGAAGTCTCCCACGCCTTCCCGTGGTTCTTCCCCGCGGTCGTATTCATCTTCGGCGCCTGCATCGGCAGTTTTCTCAACGTCGTTATTTACCGTGTCCCTGCCGAAAAATCGATCGTCCATCCGGGATCGCAGTGCGCCTGCGGCACGCCGATCAAATGGCACGACAACATTCCGATTCTCAGCTGGTTCATCCTTCGCGGACGCGCCCGATGCTGCGGCCGTCGCTACTCCTTCCGCTACCCGTTCGTCGAACTTCTCACCGCCGCGCTCTTCCTCGCCTGCTGGCTCCACCTTCCTCCCGCCAAAGCGATCTGCGGCATGATCTTCGTCAGCGGCCTCGTCGCCGCGACGTTCATCGACCTCGATCACCTCATCATTCCCGACGTCTTTACACTCGGGGGCGGCGTGCTCGGCGTGATCCTCTCCTTCTTCGTCCCTTCGCTGCACGGCCACGCGAGCGACATCTTCCTCATCGACGCCATGCGCTCCGGCATCGATTCGCTCCAAGGCCTCCTCGTCGGCTCCGGCGTGGTCCTCTGGATCGCACTTCTCGCCGAAGCCGTTCTCAAAAAAGAAGCGATGGGCTTCGGCGACGTGAAATTCGCCGGCGCCATCGGCGCCTTTTGCGGCTGGCAAGGCGCCGTGTTCGCCCTTTTTGGCGGTGCCGTTGTCGGCGTCATCTGGGTCGGCCTCGCGCTCGCATGGCAAAAACTCTTCGGCCGCACCGCGCCCATCGCCCCCAAAACCGAAACCCCCGAAGGCGAATCCGCGCCGATCGGTTTCGGCGTCCACGTCCCTTTCGGCCCGATGCTAGCGATCGCCGCGGGAATCTACTTCCTCTTCCTCAGTCGCCCCATCAACGCCTGGTTCGCCGACTTCGCCGCCCTTCTCTGACGGCCCCGAAATCGAAAATCGAAATTCGAAATTCGAAAATCCCCTCACCCGATCAGCGCCGCGCCATCGCCCGTGCGCGTCTGCAACACATCCGGCGCCGCGCCAAATTTCCTCTCATACGCCCGCGCCACTTTTCTCGCCTGCGCCGCGGTAAACGCCTCCGACGTCAGCGCCATCACCGCTCCGCCAAATCCGCCGCCCGTCAATCGCGCGCCATACACGTTCGGCGTTTTCACCAGCTCCTCCACGAGGAAATCCAACTCCGGCGTGCTGTTCTCGAACAGCGTCCGCGAGCTCTCGTGCGAAGCGGTCAACAGTTTCCCCACGCGCTCGAGATTTCCCCGCTTCAACGCCCGCACCGTCGCATCCACCCGCGCGATCTCTTCGATCACATGCCGCGCACGCTGATAATGCTCCGGCTTCAATTTCTCTTTCGCCGCGTCGAGTTGATCGATCGTCGCATCCGCCAGCAACGCCACCCCGAGCGCCTTCGCCGCCGCCATGCACGCTTTGTGACGCGCCGCATAAAACCCGTCCACCAACGCATGCTTCGTATGCGTGTTGAAAATCCAGAACCGCGCCCCTCCCGGCATCGGCACTGTCGCAAACTTCGGCCCGCGGCAATCGATCCACACCAGCCGTCCTTCTTTCCCAAACCCCGACACGCCTTGATCGAGAATCCCGCACGGCACACCCACGAAATGATTCTCCGCGTAGCGCCCCACCTTCACCACCGTCTCACGCGACGGCTCCTCGCCGGTCAGCGACAAAAACGCCAGCGCTGACGACAACTCCAGCGCCGCACTGCTGCTCAATCCCGCTCCCGTCGGCAGATCCGACGTCACATAATAATCAAAACCGCCCGGCGCTTTCAGCCCAAACTTCGGCAGCGCCGCAATCACGCCCAGCGGATAATTCAACCAGCTCCGCGCGCCTTTCTGTTTTACGGGACGTCCCGCCGGCACGGATACAACCCGCCCGTTCATGCTGCTGCAAAACCGCCGGCGCCCATCCTCGCGCGGCGCGATCGCCACCGTCACGCCGCGATCGATCGCCGCGCCCAATACGGTGCCGCCGTTGTAGTCGGTATGATTGCCGATGAATTCGATGCGACCCGGCGCCCGCGCCACCGCCGTCGGCTTCCGGCCAAATACCTTCGCGAACTCCCGTCGTAGTTTGTTGAGCGATTCAGCCACGCGTCACCTTGCGCCTTACGCCACCGCTCGCAACGCCTGCCCCGCCTTGAAGCGCACCGTCTTCATCGCGCGAATCTTCATCGGCTGCTTCGTGTGCGGATTGAACCCCCGACGCGCTGCACGAGTCCCGATCGAAAACGCCCCGAATCCGACGAGTTGCACTTCCTTGTCTCGCTTCAATCCCCGTGTCACCCCCGCCAGCACCGCCTCCACCGCCCGCTCCGCCGCCGCATTCGAGGTCTCTCCCCCGAGCAGCTTTTGCACTTCATCGACCAGTTCGGCTTTGTTCATCGCGGCGTGTAGGCTTGAGCCGCCGAACACACGCCCGCTCACGCCGACGGTCAAACCCTTTCACGTTGCCCGCGGCCAACTTCAGGGAATCTGCCCCGACGTCTCTCCCGCGCGTCCTTTCACCACCACCTCGAGTAAATACCGCATCGCCTCCGTCCGCGTGATCGCTCGTTCCGCCGCGAGCTGGTCCGCCCGCTTCGCGAGTTGCCTCGCCATCGTTTCCGCCTGCCCTCCCGACGCCCCCAGCCGCCGGCAAAGCTCAACCAGTTGCTCGTGCTCGCTCACGCTCCCAGCTCCCCCGGAAACCACGACACGACTTCCGCTCCACCTTCGGCAAACGACACCCCCAACTCTGCCTTCGCATTCAACAACGACACCAGCGCCAGCCCGATGAAGCCCTCGCCGCTCCGCACCGCACTGCGCAGCTCCCCCACCTTTCGCTCACCTTGAAACATATCCGTCGGAACCGCCGGCACGTCGCCGCTTCCGCGCACCCGCACCAGTCGCCGCCGCACCTGCCCCATCGATTTCAACCGCGCCATCACCTCCTGCCCCAAATAACATCCTTTGTTATACGAGATCGCCGTCGTCTCCAATCCACCTTCGTTCGGCAGTTCTCCCGGCCCAATATCGCGCGGCACCGCCGGAATCGCCGCCTCGATCCGCCTCCGCTCCATCTCTTCCACCGACAACTGCGCCGCGCCCTCCAATCGATGCACGTGCTCCTCCGCCTCCTTCACCGGCAACACCCACTCGACGCACGGCTCACTCGCCCGCCGCCCCGGAAAACTCAGCCCTTCCGCCCACCCCGTCCGTCCACCCGGAAACAACGTCACGCCCACCCACTC
>JAEWBF010000107.1 GCA_023391285.1 Verrucomicrobiota bacterium
GAGTGGGGGGAGGAGCGAGGCGACGGAGGCGGGGGAGCGTTATGCGGCGTTGTGTGCATCGTGTCATGGGATGGAGATGCGCGGTGGGACCGGGACGGCGCTGGTGCAATCGGTGGTTGTGGCGCGCGGCGACGCGGAGGTGGCGCGGGTGATTCGCGAAGGGGCGGGAGGTGGGGCGATGCCGGCGTTTGGCGCGGCGTTGTCGGAGGCGGAGATCGACGGGCTGGTGGCGTTGATCCGTGAGCAATTTGAAAGCGCGGCGCGGCGGCCGGCGCGGACGGTGGGCGCGGTGATCGAGGCGGAGTGGCTGAATCCGGCGGCGTCGACGGGCTACAACATCGTGGAGACGGACGCGGAGCCGCGGCGGCGCTATATCGGATATTTCGGCGGGATGAGCGCGCTGTGTTACGACGACGTGGATTTCACGGGCGTGCGCAGCCTCGAGCTGGATTACGCGCGGGGGATGGACGATACGGGCCGGTTCGCGGTGCTGGCGGTGGATCGCAGCGGGTTGGGCGAGCGGATCAATTTGGGCGAAGCCAACACGTCGTCGACGGGCGGTTGGGAGGAGTTTCGCACGCGGCGGATCGGGCTCGCGCGCGAGTTGAAAGGGAAGCACACGCTTGTGATCCACGGCGTGGACGGCGGGGGGATTTTCAATCTCGACCGGTTTCGGTTGAGCAGCGAGCCGGGCGAGAACGACGGCGTGAGTGCGACGTTTGACCAAGCGTCGGAAGTGTATTCAGCGGGTGGATATCGATTCCGGCTGGAGCGTGTGGCGGAGGCGCCGTCGGAGCTGTGGGCGATGGCGTTCCTGCCGGACGGCAGCATGATCGCGTCGCAAAAGAACGGGCAGCTGGTGCGATTCGTGGAAGGGCAGCCGCTGGAGCAGATCGTTGGCACGCCGCCGGTGTGGGATCGCGTGCAAGGCGGATTGTTCGGCGTGCTGCCGCATCCGGATTACGCGAAGAATGGGTGGCTGTATCTGGCGTTTGCGGACGTGGGTGCGGGCGAAGGGATGGAGAATGCGACGATGACGCGGATCGTGCGTGGGCGGATCGAGGGGCGGCGCTGGGTGGATCAGGAGGATATATATAAAGCGGCGGAGGAATTTTATACGCCGGCGTATGCGCATTTCGGCGGGCGGATGGTGTTGCTCGACGGGTATCTTTATTTCTCGGTCGGCGATCGGACGACGATGCAGCTCGCGCAGGATCTGAGCCGTCCGTTTGGAAAGATTCATCGCGTGCACGAGGACGGCCGCGTGCCGGAAGATAATCCCTTTGCGGGACGCGCGGACGCGTTGCCGACGATCTGGAGCTTTGGGCATCGGAATCCGCAGGGGATGACGTTGCACGCGACGACGCGGACGGTGTGGTCGGCGGAGCACGGGCCGCGCGGCGGAGATGAGCTCAATCTTGTGCGCGGCGGTGTGAACTACGGGTGGCCGCTGGCGACGTTTGGGATCAACTACGACGGCACGCAGCTGGCGGAGAGTCCGTATCGCGAAGGCACGGAACCGCCGGTGCATCACTGGACGCCGTCGATTGCGGTGTCGCAGATCGCGTTGTATGAGGGTGGCGCCTTTCCCGACTGGAAGGGGGATTTGCTGGTCGCGAGCCTGGGGGCGCAGGAGTTGCGGCTGGTGCGGATGGAAGGCGCGCGCGCGTTGGGCGACGAAGTGTTGTTGAAAGGGCGCGGGCGGATTCGCGATGTCGTGTCGGGGCCGGATGGGTTTCCCTATGTGGTGATCAATCGGCCGAATGGGGCGATTTATCGGGTGGTGAGGGAGGAGTGAATTGGGACAACGGGACTACGGACGCGCGGTGGGGGCACCGCGCCTTCAGGTGCGGGGGCGATGGCGAGGAGCCGGAGCAAAGCTGGGGCGGGGCTGTCTCGATCCGCAGCCGTCATAGCGCGCGGTGTGATGAAAACCAAGCTGCTCAACCTGAATGGAAAGCTTTTTGCGACCTATTGGTTTGTGCCTGGGCTCATGTGCGTCGGGGCGGCGGCGATCGCCCTGCTCGTGGTTGCGTATGATCGCACGGGGACGCCCCGTGATCATGAGACCTGGCGGCGGTGGATCGATGTCAACACGGCCGAAGGGGCGCGTGAGCTTTTGTCCACGATCGCGTCCTCCACGATCACCTTGGCGGGGGTGATCTTCTCGATCACTATTCTGGCGCTTTCTTTCGCGTCGTCGAACTACGGTCCGCGGTTGCTGCGGAACTTCATGCGCGATCGCGCGAGCCAGCTGGTGCTCGGCACGTTTGCGGCCACTTACCTGTATTGCCTGCTCGTGCTTCGAACGGTGGGCAGTGAAGGCGACGGCAGCGACATCCCGCACACGGCGATTGCCGGCGCGCTGGTGCTAGGCGTGGTGACGATCGGGGTGTTGATTTTTTTCATTCATCACGTGGCGCGCGCGATTCAGGTGTCCACGTTAACGGCAGGCGTCGGCCATGACCTCGATGAGCTGATCGAACATTTCATTGCGGCGGGGGAGAAGGAGCCGAGGGGGGAGGAGTCCGTTTTAACTGAGAAGCTTTCGGGTGGCGTGCTCGTGACGAGCGAGATTGCGGGTTATGTGCAGGCACTTTCTCACGAGGAGCTGCTCAAGGTCGCCGACCGTCTCGATGGCACGGTGCACCTTGAAATCGCGCCGGGCGATTACATCAGCCGGGGCTCGCTGCTGCTGCGGCTCGTGGGGAAGAATTCGGTCGAGGCGAGCCGCGCGGTGGACGATGCGCGCGATGCGGTGGTCGTCGGCACGCAGCGCACGAACGAGCAGGATTTGGAGTTCCCGCTCGATCAACTTGCGGAGATCGCGGTGCGCGCCCTTTCGCCGGGCACGAACGATCCGTTCACGGCGATCGCATGTATCAACCGGCTCGGCGGCGCACTCTCGCGCGTCGGTTCAGTCACGTGGCCGGAGCCGCTGTTGCGCGACGAGCGTGGTTTGCCTCGTGTTTTCCTCGTGCCAAGCTCCATGGGGCGGCTGCTACGGCGCGCGTTTTCGCAGATCATCCATTACGGCGGGGATAATCCGGCGATCGTTCGTCAGGTGATGAAGATGCTTCATCGAGTCGCGGCGTGCGCCGACCCTGCGCATCGGCGCGATATTCAGGCATTCGCGGGGGAGATTCACCGCGGACGGCGCACGGGCGACGAGCACGTGGAGGCGGAGATCGAGCGGTTTGTTGCGGAGATCGGGGAAGATTGCGGGGCGGGAGCGACGCGAGCGGGGGCGAGGCCGCAGGCGGGCTCAGGCGGTTGAGCCACGGGTGGGCACGAATGATACGAATGGGTCATTCGGCTTCGTAGCTTCATTGCGCGGTGGGGGCACCGCGCCTCCATTGGAGAAAGGGGTGGGGTCAGCTACGGGATGGCGGACTATGGACAACGGACAACAGGACAACGGACCACGGGGGCGGGCAGGCAGCCTTGCTATACCTTACTGAAAGAGGGAGAGGTCGATGGCGTCGGCCATGAGGCGGTAGCCTTCGGCGGACGGGTGCAGGTGGTCGCCCCCCG
>JAEWBF010000110.1 GCA_023391285.1 Verrucomicrobiota bacterium
GGGGGCCGGGCGCGCCCCCCCCCCCCCCCGCTTCCCCAGCGTAAGCCGGCTCGCTCATTCACGCCCCCACCTTCCCCTCCCCCTCAAACCAATCCACCTTCCGCGTAAAATACATCACCGCCCCCAACGCCACAAACAACGCCGCCGTCCCCGCCAGCAACGCGTAGTCCTCCATCCGCAGCACCACGAACAACACGCTGTGCTCCGCCCCCAGGAGCGCCGCAATCGAACTCGCACGCGCCACGCTCCGCAAAATCGACACGCTGTAACACACGATCAACAGCGACGACGCCACCGCCGCTCCCGCATACGCCCATCCCGGCTGCAACACCTCACCAAGTGCCAGCAGCGCGAGGTAAAATAAACACAGCGCCGCGCCCACCAGCGCGTAATGCACCGCGTGCAACCGCAACCCCACGAGCGTCTCGAATAAAAAGAACGCCGCAAACACCAGCGCCAGCACGAGCACGCTGTGCTTCAACGCCCGCTCCACCATCCGATATCCCTGCGCCGCCAGCGACTCCACCGTCGCGTCCGCCGCGCCTTCCTGCGCCGTCGCACTCTGCACCAGCATCTCCTGCGTCACCCCGCGATACTCCATCCGCTCCTGCCGCAGCTTGTTGATGAACAGCAAAGGAAGATGCAGCAGCAGGATCATGCCCGCGATAAACAGCAGCTTGAACGTCGTCGGATGACGCCGCGCCCCATTCGAAACCAGGTAGGGCGCGTTGTCCCCAACGCGCCCCTCGCCCGCCACAGCCGGAGTTGAATCGGAGTTCATGCGCCCACTCTCCCGCGCCCGCATGAAATCCCGATGAAGCGCAGGCGAAATCTCCGCGAAATCCAGCCCTCTTCTCAGCCGCGTCCTAGATAAAGAACCCTGATCGACACGTTCCCAACGAACCCAGCATCAGCCTCCTCATTCGTGTCCATTCGTGGTTCCAACCAAATCACCCCCGCTCCTCATCCCTCCCGCCGCGCCACCCAAAACCGCGCCCGCGCCCCGCTTCCGCTCCGATTCTCCAGCGCCGCTCCGCCCCCGTGCAAATGCGCGATCTCCCGCACGAGCGTCAGCCCCAATCCCGTGCTCTTCCGCTCCGTCCCCGGTCGCGGCAGCGAATAAAACCGCTCGAACACCTGCCCCAACGCATACTCCGGCACGCCGCTCCCTTCGTCTTCCACCACAAACTCCAACCGCCCGTCCTCCACCCCGCACCGCACGCGCACCACACCACCCGCCGGCGAAAACTCCACCGCATTCTGCACCAGGTTCACGATCGCCTCGCGCAACAACACCCGCTCGCCGCGCACCTTCACCGCCGCGCATTCCTCCACCTCCATCCGCACACCGCGCGCCTCCGCCGCCGTCCGTAGCACCGCGATCGCTTCGCTCACCATCTCCCGCACGTCCACCGCTTCCGTTTTTCTCAACACCTTCCTCGCCTCCAACGACGACAACTCCAACAGCCGCTCGATAATCGCCTGAATCCGCGCCGCCTCCCCGCGGATATTCCCCAAAAATTTCCGCCGCGCCTCCACCGGCATCTCCTCGTCCATCAACTCCGCCGCTCCGCGAATCGCGGCGAGGGGCGCCTTCACTTCGTGCGCCAGCGTCTGCGTGTAACGTTCCACATGCTGTCGCCCCTCGAGCGCCTCGCGCATCTCCTCGAACGCCCGCGCCAGCTCCGCGATCTCCTTCGCCCGCGACAACGGCAACTCCCCTTCTCTCCCATCCCGCACGCGCAACGCATACGCCGTCAACCGCTCGATCGACCGCGTCAATCGCGTCGCGATGAACCACCCTGCCACCACCATCACGCCCGCCACCATCAGCGACATCCCCGCGAGCTTCTTCCGCTCCGACCAGATAAACGCATTCACCGTCCGCACCGGACGCGACAACTCGATCGTCACCACGCTTCCGCCCGCCAGTTCCACCCCGGCCCGCACCCGCACCTCATCCTCCGTCAACGGCTGCTCCGCATCGATCAACCGCTCGCCCATCCGCTTCGCCAACCCACGTCGCGACGTCTCATCATACGCCATCGCCTCCGCTCCAGCGTCCTCGTTTGCCGCCGAGTCCAACAACACCCGCCCATCCTCCGCCAGCACGCGCATCCTCACTCCCGTCTGCACCGATTCCAAATCCTTCGGCAACTCCCGCCCTTCCAGCGTCACCGCCATCAACCGCGCCGCATCGTCCAGCGTCGTCCGCAGCGACCCCACATACCGCGGCCGCACCTCCGCCAGCATGAAACGCATCAGCACCGCGAAGCCGATCGCCGACGCCACCACGTAAACCACGAAGATCGCCGTGCGGATTCTCACGAATCACGACTCCTTCAACGCGTATCCAATTCCTCGATGCGTCACGATCGCATCCTCGTCGGCCCCCGCCGCTCGCAGCTTCGCGCGCAACATCTTCACATGCGCATCGACCGTCCGATCCATCGCCGCCCCCGGATCGTCCCACGCCGCATTCATCAACTGCTCACGACTAAAAACCCGCCCCGGCGACTTCACCAGCGTCGCCAGCAATCGATACTCGTTCCGCGTCAACTCGAGCGCGTTGCCGCGAAACAAAATCCGGCACCGCGCTTCGTCATGCTCCCACTCGCTTGTCTTCGCCCCGCTTTTCGCCGCGCCACCATTCCCATTCGCCCGCCGCAAAATCGCCCGCACCCGCGCCGTCAGCTCCCGCGGACTAAACGGCTTCGTCACGTAATCGTCCGCGCCCAACTCCAGCCCCACGATCCGATCCACCTCCGCACTGCGCGCCGTCAAAAAGATCACCGGCATCTCCCCGCGCCGCCGAATCTCCCGACAAACATCCAGCCCACTCGCATCCGGCAAACCGACATCGAGAATCGCGAGCGCGATCTCCTCTTTCCCCAGCGCCTCCAACGCCTCCGCCGCCGTCCGCTTCCACACCGGCGCGAACCCTTCCGTTCTCAGCGCGTAAACAATCGTGTCAGCGATGGCGGCTTCATCCTCCACCACAAGGATCGTCTGGCGCAGCGACAGCATGCGCCCAACCCATGCCGCCCCGCCCCCCGACTTTCAAGCCCACCCTCCGCCTCGCAGCGGAAAGCAGCCCGCCTGTCTTGTCGGGGCGAGCTTTTCGTCCCAGCGGCGAGCGCCAGCGATCCGCCGCGGTGCCGCGCTCGCAACCTTACGCCGCCCGCCGCTGCTCGATCAAACCACCGCGAAACGCCGCCGACACCGGCGCCAACTCCCCAGCGCGAACGCGCGCCAAACGCGGTCCCACCACAATTTCCGTGCCATCCGCGACCGCCGGCAGCACCGGACGCTCCACCGCTCGCGCACGACGTTCCGGATTATATTCAAGCATCGTCGCCAACGCGCCCAATACCCGCTGCGCGCAATACACCAGCGCCACACCGATCAGCAACGCGCTCATCAACTGGAGCCAGAGCTCGCGCGCGCTCGTGCCATCGATGCCCGTCGGCGGGCACCAACCCGGCGCGAACCGCGGCAACAAACCGAAAAGCGTCCCGACAAAGAGAAATCCAAAGGCGTGATTCAAATTCATGATACTTGGTTTTAGCCGCCACTGTGCCAACGACCGCGCCGAAACCCTAAGCCGCACGCCAACAGCGAACTGTGTGATTGTGTTTCTATGACCACCGCGCTCCGCGCCGCATTCCGCACGACGCACGAATTCTCGCTCGTGCAAAGCGCGGGGACGAACACAGGTCGCAGCATGCGTTCCGGCGACATGACGTTTTCTCGCCGGGTTCCGGGAAAATTCCCGCCCTGCCCATCATGAATATCCTCAGTTCCAGCTACCTACTAAATATCTCCGGCACTCGGCCGCAGCACGATCTCCTCCACCACCGTGCGCCGCGTCATCCGATACACATCAAAAAACGCCCGCGCCACGTCCTCCGCCGGCATGATCCGCTCCTCCGCCACGCCACTCTCGCTCCACGACGGCGTCCACGTCGCTCCCGGATAAACGCAGCACACGCGCACGCCCGTCCCTTTCGTCTCCGCCCGCAACACTTTCGCGAGCCCCGTCACCCCAAACTTCGCCGCGCAATACGCCGCGCTGCTCGGATACGCCGAAAGCCCCGCGATCGAGCTCATGAAAAACACATCCCCACGTCCCCGCTTCACCATCTCCGGCACCAACGCTCGCGTCACCAAAAACGCACTACGCAGATTTACCCGGATCATCTCATCGAACGTTTCCACCGAGCCCCGCAAAAACGGCTCCGGCTTGAAACCGCCCGCATTGTTCACGAGCACGTCCACCGCGCCCAACCGCTTCTCCACCTCCGCCGCCAAAGCCGTGACCGCACTCTCCTCCGTCGCGTCGCCCGCCAACACCTCCGCCTTCGCGCCGAGCTTCGCACACGCCTTCGCCACGGCCGCGAGTTTCTTCTCGTTCCGCGCCACCAACGCCAGCCGCACGCCTCTGACCTCGCGCGCAAACACCTTCGCGATCTCCGCCCCAATCCCCTGCGACGCCCCCGTGATCAAAACGACTGGTTTCGACATGATCCGAACTCACGCGAAGGTCGCAGCGGACGCAAAGATTTCGTTCCGTTCCTTTGCGCCCTTCGCGCCTTCTGCGCGAGGCTCCACGCTTTCCCTCGTCAGCACACCAGCGACCCAAAATCCATGAAGTCCGCGGAAAACCCGCCCTTCACCCCTTTGCAAATCACGCTCACCGCATCGTGCGAATGCAGCGATTCGAGATGCGAGCACGCGATCCGAAAATCCCGAACCCGCTTCTCCGCATCAAAAACCTGATACAGCAGCCGCGCCGCGTCCTCGACGAACTTCAGGTGCGCGCCATTCAACTCCGCAAACGCCTGCTCGTCCTCGCGCTTCACCATCACCTGCGTCTCCGTCTGCAGCGCCTTCAGGCACAACGCCTGCACGTCTTCGATCCAGATCTTTTTCCCCGGCTCCTCCTCGATCACCACCCGCGCCTTGCTCCGCTGCGAATGCGGCACCGTGTAAACCCCGCGCGTGTCCCGCGCATGCTCCGACAGCTCCGCCGAGCAGGGGCAGGCCGACGAATACACGAAATCGAAATGAATGAACCGCCGGTATTCGCCCGTCCGCGTCAGCACGCCTTCGAACGCGACATCATAAAACTGATACCCCTCCAACCCGCTGCGCAGACTTTGGTGCAGCATCGGATACGAGAAGCTCACCTTCAACCGCGCATCCTTGCTCTTCACGTCCTTCAGATACGCGCACAGAATCTTTCCCATCCACTCGCCGGTGAACACCTCGTCCTTGTGATCGTAAAACGAGCGCACGATCCGGCTCATGTTGATCCCTTTCAAATCCGCCTCGAGCGACACCGTGCCCGTGATGCTCGCCTCGAGCGTCAGGATCTCACCGCCCTTGGTGCGAAACTTCAGCGGCAATTTGAAATTGTGCACCCCCACCTGCTGAATCGGCACGTGCGCCCCCTGAATCGCATCGTGCGCCGCTTCCATCATGTCCGGCAACGACGCGCGATAATCATCCGTGACGCGAAACTTCGCATCATACCCACGCTTCACGCGCGGCTCCGCCCCGCTCGCTGAGCGGTGCAAATACATCTGCTTCTTTTTACTCATGTTCGTTTTTATTGCGCGCGCCCCAAGCGAAGCGCGCGGGTTTCACGCCGGCCGCGGGTGACGATAACCGCCCGCCAACGCAGTTTTGTTTCCAGTTAAATCCAAACCACGGATGCACACCGATGCACACGGATCTCTGAGATCGACGCGCCTCGCACTCCATCCGTGTTCATCCGTGTTCATCCGTGGTTAAGAAACCTCCGGCCCGAAATACTCCGCATAATTCCGCGGCGTCTCGAACAACCGCACGCAATGCAGCTTCCCCGCCGGCAGCAGCGGCTCGATCTCGTTCCAAAACGCGATCACCAGATTCTCCGTCGACGGAATCACCCCGCGCAAAAAATCCACGTCGTCGTTCAGATTCCGGTGATCGCATTTGTCGACCACTGCTAGGTGCAAAATCCGTTTCAGCTCCGCCAGATCCACGATGTATCCCGTTTCCGGATTCGGCTGCCCCTTCACCGTCACTTCCAACACGTAATTATGCCCGTGCCAGTGCGGATTCGTGCACAACCCATATTGCCGCTCGTTCCACTCCTGGCTTTTCGACGGATTATGCAGCCGATGCGCCGCATTGAAATGCACCTGACGCGTGATGAACACGGTGCCTTTCAGCACCCGCGGCACCCCTGACGCTTTCCGGCTCCGTGACTTCGCTGGCATAGGAAGGATCAGGGGTAACCTTTATCCCGCCGCGGTCAACCACCCCAACCGTAACCACTCCGATGCAATTTCCTCTCTACTGGTTCTCCGTCACCGTGATCACGAACGGCTGCATCATTCGCACATTCACTTTCCGTCCACCTTTCGTCCCCGGCCGAAACTTCCATTTCGACATCGCCACCAACGCCGCCTCGTCCAGCCGTCGGTCCGATGACTGTGCGATATACGGATTCACCACGCGCCCCTGCGTATCGACGATGAAGCCCACCGCGACCGTCACCCGCATCCCGACGTCGCGCATCGACACGGGCACCGTCGGCGCGATCGACACGGTTGGCTCCGGCGGACGATCGAGATCCTTCAAATCGAAGATCTTTCCCATCCCTTCGCCGATTTTACCGCCGCGAAGGATGTTCGTCGGAATCGTCAGCGACGAGGCCATCGCCAGATCCTGCTGCGGGACCAGACTCGAGTAATCGATCTCCTGCACAAACGCCGTCGAGAGATCCACCATCATCGGCACGTCCGCGAGCATCGGCACCGACAGCCCCGCATCCACCGGCGTCTCATCGCCTTCGCTCGGCACCGGCTCCACCTCTTCCAATTCCTTCAAATCCGGCATCTGAAAAACCACCGAGATCAATTCCTCCTCCACCACCTTCGCCTTGGGCGCCGGCTTCCGGTTGAAACCGAACAACACCACCCCGTGAAACGTCACCGACACCGCGACCGCGAACCAAAGCGTGAGCTTCGATCGCTTCTTCGCATCGTAGCGCGCCGCGCTCGTTGCCCCAGCCCTTCGTCGCGCCGGGATCGCGCGAGGAGGTTCCTCGATGACCGCTGTAGTGAGGTTCCTGGCCATACCCCACTATAGGCACACCATCCCACCGCACCTTCGCATCGCTTGCCAAATATGCCGCATTCATTGTGCGCCCCGCCACCTGGGCCGCAGCGTTTCCGCCATTGCCTTCCCAGTGCCGCCACCAACCGTCCCAGCCATGTATGAACTCGCGCTGACCGGCGCCCAAAAATCGCACCTCCGCGGCATCGGCCAAACCCTCGAGCCCGCCTTGAAACTCGGCAAAAGCGGCCTCACCCCCGCCTTCTTCACCGAACTGCAAAAACTCCTTCGCGCCCACGAGCTCGTGAAACTCCGCTTCCTCGGCCTCGACCGACACGAGCGGGCCGCCCTCTGCGACCAAATCGCCGACGAAGGCCGCTGCCTCTGCATCGGCGCCGTCGGCCACACCGCCCTCTTTTACCGCCAACACCCCGAGCCCGCCGAGCGCACGACCCCTCTCCCCTAATTCCTCCGGTGGAGGCGCGGTGCCCCCACCGCGCTTGCTACTTCCCCGCCGGCCGCGGCCCCTTCCCACTCAGCTGCAATTGCAGCCGCTCCACCGCCGGCGCCACCTGCTGCACGCCCGCCTTCAGCGCCGCTTCATACCACTTCAGCGCCTCCTTCGCATCCGCCGCGATAACCGGCTTTCCACCCGCAGCCACCGGAAATCCTTTTTCATAGATTTCTCCTAACACCGCAGCCCCCGCAGGCACTCCCGCCGCCGCCGCCTTCTTCAGATACTCAACTCCGCGCACCGGATCCGCCGGCAGCTCCGGCAATCCCGTCATCAACGCCCGCCCGATCTCGAACTGCGCCGGTCCCACCCCCCAATCCGCCGCGGTATTCACGAGTTTAATGCCGCGCACTTTGTCCGCCGGCAACACCGTCCCTTGATACAGCAGCATCCCGATCTGATGCTTCGTCTCCGGATTCACGTTCTCTGCGTCCGCGGCCAGCTCGGCCAACAAAGCCCGGCCCCGCTCCGGCTCCGCCGCAAACCCCAACGCTCCCTGCATCACCGCCAGCGCATAATCGAGCCTCGCGCTGCCGTATCCTCCCTCCGCCGCCGATTTCAAAAGTTCGCGCGCCCGCGCTTCGTTCTTCGGCACCCCATGCAGTCCCTGCATCAAGATGAGCGCGAGACGATGCTGGTTCCACGCCGATGCCGTCTCTGCTTTCCCCGCCGCAGCCTGAATCAGCCTCACCACCTCTCGTCCTTTGCCTTGCAACGCTGCAGTCAGCGCGTCCTCCAACAACTGATCCGCCGTCCGTCCGCTCGCCGGAGTCGCCGCTGTCCCCTCCGCCGGCTGCGCACTTACCGAACCTTCCAATTCCGCCAGCCGCGTCTTCCCGAAACTTCCCAAATTTCCGTCCGCGCCGTCGATCTCGACCAGCTTCCGATAAGCCTCCTTCGCCCCTTCCACATCCTTCGAATCGTCGAGCGCTCCCGCCAACTCGAGCCATACCATCGCACTCCGCGGTTCCTCCGCGGCCTTCTTTCGCAACAGCGGAATCGCCTCATCAAACTTCCCCGCACGCGCCAACATCTGCGCCTGCCAAAAACGCGCCGGTTCATCCCCCGCATCCGCCGCCTTTCCATACCACGCCGCCGCCTCGGCATAATTGTTCTCGTCCTTCAACTTCGTGCCGAGCGTCGACATCGCATGGCGATTCCCCGCCTCCGCCGCCTTGCGATACCACTCCATCGCTTTCGCCAAATCCTTCGGCACGCCGCGCCCATACTCGTGCATTACACCAAGTCCGTTCATCGCTGACGCATCTCCCGACGCGACCGCCTTCTCGTAAGCCGCATTCGCCCGCGCGTAATCCGTCGCGATTCCCGTATCGTTATACGTGTAGTGCTGCAGGTCGCCCGCTTCCCGCCATGCCGACGCATCGCCCGCCGCCCCCGCTTTCTCGAGCCACGCCAGCCGCTGCGCCCCGTCCTTCTTCACGCCGTGCCCGTTCGCATAGTGCCGCGCGAGCGCGCGCATCGCCTCCGCATTTCCTTTCGCCGCCGCGATCTCGTAATACCCGATCGCCTTCCCATCCCGCTGCCGCACGCCGCGTCCGCTCGCGTATCCATTTCCCAACTTCAACGCCGCCTCGGCATCACCCGCCTTCGCCGCCGCCTCGAGTTTCGCGACTTCTGCCGCGCTCCACAAAGGCACCTCCGGCGCCAGCGCCGCCATCTTCGCCCGCGCCCCTTTCGTCCGCGGCTCCAGCTCAAACGCATCCAGGTGCACGTTCGCCACGTCCGCGAGTTTTCCACCGCGCCGAATCATCTCCCGTGCCCACCGCAGCGTCGCCTCGTCAGCACTGCTGAGCGACCACGCCACCGGCCCGCCCGTCGATTTGCTGAAGCTATAAAAGAACGCCACGTCCCGCCCCGGATTGTAATAGATGTCCTCCAGCGTCCCTTCCGCCGCCCGCGCCGCCGCCTCGATCATCCAATACTCCGCTTCCGCATAATTCGCCGCCAGCGCCGTGTCGCTCGAAGCGATAAACTCCATCGCCAACTCGCGCATCGCCCGCGGCTCGCCCGCCTCGGCCGCTTGAAACAACAACTCCGCCCGTCGCACGAAATCGTTTTTCGTCTTATCGACATTGTGCCGCAACCCATCCGCTACGAGCCAGTAACCGCGCACATACTTCGCCTCTTCCACTTCCCTGATCAACTCGTCCCGCGACACCTCCGGCCGCGGCCCATGTTTCAACTCCGCCTCCGGAATCTCCATCACGAGCTGATACAGCGCCACGCCATCACCCGCCGCCGCCTTCGCCCGCAATTCCGGCGAGTCCACCACCCTCGCCACGCGCCCCACCTGCGCCCGCCGCGCCTCGACCGCCGCTTTCGCCATCTCATACGTCCAAGCGCCCGCGCCTTGATACACATTCTCGTGCAAGGTCTGGCTCAACGGACTGAAGTCCTCCACCAACCGCCCTTCCGGCGTGTTCAACAACCGCCTTAGCTCGAGCGCCGTAAACGCCTGCTCGAGCTTGTCCGCCTTGATCGCCTGCGACAACGCACTCTGATTCGCCCCCTCCTTCAACGCCGCCCGCACGTCCTCCGGCGTCCACGGCCGATTCTTCCGCAGCTCCTTCGCCGTTCTCCCGCTCGCCGCGCCCGTCGGCGTCGCTGTCGGCGCACTCGCCACCCCATCAATCTGATCGCGCAGCTTCTTCATCTCCCGCTGCGATGCCACCAAATCATACATCGCCAGCGACGGCTCCAACATCCTGACCATCATCTCTCCCGCCGATTCGCCATGATCGGCCGCCTTCTGATACCACTCGATCGCTTTGCGCACATTCTCCTCCACGCCCATCCCTTCCTCGTAAAACTTGCCGAGCGACATCATCGCCGCCGTGCTGCCCTCCGCCGCGGTTTTCTCATACCAAACCAAAGCCTCCTCATAGTCGCCGTCCGCCTCGGCTTTCTTGCCCTTTTGATAATCGTCCCACGCGACGAGCCGCGGCTTCAACCGATCCACCGACGCCTTCGCGTCCTTATGTCCCACCGCCGCCGCCTTCTCGAACCACGCCATCGCCGCCGGCAAATCAAAGGGCACGCCCTCCCCCTTCTCGTGCAGCACGCCGAGGTTATTCATCGCCGTCGTGCTTCCCAACTCCGCCGCCTCCTCCCATGCGGCCACCGCATCCTCGAACTTTTTTTCCTGATACGCCGCATACCCGCGATCAAACGCCAGGTTTTGCTTCGCCCGCGCGATGTCCTTCGTCGCAATATTCGCCTGCTTCGCCTCCGCGCGTTCGAACCACGCCAGCGCCTTCGCGTGATCCTTCGGCACCCCTTGGCCCCGCTCATGGAGCATTCCGAGATTCACCATCGCCGCCGGATCCCCCGCCTCCGCCCCTTCTTCCCAGGCCGCCAACGCATCTGAAAACCGCTTCTCTTTATACGCCGCCAAGCCGCGATCGAAAAGTTCCTCCACGCTCGGTTTTCCCCCGCGCGCAATGTAATCCAACCCATCCTGCGCCGCCCGACTTCCGGCCGCTTTCGCCTGCGTGAGCCACGTCTTCGCTTCGTCCAAATTCTGCGGAATCTTCCCGCCCTCGAGATAAGCCGCCCCCAGGAACAACATCGCGTCCGCGTTTCCCCACTCCGCCACTTTCTTGGCAAACACCATCGCCTCCTCGACCCGTCCCGCCTGCCACGAGGTCCGCGCACGATCCATAAGTTGCGCCGTCGCCACCGCAATCTGCTCCCGCGCCGGCGCATGCCCCGCGTCCGCCGCCCGCTCATACCACCGCAACGCACCTTCGACATCGTGCGCCGCGTGATTCCCCAAGAGATACCGCGCAATCTCCATCTGCTTCGCCACGTCCCCCGCCTCCGCTCCCGGAATCAGATGCTGAATCGGCCCGAGCGCCTGCTGCTTCGCATTAAACGCCGCCGACACCTGCTGCCCATGCGCCTTGATCGCAGCTACCAGATTGGACGGCACCACCCGATTCATCACCGCCGCATCGAACGCCAGCGAATCCACCGCCAGCGCATAAGCGCCCGCTTCGTTCACCCGCTCCTGCATTTTCGGAATCAACGCCGCAAACACCCGCTCACTGATGCGAACCTTGTTCTGCCCATTGCCCCAATCCAGTTGCGCGATCGTTCGCGAAAACTCCCGCACCGCCTTCTCCCGCTCCGCCAAACTGATCGACGCCACAAAATCCGCCTCCAGCTTCCGCTGCGCCTCCACAAATTTCGCCTGCTCCGCCGCCTTCGCTTCCACCGCCTTCGCCGCCGCGATCCGCGCCTCCTCCGCCTTCGCCTCCGGATGACCCGCGACCGCCGCCCGCATCAACCACTCGCCCGCTTTCTTTTCATCCGGCGCCGCACCCGCGACGCCTTTCGCATACATCTGCCGCAGCCGCCACATCACCTCCGGATTGTTCGCGCGCGCCTCGGCTTCGAACAACTCCGCCGCCCACGTCTCGTTCTGCTCCACGCCGTCACCGCTCGCCAACAGTTCCGCGAGCCGCAACCGCGCCGCGCTCAATCCCGCCGCCGCCGTGTTTTCGAGATATTTCATCCCTTCCGCCACATTGCGCTTCGGCGACGCCGGATCCGTCAGCGCCAGCCCCAGACTCTCCTGCGCTTCCAAACGCCCCGCCGCCGCCGCCCGCTCCCGCCACAGCACAAACGCCGCCTCGTCCTTCGGCATCCCGTCCTGACCTTTTGAATACCGCACCGCAATCTGCCACTGCGCCCAATCCCCGCCGCGCAACGCATCCACATACATTTCCCGCAAGGCCTCCGGCACATGCTCCGGCACCTCCTTCGCCAGTCGCGCCGACTCCTCCTCGCGGTCGATGTTTTCCAACACGAAGACCGCGTCCTGCATGCCCTTCCCCACCGCCTCGCGCGCCCACTTTCGCGCCAGCGCAAAATCCAACACACCCACGTCCGCCGCCGACGCCAGCATCGCCGCCTGCATCATCGCATACCCATCTCCCTGCTCCGCCGCCTTCACATACCACGCCAGCGCTTCCTTCAGGTTTTTCTCGACGACCGCGCCCGACTCCAACTCCTGCGCGAGCCGCCTCTGCGCATCGCCGTAACCGAGCTCCGCCGCCAAGCGGTAATAACGCATCGCCTCCGCCGGATTCCGCTCCCCTTGCGCATAGTCATCACTCATCGCTCCCAGCCAGAAAAACGCCTCCGCCCGCTTCTTCGCCGCCGCTTTCTCCAACCACCGTTTCGCTTCCGCAAAATCCGCGTCCATGCCATTCGCGGTCACATAACGCATCCCGAGTTCCGCCTCCGCCTCCGCATTCCCCTGCTCCGCCGCTTTCCGCCACCACCCCAACGCCGCACCGTCATCCGCGAAAATCCCGTCGCCGCCCCACTGCAGCTTCTTCGCCAGCGCCACCTGCGCATCCACCTTCCCCGCTTCAGCCTCCGCCTTCAACTTCTGCACCTCCGGCGACGCCGCCAACAACTTCGCCTCCAATTCCGGATCCGCCTCTCTCAACTCTCCGAGTTTCTCTTCCGCATCCTCACGCCCCCCATCCCACGCCCGTTGCAGCCATCGCACCGCCGCCACCACGTCCTTCTTCGTTCCGAGTCCGTCCGCATACGCCACCCCCGCGAAATACATCCCATCCCCATCTCCCGCGTCCGCCGCCTTCAGATACCACTCGAGCGCCTTCACCAGATTTTTCCGCGTTCCCACCGCGTCCGCGTGCATCCCGCCCACTTCCACTTGCGCCGCCGCCATTCCCGCTTCCGCCGCCCGCGACATCCATGAAAACGCCTGCGCCGCGTCCACCTCCACGCCGCGACCTTCCTTGAACATCCCCGCTATCTGAAACGCCGCATACGCATTCCCTTTCGCCGCCGCCTTCTCATACCACGCCCGCGCCTGCGCATGATCCTGCTCCGTCTCACCATCGTTCCCCCAGTCATACCGCTGCGCCACCTCCGCCATCGCTTGCACATCACCGGCGTCCGCCTTCGCGCGCAGCTCCGCCAGCGTCGGGAGCGTCCCTTCATCCTGCTGCGCCCTCCCCATCGAACCCACCACGCACAACAACGCACACACCACACCCGCCATCCGGCGGAAACAAGGGAAGTTCATGAAGGGGAAAAAGGGAAGCCGACGCCCCTCGCTCTGCCGCATCCGTCGCCTGCCCGCAAGCCGCCTCGCTTACGCAATTCTGCGTAGTCTCACCACGACACCCAACCGTGCCTTTCTTTCCCCTTCCCCCCAATTGACGCCCCGCCCTCCCCTCGCTTCTTTCCCGCGCATGTTCACCATCATCGGCGGCGACGGAAAAGAATACGGTCCAGCCAGCGTCGAACAAATCCGCGCCTGGATCGCCGGCGGTCGCGCCAACTTCGAAACCCGCGCCAAACTCGTCGGCACCGACGACTGGCGCACGCTCGGCGACTTCCCCGAGTTCAACCCCGCCGCCGGCGCTCCCCCGCTCATTCCCACGCTGCCCACCAGCGCTCCACCGCTTCCTTCCTCAATCACCGCCACCGCCGCTCCCATCGATCTCGCCGAACGCGGCCCGCGTCTCCTCGCGCGTTTCATCGACTGGACGCTCGAAATCCTCTGCTGCCTTCCCGGCCTCCTCATCCTCGGCCCCGAATTCGCCGAAGTCGTCCGGGCCGGCATGCAAGGCATCGAGCCCGACCCCGAGCAATTCGACATGATGCGCCTGGGCCTCGGAGGCCTCGTCACCTTCGCCGGCTGGCTCATTCTCCTCATCGTTCAAGTCCTCCTGCTCAGCACCCGCAGCCAGTCGATCGGCAAAATCATCGCCAAAGTCCGCGTTGCCCGCCTCGACGGCACCAAACCCGGCTTCCTCTACGCCTGGCTCCTCCGCGAAGCACTCATCACCTTCGGCGGCGTCATCCTCAGCTTCCTGCCCATCATCGGCCCCTTCCTCTTCCGCCCCGCCTTTCACCTTACCGATTGGTGCCTCATCTTCCGCGACGATCGTCGCTGCCTCCACGATCTCATCGCCGGCACCCACGTCGTCAAAGCCTGACCCTCCCATCGTAGCGGAACGCAGCAGCGTTTCGCCCCAAGTAGGTTGCGCGCTCGCCGCGCAACTCATCTCCTGCGAGCGCCCCGCGAGCCGTATTCAGAACGTGGCTACGAGCGGCAGCGAGTGGCGAGGGTGATCACACCACCCGATTCACCAACTCGCCTCCGCGCTCCCACGCCTCCAGATTATTCAGGAACAGCTCCACCAGCGCCTCATCCTGATCGTGTCGCCCACCCGCCGTATGCGGCGTGAGAAAGCAATTCTTCGTGCTCCACAACGCATGCTCCGGCGGCAGCGGCTCCGGCTCCATCACATCGAGATAAGCCGCATCCAGCCGCCCCGATTCCAGCGCCTCGATCAACGCCCGCTGATCCACCGTTGTCCCGCGTCCGACATTATAAAACCGTGCCCCGCGCTTGAAACACGCCAGCCGCCGCGCATTCACAAAGTCCTTCGTCTCCTCGTTGTCGGGCAAAATATTCACCACATGATCCGCCTCGCCGAGCGCGCTGCTCAACTGCTCCATCGCAATGATCCGCACCGCGCTCTCGCTCTTCGTCTGACGCCGCAGCGCCACAATCTTCATCTTGAACGGCGCCAGTAACTCCGCCAGCCGCTGCCCGATCGCGCCAAACCCGAGCAACAACACCGTTTGCCCGGTCAACAACCGCGACGCCGCCCGCCGCTCGTAATAATCCCACGTCCGTTCTCCTCGCTGCACATCCAGCGACTGCGGCAACTGCCGCGCCAAACCCAGCATCATCGCCAGCACGTGCTGCGCACACGGTTCCGCAAACACCGCCGACGCATTCGTCAGCACCGCGCTCCGCTGCCGCAGCGCTTCCTTCAAATCCTCCCGATCATACCGCGTGTAACCCGCCGTCGTCAGCGCGATCCACTTCAACCGCTCACATCGAAAACAATCGTCCACCGCCGGCTGCCCAAAGGCCACCTCCGCCTCCGCGATCGCCGCATCGCTCTCGCCGCCCGCCAGCACCGACGCATTCGCCACCTTCGCCTCCACCAAGCGGTGCCCTCGCGCCTTCAACGCCTCCCGCAACCGCGCATCCGCCCCGTCCTTCAACTTCGCATTGCACCAGATCGTAAGACTCATCGCAAAAAAGCCGACCGCCCGCGCCGCTCACCGTTCCGACGGGACCTCCACAATCACCGTCATCTCGCTGTCCACATTCGCCAGCGTCACCGGATGCGCCGTCTTGGTCAGGAACGTCAGCCGCCCGCGAATCGAAATCCGCGCCTCCACCTCCACGCTGCCCCGCAACACCGCATCTTCCGCGCGAAACTCGATCCGAAACGGCACCGGCATCCGCGCCGGATCCTTGATCGTCTCCTCGCCCAACACCTCCGCCCGCTGCACGCCGTCGCCGCGGTCCACCACCTGTATCCAAACTTCGGATCCTTCCGGCAGCGGTCCGCCGCCCGACGCCGTCGTCACCACGCCTTCAAGCGCTCGATCGCCAAACCCCGAAGTCGTCGTGTCCAAATGGCCGCAGCCCGACCCCAACAGCCCGGCCAGCACACATATCACCACGGCAATCGTTTTCATCATGAAGCGGAAAAGCCCCGCAGTGAACCGATGCGTCCATTGATGTCAGCAACCAACTCCGTGTGCTCCCGCGCCTCCGCTCCATCCGCGCGCACCAACCCGCTGCCAAACGGCGCCCGCTCCCCCGCGCGATCGCGCCATCGCCTCCACGAATAACCCACCACCGCCGGCGCCGCGATCAGCCGCCGCAATTCCTTCCGCCCTTTCCGCAGCATCCGCTCCACCGTCGTCAGCCGGCTCCCCCGCCCGCCATAAAACTCCTCTCGCGCCCAGCAAAAATCGCCCACCCACACCGGCCCCGTCGCCACAGTCCCAAGCTCCCGATAACTCACCCACGGCACATCCGCCACCGCCGCCGCCAGCTCGCTCACGTTCGCGCCCGCCATCCCCCCGCCCCACTC
>JAEWBF010000023.1 GCA_023391285.1 Verrucomicrobiota bacterium
TGCACACCCGCAATCAGGTCAAACACGGCTCCTGGCTCATCGCCCTCCAGCCGAACCAACCCGCCTGAACCATGGCGCGTCACCACACCAAATCTCGCTTGAAAATCGAGAGCACCTCTACGCTCAGAATGACAAAGAAGGTGTTTAGCGTGGCCTGATGATACGTTCCTAGAACGTGGCTTGGAGGGTGAAGGCGTAGGTCTGGCGGCGCCAGTCGGTGTAGGGTTGCACGCCGGCGCGGATGGAATCGGCGGCGTAGTGGGGCGGGGCGGCGTCGAAGAGATTGTTGATGCGGAGCTGGCCGCGGAGGCCGAAGCGCGGGTTTGGCCACGGTATCCATTTTGTGAGGTCGGCCTGCACGTAGGCGTCGAATTGAAGATAGGGATCGATGGTGCGGCGGTGTTGAGCGGACCACAGGCGCGGCTCGAGGCGGCGGGAATGGTAGTAGTGGCCGTCGACTCCGAACCCGATGCCGTGGCGGGACCAGCTGCCGCCGAAGTTCACGCGGTGTTCGAGGAGGGAGACGTTGGTGCCATCGGGATGACGGATTTGGTCGACGGTGGGACTATCGGGGAAGGTTTTCGTGTCGTAGCGCGGGAAGTAACTCCAGCGCGTGTAGAGATCGAGGCGGCCGCCGAAGCTTTCGGTCCACGCGTAGTCGACGGCGGTGCTCCAGCTTTGGGAGTGGCGTTCGGCGAGATTGATCGGGCCGGTGAGGACGTGGTCGATGCGGCCGGTGACGGGCGAGCGGCGAACGCGATCGGGGAAGTCGGCTTCGAGATTGACGGCGGCTTGGGCGTCGAGGGTGAAGAGCTCGTCGGCTTTGCGCGTATCGGAAAAGTCGGCGGAGAAACGGAAGCGGTGGACCTCGCCGCGCTGAAAGAGGAAGCCGATGGTGCGGGTGATGTTCGCTTCGGAGCGGAGATTGGGGTTTTGGGCGACGCTGGAGTTGACGCCGTATTCCTCCCCGCCGAACTGCGGATCGCGGATGTTGGCGAGTTCGACCTCGCCGCCGCCCGGACCGGCGCCGGTGGAGACGCGGCGGCTCATGAACGGGGTCGGAAAGCGGTTGGAAGTGCTGACGGAACCGCGGAGAGAGAAGCCGCCGGCGAAATCGATTTTGAGGCCGGCGGTGGGGGCGAGGTTGGATTCCTGGGCGGAGTCGGAGACGACGTAGCGCGCGGCGAGATCGCTTTGGATTTCACGTATCCAAGAAGGTAACACATGGGGGGCGACGACGGGGGCGAGGAGTTCGCCGAAAACGCTGACGCGCTCGACGGTGCGGCCGGTGAAGCGGGTGGGAGGCTCGACGAGTTCGCCGCGCCCGTTGCGGAGTTCGGAGGTGTGGCTGGCGAGTTGGTTGATGCGATAGTCGGCGCCGAAGTTCACGGCGCCGCTGCCAGTGGGGAGCGGGATCGATTGGTTGGTGACGCGGACGGCGGTATCGAACGTTTGGTAATCGCCGAGAGTGACGAAGCGATCTTTTGCGCCGTAGAAGACGATGACGTCGTCGTAAAACGCGTCGGGCGGGGCGTGGAGTTGAGTGTCGCGAAGAGGATTGTAGCGGCCGGTGTCGACGAGCCGTTGCCAGGCGTCGGCGGCGGTGCCCTGCACGCCGCGGTAACGCGTGAGGCTATGGCCGTATTGGGCATCCAAGGACACGCGCCAGTCGTGGGGGAATTTGGCGAGGACTCCGGCGACGAGGGAGTAGAAGTCGACGCGTGCTTCGCCGTAACGCTGGCCGAGCGCGGGAGCGGTTTCGTTGAGCGTGACGAGGACGTCCTGGGCGAAGGGGTTGAGGGGCGAGTCGGCGGAAAGGGTGAGTGTGCCGCGGAAAACGTCGGCGCCGCGGTTGACGACGGAACGGCTGTAGATGGCATCGAGGCCGAATTGCAGCCATTCGGTGGCGTCGTAGATGGCGGACGCGAAGTAGCTCCGGCCGCGCTGGCGGCGGCCGTAGACGAAGTCGGAACTTTCGAAGGAGTTCGCGACGCCGTGCGGGAGATCGAAGAGGTTGGTGTTGCGAACGCCCTCGCGGCCGGCGAAGGCGGCGAGCTGGTTGGCGGCTTCGGAGCCGGGTGCGACGGAAGTGAAGGAAGGCGTGCCGGGGCCGAAGAGAGCGGAGCCGTCGGCGCTGACGATGTTCGGCGTTGCGCGGTGAAGGATCTCGGTGGAGGAGGTGCGGGCGGCGGAGTGGCGACGGATGTAGCCGAGCTCGGATTCGACGGGCGGAGTGGATTCGGTGATGGTGGCGCTGAAGCGGACGCGGAGTTTGTCTTGGAGGAAGGATTCGCCGTGTTGGAGCGAGGCGGTGAATTGCGGGGCGTCGTAGTGGGCGAGAGCGTTGGTGTAAGTGGTGGTGACTTCGGTGCGGGTGACGGTGGGGCGGAGGACGATGTTGATGACGCCGCCGACGGGATTGCCGCTGTAGAGGGCGGAGGCGGACACGGGGAGAACCTCGACGCGGTCGACGAGGGAAACGGGGATGAAATTGACGTCGGGCGGCGGGGTGCGCTCGTCGACGACGAGGATCTCGGGCATGCGGCGGCCGTTGACGAGGATGATGGTTTCGTCGCTGGCGAAGCCGCGGAGCGGGAGGTTGGAGCTGCCGCTGCGGAACAGATCGTGATGGCTTTGTTCGAGCGGCGGTTCGGTGGCGTTGCTGTCGAGGACGTAGCGTTGGAGGAAGCCGTTGAGGTTTACGGCGCCGCTGCGGGCGATCTGCTGGCGATCGTAGATGGTGTAGGGCAGGGCGTCGTCGGCGGAGCGGGGGAGATCGAGGTTGCCGGCGGCGCGTTGCGGTTGGAAATCTTCCTCGGACCGGTCGCGCCAGCGGCGGTAGAACTTTCCTTCGACGACGCGCGGCGCGAGTTGGACGATGCCGTCGGCGGACGAAAGCGTGTGTGTTTCGATATTGGATACGCGGCGGGGCTCGACGACGATATTGGCGACTTCGAGTGGACGATGGTTATCCGAGCGGATGAGGAGGCGGTAGGTGCCGGGAGGCAGGTTGGAGAGGTCGAACTCGCCAGCGCGGTTCGAAAGCGTGGTGGCCCCGAGTTCGGGGATGGAGACTTCGACCTCGGCGGCGGGGGTGGACTCGGGTGTGAGCAGGCGGCCCTTGATCGAGCCGGTGGGGGCGGCGGAGCGGGCGACGATGAACGTATCCGGCGACGTGCGACGGGCGTGGAAGCCGGTGTGTTGGAGGAGCCGCGTGAGAGCGGCGTCGGGTTCGAGTTGGCCGTAGAGGGCGGTGGACTGGACCTGGCGGAGATCGTCGGACGGAAAGAGGACGTCGACGCGGGCTTGTTGTGAAAACGCGAGGAGGGCGTCGGTGGCGGGTTGGGCGGGGATGTCGAACGCGATTGGGGCGGCGAGCGAGAGGAGAGGAAGGAGGAAGAGGGCGGTGAGGAGGCGGGCGCCGGCGCGGGTGAGTGAAGATGGAGAGATCAAGAGAAGGGTGACCGAAGTGCGCGGTGGGGGCACCGCGCCTCCATGGGGAACGCGATTCAGGGGCGGGCGGTGACTTGGATGGAGCCGTCGCGGTCGCGAAGGATTTGGACGGGGTGAATCGATTCGAGGGCGGTGAAGAAACCTTCGAGGTCGTCGAGGTTGAAGCGACCGCCGATGCGGAGATCGGCGATGGCGGGCGTGGCGGTGATCTTGCGTCCGTGATGGCGCGCGAAATGAGCGAGCGCGTCGCGCAGCGGAGTGTCGGCGAAGACGACGCGGCCATCGCGCCAGGCGAGGCGGTCGGCGAGTGCGGCGGGAGAGAGCGAGGTGACGGAGACCTGTTCGCCGGTGGCGGAGAGATGATCGTAGGCGGTGAGGGTGACGGGGGCGTTGGCGGCGCCGGCGCGAACCTGGACGGAGCCGTCGAGGACTGTGACCTCGAAAGCCGACGCGGGGCTGGTTTGGACATCGAAGCGGGTGCCGGTGACGCGAACGGAACCGGCGGGGGTTTCGACGAGGAAGGGGCGGGCGGCGTCCTTCGCGACGGTGAAGAAGGCCTGGCCTTGGGCGAGGCGGACGCGGCGTTCCTCGCGGTCGAAATCGACGCGCAAGGTGGTGTGGGCGTTGAGTTCGACGTGGGAGCCGTCGGAGAGAGTGAGCGCGTGACGCTGAGCGACGGCGGTGGCGAGGTTGTGCGACTCGATGCCGGAGGTGACGCGCAGGGAGAGAACGACGATCGCGGCGGTGGCGGTGAGGAAACCGCCGATCCAGAGCGCGCGCCAGCGCGACGACTGCGGACGGGTGGGCGATGCGATCGCGGGCATCGACACGGCGCCGGATTGGACGAGGGCGGGCAGTTGTTGTTCGAGGTCGGCGGAGAACTGGCAGTATTGAGAAAGGAGGGCGCGGTGCGCGGGATTTTCAGCGAGCCAGGCGTCGAGCTCGTTGCGGTCTGCGGCGGAAAGGGAAGAGCCGTCGAGACGGGCGGCCCAGAGTGCGGCGCGTTCTTCGGCGGAAGGATCGAAGGATGCAGAAGAGGGATTCATGTGCGGGCCTCCGGGTTGTGGCGATTGGAGGGGGCGCGGGACGACTTTGGCTCGGTGGAGTTTGCGGCCAGGGCGGTTTTGAGGAGGCGGAGGGCGCGGGCGTGTTGTTTTTCGACGGTGCTGATGGCGATGCCGAGACGGTTGGCGATTTCCTGGTGCGAGAGCATCTCGACTTTGCGGAGGAGGAGGACGGCGCGGCAGCCGGGCGGGAGTTCGGCGATGGCTTGCTCGAGGGCTTGGAGTTCCTGGCGGGCGATGACCTGGTGGACGACGCCGGGGGCTTGGGAGGCGGCGAGTTCGGATGGAGCGGAGTCGAGGGTGACGGGGGAGCGGTTGCGGCGGTGGAGGCGGTTGATGGCGAGATTGCGCGCGGTGGTGAAGAGAAGGGCCTGGGGTTTCTCGATGGGTTGACGGGATTCGGCGTGGTAGACGCGGAGGTAGGCGTCGTGCGCAATGTCCTGAGCTTCGTCGGGATCGCCGAGAAAGCGCGTCAGGTAGCGACGCAGCGGAGCGAGCGTGGCGCGGTAGAGGCGGGCGAACTCCGACTGGCGTGGCTCGTGGTCTGCCATGATGACAGTCGATGGCATAGCGGGAGGAGGGGTGGCGTGCAAAGGCGGTTCTGCACGCGGGAAGGAAAGAAGGGCTGGAGCCGGTGAGGGCATTTCGAGATGAATGACAGGTGAGGGAGCGGGAGCCGCTAGTGGGGAGGGATTTTTTCGCGTGATATGCGCGGTGAGGGCACCGCGCGTCCATCAGCGTTGGGTCGAGCGGGCGGAGGCGATCGCGTGGGCGATGTGGTGGGCGGCGGTGGTGCAGGCAACGCGAGTGTGGTCGCTCATGACTTGGAGGCGGAAGCGCGCGGTGGCGCGGGAGACGGCGGGGTATTCGATGAGATTGGCGAGGATGCCGGCGGAGGAGAGTGTGCGAGCGGCGAGGCGGGCAACGTCGTCGCGACCGACGAGAACGGGCACGATGGGTGAGGCTTGGCCGAGGAGAGGGAGGCCGTGAGCGGTGAGGGAAGAGCGCAGCGTGTGGGCGGCACAGAGGAGGGCGGAGCGGCGGCGTTCGCCTTCGTTGGAGCGGACGAGGCGGAGGGCGGAGAGAGCGGTGGCGACTTGGGGTGAAGTGAGGGCGCTGCTGAACGTGGTGGTGGGCGCGAGGTAGCGCAGGAAATCGGCGAGAGCGGGATCGCGGGTGGCGATGAAGCCGCCGTTGGTAGCGAACGTTTTCGAGAAACTGCCGACGACCAGGTCGACTTGGCCGAGGAGGTTTTGGGCACCGATGCTGCCGGTGCCGTTGGGACCGGTGCTGCCGAGGTCGTGCGCGACATCGACGAGGAGGGAGGCGTTGAACTCGCGGCAGAGGGCGATGAAGCCGGCGAGGTTGGGCGTGTCGGCGTCCATCGAGAACAGTCCCTCGGTGACGACGAGGATGGCGTTGGCGGGATCGCGCGCGCGAATCGCGGCAAGTTTCAAGCGGGCGTGGTCGAGGTCGAGATGGCGATGGAGGTGGAGGTTGCGCGTGGCGGCGGCAGCGCCCTCGTGGAGGCAGTTGTGGGCGAGTTGATCGATGACCACGTGGTCGGTGTCGCGGACGAGGGCGCGGATGGCGCCGTAACCGGCGGCCCAGCCGGTGGGGCAGAGAATGGCGGAGGAGAGGCCGAGGTGTTGCGCGAGGGCGGATTCGAGTTCCGTGGAAAGATCGATGGCGCCGGCGAGGACAGGGGCGCCGGCGCTGTGCGGGCCGAAGCGTTGGAGGGCTTCGAGGAGTGCGCGATGGACGTCGGGGTGGGAGGAAAGATTGAGGTAATCCTGCGAAGCGAAGTTGAGGCCGGTGGTGATGGAGCCGTCGGCGAGGCGAAGAGACGTGGTCGCCGCGGGCGGACGGAGGAGTTTCTTGGAAAAAGGGAAACCGCCGAAGGCGATGCGTTCGTGGAGCCAGGCGGAAAACGCGGAGGCGCGGGCGGGGAAGTTGGGGCCGCGGGTGGAGAGGAAGTCGCGGATGCTGCCGGTGAGGGCGCGCGAGGTGGCGGCGGGAGGCGGAGGTATTTGGAGGGAGAGCATCGCGTGCGCGCTCAGGCGCACGGGGAGAAAGACAAAGGAGCGGGGCGGAACCGCTATTCAGGCGATGAAACGCGGGACGACGGACTACGGACTACGGGACTACGGACAACGGACTACGGGAGGACGGAGCCGCTGCGCGGAGTTGAGGGTTGAGGGATGAGAGTTGAGAGACGGAGTCGAAAGCGCGGCGGTGGGGGGGCGGGGGCGGCGGATAACGGGACAACGGGACCACGGACAACGGACAACGGACTTTTGGCTTTGGGAGCTTTGTGATCTTTGCGGTTGAATCGTTACGCGTGGCGGAAGCCCCGGACGGGCGATGTGGTGTGGAATTTTGAACCACAGAGGCGCGGAGACACGGAGAAGAAGGGGCGGAGGACGGGCTACGGGATGAGGAGATTCGTGGGAGGGGATTCAGGCCCCGGCGGTTTGGAACTACGAATGGACACGAATGCCGGACGACGGGACGACGGACCTCGGACCACGGGACTACGGACTTTTGGCTTTGGGGGCTTTGCGATTTTTGCGGTTGAATCGTTACGCGTGGCGGAAGCCCCGGACGGGCGATGTGGTGTGGGTTTTTGAACCACAGAGGCACGGAGACACGGAGAAGAAGGGACGGGATGAGGAAATACGTGGGAGGGGGTTCAGGCCCCGGCGGTTTGGAACCACGAATGGACACGAATGCCGAGCGATGGGACGACGGGACCACGGGACTACGGACGACGGACTCCGAGAGTGGAGCGAAGGGGCTTCTCGAGGGTCGAACGGACGGCGGGGTCGGGAGACCCCGCCCTACATTTTAGCCGATGAACTCGGGTGGGGTGACGGGGGACTCGGATTTCGAGAAGAGGCGGCGAATGGCGGCTTCGATTTCGTGAAGCTTTACCGGCTTTGAAATGTAGTCGTCCATGCCCGCTTCGAGGCAGCGCTCGCGGTCGCCCTGCATGGCGTTGGCGGTGAGCGCGACGATCTTGGGCTGCCGATCGGCGGGCAGGCGGGCGCGGATTTGGCGGCTGGCTTCGAGGCCGTCCATTTCCGGCATTTGAAGGTCCATCAAAACGAGATGATAGTGGCGCGTTTCGAGGGTTGTGACGGCTTCGAGGCCGTTGCCGACGGCGTCGGCGCGGTAGCCGAGGCGGTCGAGGAAGCGGAGGGCGACCTTCTGGTTGACGGTGTTGTCCTCGGCGAGGAGCACATCGAGGGGGAACTCCACGGAGAGGCGGCGTGAGAGTCCGCTGGCGGTGTTCGAGCTGACGGTGGCGACGGCGGCGGGGTTGAAGAGGAAGGCGAGAGAGTGGAGGAGCGAGGCGTTTTTGAACGGCTTGAAGATCGTGGTGAACGGCTGGCCGTCGCCGGGTGAGGCGGGAGCGGTTTGGCCGAAAGGCAGCATGAGGAGACGCGGGGCCTTGATGTGGAGAAGTGCGTCGATGGGGGAGGAGCCTTCGGTTTCGTCGCCATCGATGACGACGAGGCGCGGCGGCGTGGGGAATTCCTTTTCGAGCGCGGCGGCTTCGGTGGCGTTGTGGGCGAAGTAGCACGTGGCACCGAGCGGCTCGAGGGTGGCGCGGAGGCGGCGTTGGGTGACGGGATGGTCCTCGACGCAGAGCACGGTGGCATTGCGCAGATTTTCGAGACCGGGTGGATAGACGGGATCGGCTTTGAGCGCGGCGGCTTCGGCGGCGATGGTGAAGATGAAGGAGGAACCATGGCCGGCGATGCTCTCGACGCGAATGCCGCCGCCCATGAGGATGGAAAGACGTTGGGAGATCGCGAGGCCGAGGCCGGTGCCGCCGTATTTGCGCGTCGTGGAAGAGTCGACCTGACTGAAGGCCTTGAAAAGGCGGTCGAGGCGGTCTTTCGGGATGCCGATGCCGGTGTCGTGAACGGTGAACTCGAGCATGAAGCGCGAGTGGGAAGCGTGGGCGGGAGAGAGACGTTTGACCTCGATGGAGATGCTGCCGCTGGGGGTGAATTTGACGGCGTTGTTGACGAGGTTGACGATGACCTGCCGAAGGCGAGTGATGTCGCCCATGATCCACGCCGGGATGTCGGGCTCGATGTGGTAAACGATTTCGAGCTTTTTCGCGGAGGCCTGGAGGGCGAAGAGGTCGAGGGCTTCCTCGATGCAGACGGCGAGTTCGAACGGCATGTGTTCGAGCTCCATCTTGCCGGACTCGATTTTGGAGAAATCGAGGATGTCGTTGATGATGGTGAGAAGGGCTTCGCCGGAGGTGCGGATGGTGTTGACGAAGTCGCGCTGCTCAGGGTTGAGCGGCGTTTCCATGAGGAGGGACGTCATGCCGATGACGCCGTTCATGGGGGTGCGGATTTCGTGCGACATCGACGCGAGGAACTCGGATTTCGCGCGGGAGGCGTCGTCGGCCTCGATCTTGGCCCGGCGGAGCATCTGCTCGGTTTCGACGCGCGCGGTGATGTCGGTTTCGATGGCGATGAAGTTCTGGAGCTGGCCGGTCTCGTTGCGGATGGGCTGGATCTCGAGACGCAGGTGGTATTTGCGGCCGGATTTGGAGTAGTTGACGACGTCGGTGGAGAGGCCCTGGCCCTCCGTCATGGCAAGACGGATACGCCTGACGATCGCGGGGTCGGTGTCGGGCCCGTGCATGAAATCGGCGGGCGATTTGCCGACGACCTCGTCGAGCGAGTATTCCATTACGCGGGTGAAGCTTTCGTTGACCCATTCGATCGTGCCGTTGGGGGAAGCGATGAGGACGGGGTTGTCGGTTTTCGACGCGACGAGGGAGAGCTTGCGGGTTTCGGCCTGTGATTCGCGGAGGGCCTGTTCGGCTTCGCGGCGGGCGGTGATGTCCTGCACGGTGCCGATGATGCGGGTGGGTTTTCCCGCGGTGGAGGCGGCGACGGTTTTGGAGCGGGTGTAAACCCAGCGGTATTCGCCGGCTTTGGCGCGAACGCGGTATTCGGGTTCGATGAAGGAAGCGATGCCTCCGAGCTGGGATTCGACGCGGCGGCGGTAGAGCGGGAGATCGTCGGGATGGATGAGCGATTGCCAGGCCTCGACGGTGGCAGGCATGCGACCGTGGTCGTAGCCGAGCATGGCCCAGAGACCGGGGCTGTAGTAGACGTGGCCCGCGGCGACGTTCCACTCGAAGATGCCGATCTGGGTGGAATCGAGAGCGAGGCGAAGACGTTCGTCGGAGATCTTGAGGCGGGCTTCGACGCGGCGGCGCTCTTCGTTCTCGGCCTGAAGTTTCAGGTTGGAGAGTTCGGCGGCGCGCTGGCCGGCGCGGGCGCTGCGGGCGAGGTGGACGCTGAGGCCGAGGAGGAGCGTGATGCCGAAACCGGCGCCGAGGGCGAGTTCGGGGAGGAAGCGGCGCTCCTGTTTCAGCGCCTCGATGGAAGGCGTAAGTGAAAGGCGGATACGCCGATCGAAGATGGTGTAGGCTCTTTCGACGGTGAGGCCGGCGTTGGGACGCTCGCCGGAGGGATCGGTGGATTCGAGGACGGATTCGTTGCCGACGCGGATGTCGACGATGTAGTCGGAGCGGAGCTTGTAGTCGTTGACGAGGCGGGCGAAGAACGGGCGGTAGACGTATTCGCCAGCGACGAAGCCGGCGGGCTGGCCGGCGCGCGTGATGGGCGAATAGATCGCGACGCCCTTGCCGTGGGGGCCGACGTCGATCGTGCCGGAGATGTTCGGGGCGCGATCGCTGCGGGCGCGATCGAGGGCCTGGTTGCGGATGGCGTCTTGCGAATGATCAAAGGAGACCGAAGTGGTTTCCTCTTCCGGGGGGAAGGCCCAGATGGTGCGGAGGTCGGAGTTGACGACAGCGATGGAGACGCAGCCGATGTCGCGAGCGGAGTCGTTCCAGCGCTCGCGGGCGTCGGCTTCCCAGATGGCTTGGGCGTTGGGTGCGACGCCGGACCAGATACGGGCGAGGCGCTCGATGGAGGCGGCTTGGGCGGCGAATTCGTATTGGATGGTGTTGGCGAGGGACTCCATCGCCGTCTGGGTTTTTGTGGCGAGGACGGCGATTTCGCGTTCGCGGAGACCGATCCACAAAATGATCGTGAGCGTGAGACAGCCGACGACGGCGGGCATCGGCGACCAGGACGGCGGGCCGCCCTCGGCCTTCATGGTGTCGCGCCAGGCAAGAAGAAGAAGCGCGAGGCCGATGACGAGGAGGGCGGCGGCGCTGACGGGGGAGGTGGCGGTGTTGGTGCCCCAGCGGTAAACGGCGGGAAGGCTGGCAGCGTAACCGAGCAGGGTCGAGAACCCGGCGGAGGCGGTGATGGAGCTGATGACGGCTTCGGCGAAAAGCCGGCCGCGTGCGCCCCGCGGGAATCCTCGCCACGCGAGGACGAGCGAAACGAGAAGGATACACGCGGACGACATGGCCGACATGCGGCCTGGGTCGGCGGTTTCGGCGAGCAGATGGTCGGTGACGAGCAGTTCGTCGATGAACAGGTTGACGTCGAAAATGTTCTCCGCGAGCGAGAGGGCAGCGACGGCGGCGGGCACGAGCGCGAGCCAGGCGGCGCCGGCGATGCCGAGTTCGATGGCAAGAAAAACGGCGCCGAGAAGGAGAACGCAGAGAGCGTCGTTGGCCTTGATGGCGGCTCCGGCGCCGAGCGGTTGGATAAGCGCGTCGATCCGCAGCCACCAACCCATCAACACCGTGACGCCGACCCCGATGAGCAGCATTGCGATTGCCAGCGACGAGCGCTCCAGCCAGGTGCGGCGTGGCATTGTGGGCAAGTGAACCATTGGGGTGTTTACCCTATCTAGAGAAGTTCAAGGGTAGGGATCAACGTGTTTTATCGGGCGGGGAAGGAGAATCTGTTGCCGGAGATGGCGGGGAGTGGGGTGCCGGCGGGGCGGGGGTGTCGGTCGAGGTGGTGCTGGTTTGACTGAGTGAGCGCAGCAGGTTGCTGGGGCCCATGACGAAAGCCCATTTCGGCTGATCGAGGGGGCCGGTTAGTTTCACCTCGAGGATGGTGGCGAGTGGGGTGAGGACGGCGCCGACGACGTTTTGGAGGAGTGAGCCGCCTTCGTGGAAGGGGAAGACGCGGGCGTTGAAGTCGAGCTGACGGCGTTGGAGCGAGTAGTCGCCGTGCGCTTGGATGGCGGAGTTCTCGCCGGTGATGTCGACGGCGGGGAAGACGAGGGTGGGACCCTCGACCTTGAAATCGCTGCGGGCGGAATTGAATCGAAGTGCGGTGAAGTCGAGGAGCGCGGAGAGGCCGCCGAGGAGGCGGATCTCGCCGAGCTCGGCGCCTTGGAGGGCGGCGTTGCCGGAGCCGCGGTAGTTGTAGAGATCGTCGACGGGGCCGTCGGCGGAGAGGGAAAGGTCCAGGCGGACGTTGGTTTTGGAGGAGACGAATCGATCGGGGGCGGGCGGAGGATCGCCGCGTCGCAATGCGATGTATTCGGCGACCGAGGACACGGCGCGGCCGAGACTTGCGCCCCGGAGTGAGGCGTCGAAACCGAGGCGGCGGGCACCGGCGTCGTCCCAAACGCGCGCGGTGCCGGAGAGTGTGCCGTTGGCGACTTCGGCGGTGAAGCGATCGAGGGTAACCTCGCGATCGCGGATCGTGGCGGCGAACGAGAGATTGCGAGCGGGAAAGCGGTGAAAGGAGAACGCGCCCGTCGAGTCGCCGCGGATGGAGAGGGTGTGTTTGGGACCTTGGGGCGCGGCCGGACCTTCGAAGTGCCCGATGATCTTCAGATCGGGATTCGTTTCGAACGTGTAGGGGTCAAGCAGCGGTGCGAGTTCGGGACCGAGCAAAGGAGCGCCGTGGGTGAACGGCAGAGTCGATTCGAAGGAGAGGGTGAATTCGCGCCAGGTGTGTTGGGCGACATCGAAGTGACGGGTGAAGGTGCCGCGCAGCGCGCCGGTGCCGTGGGTGCTGACGAGCTCCAAGGCGTCGAGAAAATTGGGGCGAATGAACATGCGCGTGCGCGCGTAATCGAAAGGCGCGTCGCGGATGACGGCGTCGCGGGCTTCGGCGAAGAGGAAGACGGTGGTTTCGTGACCGGCGAGCCAGCGTCCGGCGACGTCGACGCTTGCCAGGGGCGGTGAGCGGGGGAACTCGAGTGTTTCGAAGAAATTACTCCACCACTCGCGAAACCAGGGAGCGATGACGAGGGGGCGGAGTTGTCCATCGAGGAGGAAGCGAAACTCGTGCGTGCCGATGTTTTGCTCGAAGCGGCCGCGGGCGAAGTTGTCGCCGAGCCGGGCGAAGGCGTGTGTGGCGAGGATGTGTTGTCCGTCGAAGGCGAGTTCGCCGGAGAGGGAGTCGAAGATGACATCGCGTCCGCCGATGTTGTGGGTGGCGATACGAGCGGTGGTGTTCTCAAAGCGCCATTCGGGTCCGAAGACCGCATGCGCAGACAACGCGATCGGTGCGCCGACGTGGAGGAACGGGCGGATGTCGCGCTGGAGGAGGGTGGTGAGGGGATCGAGCAGCGCGGGCGAAAGGACGCCGTCGAAATCGAGGGAGGCGGTGCGTTGGTTGAAATCGGCGCGGCCTCGGAGCGCGGCGGGGTGGCCCGCGTAGCTCGTGAGGAGGGTGGCGTCGACGCGCGGCCAGGCGGCAGGTTCGATGTGGGCGGCGACAGCATCGAGGAGGAAGCCGCGGGAGGTGAGGGCGCGAGCGGTGAGTTGGATCTCGCGCGGATCGAAGGAAAGTGGATCGCGGCGGAGAAAGCCGCGGGTGTGGGCGGAGACGTGATGGGCGAGTATATCGTCGTCGGTGCGGAGCTCGTCGGCGTCGACCGTGGCGGTGATGAGCGCGGAGGTTTCGCCGAGGAGAGGCAGGCGGGCGGTGGCGTGGACGTTCGTGGCGTGAAGCCCGCGGAATTGAGGAAGATGAATTTGGCGGGCGGTAAGACGGAGGTGGGCGACGGCGCCGCGGGTGGAGGAGGGCGAAAGCGAAACGTGGAGCGCGGCGCCGTCGAGCGGAGTGACGTGTTCGGCGGCGCGGATGAGCTGGCGGCTGAAGGCGGGATAATGTTCGGCGAGGGCGGCGACGAAGGGGAGTGGCGCGACGCGGTCGATCTCGCGTCGAGGGGCGAGGTGGATGGCGCCGGAGGCCGTGACGGGGATGCCGGCGACGTGTGTCGCCAGACTTTCGATACGCAGCTCGCGATTGGCGGGGGAAACGACGACATCGAGGTCGTCGAGGATTTGTTCGCTGCGGCCGGATGGCGCGAGCATGGCGGGAACGGAGAAGGAAACGCCGGTGGCGTGGATGCGGCGGGCTTCGAACTGGCCGGCGGCGAGGAGCCATGGGTTGAGCTCGATGTAAACGGCGCGGATGTCGGCGACGGGCTCGGCGTAAGCGGGGAGGGAGAGGCGGAGGTTTTCCAGGACGATGCCGCCGGTGGGATCGAAGGTGGCGCGGCCGAGCCGGGCGTGAACGCCGGATTGTTGGAAGCGTTCTTCGAGGGAACGGAGAACGAAAGTGGGGAAGGTGAGCTCGCGGGAAATGGCGGAGACGATTTGCGCGAGGAAGACGAGGAAGAGAGCGATCCAGACGAGCCAACAGAGGAATGTGACGACGGCGTCGGTGCCGACGCGGGCCGCTGGCCAGAGCTGGTTCGGGCGGAGAGGCATGTCAGAGGAGCTCAGCCGGAGTCAGGCAGAAGAAGAACCACGGATGGTCACAGATGAACACAGATTGGGAGGAGTTGGATGTCTGCGCGGGACGAGTCGCTCGCTCACTTTTCCTTGTTCTAGGACGATGGAGCGGGCGGAGGGCCGGGGTCGCGCGGGGATTGGATGAGTGTCCAGAGGGCGTCCAGGAACGGCTGCTCGAGGGCGAAGACGACGTTGAATTCGTTCGGCGGAGAACCAGCGAGCTGGCGGTTGCCGCCGACGCGCGGCGAGAGGAAGAGCGTGGTCGTGCTCGTTTGATCGGTGGATCCGCCGACGAGGCTGATGGTGGCGTCGAGCCGGTAGCGCCACGGGCGATCGTCGCCGGCGACGTTTACGCGTTCGGCGAATTGATCGAGGACAAATTCGGCGGCGCGCAGCGAGCGAAGATGAGAGAGGATGGTTTGCACGGCCTCCGGCTGGGGAATGGATTCGGTGGGGCGGCCCGTGGGATCGATGGCGGTTTCGAGGACGACGGAGTTGTCGGAGAGATCGGTGAGCTTGAGGGCGGCGATGCGGGCTCCGGCGGGAAGTTCGCGGAGGAGACGTTCGCGCCAGGCGCGGGGCTGGGCGGGGAGCTCGCGCAGGAACTCCTGATCGATGGCGTAGACGGAAGGCGACGCGCCGGTGCGAAGGTAAGCGGTGCCGTTGCGTTGGGCGGGAAGGCCGATTTGGAACGTGATCGGCGGCTGGCCGGGAACGGAGAGCGAGATTTCGCGCTCGGGGCGGTTGAAGCCCCAGGCTTCGAGATCGGCGTCGCGCGGGGCGTCGCTTTCGAAGCGTTGCGCGGAGAGGAGAGAGAGTTGTTCGAGCAGGCGGGTGACGGCGGCGCGTTCGGCGGCGAGCGTTTGCGGGCCCTGTTGGCCATCGCCGCGGAGAACGATTTGCCAGGCGGCGGAGTCGGCGGGTTGAGCGCCGGTTTCGAGACGTTGCAAGGTGACGGGCGACTGGCCGGGGGCCGCGAGAGTGACGGACGTGACGGCGCGCGGATCGAAGTCGAGAATGCGGGATTCGCGCAGCGTTTCCTGGGCGCGGTCGAGCACCGACTTCAACGCAGCGGGTATGGAAACGGTGAATACGGCGTCGCGACCTTCGAGCTGGGCGTAGTATTCGATATCTGGAGACGTGGCAGCTCCGGTGGGGATGGCGGTGGGGCCGAGCGCGGCGCCGAGGAGGAGGGTTTCACGGCGGCCGTTGCCCTCGAGGCTGACGCGGAGCTCGGGGCGATCGGACGGCAGCGGAGAGGGCGGATCTTCGGTGACGAAGGAACGGACGCGGAGGGCGTTGAGGGCGTTGATGGCGAGCTCGGTGGCGTTTTTCGAAGCACGGGCGCTGATGGGAGCTTCGAAGGTCCAGCGAGCGCCGTCGCGGCGCAGGCGAACGCGGAGGCTGGCGGGTGGCGGAGTCTGGAGGTTGAGGGAGCGGGCTTCGAAGACGGGGATGGTGAAAAGGGCGTCGGCGTGGAGTTCTTCGAAGGTGAGCGCGAGGCTGCGGGCGAGGCTTTGATTGACGACGTGGACGCGGGACCCGTCGGGCGAGAGGACGTAGAGGCGGATGCCGTCTTTGGTGACGTCGCCGAGCTGAAGCTGGGAAGAGTTGAGAGTTGAGGGTTGAGAGTTGAGAGAGTCGGAGTGTCCGGAGGTGAAGGAGACGGTGAGTTTGGGATCGTCGAGACCGTAGTCGGCGAGGGACTGGCCATTTTTCTCGAGGTCGCGGACTTGGAAGCTGGTTTCGTGTTCGAGGAATTGGAGGTCGTTGACGATGCGGTTGACGGCGTTGGGGTTGGCGGGCCACTCGATCGGGTGGGTGACGAACCAGGTGTCGCCGCGTTTTTCGAGGGCCAGACGGTGGGTGGCGCTGGTGATTTCGAGAGCGCGGATGTCGGCGGCTTCGGGGCCGAGGACGCGGCGGCGGGCTTCCTTCCAATTCTCCTCGGTGCGCCAGCGTCGCTCGAATTGGAAGATGAAGAAGAAGAGCGCGACGTTCAGGAGGAGGAGAACGAGGGTGACTTTGGTGCGCACGGGAAAGTTGAGAGTTGAGGGTCGAGAGTTGAGAGGCGGAGTGCGCGGAAGAGAACTGGTTTTTTCTCTCAACACTCAGCTCTCGCCTCTCAACTGCGGAGCGTCAGCTGCGCCTCGTCCAATAGACGAGGAGGCCGAGGAGGGCGGCGGCGCCGGGGAGGGCGAAGATGAGGGTGTAGCGGAGGCGCGTGAGTTCGCCGGCGCTGAGCGAGAGTTGGAAGCGCTCGATGGGACGAGCGGGGATGTTGAACTGGGAGTCGCGGTCGACGGTCCAGTTTACGGCGCTGAGGAAGATGTTTTGGTTGGCGACGTCGGCGATGCGATTGTTGGCGATGAGATCGCCGGTGCCGAAGACGACGACGCGGCCGCCGCGCACGCTGAAAGGAAGATTGTCGCGGACGGAGACACGTTCGGAGGCGACGATGACGCCGAGGCGATCGCGGGGCTCCATGCCGGGGAGCGGGCGGATGTCGACGCCGGGGTTGAAGGTGGGAATGACGTTTTGACGGTAGCTGACCTCGCCCCAGGCGGTGGTGGAGGTGGCGGCGAGGGTGGTGACGGTGACGGTGTTGCCGAGGGAGCGGCCGGGGTCGGGGCGGACGCTGCGAGCGGGGCCGATGCGGGGCTGGAGATTATAGTCGATCAACGTGCGCGTGATCGGATGCGGCGCGAGGTGACGGAGGAGGAGTTCGCCCTCTTCGGTCATGTTGTCGGGACCGACATCGTAGATGACGTCGTCGTCGACGAGAATGCCCCAGTCGAGCAGCAGGTCTTCGAGACCGTGGGGTTGTCCGGGGGCGAGCAGGAGAATGAGGCGGCCGGCGTCGGCGGCGAGGTATTGGCGGAGCAGTTCCTGCTCGATCGGTTGGAAGCGGCCTTGGGGAGCGACGGCGATGAGGACGGAGGCGGACTCGGGGATTTGGCGGGTGTAAGCGAGATTGACGGAATCGATTTCGAAATTGCGCTGCCGAAGGACATCGCGGAGGGCGGAAAGGCCGCGGACGGAATCGACGTCGTCGGGGCTGAGTTCGCCGTGGCCGGCGAGGAAGTAGATTTTTTTGCGTTCGGGACTGGAGACGTCGAGGAGGGCGGAAGTGATGGCTTGTTCGCCCTGGAAGGCTTTTTTCTCGCCGCGTTCGACGCGGTAGAGTTCGCCGAGCATGACGGTGCGACGTTTCTCGCCGGCGATGAGGATGATGCTGTTGGGTTGATCGATGCCGAGTTGGTCGGCTTCGCGGCGGCGGATGTAGATATCGAGATAGTCGACCGTGATGCGACGGTGGGGATCTCCCTCGGTGGCGTAGGCGTATTCGCGGAGAAGGCCGCGGACATCGCGGTAGGCTTGGGCGATGTTTTCGTCGTCGGAGTCTTCCGTAATGGTGACGACGATACGGATGGGTTGCGGAAGATTTTGAAGGTAACCGATGGTTTCGGGGGAGAGCGAGTAGCGGCGGTGCGAGGTGAGATCGAAGCGGCCCCAGGCGTGGTTGCGCGCGAGATAGTTGAGCCCACCGAAGAGGGTCAGGAACAGCACGGCCTGAAGCACGAGGTTGATCGTGCGAACCCAGCGGGCGGCGCGAAAGCTGTCGGTGAGGGGCATTCGATGCTAGTTGAGAGTGAGGAGTTGAGAGTTGAGAGATGAGAGTTGAGAGATGAGAGGGATGGCGGGCATGGGACGGAGGGGAAATTGACTGTTCTCTCAACACTCAACTCTCATCTCTCAACTTGCTAGGCATGCAGCAGCTTCGCTTCGACGCCGAGGATGCTGAAGATGAGGGCGAGGACGGTGCCGCTCAGGTAGAAGAGGAGTTGGCGGGTATCGACGACGCCGCGGGCGAAGTCGTCGAAGTGAGTGAACACCTGCGCGTAATCGACGGCGGCTTTGAGCGGTTGAAGGACATCGCGCTCGAGCCAGACGGCGTCGCTGAGATAGCGCCCGCCGACGATGAGGGCGAAGAGCATCGTGAAGCAGAGGATGCCGGCGACGGCTTGATTGCGGGAGAGCGAGCTGGCGAAGACACCGATGGCGATGAAGAAGAGGCCGGTGATGGCGATGAAGAGATAGCCGCCGAGGAGCGGGCCGGGGTCGATGAAGCGAGCGTCGCCCGAGAACTTTTTGAGGATGTAGAAAAAGCCGGAGGTGGAGCCCCAGAGCGCGATGTAGAGGAGGTAGGCGGCACCGTATTTGCCGAGGACGACCTCGGCGGTGGTGACGGGCGTGGTGAGAAGGGTTTCGATGGTGCCGAGGCGGCGTTCCTCGGCGAGGCACTTCATGGTGAGGAGCGGGACCATGAAGAGAACGGGCAGCCAGAAAAGTTGGAAGAAGACATGAGCGGGAGAGAGTTCCTGCGGAGTTTTGGAATAGCTCTCGAGGATGCCGGTGAAAATGAACCCCATGACGCCGAGGAAGAGGACCGCGGCGATGTAGGTGCTCGGGTTGACGAGCAGCATGCGGACTTCGTGGCCGAGAAGGGTGAGGAAGTGTTTCATGCGGCGGTCGCGGGAAGGCGGATCAGGCAGAAAAAGGAGACGCTCATTTGCGGCGGAGGTCTTCGGCGCGGACGTCCCAACTGCGGCGGGTGGCGGCGAGGAAGACGTCTTCGAGCGTGGAGTGGGCGCGGCTGAGGCTGCGGACGCGGAAGTGACAGGCGGACAAGGTTTGGAAGAGCGATTCGCCGAGCTCGTCGTCGCGTTCGGTGGAAAGTGTGATGCGGCGGAAGCCGGCGGCGTCGGGCTCGGACTCGGAGGCGATTTTCAGCGTGGGGTCGACGGTGGCGAGCGCGGTGGGGAGCGAGGAGGCGTCGCCCGCGATTTCGAGTTCGTAGGTGGAGTGGCCGAGGATTTCGCGGCGGAGATCGGCGGGCGAACCCTGGGCGACGACGCGGCCCTGGTTGATGATGAGGACGCGGTCGCAGGTCATCTCGATTTCCGGGAGAATGTGCGACGAGATGATGACGGTCATCCGTCCGCGGAGAGAGGCGATGAGATCGCGGACAATGAGGATCTGATGCGGGTCGAGGCCGATGGTGGGCTCGTCCATGATGATGACGGGCGGCTCGGCGAGGATGGCTTCGGCGATGCCGACGCGCTGACGGTAGCCCTTGGAAAGTTTGCCGATGATCTTGTGGCGAACGCGTTTGAGGTCGCAGAGCTCGAGGACCTCGTCGATGCGCGGACCGAGCTTGCGGCGCGCGACCTCCTTGAGGCGCCCGCGGAGGTATAAATATTCGGATACGCGCATGTCCTCCGGCAGCGGATTGTTTTCCGGCATGTAGCCGATGCGTTTCTTGACCTCGCCGGGCTGGGAGGCGACGGGGATGCCGCAGACGCGCACGAAGCCGGAGGTGGCGGGCAGGTAGCCGGTGAGGATGCGCATGGTGGTGGACTTGCCGGCGCCGTTGGGGCCGAGGAAGCCCAGGATCTCGCCGCGGGCGACGGTGAAGCTGACGTCGTTGACGGCGGCGGTGCCGGCGTAGGTTTTTACCAAATGCGAGACCTCGATGGCGGGAGTGTCGGACATCGGAATCAGGCGACGAGCGCGGGGCGAAACGCGACGGCGGAAAGGTTGCCGGGAAGGACCGAGAGGCGCACGTAGGCGAAAAGCGGATACTCAGGCATGTTGCTTTTCGAGGGTGACCTCGCCGGCGCGGAAGCGTTGGAGCTGCCCGGAGTCGGTGCGCAGGAGGAGCGAGCCGTCCTCATCGATGCCTTGGGCAATGCCCGCGACGCGGGTGGAGCCGTGAACGAGCGCGATGGGTTTGCCGCGGAGGACGTCGTATTTTTGCCACAAATCGGCGAACGAGGTGAGATGTTCGTCGGCGGCGAACTGTTCGTAGGCGAGGAGGACGCGTCCGATGATGGCGGCGGTGAGGCGGTTGAGGTCGAGGTTGGAGGAGGATTGTTGGGCGAGAGAAATGGCGCGGCGGGAGAGGTCAGCGGGCCAGTCGCGGGCGGTGGCGTTGACGTTGAGGCCGAGGCCGAAAACGAGGTCGCGGATCTGGTCGGCGTCGACGCGGGCTTCGGTGAGCATACCGCCGGCTTTGCGGCCGTCGAAGAGGAGATCGTTGGGCCATTTGAGCCCGGGCGTAAGCGAGGTGAAGTTGGCGATGAGTTCGCAGAGATTGACGCCCATCCAGAGGGTAAAGATCGCCATGCGGGAGGGCGGGACGTGCGGGCGGAAGGCGAAGCTGGCGTAGAGATTGCCGTTGGGCTCGGAGTGCCACGGGCGCCCGAGCCGGCCGCGTCCGCGGGTTTGGCGGCGGGCGAGGATGATGAACGGCGTGGCGCGGCCGGCGGCGAGCTGACGGGCGGCTTCGTCGTTCGTGGAGTCGACCTCGTCGAGGAGCGTGATGGAGAGGTCGCGACGCCGGCCCTTGAGGAGGGCGCGGATAAGGGTGAGGTGGAGACCGGCGGGGCGTTGAGCGATGCGGTAGCCGCGGGCGCGGGCGGCTTCGAAGGTGAAGCCTTGCGCGCGGAGTTTTTCCATGTGCAACCAGACCGCGACGCGCGAGGTGCCAAGTTTGGCCGCGAGCGAGGTGCCGGAAAGAAAGCCGGGTTCGCGCGCCAGGAGTTCGCGCAGAATTACGAGATCGGTGTCGGACATCGGTCGCTTGAAACTACAAAGGGCCGCTGCATGGTGGGGCAAATGTCATTTGCGGAATTCGCCGAGTCAGTGAAACGCGAACCGGGGCCGCCGAGTGGCGCGAGTGCGGCGCTGCGGGGGTTATGGCACGACGGGCGGGGGGATTGGGCGCGCGCGCACACGATCGTGCAGGAAGATACGTCGGCCGAAAGCGCGTGGGTGCATGCGTATCTGCATCGCAAGGAAGGCGACGCGTCCAACGCAGGTTATTGGTATGCGCGGGCGCAGCGGACACGTCCGGCCGACGATGTCACGCTTGCGGCGGAGTGGGAGCAGATTGTGCGGGAGCTGTTGGGAGATGTGAAGCCGGCGGTGTGAGGGGCTGAGCGTCGGGAGCGCGCGCGGGTGGGCGGCGTGCTTGGTGGTAGCGTAGGTCGGCCGTGGTCGCACGGTGCTTAGGTGGTGCGAACGGTGGGGCGGCGGGGGGGGGGGGACCCCCCCGCCGAAAAATGGCCGGGGTTTTTT
>JAEWBF010000095.1 GCA_023391285.1 Verrucomicrobiota bacterium
CCCCCCCCCCCCCCCGGGCTCCCCCCCCCCCCCAAACTTTTTTGGGGGGGGGGGCCCCCCCCCCCCCCCGCCCCCATTCTCTTCGCGCCGCCCCCCGCACCGCCGCTCCCCGTGCCCCGTCCACCCGCGGCCTCTTTCATGCCCGCGGAACTGCTTTCCTTTCGCCGCTACCAAGCCTCCATTCGCCGCCGCGCCGCCCCTCCCCGTCGCCCGCTCACCGGGTCCGTTCGAGGGAACTCGCTCCATGGCGGCACATCAATTCTCAGATAAGTTCCGCCTAACGTGAGTGTGACCGACAAACTACATCCAACCGCTTCGCTCCCCGAACCCGACAACCCTTCGTCTGCCCCACCTGAGGAGCTGAAGCGCGAAAACGCCCGGCTCCACCAACAGCTCGAAGCCGCGCGCCGCGCTCTCGCGCAAGCCCGCCGGGAAGTCGACGCCGCCAACGACGCCAAGGACCGCTTCCTCTCCAGCGTCTCGCACGAGCTCCGCACCCCGCTCTCCGCCATCGTCCTTTGGACCAGCCTCATCGAAGACCAGGATAACATCGACCCGACGCAGCTCCGCGAGGCGCTCGATTCCATCAAGCGCAGCGCCGAAGAACAGCGCGAGCTCATCGAACACCTCGTCGACACCTCCCGCATCATGTCCGGGAAACTCCGTCTCGATCGCCGCGACATCGACCTCGCCAGCACAGTCCGCTCCGGCATCGACCCATGGCGCGAAGTCGCCCGCACGAAAGACATCAATCTCGTCGAACACCTCCCTTCCGACGCGGGAACGTTCAACGCCGACCCGCGCCGCCTCATCCAGCTCGTCAGCCATATCGTCGAAAACGCCGTCAAATTCACCCCGCCAAACGGCCGCATCGAGGTCGAGTTGACGCCGGAGCACTCAGGCGGAATCGAGTTGGTCGTGCGCGACACCGGTATCGGCATCGCCCGCGAAAACCTCGAACAGATCTTCGAACGTTTCGTCCAAGTCGAACACGCCCGCGTCCGCACGGAAAGCGGCGTCGGCCTCGGCCTGGCTGTCGCTCGCCAGATCGCCGAGCTTCACGGCGGCACCATTCACGCCGAAAGCAGCGGCGTCGGCACCGGCACCACGCTCCGCGTCCGCTTGCCCGCCGCTCCCCACGACCCCAACGCCGGCATAGCTCCTTCCCAGGAGAAACCCCATCTCCATGGTCTTCTCGCCGGCCGCCACGTTCTCCTCGTCGAGGACGCCATCACGACACGTCGCGCCCTCACCGCCGTCCTCATTGAAGCCGGTGCCGTCGTCGATGCCGTCGATTCCGCTCCGTCCGCGCGCGACGTCCTCGACCGCCAGCGTCCGGATGTCATCGTCAGCGACCTCGGTCTCCCCGTTGTCGATGGCTTCACTCTTCTGCGACAAATCCGCGAAACGGAAGAAGCCAGTCAGCTCCCGCGCGTCCCCGCCGTCGCCGTCACCGCCTTCGCCGGTGATGCCATCTACGAGCAGGCGTTCGAAAGCGGCTTCCAAACCTGCCTCACCAAACCGGTCGAGCCCCTCCAGCTCGTGACGACGCTTGCCGCCCTTGCCCCCAAGTAGGCTGCAATGTTTCGCTCCTTCGCAGCGAAGCCCCACAAACTCGTCACCCCGCAAACATCCGATACCCGACCACCGTCGCCCCTACGCTGCCTGCGGCGCCAAGAATCACCACCGCCACCTTCCCGGCCATCGGCAGCCGCTTCCAGATCCGCATCCCCCAGCACACCACCGCGCGAATCTTCACTTCGCACCAATCCAGGAACTTCGCGACTCCTCGCGACTCCGACGCCAGCAACGCGCCCGCGAGCGCAAAAAACAAGATCGCCGGCCCCGGGATCACGGCGAACACCAGCCCCAGCGCAATCGCCACCGTCGCGATCGCCATGCGCACAATCCGCGTCGCGAGCGTTGCGCGATTCTCTTTGCGTTGCGCCGCCTGATAGCGCTCCACGAAGCGCCGCCCCGGCTTGCCGCGCTTCAGCACTTCCCATTGTCGCTTGAGCTTCAGGTTCACGTTGATGCAGACCGTTGCTCGGTTTCCCGGTTCGAACGCTCCGCTCCCTTCCGCGCCACGATCCGACGGCGTATCCGCCAAATCAGATACGCGCACACCGACAGCTTCAGCACATACACGCCGGCCAGAATCGCAAAGGTTCGCCGATCCGGCTCCATGCCGAGATCTCCCAACAAAATCGTCACATACGACCGCGCGACATACAGCGGCAGGCACACCCAGAAATACACGCGCAACGGCACGTCCGTGAGCGCCAGCAAGAGATTGCGCGCGACATACGGCAGCCCCGGCACCAGCACCGCCATCGCCGCCACGCTCACGTTCTCGCCTTCGGGCACATGCGGCAATGCATGCCCGCGCCGCTTCAACATCCGCTCGATCGGTCCCCGCAACATCGTCTGACAAATCCAATACGTCGCCAGCAGATGCACCGCCGTCGCCCCCGCCACCGCCACGCCGCCCAACACCGGACCGAACTTCAATCCCGCCACGAGATAGGTCACCGACACGGAGAACCCCACGATCGGCAGCGTCGCCATCAACGCGAACACCACCCCCGCATCGAACGCCGCAATCCGCGCCGTGATGCTTCGCCAATCGAAATCTCCGCGTATCCACAATACAGCTACGGAAGCCGCCGCCACGACCACGATCGCAAGCAACCCCCACCGCATCGTCTTTGAACCCTCGCGCTTCATTCGTTGGCCCCCTCCAGACCCGCCAATGGAGGCGGGGTGCCCCACCCCGCGTTCGGTTCGTTCAGCGCGCTTGCAAGTGCCCTCCCGCTTCCGCGGCGAAAGCTCCCGCCGCGGAACCGCCTCGCCTCGAATCTGTCCTGTGCGCCGCGCGCATGCCCAACCTCTTGTGCCTGCGCCTTTCCCCGATGTCCGCCCTTTCGCAGAAGCTCGCCAAGCTTCGCCCGCGAGCGCTCTCCAATCCCCGAAAGCGCCCGCCGCGAAGTCATCGTAACGAACTCGGCTGGCACTGGGCCTTCGTCGCGCTCGGCATCGCGATGCTCCTCGCCGCGTATTTCTGGTATACGTCCGCACGTATTCTCGAAGAGCCCGTTCGTCTCCACTACGGCCCCGACGATCCCGAGTTCACCGCCACTCTCGGCCCGCTGCTCGGCGCCGAATATACGCCCGGCAACGACGTCGAACTGCTCCTCAACGGCGACGGCTTTTTCCCGCCCATGCTGCGCGCCATCCGCGAAGCGGAAAAATCCATCACGCTCGAAACCTATATCTGGGCGCCGGGTAAAATCAGCGACGACTTCATCGAAGCTCTTTCCGAACGCGCGCGCGCCGGCGTGCAGGTGCACGTTCTCCTCGACGGCATGGGCACGCTCAAATTTCGCGACGAAGATCGCGACCGCCTTCGCGCCGCCGGTGTCGAGATCTACAAATACGGCCGCCAGCACTGGTGGGAAATAAAGCCCAACATCAACCACCGCACCCACCGCAAGATCCTCGTCGTCGACGGTCGCATCGGTTTCACGGGCGGCATGTGCATCGATGACAAATGGCTCGGCAATGCCGAATCCCCCGAGGTCTGGCGCGAAACCCAGGTCCGCGTCGAAGGCCCCGCCGTCCGCCAAATGCAGGCAATCTTCGCGAGCAACTGGCTCCAGACCACCGGCCGCCTTCTCCTCGGTGAATCCTACTTTCCCAAGTTCGAACGCGCCGGCGACACCATCGCGCAATGTTTCCAAAGCGGCCCCGGCGAGGGCGCACAGTCTGCCCGCATGTCCTACATGCTCGCCATCGCCTCCGCCCGCCGCTCCATCGATATCGAACACGCCTACTTCGTTCCCGACGACTACGCCGTGCAGATGCTCCTCGAAGCCCGTCAGCGTGGCGTGCACATCCGCGTCATCGTTCCCGCGATCAACGATTCCCGCTTCGGCCGCGCTGCCGCCCGCTCGCGTTGGGACGACCTGCTCGCCGCCGGGGTCGAATTTTACCTCTACGAACCCGCCATGTTGCACAGCAAAACCATGGCCGTGGACGACACGTTTGTGACCGTCGGCTCCGTCAACTTCGACAACCGCTCCTTCAGCATCAACGACGAGATTTCCCTCAACGTCGTCAACACCCGCCTCGCCGGCGCCCATCGCCGGATGTTCGAACACGACCTCACCCAATCGCGCCGCTACACGGTCGAGGAACACCAATCCCGCCCGCGCTATATCAAGCTTCTCGACAGATTCTGCGGCCTCTTCCGCTCCCAACTCTAGCCGGTTCGTCTCCAATGGAGGCGCGGCGCCCTCACCCCGCAGAGCGAATAAACTTCCGGTCATCGCGTTGAACGCCGCTACCGCAAACTTCGTTTGCTCCCCGCCTCACGCCCGCGCCAAGATCGGTCCGCGTGAACCCCATTCCGATCTCTCTCCAACTTTGGTCCGTCCGCGATGACATGCGCCGCGATTTCGCCGGCACCGTCGCCGAAATCGCCCGCATCGGTTACCCCGCCGTAGAACTCGCCGGCTTCGGCAACCTCGACGCCGAAGCCGCCCGCACTGCTCTCGCCAACGCCAATCTTGCCGTCTCCGGTATGCACGTCGGCATCGCCGCGCTGCGCGCCGATCTCGCCAAAGTCATCGCCGAAGCCAAACTCCTCGGCACCCGTCACGTCATCGTCCCCCACTGGCCCCCTGCCGAATTTTCGTCTGTAGCCGCCGTCGAAAAGATCGCGGCCGAACTCGACGCCTTCGGCGCTCACATTCTCGCCGCCGGCCTTCAACTTAGCTTCCACAATCACGCCGCCGAATTTCAGCTTCTCGAAAACCGCCCCGTCTTCGACTGGCTTCTCGCCGCCTCGCAACCCCGTCACCTCGCCGCCGAGGTCGATGTGTATTGGGTCCAGATCGGCGGTTACTCTCCCGAAAAATTCCTTCGCGACCACGGCGCCCGGGTAAAACTCGTCCACCTCAAGGACGAGACCGAACTCGGCCTGGGCCCCGTCGACTTCCCTCGCGTCTTCGCCACCGTCGAATCCATCGGCGCCGCCGAGTGGTATGTCGTCGAACAAGAAAAGTATAATCACGCTCCGCTCGAATCCATCCGCCTTTGCCTCGAACAGCTCAAGCGCTGGGGCAAAGCCTGACCCTCTCTCGATCACCCTGTCCTCCGCCCATCTCGGCAGGCAGCCATTCGTGCTCATCAGCGTTCATTCGTGGCTCACAACTTCGACGCTGCCCCACCCGTGTCCATCGGTGTCCATCCGTGGTTAAACTGAATCTCATGCCCGCGAAATCATCCTTCAACGTCGCCGTTCTCGGCACCGGAGCCATCGGCCTCGACCACCTCAGCTCCTTCGAATCGCATCCCGCCGTCCGTCTGGCCGCCGTCGCCGACACATCCCTCGAACGCGCCCAAGCCGCCGCCGATCTCCACCACATTCCCAAGGTGTCCACCGATTACCGCGAGATCATCGCGCAACGCGACATCGACATCATCTCCATCGCGCTGCCGAACTACCTGCACGCGCCCGTCGCGCTCGCCGCGCTCCAAGCCGGCAAGCACGTCATGCTCGACAAACCGATGGCAACCAACGCCCGGGATGCCGAACGCCTCGTTACTGCCGCGAAGAAACACCGCCGCCTCCTGATGATCGGGCAGAACAACCGCTTCACGCCCGACGTTCAGACCCTCAAGCAACTCATCTTGAAGGGCGTGCTCGGCGACGTCTACCACGCGAAAACCGCCTGGACGCGCCGCGGCGGCATCCCGCGCATCGGCTCTTGGTTCACTCAATCCAAATACGCCGGCGGCGGGTGCACCTACGACATCGGCGTGCACGCCCTCGACCGCTGCCTCTTCTTGCTCGGCGAATTCGACGCCGTCGCCGTCAGCGGCCAAACCTACGCGAAGTTCGGCCCGCGCGGTCTCGGCGACGGCACGTGGGGCAAGAGCGAAATCGCGCCCGGCCGCCCCTTCGATGTCGAAGACATGTCCGTCGCCCTCATCAAACTCCGCAGCGGCCGCACCGTTCTGCTCGAATCCTCCTGGGCCGCGCACCAACCCTTCGCCGATTTCAACGGCACGCAGCTTTTCGGCACCGAGGCGGGCGCGCTCATGCCCAACCTTCAACTCTTCCGCAAAACCGAACACGGCTACGCGGCCGAAAGCGTCGCCACGTCGACGACCCTCGTGAACCCCAACCGCATGTCGCACTTCGTCGATGTCCTCCTCGGCAAGGAAGAGCCCTACGTGAAACCCGAGGAATCGCTCGCCGTGCAGAAGATCCTCGACGCGATCTACCACTCGTCGAAAACCGGTCGCGAGGTCCGCATCAAATAGCCCGTCTCGATCCGTTATATAAATCTCGATACAAGCTGTCACATTTCGTGACCTGCGAGGCGTTTTTTGCTGTATCAAAAAACGCGCTACTAATCCGCAACGTTTGTCCTTCTGAGCACGCGGCGCACCGGCTTCCGCGTTGCTCGCGCGACGCGCCCGCGTCACCTTGCGGCGCATGGATACCACTGTCGCCCCCGACGCTCGCGCGATGGTCGACCAGTTGCGCCAGTCGCGCATCTACCGCGATTACGAGGCCGCTTTTCGCGAAACCACCGGCCTGCCGATCGCGTTGCGCACGACGGAATCCTTCAACCTTCCGCACCACGGGGATCCAAACGAAAACCCGTTCTGCATGCTGATGGCCGTCACGAACCGCTCGTGCGCCGCCTGCCTCCAGCAGCAAAAACAGGTCGAGGAACTCTCCCGCCTCGAGCCAGTGACGCTCAAGTGCTTCGCCGGTCTTTGCGACTCCGCCGTCCCGGTCCGCGTCGGCGACAACCTCGTCGCTTTTCTCCAAACCGGACAAATCATGCTGCACGCGCCTACGCAGGCGCAGTTCCGCCGCACCACCCGCCAGCTGCTCAAGTGGGGCGCCGCCATCGACGTGAAGCGTTTGGAGGAGGCTTATTTCCAGACCCGTGTTGTCACAAAAAAGCAATACGAGTCGATCCTCCGCCTCCTCACCATTTTCGCGCAGCACCTCTCGTCGCTCAGCAATCAACTCCTGGTCCGCCAGGAAACCGTCGAGTCGCCTGTGATCGCCCGCGCTCGCGCGTTCATCGACGAACATCAAACGGAAGACCTCTCGCTCAGCGAGGTCGCCCAGGCGGTCAACATGAGCGCGTTCTACTTCTGCAAGACGTTCAAGAAGGCGACCGGCATGACCTTCACCGATTACCTCGCCCGCGTCCGCGTCGAAAAGGTGAAGAACCTCCTGCTCAACCCGCACAAGCGCGTCAGCGAAGCCGCCTACGAGGCCGGCTTTCAATCGCTCTCCCAATTCAATCGCGTCTTCCGCAAAATCGCCGGCGAATCCCCCAGCCGCTACCGCCAGCGTCTCCACGGCCTCGAGAAATAACTCCAGGTTTTCCCCACCGCTGGAGGCGCGGTGCCCTCACCGCGCAATCATTGCCACTGCTTCAATTCGGCCGCCGGCTGGCCCTGACACGCCACGCCGTGCTCGCCCTCGCCCCGATGCTGACACACCGCGCAAAACGCATCCACTTCCCGCCGCGCGAGCGTCCTTACGACGTAGTATAGCTCTCCCAACGCCGCATCCCGCTCCTCCGGATCGATCGGAAGATGCGCCGCTTGCTCGAGCACCAGCGCCTCCAACAGCGCCTGCTCGCCCGCCAGAAAAAACGCCAGCAACGGACTGCGCCCGCACGGACAAACCGGCCGAGCCGTCCCTCGCCCGCCCGCATGCTCCGCGCGTTTTCGCACCGTCGGATCGCGCAATAACGTGAAGATCTGATCGAGCGCCCACTCGATCAGATGCACCAGTGCATCCGGCGATGCCAACGGACTGGTCACCCGTTCGGTCCGCAACAGCGTATCCCACCGCGCGTGAATGGCGAATCGTCGGGCACAGAGGCTGTCGAGTAGACTCTCCTGCACGCCGCAACCTTACCCGACAATCGCTGGCGCTGCACCGCATGCCTTGCCCAAGCGTGCGCGTCTTTTGGTGGGCAACCGCTGCGCATCCAGCGCACCCGCCACGACAATAAACGCACAGCCCTTGGCAACGCGTGCGGAGCGACGCCCTCCCCCTCCGCATAGACTGCTCACACGCAGAAAAAGCACACCTTCCCATGTCGGTCATTCCACTCACGCTCACCATCAGTCTCTGCCTCGTTTTCACGTTCATCGTGTTTTTCGTCCGTGAAAACGGCCGCCGCTTCAGCAGCGCCGAACGCGAGTCCCTCCTCCCGCTCAATGAGGAGAAGCCGCACCTCGCCCCCCGCTCCACCGGCCCGCGCAACTAAGCCGCGCCCCTTCTCCGCTTCACTCCTGCTCTGGGCTCTAGGCTCTCAGCTCTCGGCTCCATTTTCCCGACCCATGTCCGCGCAAAAAATCACCATCGAGTATAACGACAAAATCGTCCGACAGTTCCTCTACGCCACCGTCCTGTGGGGTGCCGTCGGCATGCTGGTCGGCGTCTTCGTCGCCTCGCAGCTCAATTTCTGGCGGCTCAACTTCGATCTGCCGTGGCTCACGTTCGGACGCCTCCGGCCGCTCCACACCAACGCGGTGATTTTCGCCTTCGTCGGCAACATGATGTTCGCCGGCATCTACTACTCCACGCAGCGGCTCGTGAAAGCGCGCCTCGCGTCCGACTTCCTCTCCTCGCTCCATTTCTGGGGCTGGCAGGCCATCATCCTCGCCGCCGCCATCACTCTCCCCCTCGGCTTCAGCCGCGGCAAGGAATACGCCGAACTCATCTGGCCCATCAACGTCGCCGTGGCGTTCATCTGGGTCGTCTTTGCGGTCAACTTCTTCTGGACCCTCGCCCGCCGCCACGAAAAGGCGCTCTACGTCGCCATCTGGTTCTACATCGCGACGATCATCACCGTGGCGATGCTCTACATCGTCAACCATCTCTCCATCCCGACGTCCCTCCTCCATTCGTATCCAGTTTTTGGAGGCGTCCAGGACGCCCTCGTCCAGTGGTGGTATGGCCACAACGCCGTCGCGTTCTTCCTCACCACGCCGATCCTCGGCATCATGTATTACTTCGTGCCGAAGGCGGCCGAACGTCCGGTGTATTCCTACCGGCTTTCGATCGTTCACTTCTGGTCACTCGTCTTCCTCTACATCTGGGCCGGCCCTCACCATCTCCTTAATACTTCGCTCCCCGGCTGGCTGCAGAATCTCGGCATGACGTTCTCCCTCATGCTCTGGGCCCCGTCCTGGGGTGGCATGATCAACGGCCTCCTCACGCTCCGCGGCGCCTGGCACAAGCTCCGCACCGACCCGGTCCTCAAGTTCTTCGCCGCCGCCATCACGTTCTACGGCATGGCCACGTTCGAAGGTCCGCTCCTCTCGATCAAATCCGTCAACGCCCTCGGCCACTACACCGACTGGATCATCGGCCACGTTCACGCCGGCGCGCTCGGTTGGAATGGCTTCATGGCCGCCGGCATGATCTACTGGCTCGTCCCGCGCCTCTGGAACAAGCCGCTCCACTCCACCTCGCTCGCCAATCTTCACTTCTGGCTCGGGACCGTCGGCATCCTTTTCTACGTCGCCGCCATGTGGACCAGCGGCATCACGCAGGGCCTCATGCTCAACGCCACCACCGAGGGCGGCACCGTCCTGGCGTATCCAAACTTTGTCGACACGCTCAACACCATCCGCCCGATGATGCTGATGCGCGTGATCGGCGGCGGGATGTATCTCGTCGGCTGGTTCCTCCTCGCCTGGAATCTCTGGCAGACCCTCCGCGGCGCCCAGCCCGTCAACGGGACCGTCGAGGTCTTCCCCGAGCCTGCCCGCGCCGACGAACGTCTCGGCTTCCGCGGCACCTGGTTCAACGCCCCCACGCTGTTCTGCCTGCTCGGCGTCGGCTTCGGCACCATGTGGATGCTCGGCAGCGACTTGATCAGCGTGCTCGGTCTCGTCGGCGCCATCGCCTGCTTCATCGCCGGCTACGCGCTCTTCACGTCGCGCGGCAAGCTCTGGACCGATTGGTATGAGAAACTCCTCCTGAACGCCCTGCCGTTCACCGTCCTCACCTTCATCGCCGTCGCCGCCGGCGGTCTGATCCAGATCGTTCCGACCGTCGCCATCGAGCGCGCGCAAAACGTCGAGGACCGTATCCAGCACGTCTATACGCCGCTCGAGCTCGCCGGCCGCGACATCTATGTCCGCGAGGGCTGCTACAACTGCCACTCGCAGATGATCCGCACGCTCGTGCCCGATGTCCTCCGCTACGGCGAATACTCCCGCCTCGGCGAGTCGATCTACGACTTCCCCTACCAGTGGGGTTCCAAGCGCACCGGTCCCGATCTCGCGCGCGTCGGCGGCAAGTATCCAAATATCTGGCACCTCCGCCACATGGAGGACCCGCGTTCGACCTCCGCCGGCTCCAACATGCCGTCCTATCCGTGGCTGTTGCAAAACAACACCGACGTCGCCGCGCTCCCCTCCAAGATCAACGTCCAGCGCACGCTCGGCGTCCCCTACGGCCCGCTCAGCCCGCAGCAGATCTTCGATCAGGTGAACGAACAGTCGAAGGCCATCGCCAAGGACCTCCGCGCCGCCGGCGCCTACGTCGCGCCCGAAAAGGAGATCATCGCCCTGACCGCCTACCTCCAGGCCCTCGGCAAATCCCAACCCGTCCAAAAGGTCGCCACCGCGAACGCCGTCGCCACCCAGTGAAGCCTTCGTGCTCCTGCTCGTAATCGTGCTCGTGCTCTAAAACTAACCGTCCGCCTTCACAAACTCATCGATCACGATCACGAGCACGCTCTCAGCTCTCTCAACTCTCATCTCTCAACTCTCAACTTTCCCCCTCATCTCTCAACTTTCCCCCTCAACTCTCAACTGATGTTCAAGCGCCTCCTCCTCGAGCAAAGCTTCGCACTCTGTCTCACGATCGCGTTCGTCACCGCGTCTTCGATTTTCGGCGCCTTCGTGTGGCGCGCGCTCCGCATGAGCCGCGCTCAGTCCGACCGCTTCGCCAGCCTTCCTTTCGAAAAGTAATCTCCTCATGGCCACTCCCAAGCCTCAACCGCCTTCCGAAGATCCGATCCGTCCACACGTGTTCGACGGCATTCAGGAATACGACAAACGCATGCCCAATTGGTGGCTCTTCACGTTCTACGCCACCATCGTCTTCTGGGTCGGCTACTGGTTCTACTACGAACACGCGGACGGTCCGTCCAACACCGCCGTCCTCGAACAACAGCTCGCGCAAATCGAGGCCGCCAAGCTCGCCGCCGCGCCCGCCGTCGACGACGAAAGCCTCTGGAAGATGAGCCGCAATCCCGTCTTCGTCGACGCCGGCAAGGCCACCTACGCCGCCACTTGCGCCAGCTGCCACGCCGAGAAACTCACCGGCGGCATCGGACCCAACCTCGTCGACAATCTTTGGATACACGGCGGCACTCCGTCCGAAACCTACAAGACCGTTTCCGAGGGCGTGCTCATCAAAGGCATGCCTGCCTGGGGCCCCGTCCTCGGTCCGAAAAAGGTCTCCGAGATCGTCGCCTACATCATGAGCCATCACCAGGAAAACGATTCCATCGAAAAACAGGACACCTGGGTCCCGCCCACCTCCTAATCTCTCATTTCAAAACCACACCGCACCCACCACCCGCACTCGATCTCCTTCGACGCCTCGAATCCGAAGTCCCCTCTCAAGAGGGGTGCCCGAAGGGCGGGGTGTGTCAGTCAGGTGTGCCAGCCGCAGCTCATGCCCACCACCCTTCCCACTCCCGTCCCCCCAAAAAACGATTCGCCCACCGCGACGCGTTACACCTACCGCCACCCGAAACTCGCGTCCACGCCCACTCCGAATCGCGACTCCGTCACCACCATCCGCGCCGACGGTTCGCGCCCGTTTCTGTATCCGGCCGACACGCACGGTCGCTTCACCCGCGCCCGTCGCTGGTCCGCTCTTGGCCTCATCGCCTTCTATCTTTCGCTGCCTTGGATTCAGATCGGCGGCTACCCCGCGGCCTTCTTCGACATCGCCGGCGGACGTTTTCACCTCTTCGGCCTCACGCTCGCCTTTCAGGATCTCTGGCTCCTTTTCTTCGTCATCACCGGGCTCGGTTTCACGCTGTTCTTCATAACCGCCCTGCTCGGACGCGTCTGGTGCGGCTGGGCCTGCCCCCACACCGTCTTCCTCGATCACGTCTATCGACGCATCGAACGCCTCATCGAAGGCGATTCGGTCAAACGCCGCGCCCTCGCCGCCGCCCCGCTCTCCTTCACGAAGATCGCCAAACGCACGATCAAGCACGGGCTCTACGTCCTCGTTTCCGCCGTCATCGCCCACCTCTTCCTCGCCTACTTCGTTTCGCTTCCAGAAGTCTGGTCGATGATCCGCTCCGCGCCCGCCGAACACTGGAGCGCCTTCGGTTTCATGGCCATCTCGACGGGCATTCTCTATTTCAACTTCGCCTGGTTTCGCGAACAGCTCTGCATTGTCATCTGCCCCTACGGCCGCATTCAGTCCGCGCTCATCGACGACCACTCCATGGTCGTCGGCTACGACACCGCCCGCGGTGAACCTAGAGGCAAACCCCGTCCCGCCACCAAAAGCGACCTCACCGCCTTCGTGGGCCTGCCCGCCGAAGCCTCGGCGAAGGCGGGGGACTGCATCGACTGCCACCGTTGCGTCACCGTCTGCCCCACCGGCATCGACATCCGCCAAGGTCTCCAACTCGAGTGCATCGGCTGCACCGCGTGCATCGACGCCTGCGACGACGTGATGACCCGCCTCAACCGCCCCCGCGGACTCATCCGCTACGACTCCCAAAACGCCTTCGCCGGCAAACCCACCCGCTGGTTCCGCCCGCGCACCATCGTTTACGGCATTCTCCTCCTGATTGGCGCCGCCGTCGCCACGTGGGCGCTCTCCACCGTCAAACCCGCCGCCTTCAACATCACGCGCATCACCGGCGCGCCCTACATCGTCGACGCCGACGCCGTTCGGAATCAGTTCCTCGTCCGCATCGTCAACAAACGCACCGAACCGCAGCAGTTCACGCTCCGCGTCCAGCACGACGCCGCGATTCGCCAAACCGGCTTCTCCAGCGCCGTCGAAGTTCCGTCGCTCGGCGAAGTCGTCCAACCGCTCGTCCTCCGGCAACCCCGCGACACCTACGACGGCCCTTTCCACTTCGAAGTCCAGGTCTCCAACACCGCCGGCGAATTCACCCTCCAACGCGAAATCGAATTCCTCGGCCCCGACCCCCGCCTTCTCCGCGAAGAAGAACAGGAACAATCCCAATGAACCCCTCCCTCGCGAACTCTTCTCCCGCCCGCAAAAAGCCGCGCCTCCTCCTCTGGGTCGTCCTCGCTTTCCTGATACAAGCCGCCGCCTGGACCGCCTGGTTCACCATCGCCGCCCACAACAAAGTCGCCGAAATCCCCCTCACCACCAACAACACCCGCTGACCCCAAAATCGAAAATCCAAACTCGAAAATCGAAAATTCCTCGTGGACCTCGCCGCCATCAACTCCCCCGCCGCCGCCTTCGTTGCCGGTCTCGTCACGAGCCTGCATTGCGCCGGCATGTGCGGACCGCTCGCATGCGCGATCATGCCCGTCCGCGCCGAGCAAGGCGACGCCTCCATCGTCAGCACCACCTATCACCTCACCCGGCTCACCAGTTACACGCTCCTCGGCGCACTCGCCGGCGGGGTCGGCGCGTTGCCTCTCACCTTCGTCTCCCGCTCCGCGCTGCAATGGACGCCCTGGGTCCTCGTCGCGTTCTTCGTCGCGATGGCGTTTCGCCTCGACCGCCACATTCCCAAACCCGCTTTCCTCGCTCGCTTCACCTTCCGCCTGAACCTCTGGGCCCGTAACCGCTCTCGCGTCCACGCCGCCGCCGCGCTCGGTTTCGCCACGCCGCTGCTTCCGTGCGGCCCGCTCTACTTCGTCATCGCCCTCGCGCTCGTCTCCGGTTCTTCGATACGCGGCATCGAGTTCATGCTCGCGTTCGGCCTCGGCACCGTGCCGCTCCTCTGGCTCGCCCAATCCCAATTTCACTGGGTCCGCCGCAAACTCTCTCCGCTCTGGCTCAACCGCACGCGCCTCGCCCTCGCGCTCGTCACCGCCTTCACGCTGAGCTGGCGTCTGCGCGCCACCCTCGGCTTCGACGGCCCCGATCCTTCCACCTTCCTCTGCCACTGAGCCATGAGCACCACCCTTCTCCCGACCCAAAACTCAAAACCCCAAACCCAAGACCGGCGACGCACCGCGCCCGCCTGCCGCCACTGCGGCGCCCCGCTCCTCGACACCCGCATGCAAGAATCCGGCTTCTGCTGCGCCGGCTGCTCCTACGTCTTCCGCCTCGTCCACGAACACGGCCTCGCAAGCTACTACAACATCAAGGACGACGTCACCGCGCCCGCCGATTCCGTCGTCTTCCAACCCCGCGATTTCACCTGGCTCGAAACCGCGCAACGATCCGCCGAGCAATCCGCCTCCGCCATCCCCGAACTCCCCCTCTCCATCCAAGGCATCTCCTGCGCCGGCTGCGTCTGGCTGATCGAACGTCTCTTCCAACAACAACCCGGCGCGCGCGACGTCGAGGTCAACGCCACCCTCGGCCAGCTCCGCCTCCGCTGGATCCCCGGCGAATTCTCCGCCGCCGACTTCGCCCGCAAGCTCCAGGCCTTCGGCTATCTCCTCGGCCCTCCGGGCGACACCCAGGCCGTCCCCGAATCACGCGGCCTCGTGAAACGCATCGGCCTCTGCGCCGCGTTCGCGATGAACATCATGCTGTTCGCCTTCCCCGGCTACTTCGGCATGTCACCGGATTTCGAATACGCGCGGCTCTTCGATCTCCTCGCCCTCGCTTTCGGCACGCTCAGCTTTCTCGTCGGCGGCACCTACTTCATCGGCCGCGCGTTCCGCGCGCTCCGCGAAGGCGCCATGCACATCGATCTTCCGATCGCCATCGGCATCCTCGGCGCCTACCTCGGCTCGCTCTACGGCTGGTTCGCCGGCGAACACGACTTCGTCTACTTCGACTTCGTCGGGACGTTCATCCTCCTCATGCTCGTCGGCCGCTGGGCTCAGACCGCCGCGGTCGAACGCAACCAGCGCCGCCTCCTCGCCCAGCAACCCAAACCCCAGCGTCTCCGCCTCGTCTCCGGCGCCGACACCGCTCCCGAACAACTCATCACCGGCCAGTCCTACTTCGCCGCCTCCGGCCAGACCGTCCCCGTCGAGTCGCGCCTCGACTCCGACACCGCCGACTTCTCCCTCGCCTCGATCAACGGCGAAGCCGAACCCCGCGCGTATCGCCGCGGCCAGCGCATTCCCGCTGGCGCCGTCAACCTCGCCCGCACCGACGCCCAACTCACCGCCCTCCAACCCTGGTCCGAATCCCTCCTCGCCCAACTCCTCTCCCAATCCGAAAGTAGCGGCGAACGCCAGCGAGGCGACTCCGCCCATCCCCTCCTCGAACGCATCGTCCGGGGCTACCTCATCGGCATCGTCGCCGTCGCCGTCCTCTCCGGTTTCGCGTGGTGGTTCTCCACGCACGACGCTCTTCGCACGTGGTCCGTCGTCACCGCCGTCCTCGTCGTCTCCTGCCCCTGCGCCATCGGCCTCGCCTTCCCGCTCGCCGAAGAGATCGCCACCATCGCCCTCCGCCGTCGCGGCGTCTTCATCCGCAACGCCGCCCTCTGGCCCAAACTCACACGCGTCCGCCATCTCGTCTTCGACAAAACCGGCACGCTCACGCTCGAAACTCCCGTCCTTCAAAACCCCGACGCCCTCGGCGCGCTTTCACCCGAAGCGCGTGCCGCCCTCCTCCATCTCGTCCAAGACACCCCGCACCCCGTCAGCCAGTGCCTCTTCGAATCCCTCCTTTCTCTCCCCAACACCACCACTCACCCATTATCTGACAACGCCCCACCGCCCTCCGTGCACGAAGTCACCGGCCAAGGCGTCCATTTCACCTCTCCCGACGGCCTCAGTTGGTCTCTTGGCCGCCCCGGCTGGCGCCCCGCGTCCTCAACCGATCGTCATCCATCAATCGACATCCCCGCCGATGCCACCGGCACCGAATTCGTCTGCGACGGCCGCATCCTCGCCCGTTTCCACTTTTCGGATACAGCCCGACCCGACGCCCGCCACGAAATTGCCGCGCTCCGCTCCCTCGGCTTCTCCACGCACATCCTGAGCGGCGACCGCACATCGAAGGTCACCGCCCTCGCTACCGAGCTCGGCCTCCCCGCCGACCACGCGCATGGCGAACTCACCCCCGCCGAAAAATCCGCCTGGTTCGAACGCCACGATCGCCGCGACACCCTCATGCTCGGCGACGGCGCCAACGACTCGCTCGCCTTCGACCGCGCCTGGTGCCGCGGCACGCCCGTCATTCATCGCGGCGTCCTCGAGCGCAAAGCCGACTTCTACTACCTCGGCCGCGGCATCGGCGGGCTCCGTTCGCTCTTCGGCGTCAACCACCTCCGGCGCCGCACGCAAATCACCGTGCTCGTCTTCTCCGTGGCCTACAACGCCCTCGCTGTCGGCCTCGCCGTCGCCGGCCACATGAACCCGATCGTCGCCGCCGTCCTCATGCCGATTAATTCGCTGATCACCCTGGCGCTCGTGACCGGCGGCATGCGCCCCGCCTTTCGCTGACCGCACGCCAGCCACGCAGTCGCGTTGCAAGTCCCAATCCTTGGGTCGGCATCCGTCCGGCCGGGATACGGGGCATGATATTGAAACTTGTCAGCCCCGCCGCGCCCCCAAAACCTTCCCGTCCCATGATTATCAAGCCCCGCGTTCGCGGTTTCGTCTGCGTCACGTCCCATCCCACCGGCTGCGCCGCCCACGTGCAGGAGTGGATCGACTACGTGAAGTCGAAAGGCGCGATCAAGGATGGCCCGAAAAAAGTTCTCGTGCTCGGTGCCTCGACGGGCTTCGGCCTCGCGTCCCGCATCACCGCCGCTTTCGGCACGGGTGCCGCGACCATCGGCGTATTCTTCGAACGCCCTTCCGAAGAAGGCCGCCCCGCCACCCCCGGCTGGTATAACACCATCGGCTTCACCAACGCCGCTCGCGCCGCGGGCCTCTACGCCAAAAACATCAACGGCGACGCCTTTTCCGACGAGATCAAGAAGCAAACCCTCGATCTCATCCGCGCCGACCTCGGCCAGATCGACCTCGTCGTCTATTCTCTCGCCTCCCCGCGCCGCGTTCATCCGAAAACCGGCGCCGTTCACAAATCCGTCCTGAAGCCGGTCGGCGCGCCCTACACCAACAAGACCGTCGATACCGACAAAGGCATCGTCACCGACATCACGATCGAACCCGCTTCCGAAGCCGAAATCGCCGACACCGTCGCCGTCATGGGCGGCGAGGATTGGGAAATGTGGATCCACGCTCTCCGCGACGCCAACCTCCTCGCCCCCGGCGCGCAAACGATCGCCTATTCCTACATCGGTCCCGAAGTCACCTGGCCCATCTACAAGAACGGCACCATCGGTCTCGCCAAAAACGATCTCGAACGCGCCGCCAAGTCTCTCGACACGCTGCTCAAATCCCACGGCGGCGGCCGCGCCTTCATCTCCGTCAACAAGGCCCTCGTCACCCAGGCAAGCTCCGCGATCCCTGTCGTCCCGCTCTACATCTCGATCCTCTACAAGATCATGAAGGCGCACGGCACGCACGAGGGCTGCATCGAGCAGATCCAGCGCCTCTTCGCCACGCACATGTATAACGGCCACACGCCGCGCTTCGACGAAGCCGGCCGCGTCCGCATCGACGACCTGGAGATGCGCCCGGAAGTCCAGGCCGCCGTCCGCGAGATCTGGCCCACGGTCACGACGGCCAATCTCGTCGAAAAAACCGACATCGCCGGCTACCGCAGCGAGTTCCTGAAACTCTTTGGCTTCGGCCTCCCCGGCATCGACTACGAAGCCGACGTCAACCCGCACGTCCCGATGCCGTAAGTTCCAGATACTTACCAAAACAAGCCCGCCCTCCCCGGCGGGCTTTTTTATAACCCCAACAGTGCCGGGTCCCCGCCGCCCGTTCCCGCTTCCTCCGTGCCTTTGTGCCTCTGTCGTTCATCTGGTTCATCCGGATTGAGCTTTGGAGCATTGAAATTTCTCTGGAGCTTGGAGCTTGGTCCTTGGAGCTTCCTTTTCCATGTCCGCCCCCGCCACCCCGCTTTCTCCGCCCACGCCTCCGTCCGACCAACGCTTCACCACCCCCACCGTTTCTCTCGGCAAAATCGCCCACACCTACGACGCCATCGTCATCGGTTCCGGCATGTCCGGCGGCTGGGCCGCGAAAGAACTCTGCGAGCACGGCGTCAAAACCCTCGTCCTCGAACGCGGCCGCAACGTCGAACACATCACGCACTACCCGACCGCCATGCTCGAGCCGTGGCAAATGCCGCACCGCGGCTTCATGCCGCCCGAGTTCCGCCGCGAGAACCCCATTGTCTCGCAGTGCTACGCCGTCGAACCCGCCACGCAGCACTTCTTCGTCAAGGATGCCGAGCACCCTTACGAACAAACCAAACCGTTCTCCTGGATCCGCGGCTACCACGTTGGCGGCAAGTCCCTCATGTGGGCCCGCTGGACTCAGCGCTGGAGCGATCTCGATTTCGAAGCCAACGCCCGCGAGGGCATCGCCGTCGACTGGCCCCTCCGCTACGCCGACCTCGCCCCGTGGTATTCCTACGTCGAAAAATTCGTCGGCATCAGCGGCAACCGCGATGGCCTCCCCGTCGTTCCCGACGGCGAATTCCTTCCGCCGATGGAGCTCAACTGCCTCGAGCAGCACATGAAGAGCACCATCGAATCCCGCTGGGCCAACCGCCACCTCGTCATCTCCCGCTCCGCCAATCTCACCCAACCCATCGTCGGCCGCGGCGCTTGCCAATACCGCGACCGCTGCGCCCGCGGGTGTCCGTTCGGTGGATACTTCTCCGCCAATTCCGCCACGCTCCCCGCCGCGGCCGCCACCGGCAATCTCACGCTCCGCCCCGACTCCGTCGTCCACTCCATCATCTACGACGAACAAAAGGGCCGCGCCACCGGCGTCCGCGTGATCGACGCCCACACGAAGGAGATGACCGACTACTTCGCCAAAATCATCTTCGTCAACGCCGGCACCATCAACACCACCCTCATCCTCGCGAACTCCACCTCCTCGCGTTTCCCCCACGGCCTCGGCAACGACTCCGGCCAGCTCGGTCACAATCTGATGGATCACAATTACCGCGTGAAGGCCACCGCCACGCATGAGGGTTTTAAGGACAAATATTACTACGGCCGCCGCCCCACCGGCGCCCTCCTCCCGCGCTTCCGCAACGTCGGCTCCGACCGCCAAAAAGATTTCCTCCGCGGTTACGCTTTCTCCGTCTTCGGCTCGCGCGGCCGCGGCAACTTCGACGCCTCCACGCCGCCCCTCGGCGCCGACTTCAAACGCGCCTCCACCCAGCTCGGTTCCTGGGGCCTCTGGATGAACTGCATGGCCGAACACCTTCCGCACCACGACAACACGGTAAAACTTCACCCCACGAAGAAAGACGCCTGGGGCATGCCGCTCGTCGTCATCGAATGCCAGCACCGCGAAAACGAACTCGCGATGACCAAGGACATCCTCGCCACCGCGCAGGAGATGATCGAAGCCGCCGGCTTCTCCGACATCCGCGTCTGGGATTCACAGGAAGCCCCCGGCCTCGGTATCCACGAAATGGGGACAGCCCGCATGGGCCGCGACCCCAAGACCTCCGTCCTTAACGGCTTCAACCAAATACACGCGGTCAAAAACGTCTTCGTCACCGACGGCGCCTGCATGACCTCCTCCGCGTGGCAAAACCCGTCCCTCACCTACATGACCCTCACCGCCCGCGCCGCCAACCACGCCGTCCAAGAACTCAAAAAACAAAACCTCTAACCTCCTCGTTCTTCACCCGTGCTCGTGCTCGTAATCGTGATCGTGCTCGCCCTCTCTCCCGCCCACCCGAACCCCATCACGATCAAGAACAAGAAACCGTCCTTCGCGCCCCAACCCAAAACTCAAAACCCAAAACCCTAAACCTTTTCTCCGGCCATGACCCGCCGCGAAGCCCTCGCCCTCCTCGCCACCCTGACCACCGGCACGATCTTCGGCGCGAACCGCCTCCTCGCCGGCGTCGCCAACGCTCTCGATTCCTCGCGCCCGCTCTTCACCGCCGACGAACTTTCCCTCCTCAACGAAATCGGCGAAACGATCCTTCCCACCACCGACGACTCCGCCGGCGCCAAAGCCGCCGACGTCGCCACGTTCATGCACGAACTCGTCCGCGATTTCTACACCGCCGACGAACGCCGCACCTTCACCGACGGCCTCGCGCAACTCCAGTCCGACGCCCGCGCCGCCCACGCCGACCGCGACTTCACCGAACTCTCCGCCACCGAGCGCCACGCCTTCCTCCTCCGCTACGAGCCGCCGAACTCGACGCCCGATTTCTACCACATGCTGAAACAGCTCACCCTTTGGGGCTACTTCAGCTCCGAGATCGGCATGACCCAAGCCTACGCCCACGTCCCCGTCCCCGGCCGCTACGAAGCCTGCCTCACCATCGACCCCGCCACCACCAAACCCTGGGCCGAATAGTGATCCGAGAGCACCCAGTTCTTACTCAGAAGCCTCATCTTCATTCGTGTCTATTCGTGTCCATTCGTGGTTGAAATAAATCAATGCGAGCCGTCATCCAACGCGTCTCCTCCGCCAGCGTCACCATCGACGGTGTCGCCACCGCGCAAATCTCCCGCGGCCTCCTGATCCTCCTCGGCATCCACCACGCGGATACAGAAGCCGACGCCGAGTGGCTCGCCTGGAAAACCGCCGCGCTCCGCATCTTCGAAGACGCCGCCGGCAAAATGAACCTCTCCGTCACCGAGGTAGGGCGCGTTGGCCCGCCCCGACTCGTCGGGGTCCCCAACGCGCCGTTTTCGGCCCCATCCGCTTCCGCCCCTTCTCTCAACTCTCAACCCTCAACTCTCAACTCCCCCTCCTCCCCCTCCGCCCTCGTCGTCTCCCAATTCACCCTCATCGCCTCCACCCGCAAAGGCACCCGCCCCTCCTTCAACGACGCCGCGAAACCCGACATCGCCATCCCGCTCTACGAATCCTTCAACCGCCGGCTCTCCGCTCTCCTCGGCCATCCCGTCGCCACCGGCACCTTCGGCGCGATGATGCAGGTCGCCCTCGTCAACGACGGCCCCGTCACGATCGTCCTCGACTCCCGCCAGCGCGACTAGACTGCCACTATCTTCCCCGCTCGCGCGCTCCGCATCCGCCTCCCCGAATTGCCGCCGCCGAGGCTTAAGTTCTCGTCCAGCCACTGATCCTGGCGCAACACCGCCATCCGCCGCCTCGCATCCCATCGGCCCGCCCGCCACTGCGCGAACGCCAGACTCCACCGCAGGCACCAGCCGCCGCCGAGTTTCCTCCGTCCCCACTCTCGCCACCACATCGGCAAATGATGCCGTAAGATTTCATCCTCCCAACAGGCCAGCGGCTCCACCACCCCCGGCTGCCCCTGACGCCCCGCGCGTCCGTGCAACTGCCGATCCACGCGCTTCGATCGATGACTCTCCGTTGCGATCACCCGCAGCCCGCCTTTCTCGAGCGCCGCGCTCGAGGGCACGATGTCCGTCCCGCGCCCCGCCATGTTCGTCGCAATTGTCACCTGCCCCGCCTGTCCCGCAGCCGCGACGACCTGCGCTTCGTTCTCGTTCCGCACCGCACTCAACAACGCAAACGACACTCCCGCCGCCCGCAGCTTCTCCGCCAACGCCTCACTCGCCGCCACCGTGCGGGTCCCGATCAACACCGGCTGCCCCTCCGCCTGCGCCTGCTTCGCCGCTTCCACGACATAGTCCCATTTTCCCTCCTCGTCCGAGAAACCTCGCAGCGGCAACCGCCGCCGCTGCACCGGCCGGTGCGTCGGCACCGATAACACCGGCAACCGATACAACCGCCAAAACTCCGCCGCCGCTTCCGCCGCCGTTCCCGTCATCCCCGCCAGCCGCGGCACCTGCCGAAAAAACCGCTGAAAACTCAAGCTCGCCACCGTCCCGCTCGGCGGCGTGATCGGCAGCCCTTCCTTCGCTTCCAACATCGTGTGCATTCCTTCCCCCAGTGTCCGCTCCGGCATCGGCCGCCCGGTCGCCTCGTCGATCAGCACCACCCGGTTCTCCCGGACGAAATAATGCCGGCCACGTTCATACGCGTGCAACGCCGTCAGCGCCTTCCCGATCCACTCCTCCCGCCAGCGCGGCACCGTCAACAACGGATGCCGCCCCGCCGTCGTCCGCGCCTCCGTCACGTGCGCCGCCACCCGCACCCGGCGGCTGTGCGACTCCACCTCGTAGTCCTCGCCCACCCGCAAGCCCCGCGCCTCCTCGATCGCTTGCTGACACAACTCTCCCAACAACCCGTTTTCGTTCGGCGCGCTGATGATCAACGGCGTCACCGCGTCGTCCACCAACACCTGATCCGCCTCGTCCACGAACACCGTGTGTATCCGGTTCACCAACACCGCCGGCCCCCGCCCGCCCTGCCGCCGCACCCACGGCCGCCAGCTCTCCGGTGAAATGCGTCCGCCCAGCTTCAATCGATCGCGCAAAAAATCGCCCACCAGTTCGCGGCTCGTCGTGTAAACCACCTGCGCCTCATGGCGTCTCCGCCGTTCGGATACATTGATCCCGCCCACCACCGCCGCGACGGTCACGCCGCACCGCGCGAAGAAAGCCCCGAGCGTCCGCGCATCCCGCTCCGCGAGATAATCGTTCGCGGTCAGCACGTGACACGCCCGCCCGGTCCACGCCGCCAGCACCGCCGCCATCGCCAGCGTCAGCGTCTTCCCTTCACCCGTCGCCATCTCGACCAACCAGCCGCGTTCCAGTCCCAGCGCCCCGATCACTTGCTCGCGATGCGGCGTCAGGCCCAGCTCCTGTCGCACCACCTCCGCGACCACCGCGAGCGCTCCTCGCGCAACATCCTCATTTCTCGACCGCGCGCGCTGCCACACCCGTCGTCGCGCCACGATCTCCGCGTCGATTTCCTCCCGCGATCGGCCGTCGTGATCCGCCATCAACGCCAGCACCCGGTCCGCCTCGCCGCCGAGATCCGTCCGCCGCGCCCGCCAGCGCACCCACGCGCCCACGAACCACTCCAAGCCCGCCTCCAAGCCTCGCGGCACCGGTCGATTCTGGCGCAATCGCGGCAGACGCAGCTCACCGTCCATAGCGCTCCTGGATAAACTGACGCACCCAGCGCGCCGCCTGCCGCCCCCACGGTTGCGGATCCAACGCCACCCGCAGCACACCCGTTCGCAGATACAGCGCCGGCACCGCCTCCGCCGGCAGCGTCGCTTCCATCACAAAAAACGGATCCAGCGCCCGCACCCCATCCGGATCTTCGGGATCCGTCGGCACTTCTCCGCCCGCCCGCCAGCCCAGCGCCGGCGAGGGCAGCCGCCGACTTTCCGCCGGCCGCACCGCCGCGAGATTCACCGAAATCGCCTCCGCCGTCGCACCGCGCAAACGCACCTCGCCGTCCTTCCGCTCGCTCCGGGTCAACCGTTCCACGTCGCGCGCCCGCACCACCGTCGTGAAGCGCAGCGTTTCGCTCTCGCGCAATCGTCCCAACAACGTCCCGCGCGGCACGTCCGCGCCAAGTCGCACCTCGAGTCCCGGCGACGACCACACGCCCGCCCGCGGCGCCCGCACGACCAACGCCTCTCGTCGCGCTTCATTTTCCCGCAGCTGCGCCTCGATGCTGCGCAACTGCTGATCCAACGGATCGAGCACCGCGGGCAATCGCGACCACGCCATCGCTCGTCGCACTTCCACTTCCCGCCGCAGCGCCTCCAGCTCCTCCCGTTGCGCATTCAGCTCCGGGCTCTCCAATCGCACCAAAATCTGTCCGCCTTCCACCTGCCGCCCCGACTCCACCGGCAGGTCGACAATCTTCCCCGCCGCGCCCGCAAACACCTCCGTCGTCCATCCGCCTTCCACCACGCCCGGCGCCCGCACCGCGTGCGGCATCGGCACCGCCATCAATCCCACCGCCACCACCACCGGCCCGCCCACACCCCACATCAACGCCCGCGTCCGCGCCTCACGCACGTGCGACTCCGCGAAGAGATAACGATAAAACCGCACCACCGGCGCTCCCAACCACGCCACCAATCCCACCGCCGCCAGCAGCAATCCCACTTCAAACAACTGCCCCGCGATAAACGCCACGATCACCAACAACACGAATACCCGATACGCCGCCGCCGCCGCGCCATAAACACCCAGCCACGTCGCTCCGGTTCGCGTCGGCGACACCCGCGACACCCCGTCCAACCCCAACGCGCCGCGCTCGAACCACCGCCGCCACTGCCTCGCCGCCTGCGCCTGCAGATTCGGCACCCCCACCGCGTCCGCCAACAAGTAGTAACCATCGAATCGCAGCAGCGGATTCGCGTTGAACAACAACGTCGATACCGACGCCAAAAACATCACGTTGTAGGCCACCTGCCCCACCGCGCCCTCGCCTCCGCTGCGCGCCCAGACCAGCGCCGCGATCGCCGCCAGGAACAACTCAAAGATCATTCCCGCCGCGCCCACCAGCATCCGCTGCCAGCGTTTCCGAAACGTCCACGCCGCGCTCGCGTCCACAAACGGCACCGGCGTGAACACGAGCAGCATCACACCGCACGAACGCACTTCGCCGCCGAAGCGTTTCGTCATCATCCCGTGCCCCAGTTCGTGAAACACCTTCACCAGCGCCCACGTGAGATAGAGCCACGCGAGATTCGACGCCGCCAGCACCCCTTGCGTCTGCTCGCGCAACAGCCCCGCGTGGTCGACCACCGCCTTGAGCCCCGCCAAAATCACGACCACCCACACCACCGCGCCCAACGGCCCCAGCAGCCAGCGCCCGACCCTGCTCAATTTTTCGAGCAACGCATCGGGATCGAACAGCGGGATGCGCAGGAACAGAAAATTCAACAACTGCTGCCGCGCCGTGCGCTGCTGTTCTTTCTGCCGCCGCTGGGTCATCGACCACGATTCCAGCGCCGTATCCACCAGCAGCAGGTTCGCCCCATGCAACTGCGCCAGCAGCTCGATCACTTCCCGCTGACCCGGCGCCGCTTCCGGCGCCCGCCCCAACAACTCCCGCCAGCACTCGCCCACCGTGCGCCGACGATCGAGCGCCGACAAAAACCGCCACGCCTCCGGTCGCAGTCGAAAGTGCCGGTTCGAAAACGGATCCGACACCACATACCACAACCGCCCGCGAAACTCCTGCCGCCGCACCGGACAATCCGGCCGCAACGCCGCCTGCAGCCCCTCCACGAGGTGCCACTGATCGCTCAACAACCCATGCCGCTCAGCCACGCCGCCCTCCTACCGCCGCTTCGTGTCCCTTCGTGCCCATTCGTGGTTTGATTTTTTTGATGTTTGTCCCTTTGGCCTTTGGAGTTTGCGCGGCCCCCGGCCGCGGGGTG
>JAEWBF010000108.1 GCA_023391285.1 Verrucomicrobiota bacterium
GACCCCGCCCTACACGCTACTTCTTCTTTTTGCCGGGCTTCTTCGACTCGATGTTCAGATACGTCTTGTTGAGCATCTGACTTTCGTAGAGTTCGAGGAGGCGGACGCCTTCGCGAGGCTTGACCATGTCCTTGCGCGTGGCGGCGTCGATTTGCGCCTTCATGCGGCGGCAGAGGTCTTCCTGCTGGTATTGCACACCCTCGATGACATCGGCGATGCGCGAACCGCTGAGCGCTTCCTCGATGTAGAAACCGTTGGGTTCGTCGTCTTCGAGGAAGACGTGAACTTCGTTCACGCGGCCGAAGAGATTGTGAAGGTCGCCCATGATGTCCTGGTAGGCGCCGGTGAGGAAGATGCCGAGGTAGTAGGGCTTCGAGTTCAGCGGGTGGAGCGTGATGTAGTCCTTCACGTCCTGGAGATCGATGAACGAGGAGATCTTGCCGTCGGAATCGCAGGTGATGTCGACGAGGATGGCGTTGACGCTGGGCTTTTCGTCGAGCCGGTGGAGCGGGGCGATGGGGAAAAGTTGTTTCAGCGCCCAGTGGTCGAGCAGCGATTGGAAGACGGAGAAATTGCAGACGTATTGGTCGGCGAGGAGCGTGTTGAGGTCGTGCAGTTCCTCGGGCTGGTAGCCGGTGTCGCGGCCTTCCTTCGCGATCTGTTCGCAGATTTGCCAGAACAGCGATTCGGCGGCGGCGCGGTTTTCGAGGTCGAGGTAGCCGAGATTGAAGAGGGAAAACGCTTCTTCCTTTTTCTGGATGGCGTCGTGGAAACGTTCGAGGCGGCCGAGCTTGGATTTGTTTTTCAGCATCAGCTCGAGGTCGGTGACGACCTTGTGCTTTTCCTTCGGCTGGTGCTGCTGGCCGAGGGATTCGCGCTTGTTGATGCGTTCGAAGACTTCGACGACGAGGAGCGAATGGGGGGCAACGATCGCGCGGCCGGATTCGCTGACGATATCCGGAACCTCGATACCGGAGGCGGTGCAGATCTCGCGGACGTTGAAGACGACGTCGCGCGCGTATTCGTCGAGCGAGTAGTTCATCGACGATTCGAAGTTGGTGCGCGAGCCGTCGTAATCGATGCCGAGGCCGCCGCCGACATCGAGGTAGCCCATGGGGAAGCCCATGCGGGAGAGCTGGCAGTAGAAACGCGTCGCTTCGATGACGGCGTTCTTGATCGTGATGATGTTCGGGACCTGCGAACCGATGTGGAAGTGGACGAGGCGGAGCGCGGAGGAGAGTTTCGCGGCGCGGAGTTTTTCGCAGGCGAAAAGGATTTCGGCGGTGTTGAGGCCGAACTTGGCGTTGTCGCCGGTGGACATGGCCCACTTGCCTTCGCCGCGGGTTTGAAGTTTCGCGCGGAAACCGATGAGCGGTTTCACGCCGGTTTCGGCGGAGAGGCGGATGATGTCGTCGAGTTCGGCGAGTTGTTCGACGACGAGGATGATTTTTTTGCCCAGCTTGCGGCCGAGGAGGGCGAGGCGGATGTAGTCGTGGTCCTTGTAGCCGTTGCAGATGATGAGCCGCTGTGCGCCCTCGTGCATGGCAAGGGCGATCATGAGCTCGGGCTTGGAGCCGGCCTCGAGGCCGTAGTTGTAGTCTTTGCCGGCGGCGACGATCTCGTCGACGACCTCGCGGAGCTGGTTGACCTTGATGGGGAAGACGCCGCGGTATTCGCCCTTGTAGCCCTCTTCCTTCATCGCCTTGGCGAAGCTCTCGTTGAGCTGGATGACGCGGTGGCGGAGGAGGTCCTGGAAGCGGATGACCATCGGGGCGCGGAGGCCCATTTCGACGGCCTCGTTGATGACATCGAGGACGCGGATGCCCCGTTCGTCGGCGCGGGGCTTGATGTTGACGAAGCCTTTTTCGTCGACCGCGAGGTGGCCGGAGCCCCAGCGCTTGAACCCGTAAAATTCTTCAGACTTGGCGGCGGACCAGGCGGATGAGGATTTGTTTTTCAACGAGGGAAAGCGGGGGACTTATGGCTTGCTTTTGCGAACACGGAATTCGTTAGATGCGTGTTTTCTTTTTTCAAATCACTCAACACGCAATGACGAAAATGCTCTCGCTCACCGACGCCTCGATCTTCCTCGCCCAGCAGCAGCCCGCGCCGGGGCCGGGAGGCGGGCTCATGAGCCTGCTGCCGATGATCCTGATCTTCGCGGCGATGTATTTTCTGATGATCGCGCCGCAACGGAAGAAGCAAAAGGCGCACGAGGCGATGTTGAAAGCGCTGACGACGGGGGACGAAATCGTGACGAGTGGCGGTATCTACGGGACCATTACGAATGTGAAGGAAGACCGCTTCGTCGTGCGGGTCGCGGACAACACCAAGATCGAGATTGGCAAGGGCTTCGTGAGCGCGGTGGTGAACAAGACCGGCGCCGAAACCAAGAAATAACCCTTCCGCGCACCGCCCCGATGCGCGGACTCCGCCTGGCGGAGCGCGCGTCTCGCTCCCCCAGACTTTAAACCCAATCCAACCATGTTCAGACGCAACTTCTGGAAGATAGCCATCTGCCTTGCCATCGTGCTATGGGCAGGCGGCACGCTTCTGCCGGTGAAGGATCAGCCTTTCACGGACTACGTGAAGGAAAACGCGACGGCTAAAACGTCGGAGTTCAACGCGCTGCTCGCCGAAGCGGTCGCCCTGAAGAATAACGGCCAGGCGTTGAGCGAATTCGTGGCGCTCAAGCAGATCGCCCGTGAGCGCCGGATCGATCTTTCGCAGTATTTCCCGGACGTGCGGCTCGAGAGTTCGCTCCGCAACATCGAAAAGCGGAACGACATCCTTCTGAACGAGCTGCTGCGTCGCTCGAAGAGCAATCTTCAGCTTGGCCTCGACTTGAGGGGCGGCGTGGCGTTCACGCTCGAAGTCGACGAAAGGGCGGTCGCGGACCAGCCGGCTCACGAACGCCAGGAAAAGCTCCAGAAGGCGATCGATATCATCAGCACGCGCATCAACGCGTTCGGAGTGGCCGAGCCGATCGTGCGCCCGGTGGGCGAGAATCGGATCGAGGTGCAGCTGCCGGGAGTCAGCACGAGGGATAATCCGGAAGTGGTCGACGCGGTGAAGAAACCCGCGCGCCTCGACTTCCGCATCGTGCATCCGACGCAGTCGCCGCTCAACACGCCCGCGGGCGAAGTGCCGGCCGGTTACGAAGCGATGACCCTCGAGCAGGAAGGTCGCAACGGCGAGGTGCACACGGAAGAACTCTTTGTGAAGCGCCGGCCGGAAATGACGGGCGAGGCGATCGACACCTCGTTTGCGCGACCGGACATCTATGGGAAGCCGGAAATCATCTTGATGTTCACGACCGCGGGCCGCGCGCGGTTCGCTCAAGTCACGCGCGACATTGTGCAGGAAGCGCAGCGCGCCGGGACGATGGGGCGTCTGGCGATCGTGCTCGACGGCGTGCTCTACTCGGCTCCAACCGTTCAGCAGGAAATCGACAGCGATTCCGCGCAGATCACGGGCAGCTTCACGGATCGCGAGGCGCTGAATCTCGCCAACGTGCTCAACAACCCGCTGGACCTTCCGCTGGTCGTGAAGGAGCAGTATGAAGTGGGGCCGTCGCTCGCGACCGATGCGGTCATCAGCGGGCGAAATGCCTTCATCATCAGCACGGTGCTGACGATCGGTTTCATCGTGGCATTTTACACGATCGGCGGGATTGTCGCCGCGATCGGCATGGGCATCAACGTGCTGCTCACGCTCGGCATTATGGCGAGTTTCGGGGCGACACTCTCGATGCCGGGCATCGCGGGTATCGTGCTGACGCTGGCCATGTCGGTCGACGCCAACATCCTCATCTTCGAGCGCATGCGCGAGGAGCTCAGGGTCGGCAAGTCGCTGAGTGCGGCACTCGAAGCGGGTTTCGAGAAAGCGTGGTCCGCGATCTTCGACTCGAACGTCACGACGTTCTTCGTGGCGATGATCATGTATTTCCTCGGCACGGGCCCGGTGAAGGGCTTCGGCCTGACGCTCGGCATCGGTATCTTTTCGACGATGTTCGCGGCGGTGGTGGTGAGCAAACTGGTGCTCGAGGCGCTGATCCACCCTGGCGTGATCAAGTCGTTGAAGATGTTCTCGGTGCTGCAGGACACGAAGTATGATTTTCTCAAATACGCGAAGCCGGCCTTCATCGTTTCCTGGGTGATCGTGCTGCTCGGCGTGGTGGTCGTTGGATTCAAAGGCAAGTCGGTCTACGGTGTGGACTTTTTGGGCGGCGACATGGTGTCGCTCAACTACACGCAGCGGCTCGAGGTCGGCGCCTTGCGCCAGGCGACGGAACGCGCGGGCATCGCGGAAGCGACGTTCGCCTACCAGACGGCGCTGGGCACGAATACCGAAACGCTGAAGGCGACGGTGCCGTTCGAACAAGGAGCGCACTTGGTGGAGGAGCTTCAGAAGGCGTTTCCGCAGGCGGGCTTTGAGCTCGCCGGCCAAACGCGCATCGGTCCCTCCATCGGCGAAGAGATTCAGTGGAATGCGCTCTGGTCGATTTTCTGGTCGATCCTGCTGATCATGGGCTATGTCGCATTCCGTTTCGAATTCGGTTACGGCATGGGCGCGATGGTTTCGACCATCCACGACCTTCTGATCACGATCGGATTGTTCGTGATGTTCGACCGGCAGTTCAACGCGTCGATGGTGGCGGCGATTCTGCTGATCGCGGGTTACTCGATCAACGACACGATCGTTGTATTCGACCGCATCCGCGAAGAGTTGAAGCTCAATCCGACGGCGTCGCTGCGGGATATCATCAATCGCTCGCTGAACCTGACACTCTCGCGCACGGTGATCACCGGTGGCACGACGCTGTTGACGGCGATCACGCTGATCGTGGTGACCACGGGTGACGTGAACGACATCGCGTTCACGCTGCTCATCGGTGTGATCACGGGCACGTTCTCGTCGCTCTTCATCGCCGCGCCGGTGTTCTACTGGTGGCACAAGGGCGACCGGAAGCATGTCGAGGCGCACCACGACATCGCTCCGAAATACGAGTGGACGGGCTCGAGCAAGGCCTCGCACTGAGCCGATAGGGCGCGTTGTCCTCAACGCGCCTGTCCGGGGCCGAGAGCGCGTTGGGGACAACGCGTTCCACCTTGCTAGCGATGCGCTGGACCTACACGTCGTTGCCTGCGGAGCAGATCGAGGCGCTCAGCAAGAGCGCCGGGGTGAGTCGCGTGCTGGCCGAACTGTTGTTGCGCGCGGGCTTCGCGGAAGCGGGGGCGTGCGCTCGATTTCTCGAGCCGGCGCTCGCGGCGCTGAACGATCCGTTTTTGTTGCGCAACGTCGACATCGCGGCGACACGGTTGCGTCAGGCGATCGCGCAGCAGGAAAGCATCGTCGTGCTGGGAGACTACGACGTCGATGGCGTGAGCAGCACCGCGTTGCTCGTAAGCGTGCTGCGGCGTTTTGGGCTGAAGCCGCGGTTCATCGTGCCGCGACGGGCAGAGGATGGTTACGGACTGACGCGGAGCGCAATCGACCGCGCGTTGGAGGACGGGAAACCGCATTTGTTCGTGGTGCTGGACTGCGGCACGAACTCGCACGACGAGGTGGCGTATCTGCGACAGCAGGGGATCGACGTCATCGTGCTCGATCACCACCGCTGCAAGGATCGCGCACTCGAGGGGATGCTGATCAATCCGCATGTGCATGCAGACGGCAGCGGATGCGACGAGGCGTGGCGGCACATGTGCACGGTTGGGCTCGTTTTCAAACTCGCGCACGGATTGTTGAAGCAGTTGCGGGCGGAGAATCATCCGGTGGCCTTTCGGATCAAGCTGCGCGACCATCTCGATCTGGTGGCGCTCGGCACCGTGGCGGATCTTGTGCCGTTGCTCGGGGAGAATCGGATTCTGGCGCGACACGGGTTGAGCATTTTGCAGGAGACGCGGCGGCCTGGTTTACGCGCGTTGATGGACGTGGCGGGCGTCAAACCGGAGCACGGGATCGCGCCGGTGGATATTTCGTTTCGGCTGGGGCCACGCATCAACGCATCGGGGCGGCTGGCGGATGCGGCGTTGTCGGTGGAGTTGTTGTTGAGCGAAGACGAGACGTTCTGCGTGGAGACGGCGCGTCAGCTGGATGCGTTCAATCGGGAGCGGCAGGAGATCGAGCGCAAGATTACCGAAGAGGCCGAGCAGATGATCGAGACGCAGTTCGCGGACTGGCCGGGGATCGTGCTGTTCAGCGAGTCCTGGCATCCGGGAGTGGTTGGAATCGTGGCCGGACGGGTCACGCGGAAGTATCACCGGCCGTGCGTCGTGCTCGGCAGCGAAGGCGAGATTGCAAAAGGGTCGGGTCGGAGCATCGACGGCATCAATCTCGTAGACGTGCTGGGGTCCTGCAGCGAGCAACTGACGAGTTGGGGAGGTCATCCGATGGCGGTGGGAATTGCGCTGCGGAAGGAGAACCTCGAGGCCTTTCGCATTCGTTATGCGGACGCAGTGCGAGCCGCGAGCGGCGATGGGTTGGGCGAACCGCGATTGGAACTCGCGGCGTGGTTGTTGCCGGAGCAGATCACGATGCGGCTGATGGAGGAGTTGGACACGCTGCATCCGTTCGGACAAGGAAACCCGGAGCCGACCTTTGGGGTGCGGCGCGTGGTGTTGAGCACGCCGCCCGAGGTTTTCAAGGCGCAGCATTTCCGGTTTCAGATCGACGATGGACGCGGACGGCGTCTGCACGGCGTCGCATGGAAAATGTCGCATCGCCTTCCGCCCACCGGAGTGCCGCTCGATCTCGCGGTGGAGTTGAAATGGAATCACTTCAACGGCCGAAAGTTTCTGCAGCTGTGCCTGATTGATTGGCGGTTCGCGAACGTGTGAGCCGGCGGCGGCTTACGCCGCGATTCGCACTTCGCTTAGTTTCGCGAAGGTTCCGTTCCGAGCAATTGCGTCACGCAGTGGAGGAATCGGTCCGTGGTGAAGGGCTTCGCGACGAATGCATCCGCATAGCCACCAGCCGAGTTTTCCGACCCGGTCCGCAGGTCTTGGAGTCCGCTGATGGCCAGGATCTTCATCGCGGGATTGCGCGCATGGATGATGTTCGCAAGGTCCTTGCCGCCCAGCACGGGCATGTCGACGTCGGTGATCACCAACGCAATTTCGGCCGCTCGCGCGTGGAATTTTGACGCCGCTTGAGCTCCATCGGATGCTGTCACAACACTGTATCCGGCTCGCCGAAGAAGCGCGCCGACGGAGTCCCTGATGGAAGGTTCGTCATCGACGAGAAGGATCAACTCGCCTTTTCCGCAACGCGGAAAACTCCGCACGACATTCTCGGTCGCAGCGACCCCGGTTTCCGCGGCCGGAAGGTAGATCCGGAAAGTCGTTCCTCGGCCGATGTTCGACACGACGGTGATAAAGCCGTGGTGGGCTTCCACGATTCCCTTCACGGTTGAGAGTCCGAGCCCTGTTCCGCGATCGCTCGATTTGGTGGTGAAGAACGGATCCCAGATTCGTGCCAGAATTTCCGGCGGAATCCCGCTACCTGTGTCTTCGACGTGCAGGACGAGCCATGTGCCCGGCTTGCCGCCTCTCAATTGAGCGGCGGCTGACTCATCGAGGCGGACATTCTCTCCGCGCAGACGTAACGTGCCTCCCTGCGGCATCGCATCGCGGGCGTTCACGCAGAGGTTGAGCAGCACCTGGTGAACCTGAGTGGGATTCGCGATAACGGGCCAAAGGTCGGACGGCACATCGTCTTCGATCGCGATCGATTTCGGGAAGGTTTGTGAAATCACTTCCACGATGTCGCGGATCAGGTGCTTCACTTGCGCGAGCTGCGGTTCGCCTGAGATGCCGTGCGCGAACCCGAGGATCTGCCGCACGAGGCGCGCTCCTCGGTCGGAACATTTCTGCAAGGTCTCCAGCAGTCGTAGGCTGTAAGGATCTTTGATCTGCGATTGGAGCAGGCTCGACGCCATGCCGACCGGCGCGAGCACGTTGTTCAAATCGTGCGCGATTCCGGCCGCTAACATGCCGATGCTCTCGAGGCGTTGTGCGCGCAGGAACTGGTCGGCGAGCTTCTTCTTTTCCGTGATATCGGTGCAGATCCCGAGCCGTCCCGTCGGCGCGCCGGTTGCGTCCCGGAGAATGGTGATGCTGGCCTCGACCACCAGTGGTGTGCCGTCGCGGTTGCGGCCGGCGACTTCGCCGCGCCAATCGTCGGCCGAGGCGACGGCGGTATGAATCGCCGCTGACGGCGGAATACCCGCGAGCGACAGCACCTCGTGCACCGAGCGACCGACCACCTCGTCGGCGGTCCAGCCGAAGAGACGTTGGGCGCCACGGCTCCACAAACTGATGCGTCCGTCGAGATCGCCCGCGATGATCGCCTCGTTCGCCTTGTCGATGAGTTCCGCCTGCTCATGGATGCGCTTTTCGGCAGCGTGGCGCGCGGTCACATCGACGAGCACGACGAGGAGGAGTTTCTTTCCGCCGTAGATGATCGGCACGAAACGACAACCGACGCGCACTCGTGCGCCGAACGACGACGCCAGATCGACTTCGAGCTCTCGGCCTTTCATTTCGGCGAGGGCTTCTTCGGCGGCGGCGAGCATCCCCGTTTCCCGCCAGGAAGCGATCGCGTGGAAGTTCTGCACGAGCAGTTGCTCGCGCGTTCCTCCCACCATCTTCGCGACGGCTTCATTCGCTGCGAAGCACCGGCCGGTCGCATCATAGGCGAGAACGCCGATCGGAAGGCTCTCGATCAGGGTCTCGTTGAAATGCAGTGCATCGGACACGAGTTTCGCGGCCTCCTCGCGATGCGAGAGGTCGAGCACAAAGCCCGCAATGTGATCGTCGGGCGAGGGCAGTCGCGTCAGCGCGAACAGCACCGGAACGCGGGTGCCGTCGCGTCGCACGCTGTGCCTTTGATACGGTTCGCAACTTCCGCGCGCGATGACTTCCGCCAACGCGTTCTTTTCGATTTCCAACTCCTCCGACGGCGTGAACTCGCGCCAGTCCAGATTGCCGGCCTCGAACTCCGCTCGGCTGACACCAATCAGCCGGAGATAGTAGTCATTGGCTTCGAGCACACGGCCGGCGGGGGAGGCGATCAGAACGCCGATCAAGCTCGAGTCCACCAGCCGACGAAGGCGGGCATGCGCGGTCTGCAAGGCTTGGTTCGCGCGCTTTTTCTCAGTGATATCCTCGAACACGGCGGCGAAGCAGTCTGGCTCCGGACAATAAGCGGAGATGGAGAACCAACGATCCAAAGGACGGAGAAAAATCTCCAAGCGATCGGGTTCACCGGAGAGCGCGACGTTCCCCAGCCGCGCGATCAAACCGCCGTCGTCTTCACGTAATCCTGGAAATGCCTCCAGCACGCGACGGCCGACTGCATGGCCCAACCCGGTCAGCTTCGTGAACGCCTGGTTAACCTCCAAATACTCGAAATCGACGGGGCGTCCGTCTTCGAGGACGATTGCGCAATACGCAAAACCCTCCTCCATGTTCGCGAAAAGCGAACGGTAGCGGAGTTCGGTGGCGGCGGCGGCGTGCTCCGCCGCGCGGCGCGCGAGTTCACGTTCGAGGCTCTCCACCGCAAACGAGATTTCGTTCGCGACCTGCTCCAGCAACGCGACTTGGTCGTGCAGGAAGAAACCTCGTTCGGACTAATATACCACGAGCACTCCGTCGATCTCTCCGCGGATGCGAATGGGCAACCCGACGCCGGAGGCGATTCCATTTCGAGCTGCAGTGTCGCGCCACCGCGGGGTTCCGACATCGGAGGCGAAGTCGTGACACACGAACGTTCGTCTGTCGCAAAGCGCGCGGCCCGCGGGGCCGGATCCTTCGGACGGGTCGTTGGCGTAAAGCGCGAGTTCGCGCAAAGCCCCACCGAAATCGCCGAAACTCGAGACCGGCACGATCCGCCGCGTCGACTCGTCGATCCAACCGATCCACGCCAGCGTGCACGCGCGCGACTCCACCAGAATCCGACAGATCGCCCGAAAGAGTTCCTCCTTCGAATGAAGGTGCGCGATCGCCTGGTTCACCTGACTGAGCGCGGCATACAGCCGGTTGATTCGGCCGATGTGGTCCTCGGTGGCTTTGCGTTCCGAGATGTCGCGGCAGATCAGAAGCTCAAACGTCTCTCCGTCGCTTTCGAGCGGTCGCGCGCTCGCCTCGACGAAGAACGTGGAGCCGTCTTTGCGTCGGTGCACCAGCTCGACCAACTCGTCACTCGGCGAAAACTGGTCGGCCGCGTTGGCGGTCGTGTTCGCGTTCGATCGATCTTCCAATCCGCCTGGTGGCAAGTTCCGCAGCTCATCCAGCGTATAGCCATACGCCGCCAGCGCTCGATCGCTAGCTTCCCTCACGCGTCCGGCCTCGTCGATTAAAAGAATGATGTCGTTGGCGTTCTGCATCACCAATTGCAGACGCTGCGACAACGTTTGATTCGCGCGCTCCGCAATCAACGCGCGGCGCAGGGCGCTTTCGGAGCGACGATGCCACCAAAACCCCACCGCAAATGCGCCCGCGATGATCGCCAAAACCGTCTCGATCATAGCCGGGAAGAACCGAAGGTGACGCGGCGTGACATCGGACAATGTGCGCATTCGGCGCGCACCAAGGGCGTTGAAGGGAATCTCGGTGGGTGTGACATTCGGCGACGAAGCCTATCGAAATCCCAGTGTCACAGCTGCGCATATTATGCATTATGCCGGCTCTTTCGTGTCGAAAGTCGATGGGCACCGAAAGGCGGCGCTGCCGCGATCCCCGTGTGTCGACGGTTCGGGAACTCAGATCTGGCCAACCTGGTCCGTTGCTCATGCGGCATGTGCGACCGGAAGTTCACCGAGTTGGTGACTTGGAAATAGACGAACACGTCGGCTTCCAACGGAGATCGTGGCGCGTGCAACGGGTCGGGCAGGCGCTTGTGGTGTTGGTCGTGTTGGCTGGTCTCGCGGGAGTTTTCGGCGGTGGCGGACTCGCGAAGAGTGCCGCGGAATCCGGCCCAACGCGCATCGAATACCCGCGCTTTCTGCGCGCGCATTCGCCGGTGGAGATTCGTCTTTCGATATCTGGGAATGCAGAGGAGGCCGGAACGACTTTGGTCGCGGTCGATAACGCGTTCTTCGATGTTTACGGCATCGAGCCGATTTCGCCGGCGCCGGAGAAGCAGACGCTCGGGGACAATGCGATCGTCTACCATTTCGCGCACGAAGCGGGGGCGCGTGGGCCGATCATCCTGCAAGTCAAAGCGACGCGGATGGGACTTCGATCCGCGACGATCACGGTGGGCGACCAACCCGCGATTCGGCTCCGGTCGTTCATTTTCCCCTGACTATCGTCTCGCGAAGCCCGCTCGCGAGATTCTGATCGGCCAAGTCGTCCGCCACATCGATGGGCCGCTCGTTCCCATCGGCTGCGTTTCCCAAACGGCTTACACGCCGTGCACCTGCCCGGACGAAACGCACTGCGGACTCCGCATGCTCATGCTCGATGTGCGTAACGCCATCGCGAACATCCTCGATCGCTACACGCTCGCGGACGTCGTCGAAGTCACGCTCCGGAAGCTTCGCCGCGACAATCTCCCGCTTCCGTTTTCGCCCGAAGCCGAAGCGGCGAATCACGTGCCTCACCGCGTTCCCGCGCGCTTCGCCCGCAAGTTGGCGCAGCGCAACAAGCCGTCGCAACTCACCGAGGCCGACGGCGTGCTCCACCAAATCCTCGGTGATTACACGATTTGATTTCCGCGCCCGCCATGCCCACCCACGTTTCAGATTCGAATCTTAGCCCCGCCGGCTCAGTCCCGGATTGGGTCGCTCTCGTGCGCGAGAAGGTCGAAGGCCTGCGCTACGGCGTGGTGCAACTCGTCGTTCACGACGGTCGCGTCACTCAGATAGAACGCACCGAGAAAACTCGGTTACCCGCCGTGCGCGATCCGCACGCCGCGTAATCTCCACATCATTTTGTCGACCGGTTTCCGCCGGAGGCGTTTCCGCCAACCAAATCCGCACCTCAACGGATCTACGACCAGGCTACTGGAGTGCTCCAAACAAAATCCAACTCCGTCATTCATGAATGCCTTCCGTTCGGCCTTTTGGGCCGCTCTCATTCTCGCCGTCGGCACCTCTGCCGCGCAGGCGCAAACGCCGTCGCACGACGAAGAAATTCGCGCGCTGCGCGAACAGATTCGGCAGCTTGACCAGAAACTCCGCGTCCTCGAGCGCAAGCAAGAGCTCAGGGAAGAGGAAACGGCCGCCGCCATCAAGGCTTTGCCGAGAATCACCACGAGCGATGGTCGCATCGAGATCGCTTCCGCCGACGGCGCGAACTCGCTCCGTCTCCGCGGCTTGGTCCAGGGCGATTTCCGCTCCTACGATTCGGCCAACGATCCCAACGACACCTTCCTGCTGCGTCGCGCCCGCCTGATCTTCGACGGCAAGTTCGCCAAGAACTTCTCTTATGTCGTCCAGCCCGAGTTTGCGGGCGGCTTCGACGGTGAAGGAAGGAAAGCGGTCGAAGAAATCGGGAGCGCCGAAACGGCGATGCCAGCCGGTGTTGACGATGACGCGAGCGCCGGGGGTGAGGCGGTGCTCGTGGGCGCGAAGATCGTCGACGGTGATTTCGCCGTCGGCGGGCTTGGGAATCGAGAGCCGGACGGCGGGGCCGTAGAACCAATCGAGCGGCATGCGATCGAGCGTGCGGCCGTCGTCGAAAAAGTGATACATCGCGTCGAGATGCGTGCCCTGGTGGGAGCCGATCAGGACGTGGGTGGTGTTGAACTGATGCGTGGCGATGCGCGCGTGCGGGATGATCGCGAGCTTGGGATCGTTGGGAAACGTCGGCGCGCCATGCACGAGCGGATGCGTGAGGTCGATCAGACGCGGGGGCGCGGCGGAATCTGGTATCGCGGGGGGCAAGTTCACCACGGTAGCAGAGCGGCGGCGCCGCGGCTTTAGCCCGCTTGGAAGAAGGTTTCGCGTCGGTGGAACGACGGACGAGTTGGAAGGCGAAAGAGACGACGATGGGCGCGGCGAGATGCGTCGTGTTCGCGTGGACTCTTTCGCGTCGGGAACGAAACGTTCGGCCCGACGAGTCAGGGCAAGCTGCGGTGCGCGACGAGCTGGGGCAGGCGGGATGGAAAGCGCGGTGAGGGCACCGCGCCTCCAGGGGGTAGGCTGCGTTCCGCTACGATGCAGGCGCGCTTGTCACGCTGCTATGCGGACCAGCGCTGGAAGGCTTCGATTGCCTCGTAATTGGCGAGGCCGAGATCGTCGTAGAGCGCGCCGAGGGTGCGGTTGTGTTGTTCCGCCTGTTGCCAGGGTTCGCGCAGACCGAAAGAAACCGGAGTTTGGCTGCGCTGGCTCTTGTGATGGTAGATCGCCTGCGACTTCTGCGCGAGTTCGCGCGGGCTGAGCGGGACGGCCATGTCGATTTCGGCGGCGTCCCACACCGTTTCCACGCCGCGATAGAGCCAAACCCGGCAATCTGCGAACCAAGGCTCGCTCGCGACGGTTTCGAGCACGCGGCGCACGAGTTGGAAGCAGACGGCGGTGATCGACGAAGGATCGTCGCGGTCGCCGGTGACGAAGAGCTGGTGCGGCGCGATCTCGCGGACGAGCGTGAGGAGCGCTTCGAAGTCGGCGTCGTCGGGCGAGAAAGCGCGGTAGCGTCCGCGCTCGTAGAACCCGAGGTCGAGAAAACGTATCTTTCCGTTGGATATACCGCAGCCGTGCAGCGAGGCGCGCGCTTCGTTGCGACGGACGCGCGATTTCAGGCGGCGCACGAGAGGCGTGTCGGGTTCGAAGCCGGTTTTGGCCAAGAGTTGGGCGCGGGCTTCGGCGGCGAAATGAGCGGCGGGGGACGTCGCCGATTCGATCGAACTGGCGAGGTCGTTGATGAGATCGGCGGCGGCGATCGCTTCGTCGTCGGGGATCGCAAGGTTGCCGGACGTTTGGAACGCCACGGTGACATCGTGGCCTTGTTCGACCAATCGGCGCAAGGTGCCGCCCATGCCGAGAACGTCGTGCGACGGCTCGGGACTGAAAACGAGAACGCGTTTGGGGAACGGCGCGGCGCGCTCGGGACGGTTGGAATCGTCGGCGTTGGGTTTTCCGCCGGGCCAGCCGGTGATGGTGTGCTGGAGTTCGTTAAAGATGCGGATGTTCAGGCCGTAGGCGGGACCCTGTTCGGTGAGGAGGTCGGCCATGCCATTTTCGCTGTAGTCCTCGTCGAGAAGTTTGAGGACGGGCTTCTTGACGTGACGCGAAAGCCAGACGACGGCGCGGCGAGTGAGCGAAGGTGTCCAGGCGACGGGGCTGACCAGCCAAGGATGGCGGACGCGCGTGAGTGCGCTGGCGGCGGCGTGGTCGACATGAAACGTGACGGCCGAATGGAGTTGGAGGAAACTCGCGGGGAGCGATTCGACGACGGGGCCTTCGACGGCTTGCGCGAGGACGCCGGCCTTCGCTTCGCCCCAGGCGAGGAGAACGATCCGGCGCGCGGCGAGGATGGTGCCGACGCCCATGGTGATGGCGTGGCGCGGGACGTTGGCCTCGCCGAGAAAATCGCGGGCGGCGTCGCGGCGCGTCAGACTATCGAGCGTGATCAGGCGGGTGCGGGAGTCGCGCGGGGAGCCGGGCTCGTTGAAACCGATGTGGCCCGAGCGACCGATGCCGAGAATCTGGAGGTCGATCCCGCCGGCGGCGCGAATCCGTTCCTCGTAGCGCTGACACCATGCGAACACCTCGGCGCGGGGGACGGTGCCTTCGGGCACGTGAGTGTTTTCGCGCGGGATGTCGATGTGATCGAACAGCTGCGCCGCCATGAAGCGGCGGTAGCTCTCGGGGTGCGTCGGCGAAAGGCCGTAGTATTCGTCGAGATTGAAGGTGATGACGCGGCGAAAACTGAGGCCTTCTTCGCGATGGAGGCGGATCAATTCGCGATAGAGGCGGACGGGCGTGGAACCGGTGGCGAGGCCGAGGACGGTCGGGCGGTTGGCGGCGTCGTTTTGGCGGATGAGAGCGGCGATTTCGGCGGCGACCTGGCGGCAGGCTTCGTCGGCCGAGGCGTGGATGCGCGTCGGGATGCGTTCGCGTTGTTCGTTTTCGGATACGGGAGCGTGCATGCGAACCAAGAGGTGGCGCTACGCGGCGGGTTGAGCGCCGCGAGCTTTGGCGTCGAGTTCGGGCGTGGGACGGAACGCGACGAGGAGCAGGAGGGCGGCGGCGATGGCCATGCCGCTGGGGACGAGGAAGAGCCGTTGATAGTCGATGCCCGCTTCGGTGGTCATGCGCGCCATCAACGGAACGAAGAGCCATTTCGCGGCAAGGTCGCCGAGGCCGATGACGAGGAGATTGAAGAGTCCCTGGGCGCTCGTGCGCATGTCGTTCGGGAAGGCGGCGTCGATGAAAATGTAGAGCGTGGCGAAGAAGAATGCGTAGCAGATACCGTGGAGCAGTTGCACCGCGATCATGGCGCCGAGGTAGTCGCTGAAGAAAGCGAAGACGAGAAAGCGGACAGCGTGGCCGAGAACGCCGATCGTGAGGGTCCATTTCCAACCGAGGCGGCGGAGGAAATAACCGAGGATCAGCATCGTGAGCATTTCCGCGACCTGGCCGAGACTCATCACGGGCATGATGTGCTCGGGTTTGATGCCGACGGCGCCGAGAAATCCTCCGGCCATGAGGAAGTAGCCGTTATGGATGATCGAATCGATGAACGTGACGATGAACAGGACGAGAAGGAAAGGCGTGCGGACCAAGACGCGGAATCCCTCGCGCCAGGCGAGCGGCTCGACGGCTTTGGTGGCGGGTTTCGGCGGGGTGTGCGGCAGGGTGAGGCTAAAGGCGGAAAGCACGACGCCCGCGCCGCCGGCGACGAGGAAAATGTAGCTGAGCGCGCGTTGCAGCGCTTCGCCTTGGACATCCTCGAGCGCGAAGTAGAGGGGCCATGACGCGAGAATCCAGCCGATGGTGCCGCCCAGGCGGACGCGTCCGAATTCACGGGTGGCGTCTTTCAGGTGGGAAAACGCCAGCGAGTTGGCGACGGAGATCGTCGGAACGTAGCAGATGGAATGGATGACCATCAGCGTGAAGAACGGAAGGAAATCGCGCGTGAAGAACATGCCGATCATCGCGAGTCCGCCGATGAGATGGCTGCCGGCCATGAAGCGTTCGGCGGCGAACGTGCGGTCGACAAATTGATTGCCGAAGAAGATGGCGACGATGGAGGCGATCGCGAAGGTGCTGCCGACGAGGGCGATTTGCGTGCCGGTGAAACCGAGGCCGGCCATGTAAGTCCAGATCAGGGGGAGCCATGCGCCCCAGATGAAGAACTCGAGGAGCATCATGCCGAAGAGACGCGGGGCGACGGAGCGGGGAGGGGTCATGGGGAAGAGCTGGAC